>NVVK01000002.1 GCA_002733335.1 Methylophaga sp.
TGCCATTTTCAAATCAGCAACGTTATCTTTGTTGATTTGTGCTAGTTTGCTATAACGTTGGTTGTTATAGTTACCGGCTGCAGACACCCAGTTGTTTTCATTTTTTTGTAAAAGTCGTAATTCGTCAGCTACTGCTACTCCAGACACAGCCACTGACATCATTACAATTGATAATGTTTTCAGCTTCATAACATTTTCCTCAATAAAATATTTCATGAATTATTGTTATCGTTCATAGTGCCTAACTATAAAGTGAGTACACTACACGAAGCATGACTTTATCCTGAACGTTGCTATGAAGCATTAGGAAGCCCTCCCATTCTAAATAGGACTTTATCCTATGAAACTCGGGACAATGTGGCAAAACACTAAAAAACCCTTACATAATAATTACTTRTATTTTTTCATGATATGACTTTAGCATTCAAACCATTAGAAATATAATGATATATTTACATAAATAGCCCATCTTTTATTTCGGAAACCTTGTGAATTCTGACATCACCGACACATATACTAAATTGTTATTCTCATAGCCCCCTTTATGTGAATGAGGGCTATGAGGCTAGTTAGTTTTAAGGAATATAAACTCCCCAAGGCATCTGTCCAACAGGTATCGTTTCTATTACTTCTAGTTTGACTGTATCGATCACCGAAACAGTATTTGATCGCCCATTAGCCACATAAAGTTTTTTATCATCTGATGTTAAAGCCATATTCCAAGGGCGCTCGCCTACCGGAATACTTTTTATGACAAAATCGCCATCTGTATCAATCACATCAACCGTATATGATTTTCCTCCAGAGACATACACTCGCTTGCCATCTGATGACACTTTCACGCCATTAGATCGTTCACCAGTATTAATTGTTGTCTCCAGTGTCCAATCAATTGTGTTCCATACTTCTGTTACATTTGCAGTCTCGTTAGCAACATAAAGCTTCATGCCATCAGGCGAAAACCCCATTCCTCGAGGGTGGCCCGCCGCAGGGAGGGTTTTCAAAATTTTAGGGTTGATGGCGTCAATAACATCAATTGAATCTGAAGCTTCTTGACTCGCTACAACCCATTTACCATCTGGAGAATAGACACAATGCTCTGGAGCGGCGCCTTTCACTTTTATTTTAAACGTCACCTTTAAACTTACAACATCAATAAAAGAGACCGTATTCGCTCCTTCTTCGCACACGACCAATGTATTACCATCTGGTGAAATGGCTAAACCTTCTACACCCTCACCTACTTCTAGTTTTTCAATCATTTGTCTTGTGCCAAGATCAACCTTTATCAACTCWGCTTCATCGGCATCGACCACATATARGTATTKACCTGCATTACCAATAACGGTTGCGTTAATTTCTTCRCCTAAKCGGCCTGARGCMGGCAACTTTCCAACCACTTTGTCAGTGGCAGTATCGATCAAAGAAATAGTGGCATCTTTCTCATTGATTGCATAGGCTATTTCCCCTTGCATCGACTTCACTGACACACTCTGACACGCTGACAGTGCCAGCACCAACGGTAATAATTTTAATGTTTTCATTCAGCTTTCCTTTTTATTATTTTAAAAAATAAAGCCCTGCTCTAATCAATATAAAGCAGAGCCAATATTACTTTTGTTACCAGTTGCGCCGTGCAGGATCACCATTAAAAACAGTTCTAATCCATGCAATAATTTTCCAAAGCTCCTCATCTGTTTTAATAATGTCGCCATAAGGTGGCATTGGCCCCACCACCCCTTCCATTCCTTTTCGGTAATAACCTAACTTAGCGAGATCATCACTTCCTAAGGTAACCAAGCGAAATAAAGTGTCATCATCACTACCATAAACAAATACTTCATTCGATAAGGGTGGGCACATACCCCCACCACCCGTACCACCATGGCAACCATTACAGCTATTTCCCATAAATCGCTTATAACCTTCTGCGATCATCTCTTCATTATCTGTATACGGATTTTTTAACTTACCTTTTGGAGTGGAAGCTACGCGCTCACGTGGACTCATTCCTATATCTGAAACCATACCTTCTTCAACAATTTTTTCATCMGTTGATGAGGCRTCACYTTGTCCAGGAATATAAATCGACACACTTTTTCTTTTGGGTTTCTCAACTTTAGGTTTAGCACCTGCTGGCAATGGAGCAGCATAAGGACCTCCATCTRCAACCGCTACTTGAAAGTTTTCTAAATTGCTATCAATAAAAGTTGTCTCTTCTTGCTCAGCATTACACCCTGCTGAAATAAGTAACATCATTGCTGCTAGCACCGTTTTGTTTAACGTCATTTCTCTCTCCATTATTATATTTTTGATARTGGCYACAATCCGTTTCAGCCAAAACCTTTTGCTCTATTTTTTCACCCTTGCTTCGCTATAAATCGTGTTAAAAARTCGACTGATTCTTGGGCTTTGCTTTCTTTGGCTACACTCAGTGCTGTTTGACCTGATTTATTTGTCAACGATAGATCAGCACCTGATTTAACTAATAGCGACACAACATTGACATGATTATTCGCTGCGGCAATCATAAGCGCTGTTACTCCGCCAGCATTTTGTGCATTCACATCAGCTTTGTACTGTGTCAAGACTTGTGCTGCCGGAAGTGAACCTAATTTAGACACAATCATTAATGCTGTATAAGCGGCTTCGCCCATCGCAGTATCAGGATTTGCTCCGCTGTCTAACAGTGCGACGATCGCGAGTGGTTGCCCTTTTTGTGCTGCTAAGCCTAACGCTGTGCTTGAGCTAAGATTTTCTACTAAATTAAGGTCAGCACCATAACCACCGGCTATTACACGAATCATTTTTGGTTCATTAAGATAGGCGGCATGCATCGTAGCCGTCCAACCATCAGTATCAACTAGATCAAGCCCTGCTTTATGCCCAAGCAGCGCTCTTACCARMTCATAATTACCTCCTTTTACGGCAAGCATTAACGGTGTGAGCCCTGCATTGTCAGCTGCATTAATATCTGCTCCACGCTCGATCAAATAATCAACACGCGTAAAATCTTTTGTTAACACTGAACTGATTARCTCTTCATCAAGTGAGCTACCCCCAGCTAGTGCCTCATCAATTACAGTAGGTAATGTCGCTAAATCAGATTGTTCGGTAGCTTGAAATTTAGCCACAACATGTTGTTGGGGCTTATAGGGTCCATGGGACGGAATATCACCAGAGACAACACAGGTATCACACTCAACAAGTGGTACACCAAAATCAACCAATATTTGTTTAATTTCAGCACGTTTTTCTACTAATGCGACTTCAATTTTCTTCAGTAGCTCAGTATCTTGTTTTTTTAAGCCAATAGAAAGCTCAAATTCCATTGGTAACACGGTGTCAATGCTATTCATTGGTAGTAACGTTAACTGTTTTCCACTGTTTGCTTTTTTAGTGTTATACCAACCTGCTAATGGCCCCCATGCGGCAGCGACATCTAGCTTGCCATCGACTACATCTTGTATTTGTCGTGTTGGTTGTTTCGATTTAACCAAATCAGCATTATGGCTAATGATATGAAGTTTTAGATTGGCTTTTTCACCACTCACYCCATGTTCCATCAATTCTGTTCGCATCGCTGAATGCTGAAACACACCAACGCTAAGCTCTTTTAAACGTGGATCATCTAAGCTCTTGAAATCATAATTTCTATCTGCGCGKGATGCTAAAACAAAGGTGCTACGATACAACGGTGTTGACGTAATCATTCTGTCATTATCGGGCGACATGCCCATCAACATATCGCAGCTATTATTTTTAAATGTTTGCCGAGTTAATCCTCGCTCAAGATAAGGTCGATAAAAATAGGTTGTTTGCGTRCCCAATGCTTCTGCGATCACTTCAGCAATTTGATTTTGAAAACCTTCTCTTTGTGTATTTGATAACGGCATATTGCCAGGATCTGCACAAACCCGTAATGCAGTCATTTTCTCTTCTTCAGCCGAAATAACAARTGTTGTACTTGCCAACATAACTGAGGCAGCCACTGCTACCTGTAAAAAACGTGCCATTAAAAACTCCTCAACGTAAAAAGCCGATGAGCCAACACCTGTATTGGTGTCGACTCATCGGCATACTTCTTATTTAAATTGAAACAATCTAAACAATTTTAGCCTTACTCATAAATACGGAAAGCTGTAAACAGTCCACCCTGTGGGATAAGATTTAACCCAACTGTTTTTGCCATCGCAGTAGCACCGATCGCACCATATTTATCAGAGAAGTCTAARTCAGCTGTAACAGGTAATCCGGCCCAGCCGCCTATGCCGCTGAATATACCCACATACTGTTTACCAGCAATTTTCCACGAAATAGGATTACCGATAATTCCTGAACCTAGCTTTTTACTCCAAACAACTTTACCTGAGTTACGGTCTACAGCACGGAATTGMCCTTCCATATTGCCGTAGAATGCTAAACCACCCGCAGTAACAAGCACACCACTCCAGTTTTGGTAAGGATCTGGAATTTCCCAAGCTGTTTTACCTGTAACAACGTTGAATTTTTTCAACTTACCAGAAACACCTGGTTTTTCTTGATACATGTAAACATTAGCGAATACATACACAGTACCTTGTTGAGTGTGCGTACGTTCTTGAGGTTCATCTTCCATACACCAGTTATTAGTAGGCATATAGAACCATTCTGGATCATTAGGATCTACCGCACCTGGTTGTTGATCTTTACCACCTTGTGCAGATGGACAAGATGCAACATTACGACCCCGTTCAAACGGAGAATGCTCTTTCACTTTAAGCGGACGACCGGTTACTAAATCAACTTTAGTAGCCCAATCCACTGTAACGAATTTATGAGCACGTAATAAATCACCATTWKMASSMWSYRMTWYAYMAGCGAAGCCGTTACGATCAAAGTTGACTAAAGCTTTGTGTTTTTTCCCATCCACTTTTAAATCAACAAGGATATTTTCATTTACACCATCATAATCCCATTGATCAAAAGGTGTTTTTTGATAAGCCCAAACCATTTCACCCGTTTTAGCCTTACGCGCCATAATCGTCATAGACCATTTGTTATCCCAGTTACCTGAGTTAATTTTAGGGTTATATGCATTACATTTTTCATGCGTCAGGTTTTTGCCTGTTTCGCCACAACGATAAGCCGGAGACCAGTGACCTGGATTACCTGTACCCATATAAACGATGTCTAAATCTGCATCGTAACTGTACCAAGCCCAAGGTGCACCACCACCAATTTTCCACTCATCATTAGGGTATGTAATCATGCCTAAGTCATGACCGTAAGTACCGTAGTGAGGATTATCTTTATTTGTTTCTGGTGTTAAACATACATCTTTATCAGAACCTGTGCTATGACATTTCCATACTTCTTTACCTGTTTGAAGATCATAGGCAACGGTACGACCACGTGCAGCAAATTCATCACCACCAAAACCAGCGAATATTAAGCCCCCAGCAATCATTGCAGGACCAGTATGTGTTTCACCATTTTCAGGGAACGCATGTTTAGTTATCCAAATTTCTTCACCTGTTGTTGCATCCAAAGCAATCAACAGTCCATCTAATGTATGGAATACCACTTTGCCATCAGCATAGTTCAAACCACGGTTAACCGTGTCACAACAGGCACGAGGCACTGCTGACAAATCACGGTCAGTTTTCTTGTTATAGTTCCAAACTTGCTTAGGATTATCTGGATCAGATAAATCTAAGGCTTGCACAATATTAGGCCAAGCACTCACGAAATACATCATGGGTTTGCCGTTGTGATTCACTACAACAGGTTGACCTTCATGTCCACGCAAAGCACCGGTAGATTGTTCCCATGCCATATGTAAGTTACCAACTGTTTTTGTGTTGATATCTTTCAAGCCACTATGACGTGTTAAAGCGTAATCACCACCTGGTGATCCCCAAAGGTTTTGATCTTTATTATTTGCCATGATGTCATCATTGGCTAACGCTTGTCCTGCAATACTCACTAAAGCCGTTGCACCTAGCAACGCCATAGTTGTACGCAAAGTAAAGTTCGTTTTCTTCATATTCTCCCCTTCCTTTTATAATTATTTTTCACGTCCCCGTACTAATACGGATAGCGTGGAGATACTATAATCATCAGAGGATACTTTTTCATGAGAGGCTCTCCTTACTCACTACGTGAGTCTCTCCCTGCAATCTCAGGACAAAAAAAAGCCCTATTATTATCACAATAATAGGGCTAAATTTCTTAACCAGCTCAGCTCCAAATCAACTAAGCGGAATGCTAATCGGCTTTCCTTGCCGCCATAGTGATGCTAATTCCTGTGCTTCAGCTAATTCTTTTTCAGTTAAATTCACTTCAATTTCTTTTTTCATTTTAGAGGCTTCACCATGACCATCACGCGTAGCCACATCTAATAAGGCGTAAGCTAATATATAATCTTGTTGAACACCTTTACCTTCTTTATACATCATGCCCATCGTATATTGAGCCTTATAGTGGCCTTGCTCGGCCGATTGTTTAACCCATTGCGCTGCTTTTTCAGTATCTTTTTGAACACCATTACCTTCTAAATACAGTATTCCTAACATCAATTGCGCTTTGTAATTTTTTAGTTCTGCGGCCTTCTCAAACCAAACGGCTGCATCAGCCGTACTTTGATCAACTCCCCAGCCTTTCATATACATATCAGCCAAAGCAAATTGTGCCGCTGCAAAATCTTGTTCTGCCGCTTTACGATACCAAGCTACACTCTGTGCTGCATTTTTATCAACACCTTGTCCCTTGGTGTACATTACACCAAGATTATATTGTGAATTAATATCGCCCTGCTTAGCAGCTTTGGTATACCACATTGCCGCTTGCTTATAATCACGAGTAATCCCTAAACCATCGTCATAGATAATGCCCATTACATATTGAGATTTAAGATCGCCCCCTTCCGCTAACGGCCTAAATTCTTTCATTGCAGTAGTGTAATCACCCGACATCATTGCCGATTTTCCTTGTGTAAAATCTGCAATAGCTGAAATGGGTAGTGCCATCATAGCGAGCACTGTCACCATTTTTAATTTATTAGTTTTCATTCTGATTTCCTCAAGAGTCTAACTTTCTATTACGCCATATTTAATGGCTAATCGCACTAATTCAACCGGACTGTTTACACCTAATTTTTGTTTTAATAATGTTTGATAATTAGCTACTGTTTTCTGCCCAAGATTTAATATTTTAGCGATTTCATCTACTATTTTGCCTTCTGCAAGAAATCGAAATACTTCGAACTCTCTCGCCGTTAGTTTATGCGTGGGATTTTCATCTCCCGCYARACTTTGCATCGCAATTTTCTGAGCCATAATGGCACTCAAATAATTTTTACCTGCTGCTACATCACGCACCGCATGGACTAAATCATCCGCGTCTCCTGACTTAGCGACGTAACCCACCGCCCCTGATGTTAGTGCCTGCGTTGCAAATGTGGCATTCTCGTGCATTGAGAAAATAATTACTTTTGCATGACTATGCCTAGCGATAATTCGTCTCGATGCCTCAAGCCCCCCCATACCTGGCATCGACATATCCATCACTAATACATCAGGCAAGTGTTCTCCAAATAGTAAATACGCCTGCTCTCCACTATCCGCTTCAGCAATGACYTCAATGCCATCATGTTGCTCTAATAAGCGACGCACACCCGACCGAACAACAGCATGGTCATCAGCTAATAAAACCTTTATCGATGTACTCATTTTTCACCTCTCGTTAAACACGGCAATTCAATATTTATGTTTGTTCCTTCGGCAGATGTTTCAATATCGAGTTTTCCTGCCAAAGCATCTACTCGCTCACGCATYCCTGCCAATCCAAAGCCATCTGGTTTAATTGTTTGATCAAATCCTTTACCATCATCACTAATTGATATTCTGATCATTTCAGCATTTCTAATAAGGGAAATATGAACTCTTCTTGCTTGTGCATGACGCGCAATATTAGTCAGACACTCTTGAGTTAATCGATATGGTGTGAGCAACAAACTCTCATCCAAGCCACTAAAGTCACCAACAATATCGTATTTTACTGCTATCGATTTATGCCTCTGGCTCCAAGCATTAATCAACTCTTGCAGTGCTATTTCCAGTCCGAATTCATCCAAACCAGTGGGTCTAAGCCGTTGCAAAATATTATGTATAATATCCATCATCTGTCGTGCTACCGTATCAATGGCTGAAGCACTTTCTCTCGAAGCGTCAACAGTTTTTGCTTTTAAAATAGCGGAGGCATCGACATGAATAGCCGTTAAGTGTTGCCCAATTTCATCATGAAGTTCACGAGCAAGACTTTTCCGTTCTTCCTCTTGCACCTTAATCATTTGCTGAGTCAAGTGGCGGTTATCTGCAACACTTTCTTCTAAGGTGGTAGCCATCACATTAAATTTATCACTAATACTACTCAATTCCGGCAGTGTGAATTTGGGTAGTCTGGCCGCTAAATTACCCGATTCTAAATCTGTTAATGCAACTAAAATGTTGTTAATTGGCCGTAAAGCCCAGCCAACAAAATAATAAAGAAGAATATTAACAACAATAAAAAATATACCCACAAACAGGAGCATGCCTTGTATTTCTTCCCACACTTCTGCTATTTCATATGAAGGGTCAGGGGTTACAACCAATTCGCCTACAATTCGACCACCACCATAAACTTGCCTTTTTGTGATCGGCATTTCATCCGTCACCGTATCCATCATTGTCACAAACCATTTAGGTGGAACATCATCTGGANGNNGCACCGATTCATTGCTATCACGCAACCGGCCATGTGCATCATAAAAATCTATTTTTAAATGACGAACCTCTGTTAATTTATTGAGATGRAAAATGTTCCCAGAACCGATTCTGGTYGGTGATAATTGCCCATAACTCATGCTATACGTCAGGATCTCAGAATCAAGCATATGCAAAGCCAAAATAGCTGTTGAGGCAATTTCAGCCTGAACATTCCCTCGTGCATTATGGACGGTATACACCCCCCCACCGATAATAAGTGTTACAAATAACAACACCGTTATAATTAAATTTATACGTAACTTTAAATTCATTTAACTTCATTCACACCAAAGACACCTGATAGTGTAAATAAATATGCCTTAAATCAATATAGGATTTTCTCCTCTTAAAAAGGATGTAATACTAAATTTTAGGCAAAAAAAAGCCCCGATACTCTTCAGTATCGGGGCTTTTAAATTTAGTTTTTGCTTAACGGTTGCAAATGTACATTGTTACTTCAAAACCGAAACGCATATCTGAATATTCTGGTGTAGTCCACATAATAAAATCCTCTRTTWAGTTTTTARAANTTNAAKTATCGAAAACCTTTTTGGCTTYCATGGTTCAYACTTTACGCSYTCCARAAAATGARTGTTAGAGGAAAAARCTTGATGTCACTCAGGATTTTCCCTAGTAAGCTTTACGCCTCCAATACMCCRCTTCGAATAGCYAASCGWGCCAACTCTGCCGAATTTGAYACCTCTAACTTTTGTTTAATATTGGTATGGTGTGTACCCACTGTTTTTGGGCTTAGGCTTAATATTCCCGCAATGTCATTAACACTTTTTCCTTCTGCCAATAAGCGAAATACTTCGAACTCACGCTGACTTAACACATCTAACACATTATCWGAGCCRGTTAGTTTTTGCATGGCAATTTGCTGGGCTATCTCAGGGTCAATAGACATCTTACCTTGTGCAACCTGCGCTATGGCTTTAATCATTTCTTCTGGCGCACTCCGTTTTGGAATGAATCCTTTTGCCCCAGCCTGCAAAGCACGYGTAGTGAAAACGGTATCCTCATGAACACTCAGCACAAGAATACGTGCATTAGGATCGCGTGCAATAATCCGCTCAATAGCGCCAATGCCGCCAATGCCGGGCATTGAAATATCCATCACCACAGCATCCGGTTTATATTTAACATAATCTTGTACGGCTTGCTCGCCACTGCCTGCTTCAGCCACMACGATAAATTGTTCTTCATCCTCTAATAAGCGTCGAAAGCCCGCACGCACCAATTCATGGTCATCCACTAATAATATTGTTTTCTTCATATTATGTTATCTGCTCCTAACGGTATAGTGACCAGTATAGTCACACCCTCRCCTAATGCACTGTCTAATTGAAAGGTGCCATCCAAACTTTGGGCTCGCTCTCTCATGCCTAATAAGCCAAAATCAACATCGGAATGAAAATCTAGCACTTTCATACCTTTGCCATTATCAGCAATGCTAATGCTCAGTTGCGATACATTTGACTCATCTAATTGATTCGTAACTGAAACTATAATTTCAGATGCATCAGCATGCCGTACAGCATTGGTAATTGATTCTTGTACTATCCGAAACACCGTCATATTCATCGCTTCATTCAGGTTATCTAGCGTTCCTGAAAAGGTGTATTTAAASTTAATATCGGGTTGGCGCGTTTGCCATGCCGAAATACTTTCTTCTAGCGTCGCTAACAAACCTAAGTCATCTAATGGACTCGGTCGCAATCGCGTGATCATATTATGTACAACATCATAAATATGGCTTGCAACATCAATAATTGCTTGTGAACTGGCAAATATTTTTGGCTCATTTTTTTCACTACGATTCCGAATCAATACCGCATCTGTTTTAATCGCAGTTAAGCATTGCCCTAGCTCATCATGTAATTCTCGTGCCAAATGTCGACGCTCATTTTCTTGCACTTCAGACATRTGTTTTGTCAATAAYCGTGTTTCTCGAAGTTGATTTTCTGCYGCTTCTGCTTGTTTATGTTCGGTTATATCACGCAGGGTACAAATCACACCACTGACTTTCCGATCGGTATCCAATAAAGGCACTGTCGACAATAATATCGATAAATTTTCCGTATCCGAAATRGGTAAGYCTGTTTCCAARTTYTCAACGGTTCCACAATGCTGTAAAACGTCARCAATCTGCGCTTGGTTTACTGTAAAACCTAATTTTGCTAATTCAAGCCCCAACAAGGAAGAGGCATTTTGATTTAACAATTTTTCTGTCGCAGGATTACACAACATGATGCGCCCTGTATTATCGAGCGATAAAATGGCATCACCAGATTGTTGAACCAAAACAGCTAAGCGCCTATTTTCTTCCATGCTTTGCTCTAGGGTTTGGCCCATTTGGTTAAATGTTTGGCTAATTTTATCCATTTCTACTAAGGAAAACCGAGGTAATCGTAAATGCAGCTCTCCGCGTTCAAAACCCGATAATGCTGTTAATAAGCGTTGCAATGGACGTAATAATCTATCCACACCCCAATAGAGAAACAKRCCTGCAAATACAAAAATAGCCAGCCCTAAAAAAAGAACRYYTCKAATATCTAACCAACGCTCACCAATTTCATGAATAGGCGCYGCATAAATCACCATATGACCATTGCCAAATCGTTTTGTTAAAGGCGTTACTCTAGGAAGCAATAATCCAACAAACCACTCTGGCGGCTCTATGCCAGCATAGGGTTCTGGCTCACCCTCAAACAATAAGCCCTCAGAATCAAACAATAAGATRTGTAAACTACGAATTTCACTTAATGCTTTGACTAAATCTTGTAGGTGTTCATAAACGCCCACATCTCGCGTCAAGCGGCTACCAGACAGAAAAACAGTGATTAAACGTGCCGCAGAGGACATGGTATCTTCCATTTCCACGTGCACCGATTGACGTGCATTAGAAATAAGTACGGCCGTAGTGGCCAGTAGCGATGCCAGCAATAACAAAGCAAAAAATAATGTAACTCTTAGTTTTAGACTCATTGTTTGGCTACTCTACTCTATTTCATTTCATTTCACGCGTGTCTCAGCTAATCCTTTCGCACCTAAATTATCCACCCAGCGGATCTCAATTAAGTCATTAACTTCGCCGCCCACTAATAGGAAAGAGAAATAAGGATTACGCGCTGTTGCAGTACCACATTTGATGGTGAACACTTCTTCTTCATTCCGCCAGCAACGAATATCCTGAATAAATTCAGCAGGAATAAGCTCATCCTCTTTATTCTTTGCTCGCCCTGTATGCATTGGGTGGGCTAATAATAATCGAACGTTGGTATTCCCTTTTTTTAACTTAGCGCGAATACGATCTTTAACTGTTAACCCCATTAGCCACATCCTCCAATATCAACTTCAACAAAATGTGAGGTTTTATATAATTTACCGTCTGCTCGAATGATGGCTATGACCTCTGAATCTTCTCTTATTTTGATCATGCTTTTAAAAGGCAAAAGAACCGCAGGTGTTAAGTCAAAACTTAGCGCTAATGGAAAAGGATTTTTTTCTACTAATATTGCTACCCGCTCAATATTTTTTAAATTACTTTCAATTGCTACAGGGACAGATGCTCCATTCACGGCATAACTTGGAGGAGAACCCACTTTAAAGTTCAGTGCCTTATCCGATGCAAYTTCCGCTTGTCCAACCAACGCTAATAATGCATCTTCAACTGTTTCAGMATTAAACGCATCTGTAGGCCAATGTGCCAATAAGCGTTGCGGCACAATTAAACCACTTGYCGCCACCAGCGCCAATGTTGATGCTGAGATAGCACCTTTTAATATTGTCCTTCGTTGTTGATCTATTTTAGACATTTATAGTTTTTCCATTTGAGCTAATGACACTTCAACCTTACGTAATTTTGAATTAATTTTAGCCAATTGAAATTCATCATGCTTGGCAAATCGAGCSGCCAAACGCAATTGATCTGCCGCCTGTGCTAACTGGCCTGAGCTATAATAATACTCTGCCAGCCAACTATGTGCTTGGCTTTTCTCGCCCAAATCACCCTTGGCCTGAGCAAGCAATTTATACAACTGTCGTGAAGGAGCGCCTAATTCTAGCTGCCTTAATAATAATTTTGTTGCCTGTTCAGGCAGATTAACTTGCAGCAAGGCCACAACTTGTTTAAGTGTTAACGCATAATCATCAGGATATAAACGTTGGTTATCATGATAGATCTTCAAGGCGGCTGAATACCGTCCCACATCAATCTCGATATCYGCCAAGGCTAATTGATAACTTAAACGATCACCATCTTGAGCAATCAACTTTTGCAACTCTTTGCGGGCCTGAGTATGTTCACCTTTTGCCGCTAGTGCCAAACTATAACCATAGCGTGTTGCAGCCGYATTTAAATTGCTGCCCTCTTTTAAGGCRTTAGCATAATATTGAGTTAACTCAGTGAAATTGGTTGCWGCCATAACCCGTAATTTTTCTCGCATCAAATAAAACTGCAAAGTATCGCTAAGCTGTCTTTTTAAAGGATAGGTCACAGCACGYCCCCGTGCATCGGCAATRCGTGACGTTGTTACRGGATGCGTACGTAAAAATTCTGGCACCGCATCACTGCCACCATAAAAACGACTTGTCTGTTGTAAACGCTCAAAAAAYGCAGGCATTGCTTGCGCATCAAAYCCAGATTTCACCAAGGTTTTCATCCCTAAATTATCTGCTTCACGTTCATGTGCWCGCGTAAAATYTATTTGTGCTTGYACGCCTCCKGCTTGYACGGCYAATAAKSCYGCWGCWCCWGYMCYKGGRTCMRCWRCRCCTAATAATAAKGCYGCCACAAGYCCAACGGTTGTGGCTAAATTWACCTGTTTTGATTTTTCAAAACTACGYAATAAATGCCGCTGYGTAATATGGGCTATTTCATGTGCTAATACCGAKGCCATTTCRTCTTCRGTTTGGCTCATCAGYACTAAACCRCTATGCACRCCAATAAAACCACCTGGKGCAGCAAAAGCATTCACCGTAGGRTTRGGCACCATAAAAAAAGTAAAGGGCAAATGMGGGGCATCGCTATTCGCTACTAATCTGTAACCCACCGACCGTAAGTAGCTATTAATTTCTGGATCATCAATTAAATCAATYGACTGTTGCAGTCGCCAAAAGAAAGATTGGCCAATTAAATATTCCTCTTGCGGCGAAATAATAGAACCCGCACTATCGCCTATCTCAGGCAATTCGATCTCAGCTGCTTGGCTGATCGACAACGGCCCTAGCCATAAAGCAAGAAAGAGGGTTATAAAAAAAGTTCTCATAAAGTCATAGACATTTAATAAATACGAAGGGTTCCGACAAGACAAAATGATTTCTACAGTCTATTATAGTAGCTTAATTTATACATTATTTTTTGAGAAAAACATGTCAGATTTTGATAAAGAGCTTGATACATCCGGTTTAAACTGCCCGTTACCCGTACTTAAAGCACGCAAAGCCTTATCAGAAATGTCTGTGGGTGAAAAACTACATCTTATCGTTACCGATCCTGGGGCCAGCCAAGATATTCCAGCATTTTCTAAAATGACAGGCAATCCATTGATCGATACCAGCGAAAAAGACGGTAAATTACATTTCATTATCGAAAAAGGTGCCGAATAATGGCTAAAAAATTAGCAATCATTGCKAGCAAAGGYACRCTTGATGGTGCTTATCCCCCATTTTTATTAGCATCTACYGCCATTGCATTAGGGTTTGAAGTRAAAATATTCTTCACCTTTTATGGCTTACAGYTACTCAACAAAAATCTTAACTTAAAAGTCTCACCGCTTGGCAACCCCGCCATGCCCATGCCGGTTCCAGTACCCAGTATCGTACAAATAATCCCGGGCTTAGAATGGTTTGCCACATGGATGATGAAACGTAAATTAAAACAAAAAGGCGTCGCCAGCGTAGAAGAGTTACGCGATATTTGTGTCGAATCAGGTGTTGATTTAATTGCCTGCCAAATGACCGTCGATTTATTTGATTTCGATAAAGCAGACTTTATTGATGGCATCAGCTCTGGTGGAGCAGCAACCTACTTAGAATTTGCTGGTGAAGCGGATGTAACGTTATACATCTAAGCAGTAAGTATTGTGGCTTAACACATTAGCCTAGTTCAATRAGCTATCTTTAAAATAGTTGGAAGGGGCTCTTCGAGCAAATTCGGATAGCGTGTCTCATTAGAGCAAATAAAAACTAAAACCCACTTCATAACCGTCCAGCATTCACGTACATAATGGTGATACCGAAGTATTTTACGCACGTATTCCATCATTTTAATCGACTGATGTTTTAAACCCCAAAAAATGTAGAATTGACGTTGAAACAAAGAGGTTTTCTCGTGCTACCTCCATCTTGATTGTCTACTTATTAGGCGTTATAGTCCTTAATATATAAGAACAGTAGAAGTTTTCTCCTGTTAATAACACGTTAGACTATAGAACCCAAAACGACTTATGGACACATTTTTAATACTAATACTTGGAGCTTGTATATCGTTTGCAGCACTACTGTATTACTTTATTTTTGTAAAAAGGGAAGCTGATCTAGGTGAGAGAGGAAAGGCAGGAATATTTACGATGTTATTCCTTATCATTCCTATCCTTCTCATCGTTCTTTATGGGCAGTTCGGGGCAGAAAATAGGTTGATAAAAATAGGGTTCAAACCTCATCCAAGTTTTTCTGGTAGTGTGGGCGTTGCCACTGGCACAGGTAAAAATCCTATCTGGGTATTTTCAACAACAGCTGAAACAAGTTCAATTCTTCAGTTTTATAAAGATCCCAGCAATCACGATAGCTGGTCCATTAAAACTGAAAATACAAATGGGTTAGTTTTTGAAAAAGGTAGCAAAAATATATCCATATTAATTAGTAACGGAAATGTGGTTTTTTCATTAATTAAAAATGAAGGTATTTAGTGAAAATTCTATTGAGTTCTATCGGCCTAAAATTAGCTAACAAACATGTCAAAGGAACATCGGAGAACGARTGGAAATTGAAGTAATAGTTGCTGATTATTTAAATAAAAAACATGGGGATGATATTGTTCAACTATTGAATTCGTATGCCGAAGATCCAATGGGCGGTGGCGAATCACTGTCTTCGTATACCAAAGAAAATCTCATCGCTGAATTAGCAAAGATGCCTTATGCGTTTAGTTTAATTTGCTATGTCGATACAGAACCGGCGGGGTTAGTTAATTGCTTCGATGGATTTTCAACATTTTCATGCAAGCCCTTAATAAATATCCATGATATTGTTGTTTTAGATAAATTTCGTGGTATTGGTATTAGTCAGCTTATGTTAGCTGAGGTAGTATCTATCGCTAAAGAAAAAGAGTGTTGTAAAATAACACTTGAAGTTTTAGAAGGTAACAATCCAGCTAAACAAGCTTATTTGAAGCATGGCTTTGCAGCTTATGAGCTTGACCCTGAAATGGGCAAAGCACTGTTTTGGCAGATGCAGATTGAAAATACGTAATAACAAAATTAAAGGGGAAATTTATGTCCAAAGGACAAGATTCAAAAAAAGCAGCTAAAAAGAAACCTGAAAAAACAATGAAAGAAAAACGCGCCGCTAAAAAGGAAAAAAAGGCCAATAAAAGATAGATGAAAGGATTCTAAATCTACTTGAAGTTAAAACATAGTAAGTTTGTCCAATTGACGTTAGCCTCCCTTCGGGTATCGGGTTATAAATATAATGTTAAATCAATATCCATTATTTGATAGTCATTTACACATCATTGATAAGCGGTTTCCTCTTATTTCAAATAACGGATATTTGCCCGCCGAATTTACATATAAAGAATATCTACAACGAATGAATGCATATCAGTTATGTGGGGGCGTTGTGGTTTCTGGCTCATTTCAAGCATTTGACCAACACTATTTAATTGATGCTTTAAAAAATCTTGGGCCGTCATTTGTGGGGGTAACTCAGCTTCCTGAATCCGTATCAGATAATGAAATACAAAAATTAAATGCCTTAGGCGTTAGAGCTATTCGCTTTAACTTAAAACGAGGCGGCTCTGAAACAATTTCACATTTATCAGCTATGGCCTCGCGTGTTTATGAAATTGCTAATTGGCATGTAGAGCTATATGTTGATGCTAAAGCACTCCCAGCGTTATACACTACAATAATAAATTTACCCTCTGTCAGCATTGACCATTTAGGCTTAAGTAATTCGGGGCTCCCTTTATTAACACAGCTTGCAGAAAAAGGGGTTAAAGTTAAAGCAACAGGTTTTAGCCGAGTAGACTTTAACGTTGCATCCGCACTTAAAGATATTTATTCGGCAAATCCAGAAGCCCTTATGTTCGGCAGTGATTTRCCATCAACAAGGGCGCCTGCTCCTTATACCGATAATGATTTTATTCTTGTTGCTGAAACTCTGGGCAAAGAAGCTGCGAGAAAAGTGTTGAGTGAAAATGCTATTAAATTCTATCGYCCCAAAAGTCATCCTTAAGAAATAAAATAAGCTTCGGGAGAACAGCTATTGCAGCCAGAAATACTGGCTATTTTGATATCTAATCAAAATATTATATTAATGGTGACGGCTTCATTTTCCGAATAATTCTTAATGATTATCGATGCTTAGTACGGATTGAAAAAACTAGGTGATATGACCCATATTGTCACTTGACCTATGTCATATACAGTAAATAGTGATTGGAGTATGGTGTGGCAAAATCATACCGGAATGACCACATTGCTAAATCGACATCATCTTCTTCGCCTTTTAGTCATAGCCAGCATCTTAGCTGTCAGTAGTGTTAGTTATGCTATGCCTCCTGTCACCGATAGCCAAAGAACAGAAACACTTCAACTTGCTTTCCCTTCTGCCACACGTATTTCTGATAAAGCACCAATAGATAAAGATCAACCTGAAATTAAAACGATCTATAAGGGCGATGAAATTATTGGATATGCTTTTGAATCCAACGATATTGTCAATATTCCCGCCTATTCAGGTAAGCCCGTTAATGTACTCGTCGCAATGGATACTCTAGGCGAAATAAAAGTTGCCCGCGTACTTTCACATCACGAACCCATTCTATTAGTCGGTATTCCTGAACGACACCTATTCGATTTTGCCGCTCAATTGCTGGGTGCAAAGGTAACGGAACATATTGTTGTGGGTCAGTCAGGTAAAGAAGGTGTGCGTAGTATCGATTCATTATCAGGTGCCACGGTTACCGTAATGGTGGTTAATGAAGTCATTATGCGTTCGGCTAAGAAAGTGGCTAGGCTATTGGGCATTGCAGGTATGTCAGCAACACGTATTATTTTACCCGCAAGCATCAAACCCAATGTCTTCACTGAGGCAAGCTGGGAACAACTTATGGGTGATGGTTCTATCCGCCATTTAGAGCTGAATTATGCTGAAATTGATAAGTCGTTTGAAGGCACTAAAGCAGAATGGGTTAGCAAAGATGAAACACAAGCCGCCCAACGCAAACAAAAACTATTTTTAGATCTTTATTATGCCCCTCTTAATATACCTACTATTGGTAAAAATATTTTAGGTGATGATGAGTTTGATTGGCTCATGTCTGAATTGAAACCCGGCGATCTCGCTATTGCTGTTATGGGCTTTGGTGACTACTCATTTAAAGGTAATGGCTTTGTTCGCGGTGGCATATTTGACCGTTTTCAAATACAACAAGAAGAAAARTCTATTATTTTTAGAGACTCGGATTACCATCGTATTAATGACATTTATATTGAGGGTGCTCCTRAKTTTGATGAAAAAGTTATCTTCATCATTCGTGATAGCTATAAATTCGATATTGGTACGCCATGGCAAGTGGAGTTATTAGTTCGTCGTCAAATTGGCGCGTTAGATAGTGTATTCACYCGTTTCTTTGGRGATTAYCAAGCCCTCGAGCAGTATATAGATCGCCCCATTCAACCGGTCTATGTTGAAGCAGAATCTGAAGCACTTTGGGTMTCGGTATGGCGTARTAAAATCTTTCAAATCACAATTTTRGTTATCAGCTTAATCATGTTATTCACTGTGATTATTCTGCAAGATTATTTAGATAAACATCCACGGTTCTTACAAATATTCCGTAAAGCATTCCTTATCTATACCGTGTTCTTTATCGGTTGGTATACCTTAGGTCAACTCTCTATTGTGAATGTGTTTACCTTTGTTTTTGSCGCAACAGGCAGCTTCAAATGGGATACATTCTTGCTCGACCCYATCATGTTTATTTTATGGGGCTTTGTTGCTATGACCCTGCTGCTATGGGGACGAGGTATTTTCTGTGGCTGGTTATGTCCATTCGGAGCTATACAGGAATTAATCAATGAAATAGCACGTAAATTTAAAGTAAAACAATTTGAACTGCCTTTTGCAGTACATGAGCGACTCTGGGCGGTGAAATACCTTATTTTGTTAGCTTTGTTCGCCATCTCACTCGAATCAATGAGTGCTGCTGAACGCTATGCTGAAGTTGAACCGTTTAAAACCGTCATCATGTTGAAATTCCAACGTGAATGGGGTTATGTGATATATGCCGTAATTCTATTATCGATGTCTATTTTTACCAATAAAGTCTATTGCCGTTATATCTGCCCACTCGGTGCTGCATTGGCAATACCCTCTAAATTCCGTCTGTTTGATTGGCTTAAACGCCGCAAAGAATGTGGCACACAATGTCAGGTTTGTGCTCAAGAATGTGAGATTCAGGCTATTCACCCAACAGGTGAAATTAATGCCAATGAGTGTCATTGGTGCTTGGATTGCCAAGTGACTTTCCACGATGAGCAAAAATGCCCACCGTTGCTTCGACAGTATAAAAAGCGCCATAAGATGGACGGTGCGTTAAATGAAATTCCCGTTGTACAAGAAAAACTTGTGTAAAAATACTATTAATTAAGGAGTGAGTAATGATTGATCCTAATGATAAAAATCTACCATTGGTAGATGCTGAAGATGAAAATGCCAGTGAACATGTAAGAATAAGTCGTCGCCTATTTTTAGGTGGTTCGACTGCTATGGTCGGTGCTGTAGGCGCTATTGGTGCAGGTATTGGTGCAATGATAGCTTCTCCAGCCCTCGCTGCTGGAAAATCTACCGCTGTTCATGCCGTTGCACCTGGCGAACTTGATGAATATTATGGTTTCTGGAGTGGTGGTCAGTCTGGTGAAGTTAGAATCATGGGCATACCATCAATGCGTGAATTAATGCGTATCCCTGTGYTTAATATTGACAGTGCTACCGGTTATGGTCTGACCAATGAAAGTAAAGAAGTGCTCAATCATACATCACATCTTTCTGGTGATTCTCATCATCCACATATGAGCATGACCGATGGTCGGTATGATGGTAAATACATCTTCATTAATGATAAATCGAATAGTCGTGTAGCACGTATTCGTTGTGACATCATGAAAACAGATAAGATTTGTGAAGTGCCTAATGTTCAAGCAATTCATGGTCTTCGTGTTCAAAAAGCACCGTATACAAAATACATATTTGCTAATGCTGAGTTTGTTATTCCGCATCCAAATGATGGTAGCAATATGGATGATACTGAAGCCTATTRCACGCTATTCTCAGGTATTGATGCYGAAAGYATGGAAGTTAAATGGCAGGTTATTGTTGATGGTAACTTAGATAATACCGATGCAGATTATAGCGGTAAATATGCCTTCTCAACATGTTACAACTCACCAGGTGAAGGCCTTGATTTAGCAGGCACAATGCGTAATGAACGTGATCACTTGGTTATCTTTAATATTGAACGCATTGAAGCTGCTGTTGCTGCAGGAAACTTCCAAAAACTAGCCGGTTCTGATGTGCCTGTTGTTAATGGTCGTAAAGGTTCAGAATTAACAGCCTATGTGCCTGTACCAAAAAGCCCTCATGGTATTAATACTGCACCAGGTGGTAAATATTGTGTGGTTAATGGTAAATTATCTCCAACCGTATCTTTGTTGGAAATTGCTAAATTTGATGACTTGTTCGATGGTAAAATTGAACCTCGTGAWRCCATCGCAGCCGAAGTTGAATTAGGTCTYGGYCCTTTACATACTGCATTTGATGGTCGAGGTAATGCCTACACCACATTGTTCATTGATAGCCAAATCTGTAAATGGAATATCGAAAAAGCAATCGAGTTTTATAATGGTAATGGCGAGCAAGGTTCGTATATTGAACAAAAACTAGATGTTCATTATCAACCAGGACATAATCACACGACAATGGGTGAAACGCGTGATGCGGATGGTAAGTATCTTATAACGTTAAATAAATTCTCTAAAGATAGATTCTTACCTGTAGGTCCACTGCATCCAGAAAATGATCAATTAATTGATATTTCTGGCGAGAATATGGTGCTCCTTCATGATGGCCCGGCTTTTGCAGAACCTCATGATGTTACGTTGGTTCATCGCAGCAAAGTGAAACCTGCAAAACTATGGTCACGTGATGACCCTTATTTTGCAACAACACGTGCAATGGCTAAGAAAGATGGCATCACCCTTGAAACGGATAATAAAGTGATTCGAGATGGTAACAAAGTCCGTGTTTATATGACATCTGTTGCGCCTGCGTATGGCATGGATAAATTCGATGTCAAACTAGGCAATGAAGTAACGGTTATTGTCACCAACTTGGATATGATTGAAGATGTAACACATGGTTTCTGTATGGTRAATCATGGTGTTCAAATGGAAGTGGGTCCTCAACAAACCGCTTCTATCACCTTCATTGCAGATAAACCGGGTGTGCAGTGGTTCTACTGTAACTGGTTCTGTCATGCATTACAYATGGAAATGCGTGGCCGTATGTTGGTTTCAGTTTAATTATAACACTATAGTTAATACAAATTAGCCCGGCTTTGTATTTTCAAAGYCGGGTTTTTTTACGGAATCTTTTATGAGAATATATCTCTTTTTTACACTTTTTTTATTAGGCATTAGCGTTGTTCATGGTGTAGCGGCAGCGGTTATTTTAGTGAGCCCTAAACAAGACTTGCAACACCAATTAGATATTGCCAAAGAAGGTGATCATATACGCCTTTCTGCTGGCATATATTTAGGTAATTTCACTATCAATAAAGCCCTAAAACTCAGTGGTCAAGAAGGTGCAATTCTGGATGGTCAGGCTCAAGGTCATACACTAGAAATAAAAGCCCAGAATGTCGTTATTCAGAATCTGAAAATCCAAAACTGGGGCCATAACCTAACAACACTGGATGCGGGTATTTTTGTAAACACCCAAGCTGAACACGTGCAGATCCAAAACAATCAATTGGTGGGTAACAGTAGCGGTATATGGGTTGATGCTACACCCAATATTCAAATTATCAATAATACCATTGAAGGTAATAAAACCGTTCGTTCACCTGATCGCGGTAACGGTATTCATTTATATAATGTCAGCGGTGCTTTAGTGAAGGATAATGAAGTTTGGCATACCCGAGATGGTATTTATATCGATACCAGCAACGGTAATGAGTTAAATGGTAATTATTTGCATGATTTACGTTACGGCATTCATTATATGTATTCATACACTAATTTAATCACCAAKAATCATACTAAAAACACACGCACAGGCTATGCCTTGATGCAATCTAAATTTCTCACCGTGACCAATAATATATCTGAAAATGATGTGAATTACGGCATGTTATTGAACTTTATCACCAAATCTACCATTGAAAACAATAARGTGATTGGTGTACAAAATATGCGAAACTCACAAATGCTACATTCAAAAAAACGCTACCAACCTGAAGGAAAAGCATTGTTTATCTACAACTCGCTTTTTAACACCATTCATAATAATATTTTAGCTGAAAGTGATATCGGSATTCATCTCACGGCAGGATCAGAAGATAATACCTTCACCGGCAATGCCTTTATCAGCAATACCAAACAAGTCAAATACGTAGCCAATCGAATGCAAGACTGGTCTGTTCAACAGCAAGGGAATTATTGGAGTGATTACCTCGGTTGGGATATGGATGGTGATGGCAAAGGTGATGTTGCCTACGAACCCAACGATGGCGTTGATCGTTTATTATGGAAATATCCCACTGCAAAATTACTCTTTAATAGCCCAGCAATTGAAATATTACGCTGGGTCCAACGTCAATTCCCYGTATTGAAATCCCCTGGAATTATAGAYAGTTACCCATTAATGAAGCAGCCACAACCTATGGAGCAAGCATCGTGAACATAGTTGAATTACAGCAGGCTGAGAAACATTACCAAAGTGTTCAGGCTTTAAAGAGCGTCGATCTCAGCCTACAACAAGGCGAAGTGTTAGGTTTATTTGGCCATAATGGTGCCGGCAAAACAACCATCATTAAGCTGGTTTTAGGTTTGATTAAACCTACATCTGGCCAAGTGCGTGTGTTTGGTGAAGATCCCGCGGGTGACAATTCATATCAYCTACGTCGACAACTTGGTTTTCTGCAAGAAAATGTTAGTTTTTACCAACAGATGACTGGCCATGAAGTGTTAGCGTATTTTGCAAAACTAAAAGGCTGTGACAAGAAACACGTTAAAGACTTATTAGAAGAAGTAGGTTTAGCACATGCTGCAATGCGACGCGTYAAAACCTATTCTAAAGGTATGCGTCAACGTTTAGGCTTGGCTCAAGCTTTGTTAGGCCAGCCAAAATTATTATTATTAGATGAGCCAACAGTAGGCTTAGACCCCATTGCAACCCAAGATTTTTATCAAGGMATTGCAAAACTAAAAGCACAAGGTAGCACCATTATCTTATGTTCACATGTGTTAGCAGGKGTTGAGAAATATATCGACCGTGCCCTGATTTTAGGCCAAGGTCAYATATTAGCAGAAGGTTCATTATCAACACTTTCAGAGCAAACAAAGCTGCCTGTCACATTCCAGTTACAAGGTGCTAACTTACAATTACCAAGCSACTTRCARGCAMGCTCTTCTGTCACTGACCATGGCGTTCAAGTACAGGTKAGCCAACAACAAAARATGGCTGCATTACAACAATTAGTGGCGCTGCCYTCTTTAGAAAACATTGATATACACATGCCAAGTTTAGAAGATATCTATACCCATTATATGAATGAACTTCAGCATAGGGAGCCGCCACAATGAATGCAATTTTAACCGTTGCCAATAAAGAATTTCATGATGGTTTGCGTAACCGCTGGGTTATGTCTATCAGCTTAATCTTTGCCTTACTGGCAACAGGATTAGCCTATTTTGGTGCTGCGGCATCTGGGCAAGCAGGCTTTACTAATTTATCGACAACCCTTGTTAGCCTTGCAAGCTTAGCGGTCTTTGTTATTCCTCTAATAGCCTTAATGCTAGCCTAYGATGGCGTGGTGGGCGAAGATGAAAGTGGTACTTTATTATTATTAATGACCTACCCRCTTAGTCGCTGGCAGTTAGTGTTAGGGAAAATGATGGGGCATTGGATGATYATGGCCTTTTCCACCATTATCGGTTTTGGATYATCCGCCATTATCATGGGCGTATTTTCTGATACGACCACYTGGTCTGAACTCATTATGCCGTATGCCTTCTTCATCACTTTCGCCACATTATTAGGGTGGATATTTATTGCCATTGCTACCATGATCAGTGCATCCGTGGCTGAAAAATCAAAAGCGGCGGGGTTGGCACTCATTGTTTGGTTTGTATTTGTCTTTATGTTTGACCTTAGTCTATTAGGCTTATTAGTCGGCACAGAAGGTAATGTCAATGCAGAACTGTTCCCTTATCTACTTTTRCTCAACCCAACGGATATCTTCCGGTTAATCATCATCAGTTTYTTTGCAGATCAGCAATTGACCGGCCTAATGGCTGTTGCACAACATGCTCAATTCTCAATGTTCAGTCTCATATCAAGCATGTTAGCGTGGTTTGTGGCGCTTGTTCTGGGCGCAATCGCCCTCTTTAATAAAAGAAAACTATAAGGACTTACGATGATATTAAACTTATATTCTCGCTGGTATATTATTACAGTTGCTTTATTAACGCTCTCAGCTTGTGGTGAAACACCAGAAGATTTAGAGCTTGCACAACATGCAATGRCGATTGAGCGAAGTGATGAATGTCATCTCTGTGGRATGATTGTGCAAAACTTCCCCGGCCCTAAAGGGCAGCTTTATGAAAGAGGTAACGATAATAATCTGACGTTTTGTTCTACACGTGACATGTTTGCCTATCTACTCGACCCCGAGCATACACACGCCATTCAAACAGTGTATGTGCATGATATGGCCACCAGCCTGTGGGATACACCTGATGATGAATTTTTTATTAATGCCCGCACMGCATGGTWTGTTGCCGGACATAATCGCCAAGGYGCCATGGGGCCAACAATAGCCAGCTTCTCAAAGAAGGAAGTTGCAGAGGTTTTTGCTGAACAATACGGTGGAAAAGTGTATCAATTTGAAGACATCACCCAAAGCTTATTACAACAACTCTGATAAAGAACACATGACTATGAGGGTCTAATCAGCTACGTTAGCTTTAGCCTGCTTAGCTAATCACATTCAATCAATTCAACTTTATAGCCATCAGGATCTTCAACAAAGGCGAGTACCAATGTGCCATGCAGCATTGGCCCTGCTTCACGCACAACATTTCCACCACGTTTTCTAATTTCATCACATGCGGCGGCGGCATCAGGCACTGCAATGGCAAGATGACCGTAAGCATTGCCTAAATCATAACTGTCAGTACCCCAGTTATATGTCAGTTCTATAACAGCATTGGATTCTTCGTCACCATAACCAACAAATGCCAATGAAAATTTCCCATCCGGATATTCTTCTCGCCGTAAAACCTCCATACCCAACACCTCAGTATAGAATTGTATTGAACGTTCTAAATCTCCGACCCGCAACATAGTATGAAGCATACGCATATTTTCTCTCCAGTTAGCATCAATAAACACCTAGGATTATAGCAATATTAGATTTCATTTTAATATACTAAAAATACGGCTTAGATTTGATTCTAGGACATGAGATAAATTTAGGGATTACTCTCGTTAACTACTCAAATGTAGGGGTGGTTGAACTACARTCTAGTTAGGACAATCAAGAGCATCTTTCCAGATACCACTAATACTGCTAAACACTCGATAATTGGTGCCCCCGACGCGATTCGAACGCATGACCTTCCCCTTAGGAGGGGGACGCTCTATCCAGCTGAGCTACGGGGGCTTTGTTGATGACAAATTATAACAGTTGCGAGGATAAAATTGGAGCGGCTGTGGAATGAGTGAGACACCAAAGCAAGCTATTCCTAACTGACGAACTCCAACAAAGGCCCCATATCATGCCCATCTGCGGCTCTTAAAGCAGCAATATACTGGGATCTACGTTTGCCAATTTTTTCTAGGCTATAACCTCCAGCCCAATCAATAGAAGGTTCACCAAGAATGGAGTTTAAAACTGCATCCGCAATTATTCTTGAGTGTCTACCGTTACCGTTTGGGAATGGATGAATATAGACAAGTCGATGGTGAAATCTCGCCGCAAGTTCAAGTGGAGGATAGGTATTATTCTCGATCCAATATTTCGTATCGTCTAGCAATAATTGTAAATTTTGAGCAATTAAATATGGCGGAATTCCTATGTTTTTTTCAGTCTTACGGAAGGTACCAGCCCAACACCATACATCACCAAGGAGACGCTTATGGAGTTCTTTAACAAATTTCTCAGTTAGAATGTCAGGGGCTTTCTTCTTACTCAGCCATTGCATTCCATTKGTGATATTGGCTTGCTCTAATTCATCAAGTTCACTACGCGTAGTAACATGTTTATACTTTAGCCCCTCCATTTCCTCTGGCTCTAGGGGTGTGGCTCCGTCGGGATCCCCCATTATTATATTCATTTATCTTTCTTTGATATATTTTTGTTATCTGATTCTATTGACNTATATATGTAGCGATAAATCGGGTCATTCTTGTAGAAATCCGTATGAGAATTTACTTTATCCCAAACAGATGAAATATCCCTTTGTTCTATTTGCTTAACTACTCGACGAACTTCATCTCGCAATTTTTCTTTGCTAATTTTCTGATCTTCAAATGCCATGTGCTTATATACTTCAAAGACATCTTGAACAGCCTTATGAAACACTTTGTCATGAACTACGCTCTCAACATCTTTTTCTGGAACAATCGCGTACACAAACTTACACCCCATTGCTTCAGCAGTAGACTGCATAGTTCTTAATGTTACGCTACCCGTGATCTCATCTTTTTCAATCCTAGAGACTCTTGATTTACTCACGCCTAACCTTTTGGCGAGCTGAGGCCCAGTCATCCCYAATGCTGTTCGAACCGTCCTCACCCATCCTTCAGGTGGCACAGAAAGTTTATCCAGCTGATGGACAGCTCGATTCACTATAGCTCTGTATTGTTTGGCAACTATATTTTTTATACTCATGGTAAACCCAAAGATTATAAGATTTAAGTATATATATTTATATACCTAACCAGACATAAGGTCAACATATATATTTACTTAATACAAKTAAMAGTACATATATATGTATACTGATATAAATTTATAGTCACTGACACTATCATTCCTAGCTTTAAGCTACGCTTGCACAAGAGACGGGCACTATGAGTTTATCTATAAACTACACAACGTTTGAAGACTGACCACTTCGTTTTACCATTGGGAAATACGGTGYTTTGTCGGTCATTGCAGCACGTAAGATAACTGAGAAACTATCTTGAGTCTCACTACCTGCCATATCGAGAGTGGCTGAAAATCAATTCGGCACAATTAGAGCTGTAAAGTCGGCAAGTTCCACAGTAAATGATCCAGCCTGTGGAGCATCTCTGGAACGGAGACAATGTGCCGTAGTCTCAATTTCAGCAGAATAATACGGCCTCTGCGTACCATCGGATTTTCGCTGGCGGGACTTCGCTCTATCCAGCTGAGCTACGGGGCTTTGTTTATAACAAATTATAACAGTTATGAATATGACTACCCAATTGAAAATAGTTAAAGCAGCTGTAAAACCGTAGATATTACATAAAATAAAGCCGCGATGAACTTAATCATCGCGGCTTATTCACACTGCCATCATTCACATAGTCATAATGATCGCTGAGAGCTAATCTTTATTAGACTAGTTACCCATATTCCATACATGTGAACGTGTTAGCCAGACGCCATCAGCATTCTGCTCGATCACTGTCATCAGAACGCCACCAAAGCTAATCGCTTCTTTTTGTTCATTAACACCTTCAGCTCTCCACTTTCCAAGTTGCACAATCTGCTTTTTATCACGATATACTTCGATTGTTTCAATGGTATGGTTATGAACACCGTTATCAATAAAGCTTTTAAAAAGCCCACTAATTTGTTCTTGGCCAACAAGCACTTCACCATTACCTGGGGAAAGCGTCGCATTTTCAGTATAAAGCGCTGCTAACTTGGTGCTRTCACCACTGTTAAACGTAGTATTCCATTTACCATTTACAGACTGTAATATTTTTTCGGCACTGTCATCGTTTGCAATGGCCGAACCAACCGTTCCGCCAACGATAAAGCTGCAAAAAGTAAGTGTTGATAATAATTTTTTCATGATTTTCACTCCTAAATTTAATAATTCAATGTAGGCAACAACAATAAATATATTGATGACTACTTCCTGATCACCCAATTAATTAGCTAGCTAACTAACTGGGTAAAACTACTTAAACACGTCGCTGTTATTTTGTAATTTTGTAAGCATTGAGCTTAGCTGCCCACCTTGTTCATCGGATAAAACCGACATTAAATCGCCCACGCGCCGATAATATTCCGGCATTACCTCATCAAGCTTAGCCTGACCTAGTGCCGTGAGCTTAATGTGCAATTTACGTCTATCGTCCATATTAGTGACTCTATGCACTAATTCTTCTCTCACCAGACCATCAATGAGACCGGTCATTGTTGCTCTTGATACCCCCGCTTTTTCTGCAAGCGATGAAGGTGTCGACATTAAATCATCCTCACGCATTAACAGTATCAGCACCCACCATCTACCCTGTAACAGTCCATAGCCATCTAAAAAATTATCAAGCACAGATGATAAATCAGAGCCCACTCTCAATAACGTGAGGAATTGTATAACGCGTTCAATATCAGCATCAGGATACCTTTCAGCAAACTTAGCAAGAATTTTAGCGTCAGGTAGGTCTTTTAATTGCAGCATAGCAATAGTATAGTTAGCYRCCTAACTACTTGTCAAGYAGCTAAGGTTTCACTCCATTTTGGAGTGGCTATTGAACTTATTAAACTTTATGTGACTAAAGCGGCTTCAAACCGATCATAAAAGTCTTTCTGGACAAGGTTGCTATGCGTCCAGCCACCATRCTGAACACTAAAGTCTAATGCTGATCGCGCATCAATCAACCATTGTTTKATGCCTTCTAGTGACCATTGCTCTGAAGGTGACAATGGATCCTTTGCTGACTGATCGCCGATCATCACGCCATGCGTTAAAAAATGTGAATGAAACTCCAATGTCATTTTATCTTGTTCACTCAAATGTGCTGTYGCTTCTTCCCACGCMGCTTTTATATGTGCAGGSGCATTAACCGGAGGAAAAACTATATTCTTAGCKGCCCCTAYTTCCACAATACCATCATTATTAAGATCRACCAGTCCTGTTCTATCAGGTTGAGCTAATAAATTAATTGAACCTTCTTTACTAAGTGAGTCAACCTTAATTGGCTCGGCCATAGATGTTGCTTKTTGTAATAACGYTAACTCACTCGCCGTCATATTCAACAATATTTGTTTAGCAGAAATATGCCTTTTTTGTTGTTCATTCGCTTCGTCTAGTARTTCAGMAAAGCTGTTGACTTGTTGCTCTGATAAGCCACGACGTTTTAATAAATCAATAGATTCATTACTCATATTTATTGAGGCAATCATGTTCATTCCTTTATTGTTTTAACTAGGAATTAAAAGCAGATTTCATGCCAATATATGGATRTCGRGGATGNCCATCCARCTGAGCTATAAGTGGNTTTCATTTATCAAYCTTACTTAAAWCSGRCTAATCTTTTGCTCGYTTAASKGTGTTRTCYRTTTCASWYAAMAGCCARAGACGCCCATCTGCTTCAACGGCAATCTCTCCATCCATTGTGAGTTGTATATTGTTAATTTTATCAAAGCTATTATTGGTCGCATTCCATTTATAAGGCACGCCAGCCTCAACAATGTATACCGTACCGCCATTACCTACTTTAACTGATTTGGCYAATTGTATTTGGCCCATAGGACGATTTTCAAATCTTGATCCAGTCCATTGCTGAACCTGATCTGCTACATTTGTTATCCAGAGGTTACCGCCGCTACCTGCTGACACAAACCTGACATTATCATTACTAAATTTCTTAAATTGACTTGAATTTTCAGCTTTACTGTACAAGCTAGTCCCGTAGACCACATAAACAGTGTCATCTCCCCCCACGCTTAATATACTAGGAAAACCAACACCACTTTTGGTAAAATCTATCGATTGTTGTCCTCGTACACGGTACACATTGGTGCCATTTGAACTTCCCCARAAATCACCATTAGAAGTCACATCAAATGAAAGTGTTGTCTCAGTGAGGTTATTGGTGGCAAACCAGAAAGGAACCGCTTCAAACCTGTTCCTATTTTCATTATATTTCTCATATTTATTACCCGCYGCCGCCAGCACCGCAGCCCATATACTGCCATCGTTACCCACTTCTAAAATATTAAAATCACCACCACCGATAGMTAARGTGKTGTTAATATTTTTAAATTTCATATTTTTACTAAACGTAATCGTAGCTATTTCTGTACTGACAACAGATGACGTCACCCCAGTTCCAACCGTTCCTCCCTCTGGTGTGATTGCAGCCAGAAGTGCATCACCACTTTCATCACGTTCAAAAAATGCAGATGCCAATGTAACTTGGTCACTACTGGTCACCCAAGGATAGCCTTCTGGGCCGACGGCAACATTTTCTATTGAGGGAAAACCAGCAATTGATATGAGCTGGAAAGTGTCTTTAAGCCGATCCAGATGCATTAATTTTTTAGACTCTGAAACAATGTAAACACTGCCATCAGGCCCAATAGCGATGCTTTGCGCTTTTTGAGGATAGCGTTTGCAGGGAGACGTATTACAGCGTTGTACTAATTTATCCGTTCGCACTGTCCAAGGTGTGCCGTCAGGCTCTAACGCAACCAAAGCAGCATTATTGCCAMAAAKASCMYWRRMWRYCTGYKRAKKMWYAYYARWYWWWMRRWSWSKWYSKSARMYMTSTWCAATCACAACGCTGCCATCATAGCTCGCCGCAATATCTGATGCAGTAACGTTCAGGATCTGCTGCCACTTCCTGCCGGTATGACGGAAAACACGTCCTAAAGAAGAGATCCCCCATGGATTGCCTTTAGAATCAACGGCAATTCGAACCAGTGATCCAGGGAAATCAGTAAATCCGTTTAAACCATTAGACCAACGTAATAGCGTACCGCCCTCGGTCAAAGCAAATACACTGCCCTCTGCACCAATAGCCAGTGAAGCAGCATTTTCTCGAGTATTAATAAAGTTGATGGGATTTCTACTGGTCACTGTAGCCGGATCAACCGCAGGGCCATTAAACGTTGTCACACTAGCCTCATGTGTTATTGCAGCAGTCGGTACTGTGCCGCCTTCTATTGCTGGTGCATTCAAGGTCGGGGCGATTACTACACTCGCTTTTGGAATTGATGCTTGCTCTGTTGGTGGCCTAAATGTTGGTGCTTTAGGTATTACCGCTTTAGGTTCTCTCAGCTTAGCTTGTTCCACCTCCGCAACCAAATCACCATTAATAATAATTTCACCACTTTCAAGCACAGCCCAAATATCACCGCTTGGTGTGACGGCGACTGAATTTACAGCAGTAATGCCCTCCACTTTATGCCACTGTTCGGCCAGCGGATCCCAACGTCGTATGAAACCAATTGAATCAACAATAATCTGATCATTTTCACCACTTGTAGCAATATCAGCTGCGATAATATTGGAATAATTTTTCCAGTTTTTACCCTCGTAGGATTGTACCTTGCCCTCAGAGTCGACAATCCAAAGTTGGCCAGCGCTATCCACTGCAATACGTTGAGCAGAGCCGTTAATAGAACGCCATTCACTTCTTAATGCATACCACTGCTTGATATCACCATTATCCATCGTGATAAAAACATCACCCTGAACATTTGCGGCCACATCAGCAACACCTTCATGCTTTCTTTCCCACCACAAACCGTTGTAACGAAATAATTCGCTCTCAGCATTAATTGCCCATGGGTGATTATCTTCGGCTGCTGCTATGCGTGTAAATTTACCCGACATACGTCGCCAACGCTGTTCTTGTTTATCCCAACGCCACGGCGTGCCGTTTAATGCCGCTATATACGCTTGCCCATCACTGTTGATTGATATATCTACCGCTAAGGTAGGTAGGCTTTTCCATCTTATTTTCTCAGCGCTGTATACTGATGATGGAGCAATGACACTGGCAAAAAAACATAATTGAGCAACAAGAAAAAGCCAAAAAAGACGTGTTTGAATGGAGATTAAATAGCGCATCAGATCTTATTTCTCTGTCAGAAAACTAAAAAGAATCTAGATTTCTAACAAACGATCTCTTGCCATCATAATGAGATCTTGGCCACCCACTTCATTTTGCCAAGATTGTAGTTCTACATCCCCTACACGAAATTCTTCGAAAAACTCAGGAACTTGTAATTTATCAATAAGCTCATCAAACGTTGAGCGCGGGGTATACCAGTCACCATGGCGTCGTTCTAAGCGTTTAATATCTTGTTCAAGTTCTGATAATCGCTTATCAACCTCCGCTCTATCCGTCTGAGTTTGTCGCGTAAAATGCGGCCGTCTCGGTGTCAGCAAAATCATTACTGAGCGTTCAAACTGGCGTTCTACCCGCTGTGAAACAAGATAATTGAGCACAGGAATATCCATCAAAACGGGTACACCATCAGCAGATTTTGATGACTCACGTTCACTCAAGCCACCCAAAATCAACGTTTCACCCAATTTCATTGTTACCGTTGAATTAATATTTGTTTTTGTCGTATCAAGCCTAAATTCAAACACAACAGAATTAGACGGATCGGTTAAGAAGGTACGCTCAGCAACTACATGTAAGCGCACTAAATCATCGGGTAAAATTTCAGGTGTAACAGACAGTTTTACTCCCACTTCTTTTTGCACCGATACACTGTCACCGTTACCACCTGATACAGCAGCGGCCAAGATCTCTGTACCAGAGAAAAACTCAGATGTTTCTCCGTTTTGAGCAACCAAACTCGTTTTTGCCAATACTTGATTATTTGCATCAACAGAGTTAGCAATATTAAGTGAATAGTTAACAGCAGGAATACTGATAGCGGTAGTACGTGTGACCAGTTTTTCATCTAGACCGAAACCGGTATCCAATCTATCTGAGGTTTGTGTCTTGCCGTGGCTATAGCCCGGTATACCAGATAAAGGATCACCGAATTGTAACTGTAAACCATTTAGAAAGTTGATACCGCGAGAATTACGTATATCTTCCTGAGTACCAATCAAAACTACATCAACAACAACCATCTCCGATTCTATATATGCATTTGCATCATCTTCAGTAGCGGTAGAAGCATTAGAGCCAGTATCCTCATATAGTTCCACTGCATTAGGATCTGTTGTATTTGGATCGTCATAAGCTATATTCGGTTCGTCCGTAGTAGCATATGGGTCACTTGTGATGGCGTAGGGATTATTGTCTGCCACCTTAGACAGCATCATTTTTGCATCACTGTCATAAAATGACTGCCAGCTGTCAACACGGTATTCTAATGTTTGTAGCTTTCTATCATTGCCCGCTATTTTACGATACGCCGTAATAAATTCTGCTGCACCCGTACGATCATCCATAGCAGCCAATGATAAAGCCCTAGCTTTAAGCACTTCAGGCTGATTTTGTGCTTGAGGAGAAATTTCCATCAAACGCTTAAGTGCCGCTTCCGCGGTGCGTGGGTCACGCGCATAATAAGATGCCGAGGCAAGATTGTAGAGCACCGCCGGATCTTTGCTACGATGAAGCGCTACAGCAGAAAAATGGCCTTGAGCYAAGGTATAACGCCGTTGATCCGCATATAACAAACCTAACTGGTAACGTGCGGCTAAATTTCCTGGATTAAATTTTAGTGACTGCTTATATCCTTGCTCAGCCAATTCATACTTGCTAGTATCACCACGCACGCCYATCAAGTGATAAATCAGCCCGTTAAGCAGCTGTATATCAGGGTTAGTAATATCTAACTTCAATGCTATATTGGTAAAACGTGATGCTTCTARCAACTCGTTTTTTTCCATTGCATCAATACCTTGCGTGACCAAWACACGAATYGCATTRCTYTCAGMTGGCATATTGACCATKACRGYATCACTGTGAACCGCCTTAGATTCTACAACACTCGCATTGTTATCACTACGCAAGCCCAGCGTTTCTAAGGTTTGACATCCAGACAAAGAAATCAAAGCGGCGCTCGCCAGAGTACAATAAAGTTTCGTTTTAATTGTATTCATCATTTTTCCATTTGATAGTTCTGCACTTAAAAGTTTAAGTTTCACTATTTTTTTTAAAATTCTAGATAAATTGAGTTATTAATTAATAGAGAAATTAATCCCTGATAAACTCACCCAACCATGATCWTTGCCACCKGCTRYCCACTTAATCTGACCATTAGGGAAAATATCAATACGTGCTGATTTAGCATGATTATTCGCGGAAAAAAGCAAGTGCGTAGAAGGTCTAAAACCTACGGGGAGTGTTGCTATCATGCCCGGCTGAATCGCGCCATGTTCGATCAGCCCTTCTAGTGTCACAATATCACCTGATTTACTATAGCTTGGTGCAGCATATTGGGCATTGAGATATTTCTTCCAACCATTAGTCAACGGCAATACTTTACCCTTAGCAAGGTTAAAGTTGATCCCTGATAAACTGACCCAGCCATGATCTTTACCACCCGCTACCCATTTAATTTGGCCATTAGGTAAAATATCAATACGTGTTGATTTAGCATTATTATTCACGTTAAAGACTAAGATTTTGTTAGGCCTAGACCCAGGCGGAAGCGTCGCTATCGTACTTGGTTTAATCGCACCATTTTTGATCAGCCCTTCTAGCCTCACAATAGTGCCTGATTTAATCTGCGTCGGTATGCCATAAGCAGCAGCTGAATATTTCTGCCAGCCACTACTCAACTTCAACGCGTTACCCGTAGCAAGGTCAAAGTTGATCCCTGATAAGCTGATCCAGCCATGCTCCTTACCACCGGCTACCCATTTAATTTTACCATTAGGAAATACATCTACTCTCGCCGATTGCCCATGATTATTCATATTAAAAATCAATTGCTTGGTAGGTCTCACTCCTGCAGGCAAGGTAGCAAGTTCCCCATAGTTCCCTCCAGTGATTAAACCGGAGACAATAACCGTACCATTACTATCTATCTTAAAGGCAGGAAAGCCATATTCTGAACCATACGTCGCCCAACCATTCACTAGGCTTAGTTTTTCAGCCTGTGCTATATAAGATGTTGTCACCTCTGGAGGTAGTGGATCAATACCACCAGTGATGTATGAAGTATTCGCCTGCTCTTCAGCAATCAATTTATCACACTGAGCAGCCAGAATAGGGATCATCATTACTCGTTTTTCCATCTCTGCGACCATATCATCAATCTGTGATTGAACCTTAAAAGCACCCCAGTATTTGGAGGATAAGCGCGGATTCTGAGATCGAGCACGTAAGCATTTTTTCAGTTGATTAGCTTTTATGCGTGCAGCAATCAACTCCTCCTCTCTCTCTGCGAGTACTGATTGCATTGCTGTCGCAAAACCAGCATTGATACTGCCAGTCAGGGGCGTTACTGCTATTATTGGACCTGTATAGGGGCGAGGTAATGTTCCATTACGAGTAACCACAGCTGACACTTCTGCCTCCAATGTCGTTAGGCGTTCTCTATAAAGAGAAGCCACATCTTCTAATAATTCGGGAGGAATAATTCCCAGGCTTTTAGCAGCCTCAAGAAATACATTTGTGACAATGCCAAGAGCAACAACCTCAAATTGTTCAGCGTTATAAGACATATCTGTGAGTGAAAACCCAAGGCGTTGTGAAAAATCATTACCCTTAACACTGAAGTTCATATCTAACACCACGGGCTCACCCGCTAAACTACCTTTAAGACTTCCTCGAAGAGAACTGTCTTTGATCACAAAAATATCAGCATGATCAAGAATATCGGTGGCATTTGTCAGTAGGCGAGTAAATTCCCCAAACTTTCCTAGGGCAGCTTGGGCCACATTTAGAGCCAGTGTGGCTGTCGCCTTAGCCGTAATTAAGGCTGCAACACGTGGGTCAAGATCCACAGGGATTTTGTTATAGCCTTCTTTCAACAATCTTAGTGTTTCTTGCGCTGATGCCTTTGCAATCACTAATCCAGCTTTAGCCGTTTCAAGTCCGCCAATTTCCCCATAAACCGGGGTATTCTGTAACTGACAGAAAGTACGTTTCCAAACATCGGGTTCATTTTCATAGCGAATACACTTCCACTTCCATGGGGGCTTATCCCATACAGGCTTGGTTTCCTTACAAACACGAACAGTTTGAGTGCACGAATGAAGTTTCGCTTTTGCTCTGCTTATTTCGCTATTTTTAGTATTGATATCACCACTCAAGCTGTTAACGTGATTTTGGGCGCTCGTTATTCTAGCGTTAATCGGTCTTCTTTCATTTAAAACTGTAGTACGCATTATCCTGATTTCACCGCTAAGATTATTGACCACTGCTTGTGCATTGCGTACTTTAGTTTGCGCCTCAGCCACACCATTTCTTAAACCTGCAAAGGCCTCATTCACCGCAGCCTTACCTTCATTTCTAATCCATGCACCAGGATCTGAACTTAATGAAGCATCAAGGCTAATATTGGCATCTTTTAAGGCATTTTTATTAAAACTAAATAAGTTTTCACTGCCCGCTGTTGCTGCAAAATTGAATTTAAAGGCATCGCCAAAATCTTGAACGGTGCTAAATCTTCCCACACCAGCTAATAAGGCTAATTCTAGCGTGCTCTCCGTACCGGGAAGAATGGTAGTATTTGTTTTAAACGTAATTTTAGGTGGTAGCTCATCAACTCTTACCGATATATCTACTTCTAGACTCGGTACGTGAAAGGGGCCAGCATACAGATCATCATTGGTGCTACCATTTATTTTGATTCCATTTGCATCCAGTGATGCAATGGTAACGTTCGCGATATCTTGCCCCATCACACGAAGATTGGCGTCTTTTAATTCAAAACTTGGTTCATTTCCAAGTTTAATCGATATGGATGGCCCAGTATTTTTCTCTTTCCCAGCAAGTGCTATATCCGGAATAATAGCAACATCAATCTGCGGTGCTCCGGCACTAATTTTACCGGTTTCTTTTGCTATCTCATTATACAGTTTGACCATATCAACAAGTGCAATGCTGCCTACCTCATTGGGGTTTGTAGGTAAGATTGCAAACGAAAGTTCTGAAGGTATTGGAATACCTGAAGTAGCACTAGAAGATGTGACAGAACTGGCTAAATAGACGTTTTTATCTCCAAACATCGTGTAGCCACCAAAACCAATTTTAACACCCGTGGTAGCGCCAGCAATGATAGAAAATTTTATGGTGTAATTCTGAATACCCAACCAACTTATGCCAAATGCAGGTTTCCAAACTGCATTATTAGCCATCGTTGCACTCACCGACGCTTCAGCACCTGTTACACTCTGTGACAGCACGGAGGCAAGCTTCATGCTGACATTTTCGCCACCCAATTTAATGGGCATACCTACAGATACACCAAGAGAGACTTTATACGTCTCCGCCTTTTTAAAGCCACCTTCCAACTTAAATTTGAGATCAGGTGAAGATATAGGTATTTCTAGCTGCCCCAAAATTTTTGGCGTGAATTTAGGTAATGTGGCTGTCACATTAACATCGGGAATTTTACCCGGCTTAGTTCCGGCAAGTAATGAGCCTAAAATGTTCTCTCCTAARTGAKARTGAATAAGGAGTTGGGAACCGCTAAAGCCAACGCCATCAAGAACGGTGGCTAAAACGCCRGAGTTACYCAAATCAACCACATCGAGYTTATKYARACCAGGAGCYWRYTTTATAACAAAATCACCATTTTTATAGCTGTGATCAGCCTGATATAAGGGATCAAAAAAGGTCTTAACAGGCGCCGGAACAGCTGCACCATGGACGAAAGGATTCATATCGATGCCATTAGCAGTAAAGACCACGGCCTGTTGAGATGGCACCATTGCATCAAATAAGCCTATTGCCATATTGGCTAGTGAATTTGATGTCTGAATCATACCTGCTAAGGTCACTATTTTTGTAGGCTTAAAAGCAATAAACTGGTCAACACCACTCCTTCCTGAATGAAGTAAAAATGTCCATTTAGTATTGAGRAAATTRACCTCGCCGCTCATCGTCTGAAATGCATTCAGCCCAGTGCCACTTATACCAGCAGTAACCACATTAGAAACATCAAGAYTGAGAACACTTGTAATAGAACTAACAACGGCAGGACAAGAACCAAATGCTTTATCACATTCATTTTTAAATGTATCGGCYTGAATATTATTCGCTGCTGTCAGTAAAGCAAYMGCCAGCAAYAGACTCGTTAGCATCAAATTTGCAGACTTTTTCCAGCTCACTGGTTTTAGTTTTAATCCGTGTATTCTCATTGTTAAGCTTCCTGAAAGTATTAACTTTATTTTTCTTATGTCGATTGCCCAAATTTGTGCGCACYACRACTMTTATTTATRGGAAATGACTATGCCTTTATTATTCTTAAATAGAATATTCACAATACCCCTGTGACGAGTATAGTTACTCTGCATTACACAATCTATTAGACAAAAGTATTGCTAGACATGGACTTATAGCCATACCTATATAGCCATAAGTACAGGTATAACAAAGTTTTTTATGCTAGATTTTGATACAGCATCTGTGTACTGTATAGCTTTGCTTGTAGTATTGAATAACTACAACTTGGGGGCCTAATTCGTTGTCAYGCTACGGTCGTTATATAAAAACAACATAGAAAATATATGAAAATTCTTATCATTGATGACCATACATTGTTTCGTGAAGGTCTTAGCCTAGTATTAGATCAGCTGGAAGGGGAAAACGAGATTCTTGAGGCCGACAATTATTCTCAAGCGAAGGATCACCTTTCGACCAACCCAGATATCGACCTCGTTTTGCAGGATCTTTATTTCCCCGGAAATAATGGTTTTGAAGTTCTAATCGAGATCAACCAACAGTATCCTGCTTTACCTGTTGTTATTATCTCTGCATCGAAAAAACCTAGTGATATTCAACAGGCACTCAACTCTGGCGCTGTGGGTTATATAACCAAAGATACCAGCAGCGATGTTATGTTTAAAGCACTGCAACTAATACTTGCCGGTGGTATTTAYGTGCCTCAGGCTATTTTGAAAACAGCTCATTCTCCACAARAAACAGAAAATTCTGTAATTGATAATTTGACGCCTAGACAACAGGAAGTGCTTTCATACATAGGTGATGGATTCTCCAATCAGGAAATAGGAGAAAAACTTAAGTTGTCAGAGTCTACCGTTAAAATGCATATCACCTCRATTTTCAAGGGATTAAGCGTAAACAACAGAACCCAAGCCGCAAAAATTGCTAACCAATCAAATATGACAGAATAAGTTAAGCTGCCTGACAGAAATTACTGACGACGTAATTGAATCGTTCGCAAGAATGTACGAAATTTTACCGGTGATACGGGCTTATGCAATATCTGTAAACCCTGTTCAGTTACATCTCGTAACGTCTCCGGAGCGATATCACCAGTGATAATAATAGCGGGTATATCACTATGATATTGATTACGTAAACAGGCAATAGCCTCTATCCCCGTCTGGTGGTCTCGCAAGCGATAGTCTGAAATAATACCATCTGGAATTTTAGTATAATTTTTCAATACTGCCTGAGCCTCATCACTATCAGCAACGGCAATCACATCACAATTAAAGCTCTCAAACAAACTGGTCATACCTTCACGAATATCCTGTTCATCATCAATGACAACAATTAGGGTATCTTTGATACTGACATCCGCAGTCTGATTTTCAGCRGGCAAGCTATTATTAACCTTCGTGCTATCGCCAGCGTTTACTTCGAYACTAAATGTTGAGCCYTCCCCAAGTGTCGAATTTACCGCGATTGGATGACCCAGTAATTTTGCTGAACGTTTGACGATTGATAACCCTAGCCCTAGCCCCTTGCTGCGATCACGTTCAGGATTACCAAGTTGGAAAAATTCACTAAAGATTGATTTTTGAGCGTTGTCATCGATACCAATACCCGTATCACTGACCCAGATATTAACCTTACTCTTTCTTGTCTCATAAGCAATACGTATCACACCTTGATTAGAATAACGTATGGCATTGGCAACATAATTGCGTARWATYTGTTCRAGCAGCTCACAGTCACTATAAACAATACAACTTTCCAATGGCCACTCAATGCTTAAATCCTTTTGCTCTGCTATGGTAGAAAATTCATTTTCAAACCTAGTAATAATATCTAAAAGGTCAAAGTGCTTTTTATCCACCTTGATAACACCGGCATCCAAACGAGAAATATCCAATAAGGCATTGAACAGGCCCACTANCGCATCCACTGATCGATTAATCTTGTGGAGAATGGTACGTTGGGCGGGTCTCATCAGACCTCGTTCGAGTGCAGAAGTAAACAAGCCAATGGCATGCAGAGGTTGACGTAAATCATGACTAGCAACGGCAAGAAAGCGGGATTTATCATTATTTGCCTGTTCAGCCTGTTCTTTCTTTTCACCYAATTCAATYAGYAAATCTGCATTCTCAAAACGTAAACGGATAGCACTAATAAGTGTTCGATTAATACTCCTACTAAACATAATGACATTAAAAATAGAGAGYAGTGTTAAYCCACTGAGAACCAAAYTTAACTCCCCTTYTGAAAAAAATAACATAATAGCAACGGGCACTGCWACAGCAATAAAAGTCAGCGCTGCCATTGATAGGTAAGCCGAACAGGTAGCAACAACGCCAATCGAGATAGCGACAACCATCATCAGAATAAAATACTGGTAGGTAACAGAAACTTCAGGGTGTATTAGTACAAAACCGATGCCCCAAATCAAGCCKGTTACAAAATGAGAAATAAGAAAATAGCCMGCAAARAACCGTACGTTATCAGCCTTGAGTCGATTACGGATAAATAAATGTAYTCCGCCTAACAGYAYAATCCAYGTGAGCAARGAAAGRAGCCAAGCTGTCAATAACTGAGYTGGGGCYRCCTCTTTCAAAACGAAATAGACAGCAGCCACCATCATTAAATGTCCAAATAGAGAAGGTATTTCTGCTTCATTCACCAGCAAAAGCTGTTGTAACCAAATACTTTTATCTCGATCGTCTTTATTTACAATTTTTTCATTCATACCTTATCGAAAATCATCCCACTGTAATTGAACCCTGTTTTGGTAAAATGCCCTTCTAGCTTGTCATACTATGACATTACTCTATCTATAGCCAAAGCTGAACAAATTCATAACGACTGGATACATTAAATATCTTATACATATCCACAATATAATTATGTACCGTRCCCTTAGTAAGYTGTAARCGMTCRGCAATATCGTGCTCTGATAAAGGCTCTAAYAACAATCGAACAATATCTTGTTGCCGTGGCGACAATGGAGTAGTTGCAGGACTGACCAAACCTCGTTCCAAAAACAACAAATAGTGTAAGCGAGGGAAAAGCTTCAATGCCTGATAAAAATTCTGGGCATCCTGCTCACTAAAGGGTTCTTCTCCCACCGCGCGATCAATAATAATGTAACTTTCAGCGCAGTCATTTAAGGTATACGTGCCCACCATTCGGTCGCTTACCCCTTCGCTCAATAATCGTTCACGCATCCAATGTTGTGACCATTCTTCAGCAGAAACGGCATCCCCTGTCCGTGCCACTCGGGTTTTACCTACATTTTTAATTGAATACATCATTTGGGGGTCAATACCCCCCTTCTCTAGCGCCTCTTTAAAATATTGTTTTATTTCTGCCGTAAACTGCTTRTCATTRCCGRCRGGRAAAATAGCATCTGCCACCACCCAGCTATCCATTAGCTTTACATGCCACAATTTACGCCCAAAATCTCCTTTATAAGCCGCTATCCATGTCGGTTGAAACCCACCCAATATTTGTTCTAAATACTGTTGATAAAGCGCAATCATCCTACCGGTATCACGTGCGTTACACGCATGAATTTGTGCAATAAGTGGTGCTAGCAATGTCATTACAGCCTCTTTTAATTAGTCAATAGAAATCAATCCATTATTTTACAGATTATACCTCAAGCCTTAATACCCTGCTAAATAGCAGGGATTATAAAAATGTAAAGGTATCGATACAATTACAATATAACGTAAATTTACATATTTAAAGGCTAACCATGTCAGCAGCTATATTTAAAAAACATCCTCGCACCGTTATTTCATTGGCTATTGCATTGAGTTTATCATCACCTCTTTCTGCAGCTGATTTTACCGTCACTAGTGGTACAACTGTCACCACAACACGCTCCCTAAATAGTGCCGGTGACATTGGAATTATTGAAGTGGGTGGGCAGATAGAAACAACCTTTGGGCATGGCGTTAGTGCTACTGGTAATACTACTACTGTGGATAATGCCGGTAATATTTCAACAGCAGGTGTTGATTATGTCGGCATTTATGCAATTGGCAATAATATCACCATCAGCAATAGCGGTAGTATTTCAACAACGGGATCCGCTTTCACAGATGGGGCCGATGGCATTTTGTCAGATGGCAATAATAACACCATCAGCAATAGTGGTCTGATTTCAGCAACAGGGGCGGGTGCTTTGGCTATTTCGGGTGATCCAGCAAATAGCAGCACCTTAAACTTATTAGCCGGCTCACAAATCATTGGCGCCATTGATTTAGGTGGTGCGGCTGATAACGATACCGTTAATATCTATGGTGGTAATCCTTCTGGCAACTTAACACTGCTTAATGTGGAGAATATTAACTTTCTAGGTGCAACAGGTTTTGTTATTGGTAATACGGCAATGACTATTGACCCAACAGGTGAATCCTCTCGCTCCGTAGCCTTATCAGGGTTAACCTCATCGATTCATGGTGTGGTTAGTCAACGTATGGCGCATACCGCTCCGTTTAAACCCGTACAAGTAGCGGCACTAACCTTATCACCGGGCATGTTGTTTCAACAGCGAGCCCCGGTAGCATGGGCACAAGTGTTTGGTGGTAATGCTAATCATGATGCTGAGGGTGGTTCACTTGCCTATGGCACTGACCATCTTGGTTTTACCTTGGGTTATGAGTGGGATATCAATAAAACCCGCTTTGGTTTATTAGGTGGTGTAGTGCACTCTAAAACCAAAACAGATATGACCTCGTTTAAAACTGAGGCTGATAGTTATTATGTCGGCGGCTATGGTCATTTTAATTTTGGCTCATTCAAATTAACCACCTCATTATTAGGTGGTTACGCTGACCATGATAATCACCGTTTGGTGATTGATAATCTCAATGGTGCTGAAATAGCTGAATCTACCTTTGATAGTTTCTTTTTAAGTCCGTCTGTCACCTTAAGCTCTGCCTATACGATAGCAGATAGATAAGAGTTTAGACCTTCGGCCAGTATTAATTACAGCATGGAGTGGTTAGACAGTTATAAAGAAAAAGGTACAACAAACTCTAATTTTAAAGTGGGTGACCGTACTTTAAAAGTACTCACGGCTAAAGTGCAATTAGCAGCGGTTTATCAGTTAGATAAACACAGTGAACTTGAATTTAGAGTCGGTGTAACAGCACGTAACAGTGATGATGACGATACCGATGTCAGTATTGCAGGTAATAGCTTTAGTTATGCCAATGCGGGTGATGAAAATGTAGAAGGGCGCTTTGCAGGTGTCAACTTACGCGTAGCCAATCAAGGTAATTTAACACTGATGGTGGATGCTGAGTTTGGCGGTAACAGTGATGAAGATTATGTCAATGGTGAGATCAGTTTGGAATATCAGTTTTAGGCATGTTTTTTGTCTTAAATTAAAGACTTACGCTATATAAACAAGCTACATTAAAAAATAAAGCACATTCACTATATTTTAAGGATAACCATGTTAAAGCCCAGATTAAAATCCCACCATCACACATTACTATCGTTAGCGATTGCATTAAGTATATCGCCATCGGCTTACGCGGCTAATTTTACGATTACGAATGGCCAAGTAGTTGGAGGACAAATACTTGGTGGAAATGACACTGGGATAGTTGACGTTGGCGGTGAAATAAATGCTATAGGCCATGCTGTTACCATGAGTGGAGCCGACGCAACCCTGACTAATAATGGTACGATTTCAACAACTGGGGCTGATGCCTACGGTATTGCTTCAACTGGCGCCGATGCTACCGTAAGCAACAACGGTACGATTTCAACAATTGGGGGATTTGCCTTCGGTATTTATTCAGCTGGCACCAATGCCACCATAAGCAACAGCGGTACGATTTCAACAGCTTGGACTTCTGCCCGCGGTATTGAATCATCTGGCACCAATGCCACCATAAGCAACAGCGGTACGATTTCAACAACTGGGCATTTTGCCCACGGTATTTATTCATATGGCACCAATGCCACCGTAAGCAACAGCGGTACGATTTCAACAACTGGGGGGGGTTCCTTCGGTATTGAATCAACTGGCACCAATGCCACCATAAGCAACAGCGGTACGATTTCAACAGCTGGGGATGATGCCTACGGTATTTATTCAACTGACGCCAATGCCACCATAAGCAACAGCGGTACGATTTCAACAACTGGGGCTGGTACCTACGGTATTTACTCAACGGGCACCAATGCCACCATAAGCAACAGCGGTACGATTTCAACAACTGGGGTTGATGCCTACGGTATTTATTCAGTTGGCGCCAATGCCACCGTAAGCAACAGCGGTACGATTTCAACGACTGGGGCGGATTCCTTCGGTATTCTTTCAACTGGCACCARTGCTATTGTAAGCAACAGCGGGCTCATTTCAGCCACGGGCGCAGGTTCGTTTGCGATTAAAGGTGGTTCAAACGATAGCACTATCAACCTATTAGCTGGCTCCCAAATTATTGGCGCCATTGATTTAGGCAATGACGGCGGTGATAACGATACCGTTAATATCTATGGTGGCAGTCAATCAGCCAACTTAACTCTACTTAATGTTGAGAATATTAACTTTCTGGGCGCAACCGGCTTTGTCAGTGGTAATACGGTGATGACGGTTGACCCCACCGGCGAATCAATTCGCTCAGTGGCGCTATCAAATTTAACGTCTTCTATTCACAACACCGTCAGCCAACGCATGGCAAATAAAGCGCCCTTTCAACCGGTTCAAGTCGCATCTCTAACCTTATCCCCCGGCATGTTATTCCAAGAAAGAAAACCCGTTGCATGGGCACAAGCCTTTGGTGGTAATGCCAGTTATGATGCTCAAAGTGATGCCATGGCCTATGGCATAGACCATCTTGGTTTTACTTTAGGCTATGAGTGGGATATTGATACTGTCCGTATGGGCTTATTGGGTGGTGTAACCCATTCTAAAACTGAAACAGACGTTGCTTCGTTTCAATCTGAATCCGATAGTTATTATATCGGTGCCTACGGCAACTTTAACTTTGATAGCTTTAAAATMACWACSTCATTATTAGGSGGYTATGCTMSTCATGAYAATRACCGTKTGGTGATTGATARYKTWAATGGYRSTGAAGTAGCTMAATCTGATATGGACAGTTTCTTCTTAAGCCCTTCTATTACTTTAAGCTCTGCCTATACGATAGCAGATAGATTAGAGTTTAGGCCTTCTGCCAGTATTAATTACAGCATGGAGTGGTTAGACAGTTATAAAGAAAAAGGCACCACAAACTCTAATTTTAAAGTGGATGACCGTACTTTAAAAGTACTCACRGCTAAAGYRCAAWTAGCMKYKGYYTATCAGTTMGAYMAACAMAGTGAAYTKGAATTTAGASTMGGYGTMACAGCACGTAACAGTGATGATGACGATACCGATGTCAGTATTGSYGGWAAYMRCTTTAGYTAYGCCAATGCSGGTGATGARAATGTRKMAGGKMRSTTTGCMGGYSTRAACYTACGYGTRGCCAATCAAGRYAATTTAACRCTGATGGTCGATGCTGAGTTTGGYGGCAACAGTGATGAAGATTATGTYAATGGTSAGATTRGWTTGGATTATCAGTTTTAATCCTTCGACAAGCTCAGGACGAACGGGGGTATATTGTTTGGGGTTTGGTTTTGTCCGTCCATGGTGATTCTAGCCGTCTCATCATCCGAATTAGAAACTATATAGGCACAAAAAAGCCGCAATGAACTTAATCATTACGGCTTTTTATTTTCTAAATTTTTAGGTTTAATTAAGCAATCGTTGCTTTTGCTTTACGACGTAAACCCATGAAACCTAATAATGCAGGTGCAAACATGAATAATGCAGCAGGCACTGGCACTGCAGGCGCAATATTTTGTTCAATACCCGCATACGTTACACCGGCTTGGCTAAGATTGTAAAAACCAAACGAACCGTTGCTAAATATTCCAGAAATACTTAATTCTTCAACGCCATCTACAAAAACTTTAATCAGTGTAGAAGTAAAAATCAGATCAAACGTATACTCCTGATTCTGAACCCATCCCGTGCTGCCCAAAGTTGTTGCGCGAGCAAGCTCATTTACATTGTTAGTATGAGTCCAAGCACCATTAGTCTCATGAGAACCATAATCTAATGAACCTGTCACCTGCGAAATAGCTAAGCCTGCTGTTCCATTTAACTGATTTCCTCGTTTCCAATCAATTAGAATATAATCTGCCGATGAATTAGCATTATCACCATCGTTATAACCTAACACAAACCCTATAAAATCATCATCACTGCCTGTTACAGTAATGCTACCTGATAACACTAAACCTTGGCTGTCTGTACCATTATGAAAAAATGTTGGCCGAGTAGTATTCACTGTTTGTTTAACAGAATCATTACTTCCTTGTAACACCCARTTACCAGCACTTCCGTTTGCACTCCAAGTTGATAAGTCAACAGAGTCCGCTATTGCTGCACCACTTAATAAAAAAGCAGCCGCGCCAATTTGAAGCATTTTAGAAATTTTCATTATTGTCACCCTTAAATAATGCGGTTCAGCCATCTTAATAACACTAAGATCTGTAACTTTCCGTCCCCAATTTACACTAGGTTTGGCCATTGAACTCCAGATCCAATTATCCAGTAATTGCATTTTACCATTTTCAGATACAGACTACTCCCCCTAAAATGAGGGGTATAACTTAACAAAGTTCTGCATATCATTATTGGATACAAGATATTACTATCCTAATTCTATTGTACTTTGGTACTAAAAAATCATCCCGTTAATTTAAATTTGCTAAGGTTGTTATATGTGCCATCACAGCACTGGCATTACCCTGAAGGTTATAACCACCTTCAAGCATTGAGACAATATTGCCTTGGCAATGTGTAGCTGCGAGTATTTTAATCATATTGGTCAACAGCATAAAACCTTTGTCGCTAATATCAAAACAGCCTAATAGATCATCTTGTCGGCTATCAAAACCTGCTGAAATCAGAATTAAGTCAGGTTGAAATTGTTCTGCTGCCGGCAGCAATTTATTTATAAAGGCTTCGATAATGTCCTCATCGCCTGAACCACAGTTTAAGTGCACATTGATATTAAACCCTTCACCTTTGCCCTCGCCTATACGACTTGGAAATCCCGTTCTGGGATAAGCAAACATATCATGTGTTGAAAAATATAAAACACTGGGATCAGAATAAAATGCCCATTCGGTACCATCACCATGATGATAATCCCAATCAACGATTAAGATTCTTTTTCGTTCATATTGCTGTTGTGCATATTTGGCTGCAATGGCGATATGATTGTAATAGCAAAAGCCTTCTTCTTGCCCCGTGTTTCTAGCATGATGCCCTGGGGGTCGAGAGGCACAAAATGCATTTTCTACTTGATTTTCACACACCGCATCAACAGCTGCCAATACACCCGCGGTTGCCAATAATGCATTGTCATGCATTACGTTTTGTTGTGTTTTTATTGCATTAATATGTTGCGGTGAATGAATTAAACCCAACCATTTCTCAGCATCACTTTTGGGCACAATAGGCATCGTTTTAGCGAGCAGATCATTCGTAATGATCTTTTGTTTTATGGCGTGATAGCGCGCCGGTGACTCAGGATGAGATGCACTGATATGATGATTAACAAATGCATCATCAAGTACAAGCCCTGTTTTTAATGCTGGTTTGGCACTACTTTTAGACGCCAAGCTTATGGCTAATGTAGCCAATATACTTTTAGCTGATAATTCTAGAATTTGTCTACGTTTCATATCGGTCATTACTGGTAATAAACAATTTTTAAAGTTTAGCTTAAATCTACGGTAAAAGGTATGATCAAGCCAAGCAATTAATTCGTACCCTATTTTATGTGTAAAAAAGCTATATTACTCGCCAATTTAGGCTCTCCTGATCAGCCAGATGTATCTTCTGTTCGACGCTATCTTAACCAATTTTTGATGGATCCTTATGTGATCCAATTACCTTGGCTATTTCGACGTCTCATTGTCAGCTTATTTGTTTTACCTTCTCGCCCTACAGCATCAGCGAAAGCCTATCAAAGTGTATGGTTAAAAGAAGGTTCACCTTTAATTGTGCTGTCACAACAATTAAAAGAAGCATTACAGCACAAAATAAATATGCCGGTTGCTATCGCTATGCGTTATGGCAAGCCAAGCATTGAAGAYCAAATAATAGCACTCACTGATCAATCTGATATTTCAGAAATAGTCTTTATTCCCCTTTACCCTCATTATGCTGAAAGCACGGTTACAACGTCTGTCGAACAAGCACGATGGGTCATTAAAAAGCATGCCTTAGATATTAAGCTGACGGTGGTTGAACCTTTTTATGACAAACCAGATTATATTTCAGCCCTCGTTAACAGTGCCGAGCCTTATCTTAAGCAACATTATGACCATATCGTGTTTAGTTATCATGGTTTGCCTGAATCACATATTCAAAAATTAGATACTTCAGCTGAACGCTGTTTAACAGATGGGCATTGCTTTGAAACAGAGATCGCACATCAGAAAACCTGTTATCTTCACCAGGTTTTTCGCACAACACAATGTTTTATAGAGAAAGCAGGAATAGCTGATGATAAATACTCGGTAGCTTTTCAGTCTAGGCTGGGACGTGCAAAATGGTTAGGGCCTAATACCGAAGATCACCTTCGTGAATTGGCTAAAAATGGCCATAAGAATATTTTGGTTATTTGCCCTGCATTTGTTACTGATTGCTTGGAAACATTGGAAGAAATTGCCATGCGTGGTCAGGAGGTATTTAAAGATTCGGGCGGAGAATCGCTAACGCTTATTCCCTGTCTAAATGCTCAAGATGCTTGGGTAGATGTATTGGCCTCATGGTGCCAATCAAATTAGAGTATTTTTAGACGCGACCTAAAAGAGGTTGTCGCACAACTTGATTTGAATATTCACCACCGGGACCATATGAACTTGCAGTCATATCACGGCCTCGCAGAATACTCATCGCCTTTTGTAAATATTGGCGGTTCACATTGACGATGCTTCCATTTATTTGATTATGCTCTCTACACGCATATGCCGTAGTGCGTAATTTTGTTACTAATATTTTCAATGCTGATGCATCGATAGTGGGTTGATTTACAATAAAGGCATCAAGCCCATCTTTACCCGCAGGGAAACCCGCTATTTTTAACACTTCTTCACGTTGGCGGTTTAGTTGTTCTAARCGCACCACAAAAGGTTGTTTTTTGACTGACATCTCATCCATTACTTCAGCATCAGATGTTGTTAAAGCATCGCGCTCACCTTCAAGCAGTGTTAACAGCTTGGCCGCCGCTTCTTCTTCTGCTTTCAAAATGCTACTTAATTGTTGTAATGATGTCATTGTCATGATATTTAGCCTGCTCGCCCTTTATAAGAGCTCTGTTTCGAAATCAATTATGTTCTGTGCCAATTCAACAGCGTCAACCGTATAAGAACCTTCTGCAATCGCTGCACGCAAGGCTTCTACCCGTTCACTATTTACGATAGGTGTATCTTCTAGCGTTTTTTGTATTGATTGCAATTGTGTTGCCTCATTTGTCAAACTCACGGTATCTGTTCGAGTTGTAACGGCTTGCACACTCTGTGACTTATCGCCACCTTGGCTTCCCTTCTCACCAATCTTGCTAGCATTCAGTCCCGACTGTGCCGTCGTTTTTATGTTATTTATTTCTGACATTGTCCAATTTCCTTTAAAGTCTGATTACTACATCGACCCTATTCACCAAAACTTTAGTATAAGTCACACTTTTATTTTTATCCTAATACTATTTTCAATTTCACATTGCTACTTTAACAATGCCAGGGCCTTCTACAATGCCCTCTACCACCCGTTTTGATGAACTATTTTTAACTCTGACTCTCTGGCCTAATTGCGCATCTGCCAATGCTGTTCCATTCATCCTCACTTCCATATTGCCCACWGACGCCACCARTAGAATTTGTTCRCCTCGACGGACTATCTTCTGAGGCTTGATACTATTGGCACGAATGACTGACCCCGTTGACATAGCGTATTTTAATTGCTGTCCAATAAGCGGCTTTATATCCATCAAATAGCCCTGTCGTAATACGCCCATATCYCGTGTTTGTCTTTTAAGATCAYCTTCAGTGATGATGTGATTTGCAGACAAGGAGCGACTTGCAACCACAATGGTTTTAAATACTTTTACTTTTACAGGAACATACACCGTCCATGTGCTTGGAAAATTACATTTTACCCCTATCGTTTGGTTACCAATTGTAGTGCGATCATTCTTTGTAAACACTTCCAATGCTGACTCACARCTTTTCAGTCTCAATCTYGAGTCTAGTGACTCCATTATCACCTGTGGGTTGTCATGGTGTAGTTGTGCYCGCTCTAGTGCATATTCATAAGCCGCCTGCTCAATAGTATCAAGTGCATGCAGCCCTGCCGCTTGCACATTTATTGCCCAGAAAAAAACTACCGTAAAACTTAGTGTATATTTCCAAAACATTATTTACTCCAATGCGCCAAATTACTGACATCATCATTATCTATGGTTAGTCTTAGCAAAGACTGTGCCTATTTATTATTCATCACATTCAAGAATCAATAATGCCAACCGATAATCATAGTGACAATACAATATATATTAGGATTAAATCATGGCAAGCATGCTTGATGGTGTAGATCAACGCACACAGTTAGTAGGCCAAAATAGATTGGAGCTATTACTTTTTCGGCTCTCAGGCAAACAACGCTACGGTATCAATGTATTTAAAGTACGTGAAGCAATTCCTTGTCCGCCTTTAACAAAGATTCCGCTTTCTCATCCCGTTGTTCGCGGCACGGCACATATACGAGGCAGAGCAATTAGCATATTTGACCTATCCATGGGGGTGGGGGGTAGACCCATCGAAGATTTAACAAAGTGCTTTGTCATTATCACTGAATACAATCGCTCTATTCAAGGATTTTTAGTCAACAGCATCGATCGTATTATTAATACCAGCTGGGCCGATATTTTACCYCCTCCMAGTGCTTCTGGTCACAATAGTTATATGACCGCCATTACCAAAATTGATGATGAACTKATAGAAATMATTGATGTTGAAAAAGTYYTRGATGAAGTGGTCGGCGTAAATAAAGCAGTTTCATCCGATCTAGTTGAAGATTTTACRTCTCAAAATTCRGCGTTACGCCCACATATTTTAGTCGCAGATGATTCTAGTGTCGCGCGYAATCAAATCAAACGTACRATGGATCAAATCGGTATTGATACAACAATCGTACGTGATGGCAAAGAAGCWTTGGATCAATTAAAATCGTGGGCTGACGAGGGAATTGATGTGACAACTCATATCTCAATGATAATCTCAGACATTGAAATGCCTGAGATAGATGGCTATACCCTCACAACTGAAATYCGAAAAGACCCGCGCTTTCAAAGTATAAAGATCTTATTACATAGTTCGATGAGTGGTGAGTTTAATAAAAATATGATTAARAAAATCGGTGCTGATGAATTTATTCCAAAGTTCTCACCTGATGATCTCGCTTCGAGCGTGCAAAAAYTTGTAAAAGAATGGCAGRCAAAGCAGACTGCTTAATCACTTTTCACACATAAAAAAGGCACCTAAACGTGCCTTTTTTATTATTTTCTTAATTTGAGGGCGAAAGATCTGGCCCCGTACCCGTAATATCAGGTGGCATTGGAATTGCTCGCTCAGCAACCGTGACCATATCTGCTTTAGCACGCATTAAATTGGTGCCAATAAAGCCGCCAAATCGATAAGCCCAATTATTGAGCTCCTTATTAATAACCTCAACTTCATGCTGAACTTGCTCTGGTGTTTTTAACGTATCTGTCTCTACAATAGTTTTAGGTGCAGTTTTTATTAAAGCTGCATCATATTCAGCTTTAAACACAGAATAATACGCACCATCAATGAATGAGGTTTCTRTCGTAACTTTTAATCCGTCAAAGGTTACAAATTCTGCCGTAACAATTTCTGACTCACCTCGTGCAAAGTCTTTCAAAGGCTGCACATCTTCCATTCGCAAYTGAAATAACGTGCCAGCCATATCGTAGCCAAGCAGCTCATATTTGAAGATCGTTTTGCCCATTGCTTCTGGTGTGCCAAATTTRTCTTTCACACCAATATTCACAATGGTTGCCGTTTGTCCGTTAGGTTGAATAATGTCAACGCGCGCAATTCGTTCACGTGCAATATTAATAACTTCACTCTTAATCCAATTCAACATCAGTGGATTAATATTCAAATACCCTTCTGCTAACCATGCACGATCTTCACCCGTCCTGCGTACATAAAATCGTCTTACACCYTGTGTTTGACCTACTTCACGTTCATTTCCTAAGATTAAACTRGCGATTTCATCCTCACCACTTAGCATCGTAATTTGAATCGATTCACCACCGTCTTCAATGCCTTCAACACCTAATAAAATATAGTGTTCAGGATTTGCAGTTTTACGTTCAATAATTTTTGCTTCGCTAATATCGATTAAAGCCCGCTTCACCAAATTAAAATCAGCGAGATGATTCCATCGCTCTTTTACATACCAGTCTTCACCTTCTTTGTATAAGGTAAATTCGTCTTGGCTGCTCTTCACTTTAAGCGTATCTACACCGCTTAAATTGTCAAAAAGCGTTGGAAACAATAAAGAATCATCATTTCTTGTTTCTGTGGGCCCTTGTATTGTAATCAGCATCAAGACAACCATGATGGCGGTCACAATAGCTAATATTGTGAGGCTATTTAATTTTTTAATCATTTTTCAAAACCTACAAATTCTAATATTTAGGAGCAGTAAATTACTGCTGATGGCGACCTTTAGTACGCTTACGAACACGTAACCAACCCGTTATCACTGCTAGCAATGCCACAATAATGGGAACTAAACCAATATTGTARAATTTTAATTTGGTRTCAAGTTGATCAATATCTTTACGTAAATTCGCCTGAACTTCGCGTAATTTTTGCTGTGTTTTCTGAACCATTATCCTAGATTCTGCAATTTCTTTTTGCTGTTCTGGGTTTAAGATATCTTCGCCACTGCCACTMCGYTCTACTTGCATTCTAGCGATACGTTGYTTTGTTTCATCRAGTGTTTTTTGCAATTCACGCTCTTGAGTGCGATAGCGTTTTTCAGCTTCTTGYTTTAACGCTACAATACGATCGAATGGACGAGAAAATCCAGCACGTGAACGCACACTTATCAAACCATGATTGCCTGACATATCATCAATAGCATTAATCAAGAAATCAATATTATTTGAGGTATTATAGGCAATCTGYTCRCCATAAAARTCTTGTARCTGCACCCARAACCTGTCTTGCAACATATCAACATCAGCCACAGCAATCACATCAATAGCCTGTTTCGATTCATCTAAATGACGAGAGAATTTTTTTACTTCGCCGTCTTTATTTCTAGCACCATCAGGAAAAGCCGTTTTCACTATGCCATTCACGCGAATCGCATAAGGGTAACTTAACGTTCCAGCCTGATATTTAGTTAATAAAGCGCGAGGGTCATTACGAAATTGTACAATTCGTTTATCGACTAACATCGCTTCGTCACTCGATGAAAACAAAGTAGTCAACGTTGTTGACGCACCGTCAATCGTTTCAAAATAGCCCGTCGTAGCAATTTCTAGTTTTTTGAGTTGGCTGGTAATCGCCTGCTCACTGCTCAATTGATCCGCAGGAAGCCCCTGCCACAATACATAATCAATAGGCTTGTTACCTGTTCTAGCGCCAAAATCTACTTTTATCGCCGTTTTACGATCGGCTACCACAGCAGAACTATTACGTTTAAATCCCCATGATTCATAAAGCTTAGGTAAATTCGAACTACGTGAATACACCATCGCCGCCATCGGATTATCGGGATCTTTTTCTGGAATATCTGCTTCAGAATAAGGATCGACAAAACTAATCAATTTACCGCCGTTCAGCACATGTTGATCAATCGCATAAAGTGTACTCTCCTCCATTTCTTTAGGATGAATCAAMACTAATACATCAATGCTAGAAGGAATACGTTGAATATCTATTGGCAACACAGTGACATTAAATAACTGTCTTAACTCAGCCATAAAAGCCCATGGTTTTGCACCATCCGCCGACGGAACTTCACCTTTTAAGGGGTCATAATTTTCACCATTAACCTCTAAGGTGCTGATGATGCCAACTGTTTTTCTATTTGAGCTAGATAACTTATAAATCAGCTTTGTTACATCATATTCAAGTACATCTTCTTTTTCTGGTTGGAAGAAGCGGATACTTTCAACGCCATCAAGTAAGTTGTTACCTGCCAAGCCAAAATACAAAGGATCGGCCTCGCCTTCAATAGGAACCGCTTGTAAACCATACTGTTTTGCACGCTGTTCATTATCCGTATAAGGCTTTGGGTTAATGATAATAAGTTCAATTTTTCCGTTCGACGCACGCTGATATTCTTCTAATAATTCTTGAACGCGCTGCGCGTAAGACTTTAGGCTAGGTAACTCTTGTGCCACTTGTTCTGAATAATAGAATCGAAGTGAAATAGGATCATCTAAAGATTCGAGAATATTGAGTGTACCCTCAGATAAGGTGAAAAGCTGATCTTCCGTTAAATCAATTCTAGCCGATTTGAAATTGCCATTCGTTACAATCGTAAAAGACACAAATAAAATAATCGCAAGGATTAAACCGGTGGTTGATAATAATTGTTTATTCATATGGATGATGTCCTAGTCGGCCTTGCGAGCATTAATAACAATGGCATTAGCAAATAACCAAACCAAAATAACCGAAGCGAAATACAACATATCTCGCATATAGATTACACCTTTAGATATCGCATCAAAATGTGTTAAAAAACTAAATGAGCTAATAGCTTCAACTAATACCGCTGGCGCCCAACTACTAAAAAAGTCCAGCACRATACCATAACCACTTAATACAAATATTAARCTCACTATAAGGCTCAATACAAAAGCAATAACCTGATTTTTTGTGAGTGCMGAAATACAGGAACCAATCGCTAAAAAGCCACCAGCCATTAATAAACTACCTATAAATCCAGCAAAAATAACCCCATTATCAGGCGAYCCTAGATAATTTACGGTGATCCATAATGGAAAATTCAGTAATAGTGCCAATCCCGTAAACGCCCATGCMGCTARAAACTTACCTAATACGGCATCCATAACTGAAATAGGCAATGTCATTAACAGTTCAATAGAACCATTTTTACGCTCTTCTGACCATAAACGCATTGAAATGGCAGGTATTAACAAWACATACAACCARGGATGAATCGAGAAAAATGGATATAAGTCCGCTTCGCCTCGTTCAAAGAAATTACCCAGAAAGAAGGTTGAAAAGCCGGTTAATAACAAAAAGATAATAATAAAGACGTARGCTACAGGGGTCGCAAAATAACCGCTGATCTCACGTTTCATAATAAACCAGATATTTTTAATATTCATTTTGAGTCACCCATTGTAAGCGTACGGAAAACCTCATCCAAACGTCCATGTTCCGCATAAAGTGAATCAATCTGCCAGCCCTTGTCACGAAGATGTTGTGACAATTCCGCCGTTATTTGTTTGCCCTCTTTAGGATAAACACGAACACCGCGTTGCGCATCTAATATTTCAACTTCAGCGACAAAATYAAGTGTGTTTAAGAATGCTGTAAAGGTCGCGTCTTCAACATCTGCTACCGCTACCACCACCGCATTATGATAACGTGATATTGATTCCAGTTCGTGTGGTGTRCCATCAAATTTTATCTTGCCATTAGAAATCAATACRTTACGYGTACACAAAGCATGCACTTCTTCCAAGATATGTGTCGAAATGATAATTGCTTTGTCRGCCGCCATCTCATTTATTAATGTGCGCACTTCATGTTTTTGATTCGGGTCAAGACCATCTGTAGGTTCATCCAATATTAATACCGGTGGATTGTGTAATATTGCCTGAGCCAAACCAACGCGGCGTTTATARCCTTTCGATAAWGTCTCAATCGGTTGAAACATAACATGAGAAATGCGTGCACGTTCGGCCGCCGAATCTACAGCATGCTTTTTATCTTTGCCCGTTAAACCACGGATATCGGCAATAAACCTCAAAAAGCCATCGGGCGTCATATCAGCATAGGCCGGCGCRCCTTCAGGTAGATAGCCTAAGCTYGCCTTCACGGCAATAGGATCGGTGATAACGTCATGACCACAAACACGYGCWGTRCCTCGGGTCGGYGCTAAAAAGCCTGTAACCATTTTCATGGTRGTCGATTTGCCAGCACCATTTGGTCCTAGAAAGCCTAAAACTTCACCTTTTCTAACAGAAAAGGATACGCCATCAACAGCTTTAATTTCACCAAAGTGCTTCGCTAGATCTTCGATTTCGATTCTCACTGTCATACTATTAAGGACACCTTTATTATTCAACATCTTTTTGCAAACCGCATATTATTCTGAGCTTAGAGACAACAAGTCAAGTTTGATTTMCTTTACGGAAGCTCTATACTTATARAACTRGCTCAAGGAACAATAAAAATGGCATTTAAGCAACTTACGCAACGTATTCAAAATANTAAGCTGGCGTATCCAAGATAATTTTAACGACCCAACCGCGCGCGCGCAAATTATTAAAATAGCACGCTTTAGCATCCTTGCTATCGTCTTAATCTTTACTATTCTTATTTTGTGGATGAACCGTATTCCCGAGCATTTTGATCCCATTGACAATGCCATTCAAATGGCTGCCAGCAAACAACAGGATGTAGTCATCGGTTACACCTCAACCGCAACGATTATAACATTAGTAAATACACTGCTAAATAAACCGGGGGGCTACTTAAGCAATGATGTCACTCCTCCCTCTATCTGGATGGACAATGTGCCGAACTGGGAATTTGGCGTATTAGTGCAAATCCGTGATTTTTCRCGYGCACTCCGCAATGATATTAGYCGCTCACAATCTCAGTCATTAGAAGATGAAGAYCTYGCTATTGCTGAACCTCAATTAAACTTTAATTCTAAATCTTGGYTATTCCCCCCTACCGAATACGAATATAGAAAAGCGGTTGATGCATTRGAAAGCTATCTATCMCGYCTGAGTAACACTGAAGATAAAGCGCAATTTTATGCGCGTGCCGACAATCTTGCTGACTGGTTAGCCATTGTTGAAAAACGCTTAGGCAGTTTATCTCAGCGTTTAACGGCCAGTGTCGGTCAAATAAGAATTAATACCGATCTAGCAGGCGATGCTGCAGCGCAACAATCTACATCGGCATCCGCAGAAATTGTAGCCAAAACACCTTGGTTAGAAATYGATGATGTCTTTTATGAAGCACGGGGAACGTCTTGGGCATTAATTCATTTATTAAAAGCAATGGARYATGATTTTGCTATTGTGYTGAAAAAGAAAAATGCACTGGTTAGTCTGCGGCAAATCATACGGGAACTAGAATCCWCCCAAGATACTGTTTGGAGCCCAATGATTTTAAATGGTAGTGGCTTTGGAATGCGAGCCAACCATTCACTGGTTATGGCCTCTTATATTTCACGTGCTAATGCCGCAATGATTGATCTGCAAGCTTTACTGGATCGTGGTTAGTAAATTGATTTGATATCAGCTTTATTAGACTTAATTCACACAATAATCTACCATTACCCTGATCTACTTAACATTTTTAAACTAAGGATATACCCCCATGAATAAATTTACCGCAACATTACTTCTTTCATCAGCACTGATGCTTTCTGCTTGTGACCAAGCACAAGATGCTGCTGATTCAGCACTTGAAGGCGGCGCTGACTTAATGGAACACGCAGCTGAAGCCACAGAATCTGCTGTAGAATCTGCTGCTGAAATGGCAAGCGATGCCGCTGAAGCTACTTCTGATGCTGCAAGCGCAGTTGTTGATGGTGCTTCTGAAATGGCAAGTGACGCGGCTGAAGCTACTTCTGATGCTGCAAGCGCAGTTGTTGATGGTGCTTCTGATATGGCAAGCGATGCGGCTGAAGCTACTTCTGATGCTGCAAGCGCAGTTGTTGAAGGTGCTTCTGAWATGGCAAGCGATGCTGCTGAAGCTACTTCTGATGCTGCAAGTGCTGTTGTTGATGGTGCTTCTGATATGGTAGAAGACGCTAAAGAAATGGCTTCTGATGCGATGGCTGATCCAGCTACAGAAGTACCCACTGAAGAAGCAGCTAAAGATGCAGCRACTGATTTAATSTCTCACTAATCAGTAGTTTCGTTTCARGTATTACATAAAAAAACCGGCAATAGTAATATTGCCGGTTTTTTATTGCTTACTCTTTATTCCATCGCGTCTGGATAAAATAATTGTTGCCCTGATTTTTTAAAATTAGTAATAATTGCTTGTCCTTGTTCGCTTATTACAAAATCAATATATTTTTTAGCCAGCTCATATTTTGCATGACTATGTTTGTCAGGATTCACTGCCATTACATGATACGGATTAAATAAAATATCATCGCCTTCAAATAATACCTTTAAGCTCATCTTGTCTGCATAAGCAATTTGAGTGCCTCGATCTGTCAATGCATAGGCTTGTTTTTCATCTGCAATTTTTAACACTGCTCCCATACCTTGACCTGCTTGAATATACCAATTTCCTGTCGCTAACACTTTTGCCGCTTGCCATAATTGCTTTTCTTTTTTATGAGTACCAGAATCATCACCACGTGAAATAAAATCAGCCTGAGCTGCAGCAATATTTTGTAATGCTTTGGAAGCTGATTGAGTAGATGAAATATTAGCAGGATCTGTTGCTGGACCTACAATAACGAAATCATTATGCATAACCGCTTTACGGTTAATAAAATCACCCTTCTCAACATATTCAAGTTCTGCTGCCGGTGCATGCACAAACACGACATCAACATCCCCATTAGCCCCAATCTTCAATGCCTTGCCCGTACCCACAGCAATAACATCTATTTTCACATTATATTTTTCTTCAAATACTGGATGTAGAACAGCCAATAAACCTGAATTATCGGTACTTGTTGTTGTTGATAGTTTGAGATGCTCAACAGCAAATACAACATTTGTACTACTCAATAATAACGCTAATATAAGCCCTTTCATTAATTTCATGTTCATACTTTCCTTATATTAAAATGCCCATTGACTGCGTACTTGGAACAAACGCGGTTCATCATCATCATGTGCGCCCCCTTTAACATCAAGCACATCAACATAGTTTGCCGAGAAGCGGAGCGTAGGTGTCGCATACCAGTTCAATCCTAATGTCACTGATTCAACCTCACCGCCATTAATATCACCATCACTTAAATCAAGTGCGCTATAACGCAAGCCTAATTCCCATGCTCCAATACCACCTTCACCGACGATACCATTTGGTGTAATGCCGCCAAATGCACCTTTTTTATAATTACGTGATTCACCTGTGAAAAAATAAGCTGCTTGAGCATACCAACCATCAAAATCTAAATCGCTCATTGATCCATCGCGGCTTACTGACGTTGTAATATATTCTGCTTGGGCCGAAAAAGGCCCCACTACCGCAGCGATTTCTACGCCCACTTTGAAAAAGTCTTCAACATCGTTCATTGTGCCGGTATCAACAATATTTACACCCGCAATATGTGTTTCTGGTTGCTGTTTAAATCGTGTTGAATTGGCACCGCCCATATCACGATAATTTAGTCCTAAACCAAAATGTAATACTGAACCTTTGTCATTAATCGGTGCAAACGTTGCTCTGGCRCCTAAGCCCCACGCTTCATCTTTCGGGCCTCCTTTATTGCTAACGGAATCACCAAAAATGCCGCCTGCTAAAGACCAATGCTGCTGTTTCGTGCTAACCATTGTGCCAATATGTCGACCTGCCGCAAAAGCAGAAGCAAGCGAGCGTTCAGTAAAAATGACATATTTAGAGCTAGTCTGTTGCTCTAAGCTAAACGGATCTTTAAAATGACCGACTTTTAACTGCATATTATCAAARCCRTTATAGCTYACNAAANGCATCKGCTAGCCCTTTRCCATTCGCACCTGTGTTGGCAAAATCATACTGTAATTNATAACCCCAGTCAGAATACATCGTCCCTTGCAAATAAAGACGAGCACGACGAATTTCAGTGCCATTCCCCATTGCTGGATCACCACTATAACTTGCCGCATCAGCCTGAACACGACCKCCTAATTTAGTAGAAAATTTACCATCATTCGTTTTGACCGTGATACCMCCTTTAACCTTAATATCAATATTAGAGGTATTTGTTGCATCCGTAATCTGCTGCTGAATTCCTTGTTTATCCTGAATAGCAATCACTTCATTTTGTTTTAACTCAGCTTGTAATCGACCATACTGCTCATCACTCACCATGCCATTTTCATGCAACATATCGATCAGTGTTTCAATTTCTGATCCTGCATAGGCCGTATTCATAAATGATGATGCTATTGCACTAGCAAATAGTATTTTTCTTATACTCATAATCTTCCTCTCCTCTAAAACCATCCCTAAATATATGCTTTCATATTCATATTATATGCAACACAAAAYACATACTACACGCTATTTTTATGATTAAAAATATGTTTAACTATGCCTATATGAATATTGAATTAAGCCTGAACTGGCAAATTACACTTGCTGAACAACAAAAAATCGATCCCATTTTATTTACATTATTAGCTGAGATTAAGCAGCTAGGCTCACTCAAACAAGCCACCAAAACCACACAGGTTTCTTATCGTTTTGCTTGGGGTTTATTGACAAAATGGGARAAGATGCTSGGGCAACCCTTAGTGATTATGGAACGGGGACGGGGAGCAACACTTTCAGCTATCGGCCATGAGTTACTGAATTCAAACATACAATTATTAGCACGGWTTTCACCTGATCTTGATAATCTTGCCACCCAATTCAAGCGAAATTTTGAGGCTATCTTACATAAAGAAAAGTCATCATCATTCACTATATTTGCYAGCCAYGGTCTCGCTATTGGCACATTACGTGATCTTATCAAYCAACAGGCTCTATTCAAGCTCGACTTACATTTTCATGGCAGTTTAGAGAGTCTACGTGCATTAGATAAAGGTGAATGTGATATTGCTGGGTTCCATATTCCTACCGGCGTACTTGCCAAAAAATTAGCACCRGARTATCTCCGTTTTCTCGATCCGAAGAAATATCAGCTTATTTATGTGATAAAAAGAAATCAAGGCCTAATGGTACAAAAGGGCAATCCAAAGAATATACATTCAATAACGTCATTGGCTGATCGTGATATAGAATTTATTAATCGCCAAACCGATTCAGGCACACGGCTATTRTTTGATCAATTATTAGAGGCTGAAAATATTTCGCCCGATAGTATCAAGGGTTATATACATGAAGAGTTTACCCATATGGCTGTTGCCGCGATGATAGCTAGTTCTGTCGCAGATGTCGGTTTTGGTATTGCCCCCATGGCAGACAAATTCAATCTCGATTTTATCCCTCTTGTTTGGGAACATTACTGTCTTGCTGTGCCTATTACACGAACAAAAGACGCGCGCCTAAAACAAATATTATCACTTTTACAAAGTGATGAATTCAAACAAAATTTGGCTGGATTTTCAGGCTATGATACRTCGCAATCAGGTGAGCTTGTCASYTTTAAACAGATATTTARTCAGAGTTCAGGTTAGTTAGCTAATCATTATAACTCTCTRAACCAATGRCCYGAYTTTCCACCTGCTTTTTCTAATAGTCGGATATCCGTCATAATCATGCCGCGGTCGACTGCTTTACACATATCATAAATAGTRAGCAGCGCAATTTGCACCGCGGTTAATGCTTCCATTTCAACACCSGTTTGACCACTGGTTTGRACTTGAGCACGACATTCAACCGCCACATCATCTTCTAATATTTTGAAATCAACAGTCACTTTCGTTAARGCTAAAGGATGGCAAAGCGGAATAAGATCAGCGGTTCGTTTTGCCGCCATAATTCCCGCAATGCGAGCAATACCCAATACATCGCCTTTTTTATGCGTGCCTTGCTTTATCAAATCTAARGTTTTATCTAACATTCTAATTTGACCTTCAGCCACAGCAGTACGTTTAGTGACTGATTTATCGCCAACATCTACCATATGTGCTTCACCAGCTTGATTAAAATGAGTCAGATCTGACATGTTGAGTAACCCTCTAAAGTGATATGCTGTCAATTTTGAATGAATAGAAGTAAACAAGCAATGAGTATTCAAGTTAAATTTTTTGCCAGCCTACGCGAAAAGATGGGAATGAGTGAATCTAAGATCGATCCYGTATCAACGGCGGGAGAGGTATGGGACATCACTACGCATAATGCCGAACGYCCAATCAATATCTTAGTCGCCATTAACCTTGAATATGCCCAATTTGATAGCGCAGTAAATGATGGTGATGAGGTTGCATTCTTCCCACCTGTAACGGGCGGCTAATATGTCAGCTCATATTTCTTCGCAGCCGTTTGATCCATGGTTAGCAATCAGCGAACATCAACAACAATCTGCACTTGATAAACAATTTGGCGCTACAGCCTCATTCATCGGCAGCATGCGAGAYTTTAATGATGATGCTGATGTGTCAGCAATGMTGTTRGAACAYTATCCTGAAATGACRCARCATTATCTCAATAACTTAGAGCAGCAAGCTAARCAACGCTGGAATTTATTAGATWCRCTGATTATTCATCGTGTCGGTAATATTCTACCTGCTGAGCCCATTGTATTAATCGCCTGTTGGTCAGCACATCGCCGTGCATCACTTGATGCCTGTAGCTGGTTAATAGAAGAATTAAAACACAATGCGCCCTTTTGGAAAAAAGAAACTAGGCGAGATGGTGACCGCTGGGTTGAACACAACACCGATGGAACGTAATACAAAAGATTGAAACACTCTACAGATTAAGAAGATTGCACTCAATTACCGTTTATCCTATGGCATAATCCAATTATTGTGATTTTTAGGATATAACAGCATGCATCCCCAACAAAAACGCGTTTATCTCCTTGCGCTTGTTCCTATCTTACTTTTTCTGGCCAGCTGTGCTTCATCACCTACCTTTGTAAACGACAATGAATCCTTTACTGATGCCGAAAAAACTTCTCATTTTAATGCCGTACACTTTAAAACAGAAAAACAATTTATAAGCTCGCCCCCACGCTGTATTGCYATTTTACCCTTCGAGAATGAAACAGGTATCACAGCAAATAATTCAACTGAACGACTGATATTAACAGAWGAAAARATTGAACARCTACGTTGGATTTTATATTCACATCTAGCCCCTCATCCATATCAAGATATAGAACTTAAGAAAGTAGATCGTGCACTTTCTAAAYTCAATCATAAACAGTATGCCGCAATCGGGAAAACGCTTCGTTGTGACGCATTATTACTTGGAGAAGTCACCGAGTATGATGCCGATTTCTTGGGGCTTTATTCACAAATATCAATYGGAGTTGATCTGAAATTAATTGCTGCAAAAGATGGTTCCGTATTATGGCAAGGTCACCATATCGCCAAAAGTCATGGTGGTAGCGTTCCTATAACACCTATAGATATTGCTGTTGGCGTTTATTCTGCAACTGAAAACATTAGTGATAAACAGGTGGTGCGTGTTGAAGATGACCTATTCAGGCGGTTATTATCAACATGGACATTAGACAATAACGCACAGCAACAAAACGATACCGTGCTAGCAAATCTCGATAAAGAATTATTCCATGTAACCGCACAAAAACTATTTCTACGCTTAGGCCCAGGCCGRCACTTTAACGCTAAAGACGTCTTAAGCAAAAATGACTCACTGACATTGTTAGATACACAACACACGCCGTGGGTTCAGGTAAAAGTTTCAGATGGCCAGCTAGGTTATGTTCATAATAAATACATTCAGGCGAGTTATTAAACATTCACAATAAATAAAAGGGAACTGCTCAAGCAATCCCCCTTACATTTAATTGCTTAAACTTACATTTCAATTGTAATGACTTCCTGTGCCAATTTAAATTGCTCTAAATAGGCGGCAATCGTGGTAAAAGTGGCCGTTCTAATTTGGCCTTTATGATCCGATGTTGTTACAGCATCAACAAACATGGAGCCCAAAAGGATCTTAAATGGGGATATGTGGATATCTTGGGCCGCAAAATGTTCTTCAGAAATCTTTTTCAATTTAGTTTCATCGACAGTTTTATAAATGGATGCATTAACCACATCCAACACATACTCAGTGCAATTTTGATAGATTGCATTATTAGGATTAGACATYACCGAATAGTGAKGATTATGCAATGCATAATATTCCGAAGTACCCACAAAGCTTAATAAACGCTTTTGTAATTCAGCTGTTGGAATAATAATGCCTACCTTAGCTTCATAAACATTCGCCAAAAAATCGATGGTGTAATCTGTGACCAACTTACTCTCACCACCATTTTCTGCTTTTTGATAAAGGTTATAATATGCGTAACCTGGAATGMTTCGACCATCAGCCGTTTGAACCTTCGAGTAAACGCCAAAGGCTACATGGGTATAATTTACCCCCTCTGGCAGTTCTTTTGGATCGCGACCATTTCGGCCAATAATGAAAACACGCACACCTTTATTAGCCATTGTTTTTTCTACTTTTTTTGTTAAYACCACYATTTCTTCAATRGAAAAYTGTGCTTCACCTCCTTGCTSGCTACCYGCCCAAACAGRGCTAATAGTAAACATAGCTATAAGCAAACTAAAGGCTATAATGAATTTGAATTTTTTCATTACTCCTCTCCTTGCATTGCCTGCTCAGGAGAAACCGTTGAAGTAATAATCTCATCTGTGATRGCTAAGGGTTCACCTATGGGCTGATTAGCACTATCCCAAAGTGCATGACCCGCTTGGCCACTTGCATTGCCTACTTCACCTACCAACATTAATGGTACAGCAACAACACCTGAAACAATTTTAACGCCCGCCACCGATGTTTGGGCAATCGCTTGAGCTGAATGTGCAGATGCTTGAGATAAATGCTGTGATGGACCTGCTGCCATTACACTAGCCGAACCGAAAATCATTGACGTTGCAATAACTAACTTAACAATATTAGATTTCATAATCGTGTCCTTATTTCTAACAAAAGCCGAATTGGCTAGAAATAAACTTACACAAAAGAATCGTATAGTTAAACTTGTTTGTGCAATGTAGTGTAATTTGATACTTAGGGTGTCAATATTCAATACTATCGTAAGGTATTATCAATATATTGAACAGCTTGAACGACAATAAAACTAGTTGTTCTCACTGTTATCAATATTTAATGTGTCCCAAATGTCATCAATCCTAGACACAACATMTGCATCACGTTCAATGGGTTTGCCCCACTCTCGTTCTGTTTCACCCGGCAGTTTATTCGTTGCATCCATCCCCATTTTTGAGCCTAGCCCAGACACTGGCGAAGCAAAATCAAGATAATCAATGGGGGTATTTTCAATCATTGTGGTATCACGCGATGGATCCATACGGGTTGTTATTGCCCAAATCACATCATTCCAATCACGTATATTGATATCATCATCCACTACAATGATAAATTYAGTGTACATAAACTGACGTAAGAATGACCATATTCCCATCATCACGCGTTTGGCATGACCGGGATATTGTTTTTTCATGCTGACCACTGCCATACGATATGAACAGCCTTCTGGTGGCAAATAGAAATCTACAATTTCAGGAAATTGTTTTTGCAAWATAGGCACAAATACTTCATTTAATGCCACGCCCAAAATGGCCGGCTCATCGGGTGGACGACCGGTATAGGTACTATGATAGATAGGATTTTTACGTTGTGTAATACGCTCAACCGTGAAAACAGGAAATTGGTCCACTTCATTATAATAGCCGGTGTGATCGCCGTAAGGCCCTTCATTAGCCATATCATCAGGGTAAATAAAGCCTTCCAATACAATTTCGGCACTTGCTGGCACCTGCAAATCATTGCCGACACATTTTACTAATTCTGTTTTGGAGCCACGTAATAATCCGGCAAAAGCATATTCTGACAAACTATCAGGTATCGGGGTAACCGCTGCTAGTATTGTTGCGGGATCACAGCCTAAAACGACGCTTACAGGAAAGCGTTCCCCTGGGTGCTCTTGCTGCCACTCTTTAAAGTCTAATGCCCCACCACGCTGAGATAACCAACGCATAATAACGCGATTTTTAGCGATCACTTGCTGTCGGTAGATGCCCATATTTTGCCGCGCTTTATGCGGTCCTTTGGTGACCACTAAACCCCATGTAATAAGCGGTGCAACATCTTCTGGCCAACAATGTTGAATGGGATAATTACTTAAATCAACATCATCACCTTCAACAATCTGTTGTTGGCAGGCCGCAGATTTGACCACTTTGGGTGCCATATTGAGTACTTGCTTGAAGATAGGCATTTTCTGCCACGCATCTTTCATGCCTTTGGGCGGCTCAGGTTCTTTTAAAAAGGCCAGTAACTTACCTACTTCTCGTAGTGATTCGACAGATTCTTCGCCCATGCCGAGTGCCACACGATGTGTCGTGCCAAAAAGATTGGTCAATACAGGAATCGTTGAACCTTTTGGATTCTCAAACAATAATGCTGGGCCACCAGCACGTAAAACACGATCGCTAATTTCGGTCATTTCTAGAACGGGATCAACTTCTACGCTGATGCGTTTGAGCTCACCTCGTTGCTCCAGGTGATCGATGAAATCTCTAAGATCAGTGTATTTCATTAAGCCGCTATTCCACTATGGCGTAGCAGCGCATCAATTTTTGGTTCACGTCCACGAAATTCGATAAACAATTCCATCGGTTCTCTTGAACCACCTTGTTCCAATATCGCTTGCAAAAATTCAATGCCTGTTTGCCTGTCAAAGATACCGTTTTCTTCAAACTTAGAAAATGCATCAGCCGACAACACTTCAGCCCATTTATAACTGTAATAACCCGCAGCATAACCACCTGCAAAAATATGTGAGAAACTATGAGCAAAACGATTAAATGTGGGTGGTTTTACCACAGCCACCTGTTCACGCACTTCTGCTAATATTTTTTCAACTTGATGATCTTGTTCGGGATTAAATTCAAGATGAAGACGAAAATCAAAAATTGAAAACTCTAATTGTCTTACCATCACCATGGCGGATTGAAAATTACGTGCAGCAATCATCTTATCGAATAAATCTTGAGGCAATACCTCACCCGTTTCAAAATGACCAGAAATCAAATCTAAGGCATCACGTTCCCAGGCCCAATTTTCCATAAATTGACTGGGTAACTCGACTGCATCCCATGCTACGCCATTAATTCCTGATACGCCTGCGTAATGAATTTTGGTCAACATATGATGCAAACCATGACCAAATTCGTGGAATAAAGTCGTCACCTCATCATGGGTAAATAAAGCAGGTTTATCACCGACAGGTTCTGAGAAATTACATGTTAAAAAAGCCACCGGTGTTTCAATGCCTTGCTCGGTCTGCCTACGAAGCAAGCATTCATCCATCCACGCACCACCCCGTTTGTGATTACGGGCATACAAATCTAAGTAAAACTGACCGCGAAGTTCACCCTTATCATCAAAAATATCGAAGAAACGAACATCTTTATGCCAGACATCAATATCATTACGTTYWWWAWYTKYTWWMMCAWAMRKYKYAKTMRCWMYKKYWWRMWRRMMWKMCAMAASCKYATCTTCAGGAAAGTAGGGTTTTAATTCTTCTTGTGAAATCGAATAACGTTGTTGGCGTAATTTTTCAGCAAAATATGTCACATCCCATGCTTCTAAATCAGCCATACCCGCCGTTTCATTAGCAAAGGCCGTCAGTTCTTCAATCTCTTTTTCTGCAATCGGTTTAGAGCGTGCGGCCAAATCATTTAAAAAATCTAATACTTGTTGTGGTGATTGTGCCATTTTTGTAGCAAGTGAACGCTCGGCATGATTAGCAAAACCTATCAAGTTCGCTAATTCATGACGCAATTGAAGGATCGACTTCATCACCTCGGTATTATCCCACTCACCTGCATTAGGRCCTTGATCCGATGCTTTGGTCGCAAAAGCGGTATACATTTCTTCACGGAATTCACGATTATCAGCATAAGACATCACCGGCATATAAGACGGAAAATCTAATGTGAATAACCACCCTTCCAGTTCATCACGTTTAGCAAATTGTGCTGCCATTTCTTTTGTTGATTCAGGTAAGCCTGCAAGTAATGATTTGTCTGTTATGTGTTTTTTCCATGCATGGGTCGCATCCATTAAATTTTGTTCAAACTTAGCGGTTAGCTCCGTTAACGATTGAGAAATAGCTTTAAACTTATTACGATCTTGCTCTGATAATTCAACACCTGATAAGCGAAAATCTCGAATAGCATTATCAATTACTTTTTGCTGAGCCTGATCTAAAGTTTGGTATTCTGAGCTTTCGGCTATGGACTTATAAGCCTCATATAAGGCTTTATTTTGGCCTAACTCTGTACCAAACTGACTGAGCTTTGGTAAACACGCATTGTAGGCATCGCGCAATGCATCTGAATTCAGCACCGAATTAAGATGACTAACGGGCGACCATACATGATCAATAGTGGCATCTAAGGCTTCCATCGGTAACACTAATGTTTGCCAACTAGCCTGCTTTAAATTACGCAGTAATTCATCAACCGTTATTTTTGCATTCTGTAAAACATGATCAAGCGCTGGCTCAATATGTTCAGTTTTAATCTCTGAGAAAAGAGGTAATCTATTTTTTTGTAGTAGGGAATTAGTCATTATTTTTAGTTTTAAGGTTAATTACATATCTATAAATTAGAAATAGGAAAGTTTTAGGTATTATCTATCTACCGCTATACGTCGTGCATTTTTCTTGCACATCTAAATTTTGCCCGGAAGAATGAATTTGCACGTATTCCATCTCATATTACCTTACATCTACATGGTTCAGTGAGATTTAAAAGATTATTTGAGAATAATTAAGCTAAGGTCACTATCTTGTGAGATGAATCTCAGTAAATGATAACTAAAACAGAGACAATGCTTACTTTCGTTGTATTTAAACAACAACCCCCTTAAACTTGGGTATTTTTTACAACAGAAACTTGTTAACATATCGCCTACTGTGCGATTATTTGTCCACAAAATATTGAGACTTTTTGAAAATTATGCCTAAATTTAACTTCTTTTTTCGAATCGGTGCTGCTATTGCTATCCTGTTATTGAGTGGCTGTGCAACCACATCACAATCAGGTGATCCTTTAGAAGGATATAACCGAGCGATGTACTCATTCAATGATCTTGCTGATCGTGCTGTACTAAAACCTGTTGCTAAAGCGTATGACGCTGTCACGCCTGACCCAATTAGTAGAGGTATTAGCAATTTCTTCAGTAACCTAAATGAAATCACTGTTATTTTAAATGATTTATTACAATTTAAATTTGAGCAAGCAGCACATGATACCGGTCGTTTCTTATTAAATAGTACCGTCGGCTTTGCTGGAATATTTGATGTTGCTGGTTATGCCGGCCATACTAAAAATAATGAAGAYTTTGGTCAGACTCTAGGAGTATGGGGTGTAGAACCAGGAGCCTACGTTGTTTTGCCCTTTTTTGGCCCACGTAATGTACGAGATTCATTTGGTTTAGTAGCTGATATCTATACCGATCCYGTTACTTATATTAAAGATAATGGTACTCGAAATGCTGTTTTAGCTACRCGTATCACTGATAAAAGAGCCTCACTATTAAGTGCTGAAAAAGTATTAGATGAAGCGGCGCTTGATGAATATTCATTTGTACGTGATGCTTATCTACAACAACGTCAAAGTCTTGTTTATGATGGCAATCCACCTGAAGATGATTTCGACGTATTTTCAGACGATTAATTATTTCATTGGGACAAGTAGTTCCCTACACCATATATACCCGTACCACCTAAAGATSTGTGCCTCAGAGCATTTGAGCGACTTCAATTCTAGGCGNCACCTATGCAGGAAGGGTTGTTCCCTTTTCAAATAGGAGCAACAACGAAGTGGAGTTGCTCAAACGCTTCTTCGATGGGTTTAAAAACGCTTTATACCGCGTTATTGATTTTAGCAAGGGAACAACCATTACTTGCAATCAATGCCTTGTCTAAAGCGTTTTTAAATCCCACTGAGRCACGCATTTTCAGGTGGAACGGGTATACTATAGAGCCAGGCAGAAGCCTRGCTTTTTTTCTAAAGAACAAATCTATTATTTATGACCACTGTATTCTTCATTGTTGCTATTGTTGCTGGCTTTGCCATACTTATTTGGGGGGCTGATCGCTTTATTGATGGCGCCGCTAATATCGCCACTAATTTTGGTATATCACCGCTTATTGTCGGTTTAACTATCGTAGGTTTCGGTACCTCTGCACCCGAGATGCTCGTGTCTGCATTAGCTTCTTTTGATGGTGTTCCTGCACTYGGTATYGGTAATGCTCTTGGTTCTAATATTGCCAATATCGGACTGGTCTTAGGTATCACTATTTTGGTATCCCCYCTTACTGTGCATTCCGATATCTTAAAACGCGAATTTCCTTTTCTCGCTTTTATTATGGGGCTCGCTCTATTATTAATGTGGGATCAGCATTTAGGTTATYTAGACGGGCTTATTCTTTTCTCCGGTTTTATTATTACCTTATTTGGCATGGCATACCTTGCTGTTCAAAGTAGCAAAGATGATCCTTTAGAAGTCGAGTTTGAAGAAGAATTTTCTGATYCTAAAATGACAACACCTCAATCCATTATCAGTTTTACCATTGGCTTAACGGCATTACTTATCGGTTCAAAATCACTGGTTTGGGGCGCAACAGGCGTAGCGACACTTTTCGGTATAAGCGATCTCATTATTGGCCTCACCATTGTCGCCATTGGTACCAGTTTGCCCGAGCTTGCTGCATCGGTAATCTCAGCATTGAAAAACCAACATGATATTGCCGTGGGTAATATCATCGGCTCTAATATGTTTAATATCCTTGCCGTTTTAGCCATGCCGGGGCTCATCCATCCATCGCAATTAGATCCCAATATTTTACAACGTGACATCCCTGTGATGATGGCTTTATTTGCCATGCTCTATCTATTCGCTCGAATAGGAAAGAATGGCAAACTCAATCGTTTTGCCGGCTCTTTTCTATTAGTCAGTTATATTGCATATAATGTATTATTAGCTTATCAGAGCTCAGCAGGAATGCCCGCATGACTAATACTGAATCACAACAATTAAAGACCTTAGGTCTTGCTGTTATTAATACCGAGCTAGAGGCCATTTCAGCCCTACGCGATCGTATTGATGATGCTTTTGTTGACGCCTGCCAACATTTATTACAATGCAAAGGTCGAATTGTTGTTATTGGCATGGGTAAATCAGGTCATATTGCAGGTAAATTGGCTTCTACATTAGCGAGCACCGGTAGCCCTGCTTTTTATGTTAATCCTGCCGAAGCTAGCCATGGTGACTTAGGCATGATCACTAATAAAGATGTTGTTTTGGCTTTATCTAATTCCGGTGAAACAAGTGAAATATTAACTATTTTGCCACTCATTAAACGTTTAGGCGTTCCCTTGATTGTGATGAGCGGAAAGCCCAATTCAACACTTGCAAGCAATGCGACTACGCATATTAATATCCGTATTGACAAAGAAGCCTGCCCTCTTGGTTTGGCCCCTACATCAAGTACGACCGCAGCACTGGTGATGGGTGATGCGCTCGCAATTGCCTTACTTGAAGCACGTGGGTTTACCGCTGAAGACTTTGCTTTGTCTCATCCCGGTGGCAACCTTGGCCGTCGTCTTTTGCTCCGTGTCAGTGATATTATGCATACCCACGATAGCATTCCTAAAATTAAAGGAGATGCTCGAGTAAGTGACGCCTTGATTGAGATGACTGAAAAAGGCTTAGGCATGACGGCTATTGTTGATAATAATGGCAATATGATCGGGATTTTCACTGATGGTGACTTACGTCGCGTACTGGCTCAAACCATTGATATACACACGAGTTTGATTGCAGATTATATGACAACAGAGTGTAAAACAGCCCGCCCAGATATGTTGGCTGCCGAAGTACTCGCCATTATGCAGCAATACAAAATTAATGCTTTATTAATCCTTGATGATGAACACGCTTTAGTTGGGGCACTTAATATGCACGATTTACTACGTGCTGGCGTAGTTTAAAACACAAAGGAAAACCTTAATGCAAGACATTCTCGACCGAGCAAAAAATATAAAACTCGTTATTTTTGATGTTGATGGTGTGCTCACTGATGGCAGTATCATTATTGGTGATGATGGAGAAGAATATAAAGCATTCCATGCTCGCGATGGCCACGGCATGAAACTCCTCCAATATACAGGAGTCGAAATAGCGATTATCACGGGAAGAACGTCAAAGGTGGTTGAATACCGTATGACCAGTTTAGGTGTTGCTCATTTATATCAAGGTCAAAAAGTGAAATTACCTGCTTTTGAAGATCTGATCGAGCGACTGAATTTAAAGCCTGAACAATGTGCTTATATCGGTGATGATTGGGTCGATATTGCCATTATGAAACGGGTTGGTCTCGCCGTTGCTGTAAATGATGCCGATGATGTTGTTAAAAAATATGCGCACTGGATTACACCTGCCAAGGGCGGCAAAGGTGCAGCTCGACAAGTATGTGAGCTCATTATGAAAGGTCAAGGTACACTAGAGGATCAAATTGAACGCCATCTCTAATATTCCTTTTATTGCCAAAATACTATTAGCCCTCTTGGCTATTATTTCAATTTGGCTATTATCAGGTGAAGAGAATAAAAACGGTTCAGTTCAAGAAAACAAACAGACACGAACCAGTGATTATTCAATGACAAATTTCACCCTTACCGTAATGGACGAGTCAGGCTCACCCTCACGTGTAATAACGGGGGATAAAATGGCACACTATCCTGATGATGACAGCACAGAAATACTGTTTCCTGTTGCTCATATCATTGATCAAGAAAAAGACAACTGGCTTATCTCATCCAATAAAGGACAAACCCAAGGAAAAGGTGATGAAATCAAGCTCACTGGTAATGTGATTATCACCCGCCAAGATAATAATGAAATTGAATTACATACAGAAGAACTTATTTTAGATACCTTACATAATACCGCTTATACTGATCTAGCCGTGAGCATTAAATCACCTTACGGAAATACCAACTCAGTTGGCTTACATGCTGCACTTGAAGATAAAATGATTAACCTGCATTCACGCGTAAAAGGACACTATAATGCTCCGCCTAGTCAGTAAATTACTATTTATTTCCCTTATTAGCGTTCCTTTTTATGCTTTGGCCTTATCTAGTGATCGAGAACAACCTATTGAGATTGAAGCCGATCATGCACAACTTGATGATGAGCAAGGTATTACACAATACAAAGGAAAGGCGATATTAACGCAAGGTACATTACGTATTGAAGGCGACATTATCACCTTCTACTATGACGATGATAAACAGCTCACTAAAGCGGTAGCCCAAGGGAAGCGCGCTACCTATGAACAAATTCAAAAAGCAGGTGAAGCACCAATACGTGCCAAAGCTTACACAATGGAATATCACGCAAGAACCCAAAAAATTTACCTTATAGGCAAAGGCCATGTTTGGCAAAATGGCAGTGAGTTTAGTGGCGAGCGCATTGAATACGATATTGATAAAAACATTGTCAATGCCTCAGGTCGAACCAATCATGCCGAGCAACCCAAAAAAGGTGAGCGTATACATATCATCATTCAACCACCAGGACGCTCAAAAAAATCATCCACGACTATTGTAAAACCAAAACCTGTTACTGCTACAGCGCCTACAGAGACAGCTAAGACCGAATCAAAAAATGATAGCTATCCAACTGCGATAACAACAGCCAATCTTAATGTTCGTACCGGTCCCAGTACGCAATATAATAAGTTAGGTGTGCTCAATGCTGGTTCTGAACTCTTTATTCTCACTGAACAACAAGATTGGGTGCAAGTCAGAGGCATAATCAGCGATCAAGTGGTAATTGGTTGGGTTCATCGTCGCTATATTCAATTAAAATAAAGGGTTCGCTATTGGCACTTTTATCTGCTCAAGAATTATCTAAACGTTTTGGCGACCGCCACGCAGTAAAATCAATTTCACTTGAAGTTAATAGTGGTGAAATTGTAGGCTTACTCGGCCCTAATGGTGCAGGTAAAACAACCAGTTTTTATATGATTGTAGGGCTCATTCCCGTCGATCATGGCACCATCTATCTTGATCAGCTAGAACTTACTCACGAGCCTATTCACAAACGTGCACAGTTAGGCATTGGCTATTTACCACAAGAAGCCTCTGTTTTTAGAAAGCTTAGCGTTGCAGATAATATTTTTGCCATAATAGAAACACGTGAAGATTTAGATCTTGAAGCCAAACATTTACTACTCGAACAATTATTAGCTGATTTTCATATTGAGCATATTCGTGATTCACTCGGCATGGCTTTATCGGGTGGTGAACGCCGCCGAGTTGAAATCGCTCGTTCATTAGCGATGAATCCCAAATTCCTCCTTTTAGATGAACCCTTTGCGGGTGTTGATCCTCTTTCAGTAATCGATATTCAAGGTGTTATTAGAGATCTCGCGGCACGAGGAATAGGCATACTTATCACCGATCACAATGTACGTGAAACGCTTAAAGTATGTGAACGTGCTTATATTTTTAATGAAGGTGAAGTGATTGCCAAAGGCACACCAGAAGAAATTCTGGAAGATAAACGTGTATTAAGTGTTTATCTGGGACGTGATTTTAGACTTTAGAATCACCCCATTCTACAATTTCAATTACAAATGCTTAATCTCTTTTTGGGAAAAATAATCTAGGTTCAACCTTTACATTATTTAAACTCACACCCAGATGCAAATGTGGCCCGGTAACACGCCCTGTTGCACCAACAGTTCCAATTACGTCACCTTGTTGAACTACTTGACCAATCTCAACAGCTATTTTGTCGAGATGAAGAAAAATCGTGATTAAACCTTGACCATGATCGATAAAAACCGTGTTGCCGTTAAAGAAATAATCCCCCGTATCTCGTACAATACCTTGAGCAGGCGCATGAATTTTTGTACCTGTTGGTGCCGCGATATCCATTCCACTATGCGGGCGTTTGGGCTGCCCATTAAATACCCGTCTTCTGCCAAAAAGCCCACTGACGCGGCCTTCAATTGGCCAGATGAAGTTCATTGCCACATCGCCTTCAGTCCAATGTTTAAGTGCAGCGCCTGTTTTGGCTTTTTCAGCATTGATACGGGTCATATCATATTGGGTCGGATTCACTTTCCGTTTATCGGTAATGGTGATATGTTGTGTTGGATACGCTTTATCCTCAATTTCAAACAAGGTTTTACTTATTTTCCCTGCCGATTGAACGGTCACGCGTTGCGTACCCACCTTTACGCTTAATGGAATGCCTACAACCGCCAGCCATTGCTGATTTTGTTTCAGCACCATCACCTGTTGTTTGTTATACGTCACCAGCGGTTTTTCATTTGAAATAACAGCGAGCGGCACAATCACCACACCACCGGGTACGGCTGATTGCGTTGGCAATGTTGTTGCTAATGCCGAAAAAGATATCAACATGAATATCCCTGCAATAATTTTACTCATTCTTTTATCTCTTTAATTTCACAAAGCAAACTTCCCTGCTGTAATCGGACATTAATCTGCTGATTGAGTTCTATGTCATTGGTATTGTGTACTACTTTCCCTGTTTTGACTGCCGTCGTAATGCTATAGCCACGTTCCAGTGTATTAAGCGGGCTCACCGCTGACAGGGTGCGTATTTGCTGTGTTAAATGTAATTGATATTTTTGTAGTTTCTGTTGAATACTATTTCCTAATCGTTCCGAAAAATGAACCACTTTATGCTTTTGTATTTCAATCTCAGCTTGTGGGTGTTTTAAACGCACTGACCAATAATCTAATTGCTGACGTTTATTGTTCATAATATGTAAGCAACTACGTGTTAGCTGTTGTTCTAGCTTATCCAAACTCTGCATTTGTTGGCGAATTCTGGCTTGCGGTTGTGGTAATCGTTGTTTTAAATGCAATACATGACGATTATCCGCATGTATTCGATGCATAATGAGCGAATTTAGTCGGCGGAAATTATTTTGTATTTTAAGTAATAGCTCAGCGCCATCTGGCACCGCTATCTCAGCGGCGGCTGAAGGAGTGGGTGCCCGCACATCGGCTACAAAATCAGCAATGGTAAAGTCAATCTCATGGCCAACCGCACTAATAATAGGGATCGTACAAGAAAAAATAGCACGGGCTACCTTCTCATCATTAAAGCTCCATAAATCCTCTAATGAACCACCACCGCGCGTAATCATCAGCACATCACATTCTTGGCGTTGGTCCGCGACAAGAATGGCATCCGCAATTTGTTTAGCAGAGTCAGTGCCTTGCACAATAACAGGGTAAAGAATAACATTCGCCACAGGAAAACGACGTTTTAACACCGTTAAAATATCATGCACCGCTGCACCATCAGGTGACGACACAACACCGATAGTGCGTGGTAATGTAGGTAATACTTTCTTATGTGCTTGGTCGAATAATCCCTCTTCACCTAAACGATGTTTCAAAGCCTCATAGGCACGTTGTAAAGCGCCACTGCCCGCTTCTTCCATATGCTCAACCACTAATTGGAATTCACCTCGGCCTTCGTATAGCGTTACCCGAACACGGAGTAAAACCTGCATACCGTTTTTAGGTGTAAAACGTAATTGACGGTTACGCATTTTGAACATGGCACAACGCACTTGGGCAGCAGCATCTTTTAAAGTGAAATAGATATGACCCGATGCCGGCATCGCAAGGTTAGATATTTCACCTTCTACCCAAAGCAATGGAAACGAGCCTTCTAAGACGCTTCGTGCTTCGCGTACCAAGCGTGAAACAGCATAGACTTCTTTGAGGGGGCGTGAAGCTAAAGTTGTATTGTTTTCTCGTGCCATAAATCACTTAAAAGTTCTATATCAAACATGTTATAATTGTCGAGATAATACCACAAGTACTATCAGGATCACGCCCATGAGAATTGCTCAAGAAGCACTTACCTTCGACGATGTTTTATTACTACCCGCCTATTCTAACGTAATGCCCCGCGATGTTAGTCTCACAACTAAATTAACGCGCGACATCACAATCAATATTCCCCTGCTTTCAGCCGCTATGGATACCGTTACAGAAAGTCGCTTAGCCATCGCTATTGCACAAGAAGGCGGCCTAGGTATTCTGCACAAGAATATGACCATTGCAGAACAAGCCAATGAAGTACGTAAAGTTAAACGCTTTGAAAGTGGTGTAGTGCGCGATCCTATTACCGTTTCTTCAACAGCAACGATTGGTGAAGTCATCGAGTTAACCCGCGCCCATAAATTTTCAGGTATGCCTGTTGTAGATGGCAACGATCTTGTCGGTATTGTAACCAGTCGTGATTTACGTTTTGAAACACATTTTGATAATCCTGTTTCCTCCGTTATGACAACAAAAGAAAATTTAGTTACCGTCAAAGAAAATGCTTCTAAAAAAGAAGTGTTAAACCTTCTTCATACTAATCGTATCGAAAAAGTATTGGTTGTAGATGATAATTTCCATTTACAAGGCATGATTACAGTCAAAGATATTCAAAAATCAACTGAAAACCCACTTGCATCAAAAGACGACCAGCAACGATTACGTGTCGGGGCAGCAACAGGTATTGGCAAAGAAAGCCAAGCACGTGTTGAAGCATTGGTTGAAGCCGGTGTTGATGTCATTGTAGTTGATACTGCTCACGGTCATTCACAAGGTGTATTAGACCAAGTTAAATGGGTGAAAACCAACTTCCCACTCGTACAAGTCATTGGTGGTAATATCGCTACCGGTGCTGCCGCTACGGCCCTAGTAGAAGCGGGCGCCGATGCCGTTAAAGTCGGTATTGGCCCAGGTTCAATTTGCACTACGCGTATCGTCGCAGGTGTGGGCGCACCGCAAATCACTGCTATCAGCAATGTCGCAAAAGCATTAGAAGGTACCGGTGTACCCCTTATTGCTGATGGCGGCATTCGTTTCTCAGGGGATGTAGCCAAAGCCTTAGTTGCTGGAGCGCATACTATTATGCTCGGCGGTCTCTTTGCAGGCACCGAAGAAGCACCAGGCGAAGTTGAATTATTTCAAGGCCGTGCTTACAAAGCATACCGTGGCATGGGTTCTTTAGGTGCAATGCAGCAAAAACAAGGTTCAAGTGATCGTTACTTCCAAGAATCAAGCGATGCTGACAAGCTCGTTCCTGAAGGCATTGAAGGCCGTGTTCCATTCAAAGGTAATTTAGGTCCGGTTATTCATCAATTATTAGGCGGCGTTCGTTCTAGCATGGGTTATACCGGCAGTGCCACTATCGAAGACATGCGTACCAAACCTGAATTTGTGCGTATTACTTCAGCTGGCATAAATGAAAGCCATGTTCATGACGTAACGATTACCAAAGAAGCACCGAACTATCGCGTAGGCTAAAAAGCCTCCTTAACTCAGCCCGAATTAGCGTTGTCCCCGCTTGTTTTAGCGGGAATCGCTTGACAGTTATAGCTTCCCAATAAAATCGGGAATGCCGGTTACTTATTTTATTTCAGAGAATTATATGAGCCACAATATCCATGACCACCGAATTCTTATTCTTGATTTCGGTTCGCAATATACCCAACTTATCGCTCGCCGCATACGTGAAGCAGGTGTGTATTGTGAGTTAAGAGATCCTGAAATTACCGAAGCTGAAATAAAAGAATTTAATCCTAAAGGTATCATCCTTTCAGGTGGTCCAGATTCCACCATTGGCAGTGAAGCGCCCGTTGCACCGCAATTTATCTTCGAACTGAATATTCCAATTTTAGGTATTTGCTATGGCATGCAAACCATGGCGATACAACTCGGTGGACAAGTAGAATCATCTGAGCATCGCGAATTTGGTTACGCTCAAATTCGTGCCCGTGGCCATTCAAATTTATTACGTGATATTGAAGATCATGTTACTCAAGAAGGCTTTGGATTGCTTGATGTTTGGATGAGTCATGGCGACCGTATCTCTAAGCTACCCGAAGGTTTTACCGTTATTGCTAGCACAGATAGTGCGCCATTTGCCGGTATGGCTGATGAAAAACGCAAATTCTACGGCGTACAATTTCACCCGGAAGTCACACACACAGTTCAAGGTCAACGCATTATTGAGCGATTCTTAACAGAAATATGTGGATGTGAAACCTTGTGGACATCGGCACAAATCATCGAAGACAGCATCAAAACAATTCATCAACAAATTGGTAGTGATGATGTCCTCTTAGGCCTTTCTGGTGGTGTTGACTCCTCTGTGGTTGCAGCCTTATTGCACCGAGCAATTGGTGAGCAGTTAACCTGTGTATTTGTTGATAATGGTTTGCTACGCGAAAATGAAGGTGATCAAGTGATGGCCATGTTTGCTAAAAACATGGGGATCAAAGTGATTCGTGTTGATGCAGAACAGCGTTTTCTTGATGGGCTCGCTGGCGAAAATGACCCCGAAAAGAAACGCAAAATTATTGGCCGAATTTTTGTGGAAATTTTTGAAGAAGAATCAAACAAGTTAAACAATGTGAAATGGCTAGCGCAAGGCACAATTTACCCTGATGTAATTGAATCTGCCGCCGCTAAAACAGGTAAGGCTCAAGTGATTAAGACTCACCACAATGTGGGCGGCTTACCCGATCATATGACCCTTAAATTGCTCGAACCGCTACGTGAACTATTTAAAGATGAAGTCCGCAAACTGGGTGTTGAACTCGGTCTTCCTCGTGACATGGTTTACCGTCACCCTTTCCCTGGCCCCGGTTTGGGCGTTCGCATATTAGGTGAAGTAAAAAAAGAATACGCTGACTTATTACGTAAAGCCGATAAAATTTTTATCGACGAACTTTATGCCCACGATTTATATGACAAGACCAGCCAAGCCTTCACCGTATTCCTCCCGGTCAAATCAGTAGGTGTAATGGGCGATGGGCGCCGCTATGATTATGTTGTCGCACTGCGTGCAGTAGAAACAATCGACTTTATGACGGCGCGTTGGGCACACCTTCCTTATGATTTCTTAGGCTTAGTCTCTAACCGTATTATTAATGAGGTCGAAGGGATTTCTCGCGTTACCTATGATATATCTGGCAAGCCACCCGCTACTATCGAGTGGGAATAGAACAATATCACTTTATCATTAGTGGTCGTGTCCAAGGTGTCGGCTACCGTTATTCATCTTGTCATTATGCCCAAAGCCTAGCATTGCTTGGCTGGGTAAAAAACTGTTCAGATGGAAAAGTAGAAATGATCGCCGAAGGTGATAACATCAGCTTAGAACAATTGTTAACATGGTTAAAAAAAGGCCCCCGTTTCGCAAAAGTGAATAAGGTTGAAGTTCAACAGCTTCCTGCCACGGGTGAATTTACAGAATTTAGCATTCGTTAAAAAGAGGATTTATATGGCCTATAATCGCTTCACACTAACAAGCTTCTTAATTAGATTAATTTTTGCCCTAACACTGGTATATGCCAGCTATAATCCTAGTGGTTACAGCCTATTCCACTGGGCAAAAGACGCGTTATTCAGTAGTGAACTTGCCATCACTCCACCTTTTGCCATGGCCTCCGTCATACTGTTAATTGGTTGGACAGTCTATATTCGAGCTACATTCCGCTCTTTAGGCCCATTAGGCTTAACACTGGTGGCGGCCTTTTTTGGCATTATTGTTTGGTGGTTAATTGATCTTGGTTGGATTGGCATCGACAGTGTATCGGTGATGACCTATATTCTATTATTTCTATTAGGTGCAATACTCGCCACAGGTATGTCTTGGTCGCACATTCGTCGTAGAATATCGGGGCAAGCCGATGTTGATGAAGTCGATGAATAGTACCTGTGAAAATAATGAATTAGATTATCGATATTTTAATTAATAGGATCATGTGTTTTCTCAAATTTATTAAGCCAAGCTTCTAGTTCTTCTACTGGCAAGGGACGTGAATATAAGTAGCCTTGGGCACGAGGACAACCCAGTTCTTTCAGTTTGGTGGTGATGTCATTTATTTCCACGCCTTCAGCTATAACATCCATATTTAAGGCCTCGCCAATAGCTATAATCGCTTTAGATAAAGCGAGATCTTCCGTCGATTCAAGGATTCTAGAAGTGATTGAACGATCAATTTTGATAATACTCATTGGAAAGGCCCGCAGGTAAGACAGCGACGAATGCCCTATGCCAAAATCATCAACGGAGAACGTTATACCGAGTTGAGATAATCGTTGCAATTTATTGATGTTTTCTTCGGTATTGGCCAGTGATTTACGTTCGGTTAGTTCAAAAACAAGTGATGATGCTAAGTCAGGATATTCAATGATGTAGGCTTCAACCATATTCGTAAAATGATCAGAATTAAACTGGTGGGCTGAAATATTAATAGAAACCTTCCGGTTGTGGATACCTTCCTGCTGCCACAGCTTAAGTTGTTTGCAAGCTTGGTTAAATACCCAATTGCCAATTTCTAGGATCAAGCTACTTTCTTCGGCAATAGTAATAAATTCTTCGGTATTATGCATTCCACCATTGCTATTAGGCCAGCGAAGTAGAGCTTCATATGAGCTTACTGAATTATTAATAAGCGAGATGACAGGTTGATAAAATAAGAGAAGCTCATCGTTGTGTAAAGCTTCAATTAACTGAACTTCTAATTCATGTTTCAATTTAGTTTCACGATGTAATTTTTGATTATAAAAGCTAAAGGTATTTCGACCTTCATCTTTGGCTTGGTACATCGCCATATCACTATTGCTAACTAAGCCTTCAGCTGTATGACTATCATTAGGAAATATGGCGATGCCCATGCTGGTAGTGATATTGACAGGTTTGCTATTTATTTGAAAAGGAGCTTGAAATAATGCGATTAAATTTTCAACTAACTTAACAAAATCATTATCATGCTTTACGTCTTTCAATATGATTGAAAACTCATCACCACCAAGACGTGCAACTACATCACTCCGCCGTAATGCATTTTTCAGTCGGCTGGCTACCTTGGTTAGTAATTGGTCGCCAGCAGGGTGACCATAATTATCATTGATTAATTTAAACTTATCTAAATCTAAAGTTACTAAAGCAAATTTCTGATCAAATCGTATACTTTGTTCGAGACAAGAGCTGAGAAATTCATTAAAAATACTACGGTTATATAAGCCGGTCAGACTATCAAAATGGGCGAGTTTTCGGAGTCGAGACTCCAGCGTTTTATCCCTTAATAAATAGCGAATGGTTCGCTCAAGTAAGGGGGCAGTAAGTTGACTTTTGATTAGATAATCATCAGCACCGAGTTCCATCGCTGCGAGATCAGTTTGGTGGTCATCGACTCCTGATAGCATAATGATCGGCGGAGATATATTAAATTTTTGCTTAATTTCAGCAATAAGACCCAAGCCTAGTTTAGCTCCCAAGCGGTTATCAATAAAATAGAAATCAAAGTCATCTTGTTCGATTTTCTCTAAGGCATGATCGTAACTATGGGCCCAAACAACAGAACCAACCGTACCTAACGCTTCGGCTAATAGCGCGTTGATGATGATATAGTCATCTTCATCATCATCGACAATTAAGATACGCATTTGAGAGTACTTTATTTTATTTGAAATAAGTTTATTCATTTGACTTTGGGCAGGGCAACAACGTTAAACCAATAGTCGGTAATTGATTGAATCATTTCGACTAGACTTGCGAAAGATACCGGTTTAATAACAAAAGAATTTACACCCATATCATAAGAACGCGCTACATCTTCTTCAGCTTTAGAAGTGGTTAATACAATAACGGGGATCGATTTAAATTTTTCATCATTTTTTAACACTTTTAAGACTTCACGACCATCCATGATAGGCATATTTAAATCTAATAATATTAAACCAGGTAACGGTTGACCTTCTAATGCAGCATAATCACCTTCACGATTTAAGTATTGCAATAGTTCACGACCATTACTGGTGAAGTCGATAGGATTAGCTAATCGCGCTTCTTGTAACGCATCAGTAATAAGCAATTGGTCATCGGGATCATCATCACACATATGTATCGTAATAACTGAGTGGTTTTCAACCATTAGTACTGCTCCTTGGACTATTGCTAGTAAAATATAATTTAAACTGTGTGCCTACACCCAGTTCAGACTCGACTTTAATTTGACCATGATGTTTGTCCATGATTTTTTTACAAATCGCGAGGCCTATACCCGTACCTTCGTATTCACCACGGCCATGTAAACGTTGAAATACTTCAAATACTTTATCAGCATAATCTTGTTCAAAACCAATGCCATTATCGGCAACGGTTATTTGAATGTATTGCTGTTGTTCTAGCATGACATTTTTTACCGAGATCTGAATAAGGGGTGATTGATCTGCCTTGGAAAATTTTAGGGCATTGCTGAGCAAGTTTAAAAACAACTGATACATCATCACCGCTTCAGCTTTTATTGTGGGCAATTTGCCGACATCAATTTGTGCTTGTTTCTCGTGAATAGTTAATTTTAAGTCAGAAATAACATTATCAACGACCTTCGCTAAGGAGACCTGTTTGAGTTCAATTTCCTGACTACTAACACGCGAAAAGCTTAATAAATCATCAATAAGGCTACGCATGCGTGATGAGGCTTTTTGCATACGATCAATATAATCCAAAGCTTTTTCATCAACACTGTCCTTCATAGAAGATTGTAACCGGTCACCAAAGGCCTGAATTTTTCTTAATGGTTCTTGCAGATCATGGGATGCAATATAGGCAAATTTTTCAAGTTCATCATTAGACTGAAATAGACGCCGGTTAGTCGCTTTTAACTTATTAGCTTGCTGACTTAAAGATTGATGGGCATATTGTAATGCTTCATGACTCTCAACTCTTTTTTTGTAAGTTTGAATATAATCTAAAACTAAACCAATTAGGGGTACGACATAGGCAATAATTTTTAAGAAATGAGCACTATTAAAGTTACTATCAAAGAGCCTCTGTGAACCTAATACCATATGTAATTCAACTATGATTTCAGGTACCGCACTTAACAATAAGGCGGTGGCAAAAATACTAGGATGCCGTTTCATAAAAAGTGGATAAACGACCAAACCGGCAATCAGAAATAATACTAAGGGTACGACATCATAAGGGCGATGAATAAAGGAGTCAGGAAACTGCGTTTGCGGTAAATGGGTACTGGTAGCAGATAAATAAATTAAAATATAACCGACAACAGCAAACGCCAAACTAATGAGGAGAATAAATTTAATGCCTTTTTTAACATCCTGTTTTTTATTGTCCGTTAAAAAAATACCAACACCGATAATCATAATCAGCGCGTTAAAAACCCGCGATAGTGCCCAAGTGAAAGGAATTAGGTCAGTATTATCAGCAACCGCATTAATAAGGCGTGTGGCTGCTAAAGTATGAAAAGCATCCATTGCACCAGCACAAAACAAAGCAACACCAATAACAGGCGTAGTGACATCATGGTTAATGGAATAATGACTAAACGCTAACAGCACCACAAAAATAGCAGCACAAAAAGCGGTCCATTCTAATAAAGCATGGGTAAAACCACCCGAAAGACGATAAAACATATCATCGAGTGTTGCTGGGGTTGAGGCTATTGCGTGTAGGTGGCCGGTATTACCAAAATCAAAACCAAACCATTGCAGCAAGAAAGGGGCTAGGCAAATAGCAAAAATAGCGATAACGACTAGACGGGGTAAGCGGTACTCTTTATCTATTTGAGGAATAATATTCCCTATTTTAAAATTCATTCTAGCCTCATTGCTATACCTAAAATACCCATGCAAAATTTAATTCTACTTCTGCCATAGGCGAATCATAGCGCTTAAAGTACAGGTTAAGCAATAGCCTAGTAAATCACTCAGGTATTGTAGGGTTGAAATCCAATGTAATTTAGAATCCTTATGCATTTAAAGGAAAAACATTTATCATAAAAAAGGGCAGTAAAAACTGCCCTTTTTTTATTTCAATAATTATAATTAATTAAACATCATAGTTAGTAGCAGAAATATCACCACCTCGACCGGTCCAGTTGGTGTGGAAAAACTCGCCACGTGGCTTATCTAAACGCTCATAGGTATGGGCACCAAAGTAGTCACGCTGTGCTTGCAATAAGTTTGCTGGTAAGCGTTCACTGCGATAGCCATCATAAAAAGCCAGTGCACTGCTAAAGGTTGGTGCAGGTATACCAATTGCAATCGAAGTACCTACTGCTTTACGCCAGCCTGGTAAGGCTTTAGTGATAGCATCAATAAAGAATTGATCTAATAATAAATTTTCTAAATCTTCATTTTTATCAAATGCATCACGAATATTGGCTAAGAATTGGCTACGGATAATACAGCCTCCTCGCCACATTAATGCGATACCACCATAGTTTAATTCCCAACCATAACTTGCTCCTGCTTCACGCATCAGCATATAGCCTTGGGCATAAGAAATGATTTTTGAGGCATAAAGTGCATCACGAATGGCATCGATCATTTCTGCTTTATCGCCGGTAAACTCAGCTGCAAGTTTAGGTAATACTTTAGACGCTGTCACACGCTCCTCTTTGCGAGCTGACAGACAACGTGCAAATACCGCCTCGCCGATTAATGTCAGTGGAATACCTAAATCTAGGGCATTCATACCAGTCCATTTTCCGGTACCTTTCTGGCCTGCTGTATCAAGAATATGATCAATTAGCAGGCTGCCATCTTCTTCTTTAACAGCCAAAATATCACGTGTAATCTCAATTAAATAGGAATCTAAAATACCTTCATTCCATGTAGCAAATACGGCCTGAATTTCATCACCCGACATGCCTAAACCTTCACTCATCATCTGATAGGCTTCACAAATAAGTTGCATATCACCGTATTCAATACCATTGTGAACCATCTTCACATAGTGGCCAGCACCATCATTACCGACCCAGTCGCAACATGCTTCACCATCAACATGAGCTGCAATAGCTTGAAAAATAGGTTTTACCGCTTCCCATGCACCTTTATGTCCACCCGGCATAATTGAAGGTCCAAATCGTGCACCCTCTTCGCCACCTGATACACCAGTACCAATAAAGAAAATACCTTTTTCTTTTAATGCGTGGGTACGACGATTACTGTCAGTGTAAAGTGAATTACCCCCATCGATAATAATGTCGCCCTGCTCTAAATAGGTCACTAATTGATCAATAAATTTATCGACAACCGGACCTGCTTTCACCATCAACATAACGCGACGTGGCGATTTTAAACTATCAACAAACTCTTTTAAATTATGAAAACCTATAACATTAGTTCCCTTTGCCGGGCCTTCAAGAAATTCATCTACTTTGCTCGTTGTTCGGTTATGTACTGCAACCGTAAAACCATGATCATTCATGTTGAGAACAAGATTTTGTCCCATTACTGCTAGGCCAACTAAACCGATATCGGCTTTGCCCATTGTTTCCACTTCACTCATTTATCTGCACACCTTAATATATTCACCTTCGGCTTCACGGCTTGAACCGACTATAAGCCTACACTTTCCCGTAGCAATATTACGTTCCACGGCACCTGATACTTCTATTGTTTCGCCTAGCTTTGCTTGCCCGACATAGGTATGGGTAAATGAAAGAACATCGGGTGTCATTTCATCATCCACTACATAATGTGCAGGAAAATCAAAAGCACGATGATCATCAATCACCGTTGTTTTTACTGTTCGCATTCCTTGCTTTTTATACTGATTCTGATCGCATTCAATTTCATCGGCCAAACACACCATACCAATATCAAACTTGATGCCTTCTATTGCAGCTTTGTTCAATTTGCGACTTTCATGCCAAGTAAAGTCATCAAAGCTTAATGCCGCTGATCGCCGATTAAAATTGTCCATCATTAACGTCATATCTAATGGGGCCAACACCCCATCAATCAAGGCTTTACCTACTGCTTGCCGCGTTTTATGGAATGCTTCTCGCCCATAAATAACTAAATCGATATCTGATTTTTCATTCTGTTGATTGATCAACATTGAGCCTGTTAGCCCTAAATTATGGCGTTCAGCCCCGTAATGCACCAAAATAGGGATTAATTTATGTAATGTAATCTCAATCTTATCCTGAGGTTCTCGTTGCAAAACATCTTGCAAGCGCTGCTCAGGACAATGATGCTTGATAATATCTGACACCTTAACGGCATGAAATGCTGCATCAACGTGTACGGATTTATAACAATACTTTGGATAATTTTGTTGCAATAGTTGGTTCGCGCTTTCAGTGCCTATTTTCCCCCAGACACCGTCGTTTAGAACATAACGCAAAAAGCAGGCTACTTTTCCTTCATGTGCTTGGTAATCCACCACAGCAAAGATTAATCCTTCTTTTGTTTGGATAAAATCTTTAGGTAAATAGGGAAAGGAAATGTCTCTCATTGCAACCTAACAGTATATACCTAATCGATGGTTTCATGTTGTTGCTACGACCTTCGTCTCATCCACATCCACAGGCCCGTTAATGATAATATAATCAATAATAATCCTATCAGATCCAAYAAATAGGTACCTGCAATTTTGACCATTCGTCCATTGTGAAGATCCAAAACAAAGCGTTCAATACTAATACCTTTGCCATGAAAATAGACMGCTAACTCCACTTCAACACTYTCAGGCATATTTGAAGGGATACTCCAGCCCACACCCTGCAAAGAAATGCGTTCCCATTGATCTAGTAAAAAATCACTTCGCCATAGACCTCCTCGCGTTTGCACAATGGGTTCACCATGAAACAAGCCGATGTTTTGAATATGAGRTGGCACYCCTGCTGCTGCACCCATCCGTTCAATAAACTCACCTTCATGATTAAGCAATACAAGTGCATCATCTGTCGCTAAAACCATTAAATCATCYAGCATTATCCCACCTAAAAGYGCMCGTTCTATATGGGTGGTGGGTTTTGCATCGACAAATATTTCAGTGCCGAATTGGGAWATTGTCCTGTCTTCTAACAAGTACACCGCATCAGGTGCAACATGAGCAATATTATAATGTTGGAGTAGCCAATCCCATGTTAAATAACGATCGTCTAATGCTAAATCAGAACTATGATTTAACATTATTCCTGTTACTGACAACAATAATACAAACAGAGCGATAATTGMTCCAATCTTACGATGGAGATTTCRTACCCAATAACTCATGAACAAATGCTCTAGTGATTTTTAGCTAAATATAATGCCAGTCTCACCACTTTTGTCATAGCCCTAACGGACAACGTTGCCCCAGAGATACTGTTAATGTGACGATCTAGCTGATCATCATCAAGTTTAGCGTGTTTGAATTGTCTGGTAAATGCGGGGTGACGAATCTCATCGCCGCGACTTTCTCGAAAAGCCAACACCTTAACCATCACCACTTTATTGTCAGCAATCACCACACCAAAAGTAATAGGCTCTGTCTTACCAATTTCTTCTAACACCCAARCACTGCGCTGYTCATCCTGCCAATARCGGATTCTAAGTCCCGTATAATTATGYCCTAAAATATTCGCCACACTTATACGAACATCACCCTTCATCCAAATTACCTGACTTTTGGGTACATTATGAGAAAATGCTTCCGCAAGGAAATCATTATCGGACTGATAGACCCCTCGTGCAAAAACAGCAAAGGTGATTAAGAACAACATTACACCTAACAATGTTTTAACTGCTATATGTAAACTATCTGTGYTCAAAATCACCTTCTTCATTTTCTTATCTGCTATTTAAAATAGGTATTAGAACTGATAACCAAGCCCTACATTAATACCATCAAGTTCTGTTTTACCTTTTGGTGCTTCTTGATTTTGGTAGTCAAGTTTAACCACAACATCTTTATGCGGCCACCAATTTATGCCTAAATCAATCTGCTCATATTCGGTATCGCTTGAATTACCTGCAGCATTATCCCATTCGTTATAACGAGCAAATATTCCAAAGTTATCRTTGATTTGATAAGAAGGTTCAATATACCACCCTGTTTGCTCATCAGCACCAATAGATTTGGGGCCATCGCCATCCAAATCCCATGTTGCGTACAGTGCTCGCAAACCAAAGGCACCACGTTCAATCACGGCATGCGCTTCAAATAATGTTGCACTGCCAGCGGTTGAATCTAGACTTTGCGTAATATCTTCTTGATATTGAACCGTTGCAGCTAATTCAACACCTGGAATTCCTGTCCATTTCAAGCGACCGGTGTAAGCAAAATCTTCTGCTTTCGCTTTTGAAACCTTTTGACGACCCTTTCTTATTTTATAATTGTTACCTGCCGTCGTATTTAAACCTGATGTAGCAGCAAGATCATAACTGAAGCCTTCGGCAATTTCMCCACTAAACATTGCACCTGCCGCCCACCATGTAGCAGGGACAATATTTTTTTCCACAGGATTACGTTCTGTTCCATAGAATGTAGGTGGTTCATGTGTTTCGTTAATAATTCCAACGGGGGTTAAGAATAAACCACCTTTCACGCGATGCCGCTCATTAATATCGTATTCGATATAAGCTTGCTCTAACTCTATTTCTCCCGATTTTCCTTCACCGGCAATGCTGTGTTCAAGCTCTAACTCAGAGAAGAAGCGTAGATCATCGTTAAACTCATGTCCAAAAAACAAAACAAAGCGATGGAAGTCTATTGCATCTTTATCGTCTGAACCATTTTGGTCATTTAGATTGTTATAATGTAGCTCACCATACCCACCAATCGTTGTTCTATTGGCCGCAATAGTCGCCGCTTTAGCCGCTTCTTCTGTTGCATCAGCCACCGATTCTGCCGTTTCATTGGCTTCTTTAGCTAACTTCTCATTTGAATCAACTTGAAGCTTCAATCCATCATTTTCGGCTTTTAATAATGTATTTTGTTGCTGAACATCAGATAGTTGTTCTTGAATTTCTTGTAGTTTCTGCCAAATTTCTTCGTTTGTTGGCGCAGCTGCTTGTGTTGCTGAAATAGCGGCCATTAAACTGGCGGCTAGCATTGTTTTTTTTAAAATCACCTTATACTCCTTACCGTCCTAAATTGAACGCCAAGGAGTATATACAATCACTTATCTAGATACAAATCATTCCTATTCAGKAGYWGCTCTTTCTGCGTGCATATTCTCAATCTCTTTATCAATAAAGAATAATCCATTACCCTCCACACCGATCAACTTAACCTTATCTAAAATTGCTTTAAATAACTGYTCTTCTTCGTGCTGCTCAGCCACATACCATTGCAAGAAATTAAACGTTGAAAAATCCTCTTCTTTAAAGGCAATRCTCACCAAGCCATTAATCTGTTTCGTAATGTACTGCTCATGCGCATAGGTCTCTTTAAATATATCTGTCACCGAGTCGTATTCTGATTGCGCGCTTTTTATAGCCCCAATCACAGCGTACGCCCCCGTTTCATTCACATAATCAAATAATTTCTGCATATGCATTTTTTCTTCATCTGCATGCTGACGAWAAAAATTACCACAACCATCAAGACCATGCTGCATACACCACGAGCTCATTTGCAAATATAAATTTGATGAATAAAACTCAAGGTTTATCTGTTCATTTAATGCTTTTGTTAACGTATCACTTAACATTTTATCTCCTAAGAAATTGAATACTGCGGCAGTACTAATGTTGYATTAAAACAACATAAACCRCCATTTTACGCGCATTGTCGCTAAATTAATACAATTTATCTTGCCACTAGATACTAAAGTTAGGTACTATCTAAACACGAATCGTTACTATTTATCTTCAAGGAAAACCAATGACAATTAAAACAGCAGGAGCAATCGGCTTAGCTTTAGCTCTACCATTAATTACTGCAGGCAATATTGCCTMTGCCGGTGAAAATTTATGGCTCTATGCACAAGGTACRGATACCCGTCCTGATGGCAGCTTTGAATTTAARCTCAAAGATACTATACGTATAGGTAAAGGCTCTGGYTCTTATGTTTTTCATGACATCAGRCCAGAACTTGAATAYGGTATTACTGACAAGCTAACTGTTTCCGGTGAAATAATGCTTTTCCACCAYAATTATTCTGGTATCGAAGCAGGCAATGACCCTGTTCATGAAACRCAAGAAGCRAATGGTGGCAGCTTCAAAAAAATGCAATATGGTGGTTTTGAATTATCACTTAAATATAATATTTTAAGCCCGTATAAAGACTTTATGGGCTTATCTGTTGGTCTAGGTTATGAAGATAGAGATGTTTATCGTCTTGATGGTGCTGAAATTGAYCAACATTCATGGACAATAACGCTGTATACCCAGAAAAACTTCTTAGATGACAARTTATCTTTTGTGTTTGTACCGAAAGTTGAATTTGAAAGAAGAAAAACACCRGGTGTAGAAGAAGATGAAATTTCTTTAGAATTTGCAGCYGCTGTTTCATAYCGMTTTAGACCTAATTGGAATATTGGTGTTGAATTTAGACATCAATCAGACTATTTRAGTGTAAAAGAAGATGGYGTATATGAAGAAGGCGTTAAACCTTCAAAATTTTAYGGGGGTGACTTYCAGTTAGGCGAYCAATTCCAACGTGGTAACTACTTCGGCCCTAGCCTTCACTATGCAGARCAAAGATGGTGGGTAACCGCTAGTGTTTTAATGCAAGTAGCTGGAGGCGGTGCAGAAGCMTTTAACAAAGGCAGCAGAAACTATGATGAACATGAAAAATATCATGTTGGYTTAAACTTTGGTTATGAATTCTAAASCSGCTATGAAAAGCATATTKAAAATAGTTGCATTAYTGGGRYTGCTTGCAGCCCCAGTAATGCAACTTCATGCAGAAGTGTTTCTCACCCTTGARCAAGCAAGRGAAGCACTATGGCAAGATACRCCAATGGAAGAGGTAAGCATTAGYTTATCAAAAGAGCAAATGAAGTCTATTCACTCTGCCTCAAAAATTAGGGTTTGGTCGAATACATTTAAAGCATGGAAAACGGAAACCGGTGGTTGGTTTCTTGTYGACCAAGTTGTCGGTAAACATGAAATGATTGATATGGCCGTTGCGCTCACACATGATGGAAAAATAAAAGGTCTACGTGTTATGACCTATGTTGAATCCTATGGTGATGAAGTGAAACACCCTAATTGGCTAGCGCAGTTTTTAGGGCGTGACAACTCGGAACATCTAAAACTAGACCAACAAATTGACAATATCTCTGGTGCAACATTATCATGTCGGCATATTACTGATGGTGTGAATAGATGGACTCATACTTGGGATCTGGTGTTACGAAATATGTAAGCCCTCTTATCAGTTTAAATAATGTTAGATTAGCTATTTCCTATCTCCTTAATTCTGCGGGCTAGGAAATAGTTTTTTTATTTCTGAATCATACGTTTAGCTTCTTGAGATTACAATACCGATATTTTATATGGTTAAAGTTAAGATCCCAAAACCTTACCAACTATGGCTATATTCTATATTAGCTGTTTCTTGGTGTAGTGGCACCACCTTTTTTATCCTACACACCTGGTTCATGGTGGAGGGTAAGTATGGTCTGGTGAAACACTCATGGCAATTTCCCGCGCTACAAATTCATGGTGCCGCTGCTTTTTTAATGATGGTCAGTTTTGGTTTTTTACTGGGTTCACATGTTCCTCGTAGCTGGAAAGTATCACCTAAGCGGAAATTAGGCATTGCTTTGGTCACCATTATCACTTTTCAAATGATTACCGCCTACTCTCTCTACTACATTGCACAAGATGAACCTAGAGTTATTGTCGCTTATGCACATTTGGCTGTTGGCTTCATTTTCCCCATCATCTTAATTTTGCATATTATTGCAAAGAAAAAAGCTCAAAAGAAACACCGCCAGAAGCATATCAAATGAGTGTTAATTGGAAAAAGTTTAACCGTAAAACACACTATTGGGGCGCTATTATTTGCGCACTGCCTATTCTCATCGTAATTATCACAGGCGTTATTTTACTACTTAAAAAAGACATTGATTGGGTTCAACCTCCTTCGGCACGTGGTCAAGGGGATATACCCGAAGTCAGTTTTGAACAAATCCTAAGCCTATCAAAGTCTATTGAACAGGCGAATATTCAAGGTTGGAGTGATATTGATCGATTAGATGTAAGACCGGGCAAAGGCATTATTAAAATTCGTGCTAAAAACCAATGGGAAATCCAAATTGATCATCAAACGATGGAAGTACTTCATGTTGCCTATCGGCGCTCTGATTTTATCGAATCAATACACGATGGCAGTTTTTTTCATGATAATGCCAAGCTTTGGATATTTTTACCTTCATCCCTCATATTATTTGTCTTATGGGTAACAGGTTTATACCTCTTCTTAACAACACATTTTGCTAAGAAAAAAAATAAACGTCGATAATATTTATGAAAGTACTTCTTTTATTTGTTTTGTCAGCACTGCTTTCTCCTAATCTTGCATTTTCTGCAAGTGATAATAGCCGTATCCTTGCACCATTACTTGTCCTGTCCTCCTCTTCCTCAAATGACAAACAAGACCCTATTAGTCTTACAACGCATATTAAGCCAGCAAATAGTTTGCAAACGTTAGGTAACTTAAGCGATCTTATCAAAACATCCCCCAGCGTTGCTTTAAACGGTCAAGGTGGGCACTTCCAAAACTTTTCTATTCGAGGGGTATCAAAGCATCGTATTAAAACATTGGTCAGTGGAATTCGAATTGAAAGCGATCGTCGTGCCGGTGTCTCAGCCTCTTTTATTGACCCCTTATTAATGGGTGATGTCGCGGTATATCGAAACCCTGCTTCGACCTTATTTGGTTCTGGAGCATTGGGTGGAGCGGTACAAATAGAAACGCGACACTTCACTCAACCCTCACTGATGACCGGTTATAGCAGCGAAGGTAGTGAACACTACCAACTATTTGGAACAGGGCAGGATAACTGGTCGCTTGGTGTTGCTCGACGTGAAGCAAGCAATGCAAGCGCTACTGATGGTGATGAACTCAATTCACACTTTACCCAATATTCGGCTACGTTTGTTGCAAATGGCCACTGGCAAGGCTTAGATCTAGATTTTTTAATACTGCCCTCATTTGCTAAAGACATCGGCAAATCAAATACCAGCTTCCCAACTAAAACAACGCTTTATCCTGAAGAAAAACATTTGCTGATGAAATTAGGCATTCACTCCGATTCAGGCTGGAATGGCAACTTTTATATCCATCCCAATAAACTAGAAGCTGAAGTTCACACAGAAAATAAAAGTCTGAATAAAGTGTCAGGGGAAGCCTTTGACTTTGGTAGTCATTGGCAATTTGAACATGATGCAAATAGCTATAATAGTTTGATTGGCCTCGACTATTTTGGTCGCCGCCGTATCAATATTAAAGAAACGAGCTTAAATCTGCTTACGCAGCAACAAAGCTTCTCACAATCATTGAACGACGGTCAGGAGAATGAAGTCGCACTCTACGGTACGCTAGACTGGGCATGGCAGTCTGTTGCAATGAAGGCAGGAACTAGAGTGAGTTATTTTGATCAAAAAACAAAGACCTCACACACGCAAACAAATACAGCATGGTCAGGCTTTATCAACCTCTCCTATCCAATTAATAATGCGTTTGAATTTACCGCTGACTTCGCAACAAGCTATCGCTTCCCTACACTCAGTGAGCGCTTTTTTACCGGCACTACTGGCCGAGGTGCCGTTATCGGCAATCCTAATTTAAAAAAAGAATCGGCACATAATATTGATCTTGGTTTAGGATGGATTGGCGAAAACATGTCACTCGCTAGTCATATATTCCAGCTTAATGTGCAGGATTATATTGAACGTGTGGAAGTTAGTGAAGATTTGTTGACCTTTGTAAACCTAAATAATGGTCGAATTATTGGACTGGAATTAAGTGGCGATTACACCTTTAATGCACAATGGGATTTAGATTGGCAAGGACATATTATGCGGGGCGAAGATAATAATGGAAAACCGCTTGCTGACATCCCTAGCAACCGCTTCTCACTAGGCCTAAACCATCATTATTCTAAATGGACAACACAGCTTCATATTGAATTTTTAGCACATAAAAACAAAATAGGTAATAGTGAGCAAAAAAGAGACGCATCAACGCTGCTTTCTGCTGCTGTTCGCTATCAAGCCRGTCCAAACTGGTCGATTTCATTCTCGGCAAACAATCTACTCAATGAGAAATATTTTGCATCGTCAGATAAAAAATCTGCACTTGCACCAGAAAGATCGCTTGCACTTTCTTTTTCTTGGGTRATGCACTAGATAGAGCTRGGRCATCAACAAAATAATATTATTTCAAAGTGATAAAAATAAAACCACCTTCCGTTCGTGTCGGATACGTCGTTAAATCTTTTTCGGCAGGMCCTTTCAATACCTTGCCTGTATTACTAAATTTTGCACCATGGCAAGGACAGACATAAGCAWGATCAACCGCGRCCGTWGTGCATTTTTGATGCGTGCAACTCATTAATGAAGCGGCATAGTCTTCATCTCCTATTTTAAAGACACCAATAGGCTGTGAAAGGCTAGGATGATCAACTTGTACAAATGATTGTGYAACAAATTCATCTTTACTAATCAACATTTCATTATTTTCATATGTAACAGATGTCGCTGGAACAGTTCGACTATTTTCACTTTTACAACCACTGATCACGCCTGCTGCAGCTATGGCTGATAAACCACATTTTTTAATAAATGCTCTTCTTTTCATACCCATAATCTCAAGAAAACTATTCAGTTTTTTAGTATATCATCTTGAAATCGTACAAAGGTCCTATTCTCGTGCTSGTAAACTAAATACGACCTTTCCTTGTATTTGTTCACCCTTAACCCAGCCCATTTGTTCCGATGATATGCTGTCGCTATTGTCACCATTCACCCATAACATGCCTGCACTGTTCATTTCTCTAACCCGCTTAATTAAACGGCCATAAAGAGGATGCTGGAAAACGACAATGTCATCAACAGTAAGCCGATAAAAATATCGGACGGCAACGACAAAATCACCGTTCGATAAGCTAGGGTGCATACTTTGGCCCTGAATTTTTAACACTGCGAACATGGAAACCTATGAATTCAACACAGGATAAATGACTGGCTGACTTGGTGGATATGGACAAATTGATTCTTTTGTTTTCACTTCTTTAGTTGCCCAAAATCTCTCTGCAAATTGATTAACCAATATGAGTAATTCAATACCATTTTCTTGGTCAATAGATTGACGACATTTCGAGGCCTGCATCATAATTTTATGCGTCAGTGCATGTATACCTGGCACCTGATTGAATTGTGCCTCTTTAAAGTAATCTCCCCAGATAATCCGTATTTCTTCTTTTACCTTATCTGCATGGATCTCTTTTTGACTGACTAATCGGGATAATCGCGCTTGATCGCTCAGGTTTAAGTCACCTTTATCTGCCAATTCTTGAATAAGATCTAACATTCTAATCACCGTTAAACTCGCAATTTGTGCTGTACTTGGGTCATAAATTCCACAGGGTACATCACAATGTGCTGAAACGGTTTGAAATTGAAATAAAGCATCCATACTCTTCAATATTGTGTGCATCATATTTAGTTATCTCCCTTTGCTGTTTTACTATCTGATGGTTCACTGATCAATTTGTTCATAATAAAAATGACCACACCCGCGAGCAATAACCAACTACTTGCATGAATAAGACCACTTAACCAATGGCTATGATCATGCCCATCATGGGCCATGACTGATGAAGTGAACAAAAATGCCACTAAACTACTTATAAAAATAAAAAAGTTCTTCAAAATATTCCCCTAAATTAATGGTATTCAAATAGATAAATGTCACTTGTATTACTGCATTACTCACTCGCTTTGAAAATATTGCGTTATTCATTTTCAAAAAGATATACTAAAAAGCTTGACTGTGAGAATGCGAATCATTATCATTTGATTCTATCGTTAAGTCAATGACTTTATTTTCATAATGAGAAAGTAATTCATACATTAATAGGGACGCAGTAATGGGGAAAAAAGTTGGACTAATATATGGATCGGAAACAGGTAATACCGAATATATTGCTGAGCTCATTCAAAAAAAATGGGGCGAAGATTCTATCGAAATACATAACGTTGCAGATATGGAACTCTCCGTTTTTGAAGAATATGACTTATTAATTCTTGGTGTTCCCTCTTGGTATGACGGTCAAGTACAAGATGATTGGGATGAAATGTTAGAAAACTTAGACGACGTAGATTTAAACGATCGTGTCATTGCAATTTATGGTCTAGGAGATCAACAAGATTGGGGGCTTTACTTTATCGATGCTGTGGGTGCATTAGCCGAAAAATTCACCCAAGAAGGTGCCAAGTTAATTGGCGAATGGCCTGTTGATGGTTATGATTTTATTGAGTCACAAGCTATTAATAAGAAAGGTAATTTTTATGGCTTAGCACTCGATGAAGACTGGCAGTCAGAATTATCAGATGAACGTATAAAGACATGGATCGCACAGCTCAAAAAAGAATTACATGAGCTACAACAAATAGCCGCATAAAACACATGTAAGGGGAGCGTAATAAATGATAACGTCAATAGAAAAAGAAAATATTGAAACAAAACCTCATCATTCTGAAGTTATAAACCTCTTCAATGATATGCAATGGCAACATGAAACAACAATGGGCAATTATTTTCTAAAAACGAAACAAAACTTACTGGCAATGAAACACTACAAAGATGCCTTAGCCATCTCCAAAAATTTATTTTCACAATACCAATCTGAAATTAAAACGACCGATAGCCTCGTCCCAATCGTCGTTATTTCCTATTTAAATTTAGCTGATTTTTGGCGTGCCCAAGAGAAAAACACCCATCAAAAAAATTGTTTAATTCACGCATTTGATTACTTCGTAAACGCATTTGATAACGTTCAATCATCCGGTAATCTTCGCAATCATATCAGCCTTGGCTTGAACAAAATATATCCTGAATTAATCATCTGTTTGCAACAATGTGGTGATTTAAAAACATTAGAAGAAAAAAAGAATATCTTGCTGAGTTTATAACTACGCTAAAGCTCATCTTTAATCCAATNAAGGAATACATAATGAAACAAAGAAGTACTCAATCACGTTTAATCACTGCTGCACTTTGCTTATTTGCTGTGACTCCTTGCTTTGCAGACTGTAGCTATAAACCTGTCCAAGAAGGTTTTGGTATGAGCTTTACCGCCTATGGTGCGCCTGACAAAACATACATTGTTAAAGATAATAYCTTTAAAGACTACACGCTTACCTCAGAATCAGGTTTGCTGAAGGGTGCATCTATTGAACTCAACACAGCATCACTCGACACCAGCGCTACAAAAAATAATGGTTCAGGCGGAGAATGGCCTGCCGCCTTTATTCCAATGCGTGATAACAATGTAATAAATTATTTTTTTAATAAATTTAAACATTCACCTAACAAAATTGTAGCAACAATATCTGCTGTCAATGAAGATAGTCTCAACCTAGATGTCACCATGAATGGGGTAAGCAAAACACTTCCAATGTCATTTACAGTTGAAAATGGCAACTTAGTAGCACAAGGAAAACTTGAGATTCTAGACTTTGCACCTAAAGCATTTAAATCTTTAGCCGCTATGTGTGGCGGATTCCACCAAGGAAAATCATGGTCAGACATTGACCTCAAATTTCATGTGCCGGTAGAAAAAAGCTGTAACTAATCTAAAACTGTTTTATTAGGTCTCACCACTTATTAAACACTGACTAAAAACAGAGACATCATGGCAAATTTAACATTTAAGCAAACCCCTATAAAAACGATAGGTAGATTCCCTTCAATAGGTGAGCAAGCACCAGACTTTAAATTGATTAATACGGATCTTGCAACCTTTCACTTATCTGATCTAAGAGGTAAACGGATAATATTTAATGTATTTCCGAGTATCGACACTCCCGTCTGTGCCGTTCAATTACAGAAATTCAGTCATTACATGGCTGATCATAAAAATACCGTTTTGTTGTTTGCATCACTTGATTTACCTTTTGCATTCAAACGATTCTGCCTATCTGAAGGTATTGAAAATACAGTAACAGCATCCGATTACCGCTACCGTACTTTAGCAGATAATTATGGCGTCACAATGCAAGGTGGGCCGTTAAGTGGTCTCTATGCCCGTGCCGTGTTCATTATTAATGAAGACCATAAAATCGTATATACTGAATTGGTTCAAGAAGTCACCGATGAACCTAACTATGGTGCCGTTATCTCTGCCCTGGCATCATAAAAAACCGCTCTTTTTCACGTCGATTCATAAATAATATCGAAAGCTTTGACACGTTAAATAATAATTTATATGAACTACTGATTAAAGGTAAATTACTTGCCGCTTACTTCTTATCCTATATACGATATACATCGCAGTGAATCAGTAGAATATAACCTTATCGAGTCACTACCGAGGGTTACGCTATAAGGTAAGTTCCTCTTTAAAAATTTAAATGAACTTAGAAACGCGTCTTCATCGCCATTTGGCGYAGAAGCCATACTTTTTAAAACTAACTTATAAGGCTAAATATTCATGATCCTTAATACGTACCGCCTATTACTCATTGTCTCCCTTACATTAGCYTTTAATGTCGCTGCTGTTGAAAAAATGACCTTTGAGCAGCTTGATAGCAAAGAATTAATTCAACAATTACAAAAAGGTGGCTATGTTATCTATTTCCGCCATGCTCAAACAGAAAAAGATTATGCCGACCAAGTAACTGCAGATCCTAATAATGGATCGACACAACGCGTATTAAGTGAAGCAGGATGGAAGCAAGCCAAAGGCATAGGTCGTGCCTTTCGCAAATTAAACATCCCTGTCGGTGATGTAATCAGCAGTCAATATTTCAGAGCATGGCAAACGGCCGACCTAGCTTTTGGCAAATATAAGAAAACAGCGATACTCAACTTTGAACCTGCTGAGAATTATACAGATGAGCAAATGACCGCAATGCATGATCGTGTCATGCCGCTCGTTACGACAGTACCTGAAAATGGCATGAATACCATCCTAGTTGGACATGATGACCCCTTTGAGGCCGTCTCAGGAATTTATCCTGAACCTCAAGGCGTTGCTTATATCTTAAAACCAAAAGGTAAACATGGCTTTACTATTCTTGCACGCTTAACGTCTGATGACTGGRCAGCTCTAGCATTGAGCTATGATAAAGAACCTATGTCTGAATAAACTTAAAAAGAGAAAAACAGGAAACATAGCCATGCGGCTATTTTCCTTAGTTCCTCTTGGTTTAAATGCCATGTTTATTAAAAGAACGGAGCTATTCTATTCCGTATTTTCTTATCTCAGAACAGCTTATTCATTCCTAAAATAAAGCCTGTCAGATATGAAATCAGCCAAACACCCCAAACAAATAAACCAAATCTATGAAAGAGGTTTGCCCGCTGTTGATTATTATCCGCCAGCACCATCAAAGCCCATAAAAAATGTAACAGCATYAATATCAGTGCTGCAAAGCCAAACAGTGCATGTGGTGTGAAGACAATAGCACCGATAAACTTAATGGTTATCCCGGTGGCTATAAAGTCTGTCACAACACCTGCAAAAAATACCAGCACATGCCATTTTTTTAATTGCCGAGAAAGYCGCTCACTCCAGATCGCAATGGTGTATAAAACCAATGCAATGCTAAACAATATGGTTGCATTCAGAAGCGCTTCAGGCATCAAACTATCCGTTGAATGCCTAGCACCATGCCAGACAAATAAGAGACCATCCAAATGGCCCAGACAAAAATACTAAATTTGTGGAAATTAGTGAGTTGTTCCTCATCATTTATTTTCAACACACGCGACGCCCAGAAATAATGAAATACCATTAAGAAAAATGCAATAAATCCTGAAACCGTGTGAGGTGTAAATTTAATATAGCCCAAATTCTCAAACATTAACCAAGTACCGATTGCATCGGTAATCACACCCATTAAAAATAAATGAACATGCCAATGTTTTAAGCGTTTACTTAGCCGCTCATTCCAGACCCCAACACTATAGAAGATAAGTGCGAGTGTAAAGAAGACTACAGCAACGATGAGTATAGGTGTCATAATTCATCCTCCTGCCTACCACGACGAACGCCAATAACAACCGCCACTGCAAATAAGATCACAATAGCAAGCAAAGTGAGAATAGCCGTCATATTTTCTTTAWTCAATTCTTTAACATTCTCCATCTCTTTTTTCTGTTTTTCTAAGGTCAAACCTTTTTGATTTTCTAAGGGCTTGCCAACAAGTGCACTGTTAATTTTTTCTAGATAATCTTTGCGTAATTCTGGTTCAAGCTGCTGACTGATCATGTTTTTCAATTTTACATTATCACAAACAAAGCCACTACAACCTGCTCCAAATTCTTTCACCAAATCCGCATGCAGTTTTGCTATTTTTTTAACCACTGCATCATCGGGTTTCCAATAGCCTTTTCGCACCGTCTCCARCATAACCGCCGTCATTTCTTGCAATGCGTAAGGGTTCTCTCTTTTGAAAAACTGCTGAATACCAAGATCATATTTATCTTCAATATAAACCTGATTTAAACCATCCCACAGCGCCTCATCAATGACCGATGACTTCATCACATCCCAACCATAAGTATTGCGAAATGTTTCAGCAAACACTTCAGCTGATGAAGCGCCACCTTGCTGAAGCCCTTCAATATATTTAGGATTAAGTAATGTGGTGCGACTTTCCATCCAAATCGCTTCTTTTGCCCCCTGAATAACCGGATTATTTTTATTACGCAAGTCACTGAAATAAGCATCGGGATCATTACCTGTTGCGTATTTAATGGCTGAATTCATTCCGCCCATAAATTCATAAACATGATCCAGTGATAATGGTCCCCAAGTATTAGATGAGCGCGGTTGTACAATCGTATCCGTATTTTGTAGTGCCGCCTCGAACATACCTGCTTGGAATTCTGACCAATGTTCTTTGTCATACATCGCGCCCATATTCAATAAATATTGCTGCGCTATTTCCTCTTCTTTTTCCCATGAATCGCCATCTTCAACCATGCCCATAATCGCAGTTGCATAATTACCGTTCGCACCACCAAACACGCGGAGRYTGGCCAATGAGCGTGCCGTTTCTGGTGTGGCACCTTTTTCTTTCATTACTCTTTCAGCAGCAATAACACCCTGTTTTACATGGTTGTCATACGCACCATCATCTTGTGCCTCGGCAGCCATTCTAACGGCTTTATTAATCAGGTAGATCCGTGACGCACCTAGATCTCGAAACTGACCAGAAGTTTGCACTACAACATCAATTCGTGGTCGCTGTAATTCTGCCATCGGAATCAAACGAATATCATGGACGGTWCCTCTCGCATTGCGTATCGGTTCAACACCCAGCAAATACAATATTTCAGCAATCGTGACACCTTTTTGGCGAACAAATTCACTACTCCAAAGTGTGAAAGCGACTTTTTTAGGATAATTCCCCGTGTCATTTAATTTTGCTTTTATCAATTGCTTAGCCAGCTTCACTCCCACATTCCATGCTTCTTTAGAAGGTGTTTTCTCTGCATCAATTCCATAGGTATTACGACCYGCCGGAATTGAATTAGGATTCGCTACTGGATCACCACCCGATGCAGGTGCAATATAGCCACCCGCYAATGCATTTACTATCGTGTCCATTTCAATACCAGGTGAGCTTTCTACTGCTTCATAATAATCAGGTATGGCTGATAAGGTAGAYTTGTATAGATCAAAAGCGGCCATAAATGCGCGCTGTTTTTGATCCAAAACGGRCTCTAATTCTTCAGTTCCTTGGGCGTCTTCTGACTGAAGTAATTTTCGACGGTTTTCCAATAGTACAGAAAGCTCTGCAAACTGTTCACTATCTGCCGGTTCAATAAAATTCTCCGGCGGTTCATCATTCATTAGAATATCATCAATAATCGCTAATGCCTGTTGACGATAATAAGATTCCAATTCATCATCTGCCTCGTTCAATTCAGCCGGAGCTTCTTCTCTCACTTTATCGAGTTCTTTTAAAGCRTGTACTAAATAATCTATTGCGATTAACTGTACCGTCTCCTGAATATATTCATCTTTTTTATAACGCTCACCTAGCGTGTACAAACCTCGGGTAATTTTTTCACTTTCAATTGCATGCGTATAATGATCAATTTTTTCAATTATTTCATCCGTCAAGGCTTGATTTTCAAAATCATCCAACTCTAAATCTTTATCTARATCCAGCGCTAAAACTAATTGTCTAATTGATTTYCGATATTCCTCTTTAAGCGTTTCACCATTCACATGTTTATATTCGTGTGCTTTTTCATGCAGATCGATGATCTCTTCATACAATCCTGCTTCGGTAAAAGGTGGYGTAATRTGCGTCATCATCGTGGCATAACTACGTCGTTTTGCAACCAATGCCTCACCAATATTACTAATCGAATAAAGATAAAAATGTGGAACGCCATACAATAAAGCATCKGGCCAGTCATACTGTGAAAGTGCATTTTGCTTCCAGGGTGTAAATTCTACRCTACCGTGTGTACCAAAATGGATGAAGGCATCTGCACCAAACGTTCGAATCCCCCAAAGATACGATGCAACATAGGGATACGGAGGCGGCATTTTAACACCGTGTACTAATTTCGTTTCATCATCACCTGCACCCGCCTGCGGAACAGGAATCAACATAATATTGCCAAACTGAACACGGGGAATAACAATATAATTTTTATTATCCCGCGTCGTGGTCATATATTTTCCCGGCGCCACACCATATTCACGTTCTATATCTGCAATCATTTCCGGCTGAAGATACTGTTCCATCAATGCTTTGAWTTCTTCTGTCTCAATTAAATGTGGGTCGCCATTTTCAATAAAATCATCAAATGAACCTTTGGCATAGGCTCCTAGTACTTTGCCCTGTTGTTGAATACGAGCAAACAAAGCATCACCATCTTTAGGCAACGCCCCCGTCTGATAACCTTCATCTTTTAACCGCTGCAAGACATTCAACAATGAGGGTGCAATTTCTAAACCTTCTGCCACCATTGCATTTTCACCGGCACCTTTGTAATAATAAATAACGATTTTTTTATCTTTATTCTCCATTGTTTTTAGGCTCGTCCAACGCTCTAATAGATCGCCAAAYACGGTAATTCTATCTTCCAATCCTTTAAAAACRTTCAGCCCATTAATCCCTGGAAATTTTGCCGCTAATACAACYGGRTAAACACCTCCATCCACCTCCGGCATTACCACCGTCTGGCTCAACATACCGCCATCCATCCCCTTTTGATTCTTTAGCCACTCATCATATTCAGCAAAAACAACAACAGGAGCCAGCATAGGTATGTTTTGTTGTTTCAACCATGCCACGCCCTTATCCCCTGCCAAACGTCCATGAGGAACCAGTATGACCAAATCAGGATTTATATCATTCAGCAATTCCAAACGTTTACGATGGCCAAAAATAGGATAGACATTCATCCCRCGCCCCTGAAGTTCATTGATCAGTGATGTATAAAAATCTTGACCTGCACTTCCAGACAAAATAACCGAAACTAGAGCAATTCTAGGAGCACCTTCTTTATAAAGCCCTTTTTGTTGATAGAATTGCTGATACGCTTCCACTGTCGAAAATATATCTTCCTCATTCAGATGAAATAGTCCTTCTTTCGGAAATACTAATGGCGCTTCCACTCCATTTGAAAATAAGGTTTTGCCATCCAATACTCGACGAGAATAATTGAGCAATGATCCAAGGTTTTTCTTACCTCCATTTTCTAAATAGATATTAACCGGCTCTTTTTCACTATCAGATAAATTGCTAAAAGCATCATCTCCTTTGAGCGGTCCAAACATATAYAATTTTGTACCAGACTCGCCGAGTAATTTAATTTGTTCTATTTGTGCTTCGCTTAAATTAATACCATGAGCAAAAAAGTAGATCACATCATATTTTTCTAATGCTAAGTCTTCATCACTATTAAAGTCGATTCTACTCACTCGGACAAATGGATTTTTTTTGATCTCCAAAATAGTCGCAAATTGAAAGTCTTGCAGATTAACAAAACCGATATACGTTGGAGAAATATATTTGCTATACGTAAAGAACAATAAGGTAGCAACAACAAATAARATAAGGARAAGGCTCTTCTTCAGCATAATAGTTTCTTTGATAATTTAAGGTTTATTAGTTTATTTTTTGATACAGACATTTTATTCAGGCACATAAATGACTGTTCCATCTTCCAATTCGAAAGCCGAYCCAATGCGCTTTCCTGAACCTTCTGATGTCTGTCCTGAGGCTTTGTAACGTTCTATTTCATTGCCCGTTTTAACAATTATTTCCATGTTTTCCTTGCCGGGATTCTTCACTAAGGTAAGATCTTCTTGCGTAAATACTTCTGCAATCTGCATACGTGTAACCACTGCAACCATCAATGCCAATGCAAACACCATCGCTAGATCAAAAAGATTTGCCATACCGCTCAAAGGGTCATCATCCGTATCACTCATCCTGCGATAACGTCGAGCCATTAATCTGACTCCTGYTGCTGATTAAGATCAAAGATGTACTGTAAGTTATTAAGATCTTCAATAAACCAGCGCTTCTTAACAAGCTGTGTAATAAAACCGACAATACCCGCAAATACACCAATAACAGTGGTAGAAAAAGCAACCTGCATATTCATTGCCATGCCCGCAATATCGCCTGAAGCCAAGCCCACTAATGCCGGCCCCATCGGAATCAATGTCCCCATTAAACCTAACATTGGGCCAATTCGCATTAAGGTTCTAGATGATTCGAGCTCTTTTTCACCTGCCAATTCAAAGTCTGCAAGAATTTTGTCAGTATGAATTGATTGCCATTGCATCTTTTCTGCATTATGCAAAGAAGTAAGAAATTTAGTTTTACCTTTAAACTGTGCTAAAAAATTAATGGTCTCTTTTCTATCTCTTATTTGAGATAATATATTTTCTAATTTTTGTTTGAATTTCAGGCGTTGCATATAGCCGCCATAAAAACCGCCYAACATTAACAATGCATAAATAAAAGCAGCCATTAAAAGCACAATAACGGGAATTAAAAGACCGGTAGATATCCAGTAAAGTACATTGGTTAACACATTCAAAATTTCATTCTCCGTAGTTTAAATCGGTGCCAGTAAAGCCCTGAAAAAACAACACCTAATAAGATCATTATTGTAATTAATGCTTGCGACATTTCAAAAACAAAGTGGCTTTGCTGAAGCTTGTTACCCGTTACAATAATGGGTAAAAACATCGCTAACAATACTTGTAAAAAAGACAGCACTATTTTTAGTTCTACTCTGCTTTCCCATGATCTAATTAAGCCTGCTATGGCCATGCTGACTATCATCATTATCAAAAACCCAACAATAGCTAGCCCCAGCGCAACTTGATAAAACGGTATATCTTCTATTACATTAAATGCATAGGTTTGCACTAAAAACAGGCCTGCTAAAAAAATACCTGAGGGGGCTAATGCAATGTAACTCGCAGTCTTTTGAAACCAACCTCGCCCTACTGTCTGGTAGTGACTTCTAATMAGTAATAAGCTGACAAACATGATCATCAGCCCTTCTGCTACCTGAAATACGCAGGTTGAGGATAAGGTTGAGAAATCTGCCAGAAAGTGATCGACATCTTGGACATTAAGCATTGTTGACCAGCGAAAAAGAACAAAAATAGCTACAAAAATAAGCAAGCTATAGCTTATTTTGTGGCGTAYTTCGGTCAATAAAGAAATATTACATGCTGTATGAATAAATCCCATCAAAAAAAGCAGGCTGAGTAGTATCCACATAAACTACATCAGTACCGCGATRAAAAAGTTGAGCCCATGCTCTTCTCAGTATCCTGTAGAAGCTAAATGTTGCCGTAAAGCAGCTGTGTGACTATTATTTTCTTSCTGCCACTTCCATGAATCATAGGGATCCATAAAAAATCCTAGTGTTGTTGATTCTGCCTTGTCTTTACTGCTGACCAAATTTTTCATYGCCAACTCTTCCTCTGTTTTAATTTGAAAAGTGGCATGGCATGCTACACAATTGGTCATCACATTACTAAGCTGAAGTAACACTAAATCCATTTTTTCTGGATCCCTTGCCGTCACCGATATCTGATCAAACGAYGCATGCGTACCAAGACCTAATCTCTTAAAATCAATGGGYAGTTTTCCCATTAAACCCTTCGGAGCATCGTCCGCTACATTGCGTCCCATACTTCGTGCAACCGTACTAATTTTTTCCATATCATTGGTTCGAATTGAAGCKAYTATCTCTTGCACGCCTTCAAGCATGCCCCGCATTTCATTTAGCACATATACTTTTTCTTCTTCAGTCATAATCACCGCTATACGTGTATCCAATGCATTATGGGTAGCTGCTGTTTGCGTTTTACCTAATACAATAAATCGCATCGTCATTGCTGCAACTAAAACAAGTAACAATACAAAAAGACTGATAAAAATAATGGCTGTTCTTTTACTAATCGTCATTCATTACTCCCAAGTAAATTCCATTCCAGCCATGACGCTAAAACCTGAACCGGGTAAATATGTAGGTTGATTTTCAGCCGATATTCCTCGAATCACATAAGAGGATTGATARTTTTTATCTGCTATATTTTCAAAATCAGCAAAGAATCGTAGTGATTTCGTGGGTTGGTAAGCTGCTTTTAAACCAAGTAATACAAAAGAATTCTGAACTTGTGTATTCGAGTGATCAACATAGGTATCTGAAGGCTGCCACCTTACATTTGGGGCAATATAGAATTTACCAATATGGTAAGCCAACTCTGTATATGCTAAATGTTCAGGAATTCCTGCAATTTGATTTCCATCAAAAATACCACCATCAAATTTAAAGTCACTGTAGTTGTATACAAATTTGGCCGTTAGTTTGTCTCTAGCGGCAAATAGATCATTCGCAACAACAGCATCAAGTCCTAACTCAAGCCCTTGATGAATAGTATCGTCCGTRTAATTAAAYGTYTCAGCATTCACTGCAAACCCWGTAACCAARGTAATCAATTCATCTTCTACTATTGAATAATAGTAGGACGCATTCCATGAAAGTGCTTTCCAAGAACCTTGGGAGCCAACTTCAAATGTCCAAGCTGTTTGTTCATCAAGCCCTAACACCGTAAGACCAGAACCTATAGCCGCATCGGCAAAAGGSRKTACMRSWKKKGKMKWRWSRACRKSWCMMSGKKMRRTWAMYKGSMWMWSMKKWYKNANGTTACRRGKWKMYTRMATKWSSKGRMTTCTGTACTGCGACTAATATTACTAAATAGGCGAATATTTTCGCTTGGTTTAAAAATCAAACCCAGCTTAGGATTTGCTGCACTATACGAAAAATCATAATCAACATCTACCACCACTTTATCAAAACTAGTTGGTGAAGGTGGTGTAGAGCCTGTGCCATTGATGTCACGCGTGCTATGCAATAATTGTAATCCCACAACAAGCTGTGTTTTTTCAGTCACGCTCCCTGTGTATTGCAACCCCACTGTTGCATTTTTAGCATCAAGATCTAAATCACCAAACCGGAATAATTTAGAACCCTCGTCTGGATTATTAACCCAATATTCTGTTGGCATCTCACCTGCATTTAATGATACTGACAACAAAAACTGGTCATTTTGAGTGAAATAATGACCTTTATTCAATAAGGAATAATTGAAACCAATATTTTTAGCCTCTACCACAGTATGACTAAGCGGATCGGTAAAAGTATCATCTAATATTTCACCATAAAACCCAATTTCGTGTTCATTGTTACCTGATGTAATATAGGTTTTATTCGCTAATCTGAATTGCTCCGTATCACGGTGTGGTTTACGTTTGTTTGTATCAAATAACCCATCCCAGCCTCCGCGGGCATTCCAACCATAAACAGGATGATTTACTGCGGCGGCAGGTAGCGTAGAAGGCGGTGCATAAGCACCAGCAAAGCCATCACCTATAACAGATTTCGGATGATCCTTAGCAATGTCTTTTTGTAATACGAAGGGAATTTCAAATTCATTATCCGTATAGTGGAACCAGGTTCTATTTTCGATATTTCCATCACGGTAGCCTGTATTGAACGATAAATTACTTCGCTCTCCTTCACTATGATTACGATAACCATTCGTCTGTGAACGACCTGCACCTAAATAATAATCCCATTTTCCAGATACACCACCAACTCCGATACTGCCATTGAAGGTATCAAAAGAACCTGCTTGCAAGCGAATAAAATTATCACTATTAAGCGCAGTACGTGACACCATATTAATGGCTCCACCCAAGGTAGAACCGCCAYAKWKMWWSNGMGTWRGCNCYASKAWAGNCMGAYARANAMCRMAKWKRWWNCYNGTARGKMMWAAACCAATAACAAATGAGCCATCAGCTTGATTAACCGCTAAACCATCATAGAGTAGTTGCACTCCTCTATCGACCGGATTATCTTGAATACCCGAACCACGAATATTCAGACGAGGTTGATCATTGCCACCAAAAAACTCCTGCATAATCACACCAGGTTCAGTGCCTAGAACATCCATGAGTGTTATTTTGCTCGTRAGAGCATCATCTARATCRAGTAAATTAGTKCCRCCAGCAACATTGGACAATGACTGTTCCAAATCAACTCTATTTGGGTGAGCGGGATCATTYTCCCCWGTAACYGTTACGTTAGGTAGTTCCAATGYATCRTCAGCAAYAACACTGCTCATCAGTAATATTTGTACTGAAATACTACTTGCTAATATTAATATTTTGTTCATGATGCCTCTTAATTATTTATATCTATGTATTGGGCTGTTTGCTCAGTCACATTTACTACAATGTCATTAAAATTTTTCTTTTTAATGCTAGTACCTCGTCATCACCCATCTCAATAATTTCCATATAAACTTTATCTAAACCACACCAAAGCTGTTCTTTCACCTCACTACAAAGGTTTGGAAGCTGCAGCTGTGCTGCTAGATAATCAAAGGCGGCACATAAATACCCTTTTCTTGCCGTTGTTTTATTCTGYTTTCGCCATAACTCACATATATTTAARTAAGAAACAACAATGGCAGGAATCRCATTATCAGGYRCATGGTCAGAATTCTGATGCGCCTTAAACAGGTTCATTGCTATATTCAAGGAAATTTTATAATGATCATAAGCAGTGAAAAAAAGCTCTTTAGCCATTGCATCATTGCCCGCCACAATTTCCTGTTGCCAATTTTTGTCCGTAGCGATATTGCTAATAATTCCATTTTGTTGCGGTATTCTTTGAAGATTTCCTGTTACATCCAATTGGATTAATTTCCCCATCGTGATATCTCCTTTAATTAACCCCTGATTTCACAACAAACTGATCAATCTCTCCTGTGAAGATGTTTAGGTTTAGCAAAAAAATTATTTTGTTCATTGTGTTTAATCTTTCTAATCTAAAAGTAAAACCTCTCCCATAGCTTGCTAATGACATCATTTAATATCTTGGCTTGCTCTGGAAAATATACGTTTTTATATTCATTTATTTAGTTAAAATAAGCTTGTTACTTTTCGTTATACGTAAAAAATAATGTTTATCTTGGTGTTGAATAATGAGTGACTTTTCACCCTGAAACAAAACACCTGATTGATACGTTATTAACCTAGTTGATTCTGTAGGTTTCCTATAGGCAATCGCATTTGATGTTATTTTCTCAGCCATTGCAGATCAACTATGTAAGGTATAGACAGAGCGTTGGTTAAAATTAGTTGATGACTGTTTATAGGCTTGTAGCTGAACCAAGCCTTTCCCTAAATCTTTTGCTAATTCTTTAAAATGTTCTGTTGGGATCCGAAGCGTCATCGACCCCAACATTAAGTGAATCATTTCACACTCTGAACAATATTGAATCTCACATGTCGAAGCATTTAATAATGTCTCTGGTTTGCATGTTTTTGAATTCATAAACTCTACGTCCTATATCTATTTAAATATGAACTAAATGATAATCATTCGCATTAATATTGTCAACTGCAACCTTTGTTAAAAAGGGTATATCTACGTAGCGTCCTGCTAACACCGCTTTTTTACTCGATCTAAAACATTAAATGTTGTCTTATTTTTGTGAACTTGCGCACAAAAATTTGACAAAATATGCTCACACTATAAACTTAATACGAATCGATCGTATTAGTAACTACTTGATTGGTTATTGAAATTCAATTTACACCTTTGAATTTTTTACGCCTAGCCATTACTTATTTCTAGCCACGGCACATTTTAGGACGCTATAAAGTCAATTTTATTAAACTTTCTTACTTAGCGAACCAAAATCAATTTTTTATAGGAATTAACAACATGAACAAAAAAACAAAAATAACAGGAGCGGTGCTCCTATCTTTATCTGCTTTGCTAATGGCTGGCACAGCATCAGCTGCTACGGCTTTTACAGACCCGACTACTGCAGTATGGGGTTGGGATCGTGGAGATACTGAAACATCGTATGCTGAATGGAGTGTCATTGCTGATAACGCATTTGATCCTAGTGCTCCTACTGGTGCATTTGATGCAGATTCATCACCAGAAATTGGTAATAATGGTTTTGTACTTACTGACCTCGTTGCGAATAATACCGGCGCATTTGTTACAGGTACTGGTCTAGGTGGTAATGTATACAGCTTCTCAGACACTCCTGATTGGACTCTTGACGTTGAAACAGACTATACGCTAGGTGCTGGTACAGTTGATGTTTATTTACAACTAAAAGTATTGGGTACACTACTAGATTTCACTAGTGTTACTTTAGATGGACTAGGTTACACCACTGCAGATGTAGTCTATTCTGGTGCTGCTGGTGGAGCTTTTGGCGGTGCAGAAGAAGAATACTTAATCTCATGGATAGGTGTTGAAGCTTCTAGCCTATACTCATTAAGCTGGTTGGCATTAGGTTCTAGCATGTCATTGGATGAAGTTTCTGTAGATATTGGTAACTATGCTGCAACTCCAATCATCCTTCCGCCAAGTGCTGTGCCAGTTCCTGCGGCGCTCTTTATGTTTGGCCCTGCATTATTAGGTTTCATGGGCTTACGTCGTAAAGTAGCAAATACAGTAGCTTAGTTTTCTAAACTAGATTAGTGTAAATAAAAGCCGTAGTGGTTCACCACTACGGCTTTTTATTGTGTGCGATTGATTGGAATATAGAATATGCAACTCCTCTTTTAACATAAGTGGTAGTGCCAAGATTAGAGATATATTTGGTGAGTGCTTTAGATTCCTCAAAGAAACATCACTCATACACAGGCTATATTCACCCGTTAAATTTGAAGAAGCATATTTTTCGGAACTACAGGCGGTTTGCGATGGCCATATATTATCTGGTCTAGCCACTGAAAATAATAACTGGTAGTCGATTTATTTACATCAATTAAATTCGCTGCTATTCGAGCCATTGAAGCCGCTATAAACAATTCAATTAAGCCACTGTGTTTATACAAACTTAATCATCTTATCCTCATTTGCTACTATCCAAGATTATTTTACTTGGCAAGGACAGCCCATAAAATAAATATCCGGTTATAAATGCTTATTCTAATCTAAAGTTCAAATAGTTATTACAGCTTTAGATTTTCCCCAAGCCTTTAAAATTGCTGTGAAACACTAAGACGAACATCAATGCCAGGACCAAGATTATCAGTTTCCCCTATTCCTGAAATCAAATATTCTTTATTGGTGATATTATCAATATTTAATCGGACAACGGTGCGTTTAGTTGGCTGCCACACAGCAAATATATCATGTAAAGCATAACCAGGTTGTGAGCCAACTATAATGCAAGCAGGGTTACTGAAATGGCAAGGTGGTGACTTAATGCCCCTTGAAATTAAATTATCATCATAAGCTTCAAGCTTATAACCAATCTTAAAATTATAAGATTGGAATTTTCTCCCTATTGTAAAAATCACTTTATCAGCCGGCTTATCAATCAAGTCTTTTTCTAGACCTTCATTTCCCAAATCACTCACTGCCGGATCAGGGTTATTCTCATAAAATTTAGGATCTTGATAGCCATCCAAAGTAGACACCACTAAACTGCCAAAATAAACAGGGGAATCATATTTTAGTTCTAATTCAATGCCACGATGTACTTCAATGCCAGGCTGGCTGATTTCACCTGTAACTGTATTTTGATAAATTGATCCCAATGTGTTCCCAACTTCAGTATAGAAAAAGGTAAGCTTGCTTAGAAAACTGTCTTCATTCGTGAATACATCGTCTATCATATAAGCCACACTAATTTCATGATTTTTAGACTCTTCAGGATCATAAAAATCAGCGCAAATCGCATTATCTTGATTAAATGCAGATTGTTGATCCAAGTTCCATAACGCTACGGCAGCAGCATGCGCCGCCGGCGAAGGGTAATCAGCTCGCCTAGGACGTGGACCTGCATCATGATAAAACGAAAAATACCTACAACGACCACCAGAGAGCCCTGGTAGAGTGAAATATTCATCAATAAGCGGCGAACGGAACAGCTCAGCATAACTATAAAAGGCTGAAAAAGGTGATGATGCTGGTTCATAGCCAATACTAAAAGCAGGGCTTACTTGCGTAAACTCAACCGTGCTAGAACGCCCTGTTTCTTCTAATAGCTCTTCTGCTAAATCTTTTGAATCAACACTGTATTTATCACCTCGCAGTGTCGCACTAAAAGTAAAATCATCAACTAATATTTTTTGAGTCACATACAAACCGTATGTCTGTTTAGTGCCGGCTGGCTGGGAGTTGTTTACACTACCGTTAAGCCGAGTCACCTCGCGGTCTTCTTGATTATATTGAGCCCCTACTGTTAAATAGCTTTGTTGTCCAAATAATTTAAAATTTGACTCATTGACCAACTCAGTCGTCCATATATCGTACTGGTAATTACCTGTAATTAAAGAGGCTGGCTGTCCTGGTATATTGTCATCGAGAATATATTTGTCCGTATACGCTATGGTTGCTTTTATATCAAACCAATCACTGGCAGGCGTAACGCGAGTATTAAAAGTATAAGAATCCTCTTCACTGGTACGATATACATATCCTCGCGTTCCTGAGCCCGCCCGAGCATCATGCAGTTCTTGTCCACTTTCTTCAGAGGTGCGATAGGTTAATGTTGTTTCTGAAAAGTCATTAAATAATTCGACTTTGGCTAAACCGCTTTCCTGCGTTTCTTCTGAATAGTCAAAACGTTCACCATTGGGTAATCTAAAATCATTGGTATCACGTTTAACACCACTCAGTAATATATCAAGATAATCTGTGGGTCGCCCAAAGGCTGTGAGGGTAAACATATCACCATCATTGTTAGAGCGGTGACCATATTTCACTTTTGCTCCCCAATTTTCATCCGCAGTCAGTAGATCTCGGGCATCAATGGTTTCCATCTCTACCACACCACCTAAAGCACCTGAACCTCGTTCTAAGATAGCTGAACCACGGCTCACCTTCACCTGTTTTAGTAATTCAGGATCAATAGATAGCCCTATTCCATAGCGATATTTTTCAAAATTTTGAGTCGCACCATCAATTCTAACAATGACGTCTTCATTATTACCAAAGCCACGAATGCTTATCCCCATACCACCAGAAAGCGGTCCACCATGACTCGATATACCCGGTAGCTCATCCAGTAACTCCATTACATTACTGGATTGCTTTTCTTCTATTCTCTCTTGCTGAATAGATGAAACCGATTGGCTATACTCAAAATCTTCTTCTTTAAGATTTTCCCCTTCTACCGTAATACTATCAAATACTTCAGTCTCTTCTTCAGCAAAGACATCTAAGGATTGAATAGCAAACAATAAAGCCACCAATATAAAAAATAGTTGGCCTTGAATTGCAGAAGTTATTTTTAAATCGGCTTGCATAGCACTGTCATTTCTTCCTGAAAGAAGAAATTCGAAAACCAAATAGCATACTTAAAGCAGATGAAAACAACCAAACTGCAGCTGGTAGTGGTACTGCCGATAGCGAAGTTACCGAACCTTGACCTGCACCATAAACACCTTGTAATGCAGTGATCATATCTATTGTTAAAGGGTAGGTTGGCCCAGTATAGATTGAATCTTCTGATGCTAAATTGGTCTCGTCACCATATTCTACAAAATGCCCCATTCCTAAGCTATGGCCCAGTTCATGCTGAATGATGGCATAAAAAATTGATGGTAACCATTGGACGCCAAAACGATCCGCATTAACAACTATATCCCCCGCTAACCCACTTTCCTCAAAAGGGAAGTAAGCATACGCATTTGCACCATCAATATGGGGTACATGGCCAATTCGAATATCAGGATGACCCATTGGATTATATTCACCTGTTTCTGGCAATGGACCACTATCTACTTGCTCAACAAAATGGATGGGTAAAATATTGGCATAATCCCACAAAGCTGTTTCGACAATAGACTTCAATAATGAATTATCTATTGCCTCCCCTGTGATCATATCTTTTATACCACCATCGAATAAGTTAATATAACTATAGGTTAATGTAATTTCACTTCCTGGGCCGTCAGGCTGATCCCAACTGGAATACATGGGGAAATAGCCCGCAGCTAGAGTCATATTCGACCAAAGTGAAAATAAAATCATTAGTCCAATCTTTTTAATCATTGCACTATTCTCCCTAAGTCTTACTTGATGCTTGACCTTGCTTTCTCATATAAAAAAAGCTAGATAAACCAGAAAATAATAACCAGATACCCGCAGGCAATGGCACGGCACTGACGTTATTAACTTCCCATCCAATATCAGAAAAGCCAGCGTAATCAAGTTCGGTTGGAAGCTGGCGAGTCCCCGAGGGTGTTGAAGGATCCATCATGGTTTCTTGTAATATACTGTCAAATACGCTAGTTACCCCTTCTGCCCAATGTGAGCCAAATCTATCAACGGGCACTAAACCACCGTAGCTTTCTACGGAATTTTCTCCCATGAAATAGCCATTATCAATTTGGTCATACCAACTATCTGCCGTACCGAATCCTAGAATATGACCAATCTCATGTGTCGCGGTGGTTAAAAAATCACTGAGCCCTGATATTAAACCACTGCTATCTTCATCAAAATACCAATCATGATTGGTATTAAACCAAATTGACCCTCCCCAGATACCATAATCGCCATCATTTTGACCACGCGTAATAACACTATCTACAAATTCGCTAGAGCCAGTTGCACTCACAGTTCCAGTGCCAGCAAAGCCTAAGACTCCAGGAGCCGAACTTGAACCACCTACAAAAATTTTGATAGTATCAGCAGCTATTTCTTCATTAACCAGTGTTACCGATGAGCCCAATAGACCTGGATTAAAAATATCAACGGACCAACTATTACTTCCGCCACTAGAAATAGCTGTTAGTTGATCGGTAAAACCAGAATAAAATGATGCAGCAAGCTCTAGTGCGTCTCTACGTTCCGTAATGGCATCGCCGGTGCTAATATTAGTAAAGAAACCTGATGTATCATATCGATAGTCAAAATCAATTGTTAGTGCAGCAACATTACTGGAATGTAATGTTGCTGCGAACAAAATTGATAATGCTAAATTTTGTTTAGTTAATTGCATTTTAGACAGCTTTGCGTCGTGCGCCAACTAAACCCATCAATGCACTACCAAACAACCATATAGCGGCAGGAATCGGTACGGCAGAAACATTTGTTACATCAAGATAACTTGAACCTGGTGTTTCTGAATTATTTAAAAAACCATGTAGGAAGTCATTGCCTGAGATATCATTCAAACCGGTTAATGCAATGGTAAAGAATGTATTTGCACCTGTAATCCAATCATTAACGATGGCTGAAACATCAAATGTTACAGCACCAAATGAATCAATCACGGTACTTGCAGCCGCATCCGCTGTTGCAATTTCATTACCATAAAAATCTAACCAACTCATTGTTCCGGCAGCATTAGTATCATCCATAATACTACTTATCGGATCTGCTGTAACAGCGTGGGCAGAAACAGTAAATGGATTTGCTGCATCAGCATCCCCACCAAAGCCACCCTTAGCACTTTGCATGGTCAATATTGCACTACTACCTGCTGAAAACCCTGCAAAATCACTTGAATCAAAGCTTAGATATATTGTTTCTGCACCCGACGTTCCAAAAGGCTCATTTGTTGAAACACGAAAGGTTGTTTTGCCATCACCGTCATAACCCTGCACAGCGTTTGACGTGCCTGGCGGGTAAAAAAATGTTGAGGTCATGACATCTTCTATTGTATTAATGGTCACGGCTACTACCTGTGTTGAGGCTAATAGCGTTGAAGAGAATAATAATGCAGCTGCTAATGTAGATTGAAATCTTCTTGTTTTCACTTTGTACTCCAAATTTATATTTATATTGAGTCCTTACCCTTAAAATCTATTGCATAAAACTGCTTCCATATAAATATATTATGGTGGCTTCAAAATATGACCTAGTTCACAAATCCTTTGTGACATGCAAATAATAATCAATATCATTTAGATTTGCAAGGGGTAATTAAATATTACAAAATAATAGTCTTTACCACTCGTTAAAAAGAAAGCTACAGAAGGATTGGCTAAACAATTCATCATAGTTAGCCAGCCTTCAAAGTATGCTTATTTTAGGGTGATTGTTATTAAACGTAAGTAATATGTATATGATCTAAACCTTAGGCGGAAGGGATATAAGAATAAAGGGAATATAGTGTGTATTATTTAGTTCTATGCAGGAAAGAACATACGTTCACTTTGCATAATATATCTTTCATTGGCTNATTCATTGCGAATGGAATTACACTAATACTAGACTGCCCTTACTTAACTCACGACCGGAGCTATAAACCCAGGTTTAAATTAGACTTAATAAAATAAAGGTCCATTTTTATCATAGAAAAGAGCCGCGCCCTTCTTTGGGCTCGCCTGCCAATATAATTCCCACCACATTGTCGCTTTTTCTTTCCACTTATTTTGCTGAATGGCATTTGAGTCTTGCTCTTCCAGCAGATGATAATTTCGTGAAATATGAAGAGCCAGACAGGGTGTGTGTTGCTCAATATAAAGTTGTTCTAGCTGATGATTGGCACTTAATAAAATATCGCTATCGCGTTTCGATCTTATCGATTGAATACTCATGATAGGCGAAGCGTGCTAATTGTTACTGAACGAAGCATCGCCCAAACACCTTTTTGAGATGGTCTATCCAAACAACTAAAATCAGACACATGTAATTTACCATCGCGAATCAATGATTCTAACGTATCAGGATCAAAGGCTAAATGTATTGGCTGTGCTTGGCTTAGTGAAAAATTATCAATATTCATAATCATCTCCTCTTCATTAATGAAGTTTGATTATAAATAATCTATTTTCTAAATGCAAATGATTCTTATTTAGAGTGGGAAAGGGAGATTAAATTATGTTTATTGTATCGCTCTAATATAATAAGCGTTTTCGCTATTTTCATAAAAACAAAATTAAAGCTTGCTTTTGCCAATGAGAATGATTATCATTACCGTAAGTTGTTAGTCCAACAGGTGAATTTTTACTCTCCGGTTTTATTTATCATATCTCGTATGAAGGCATATCGTACGTGGACTAACGACTAGTAGAAACACACCCTTTTCTACTGTTAGAAAATAGTGGATCATTCTCCTTGAATGATCCACTTATTTTTATCTATCCTTAACTACTCAATGATTCCCCAATATGATAAAAATAAAGCCAAAAACCTTGCTTGCTTTTGGACCCGTGGGATTCTTTATCACATTAATTCTAAACATGTTCAGCCTCGTTATCTTGAGACAAGCTGCTTCAATTCCATTTGAAGATCCTTGGTGGTCAATATGGTTTCCTAATTACGTTGTTTGGTTGTCTATCTTTATTACAGGGATCTATCGAACTGCTCTGCGATGAAAAAGACTGCCTTTATCGCTTTATTAAGGTCATTCTAGATTGATACTAGAACCTAGAACCTTTTCTCTTTTTCTTTTTTAGTGCTTCCTTCTCTGCTTTTTTTGCTCTGATTTCAGCCATTTCGATTAATTCTTGTTCCATCATTTCAGGTGTTTCTAAGGTGATTCTTCCTATCGTAATATCTCGAAATTCGGTCAATACAATCTTAGCAGCACGATCTAAATCCACTAATCCACCCGCACGTAAACAGCCACGTTTCGCTCCAATCATTTCCAATAAATGTAACTCATCATCCGGCAAATCATCTAATTGATAACGCGCTTTTAATAACTCGGGATAATTACGCTTAAAATAATCTACTGCATAMWWSGCAATATCRTCATWMYYAASRRCWGTWTCTTTWATTGCGCCGGTAATGGCTAAACGATAACCACCATGCCTATTTTCTAACTTTGGCCATAAAACTCCTGGAGTATCAAGCAATGTTATTCCTTGATCGAGTTTAATTCTTTGTTGGTTTTTGGTTACAGCTGGYTCATTGCCTGTTTTAGCAATCATGCGCCCTGCTARCGTATTAATTAAAGTTGATTTACCAACATTTGGAATACCCATAATCATTGCTTGAATATTGCTTACACTTTTCGATTTTTCAGGCAACATTTTATGACATAAACTGAGTAAACCATGCATTTTCTCTGGTTCATCCGTTGTTAATGCAATTGTTTTTACCCCTTTCTCCTGCTCTAAATAATCTTGCCACTGCTGGGTGACAATAGGATCGGCTAAATCACTTTTACTTAATACTTTGATACAAGGCTTATCACCTCGAATATCTGCTAACATCGGATTCTCACTACTAAAAGGAATGCGGGCATCTAGAATTTCAATAATAAGATCAACGGCCGGAATGATCTTGCGCATCTCTTTACTAGCCTTATACATATGGCCAGGATACCAGTTTATATTAGCCAYTATTGAACCAATGCTATTTGTGTTTTTTCAATACTGATTAAGCGTTTCTTATAAAGCTTCCCTAGGGCCTTTTTATAACTCGATTTGCTCACACCAAACTGCTTTGCAATCACTTCCGGTGGGCTTTTTTCGGTCAAGCTAGACTGGCCGCCTTCTTTTTTTAAAAATTCCAAAATTTGTTCCGATAGTGCATCTAATGCTTGTCTTGTCACCAATTGTAAACATAGATCCAGTTTTTTATCTTCTCTAATATGTTTGATATAGCCTGTCATTTTTTGGCCAATGCTTATTGGTTTCAACACATCACTCTTAAACAGCAATCCAATCGTGCCGCCATCAACCACCGCCCGATAACCTAAATCGGTGCGCCCACAAATTAATAAATTAACAGCTTGCTGATCTTTATAATAAGGAGAGGTGTCAGACAAGAACTTATCTAATTTTGTACTGGCCGTGATGCGCTCTGATGCAGGGTCAATATATAAATAAACCACATAGTATTGCCCAACTTGCATCGGCTTTTGTTGCTCACCGAAAGGCACAAGAAGATCTTTAGGCAAGCCCCAATCAAGAAATGCACCGACACGGTTTACTTCAAGCACTTTAAGAAAGGCACATTCACCTACTTCTGCTTTAGGTGTTTCCGTGGTGGCAATCAACATGTCTTCAGAATCAAGATAAATGAATACCTCAAGTTTATCGCCCACCGAGCAGCCTTCAGGCACATAACGGCGCGGTAATAAAATTTCATCATCACCGCCGTCAAGATAAATACCAAAATCCAGTTTCTTAAGCACTGTTAATGTATTTAGTTTTCCAAGTTCAACCATTTTTTTCTCAATTATTTTTTACTTACCCTGCTTATTTTAACTCAATCCGCTATTGACCGTGGAAACAAAGATAAGCTATCAATGAATTGTCACGTATAATAGCCTTCATATTTGATCTATCTTTAAAGAGTAAAACTATGCCTAAAGCCAGTGATTTAAAACGAGGAATGGTAGTCGAAGTCAATAACGAGCCTCATGTAGTAAAAAGTATTGAGGTACGTAATCCCTCCTCTCGTGGTGCCTCAACCTTGTATAAAATCCGCTTTAATCATCTTAAAACCAAGCAAAAACGTGATGAATCCTTAAAAGGTGAAGACTTTCTAAAGGATGTTGATTGCGAGAAAAAAGTACTGCAATTTTCGTATAAAGACGATGATGGTTATACCTTTATGAGTTTGGACGATTATGAACAATACACTATTAATGCTGACGATATTGAAGATGAGCAAGGATATTTAGTTGAAGGCCTTGAAGGGATCGTCTCAATACTACTTGAAGGCATTTTAGTGGCTATTGAACTGCCAGCAGCTGTGGCAATGGAGATTATTGAAACAGCACCCGGCATTAAAGGTGCCTCAGCAACGGCCCGCACCAAGCCTGCTCGATTCGCCACCGGCCTAGAAGTCCAAGTGCCTGAATATATCGAACCGGGTGAAATAATTAAAGTGAATACAGTATCTGGCAAATTCATGTCACGCGCATAATTTGTCGCTATGCGTACTAAAATAAAACATTCTTTGCTTATATTCCTTGGCTGGTTTTTCGTTATTTTAGGCGCAATTGGTGCCGTATTACCTTTATTACCCACTACGCCATTTTTAATTCTGGCGTTAACTTGTTTTGCAGAAAGCTCCCCCCGTTTTCATCGTATGCTGCTCGCCAATAAATGGTTTGGCCCACCACTAGCTCAATGGGAAAAATCTAAAACCATTCGGCGTGAAATAAAACACAAAGCCATGTTACTCATCATTGCGACATTTTCTCTTTCTATCTTTGTCTTATCGGGTCGCTTAGGTCTGCAACTGATGCTTATTGGCCTGTGTCTTATATTACTCATTTTTGTATTCCAACTTAAGGAAGCCACAAAATGAATATTAATGATGCTATTCGCCAACGCCACTCAACACGGGCATTTCTCGAGCAGCCCGTATCACAGGAACAGATTAATCGAATTCTAGATACAGCGCGTCACTCACCGTCAGGTGCTAATACCCAACCTTGGCAAGTTGCTGTTATTTCTGGGGAGTCTAAAACCAGACTACAAAATGCGCTCGAACAGGCTTTTAATTCTGGTCTACAATCTCAGATAAGTTATCAATACTACCCTGTCACTTGGCAGCCTATTTATAAAAAAAGGCGACATTCATGTGGCTTACAGTTGTATCAATCTCTAGATATTACAAAGTCTGATAGTGAAAAACGTAAGGCACAATGGGCAGCCAATTATCGTGCCTTTGATGCGCCTATCATGCTCCTTTTCTTTGTTGATAAAGAAATGGAAACTGGCTCGTTTTTAGATTATGGCATGTTCTTGCAATCAGTCATGCTTGCTGCATTAGAAGAAGGTTTAGCGAGCTGCCCACAAGCTGCATTAGCCGAATATCCTCAGATAGTTCAGAAAACACTAGGCTATGCGGGTGATAGACAACTCATTTGTGGCATGGCGCTAGGTTATGAAGATCTAGATGCAGCGGTCAATAAATATCGCACACCAAGAGAATCGGTAGAAAATTTCACCCAATATTTTGATTAAATAACCTGAACTCTGGATAAATATAGGAAAACAAATGAATCTTGATGCATTTTTAGCACAATTAAAGCAGAACCCCAAACAAGTAGAATTTAATACCACTATGTCTGTTATTGAAGCGAACTATAACTTCACACCAAGTGCATTTGTAAATGGGAATACYGAAAATAAAGCAAATACRAATAATGGCTCATGTAAAATATTTGCATTTGGGCTGCTCAACAAACTATCTGAACAACAGACCTTAGCGTGTTTTGGTCGTTATTACCGAAATGATGTATTAGGAAATCCTGAGGGTGAAGATCATCAGAATATTCGCAACTTTATGGTGTCAGGCTGGAAGGGTATTAAGTTTGATGGTGCTGCTCTTTCTAAAAACTAACACAGAACGTATTTATTATAGACATAAAAAAAGGGCTGATTATTAAATCAGCCCTTTTTATTTTTAACTTGATTTAGCTTTATTTCTTTTTGCTGAACTCTGTTTCGCCGCCAGCTGCAAGAATTTTTGCTTGTGCTTTCCAGTCATCACGTTCGATACGACCTTTAAAGTTTAATTCAGTATCAACTTCTTCAATACGTTTCTTAGTAAATTTAGCAATTTCACTAAATGTTGTAATACCTAAAGCATTTAATTTTTCTTCTAATTTTGGACCTACACCTGAGATTTTTTTCAAATCATCTTTTTCAGTCGTTTTTGGAGCTGCTTTCTTCGCTGCAGGTTTTGCTTTTGCAGGTGCTGCTGCCTTCTTAGCGCCTTTTGCTGAGATAGAATCAATTAAGATTTCTGTATAGCTTTGGCGATGACCGGCTTGACGACGGTAATGCTTACGACGACGGAATTTAATGATTTTAACTTTTTCGCCACGACCTTGTTCACGTACTGTTGCGCTCACAACGGCACCTTCAACCATAGGTGCACCGATTTGAACATCGTCACCATCAACTAACATCAATACTTCTGCTAGTTCAACTTTATCACCGGCTTCGGCATCAAGTTTCTCAACACGAAGGAATTCACCCTCTTCAACTCTATATTGTTTGCCGCCCGTTTTAATTACCGCGTACATCGTCTTTCTCCAATAAATTTCATAGTGCTAAATTCTATGCACCTTAGCCGAGCAATTTTACACAGGATTGCTTAGTAATTCAACTCTAAAACTRTAAAACTTAATATTCCCGCTGTTTTCTTATTAGGAAGCAGCTTACATTGTTAGTTAAATTATTCTAACTAGACCTGCTATAATGGCAAGTTCACCTAATTAATACAAATATAAAATACATCCATCATGGAATTACAACCTCTTGCAAAATCTGAAGCTCGCTTTCTTTTATTAGAAGGTGTTCACCAAAATGCTATCAATATCATTGAAAAAGCGGGTTATAACAATATTGAACATATCTCCCATGCACTTGATGAAGACGCCTTAATCGAAAAAATTAAAGGCGTTCGCTTCGTTGGTGTACGCTCACGCACACAATTAACCGAAAAAGTTTTAGCGGCAGCAGATCGACTCGCTGGTATTGGCTGTTTCTGTATTGGTACCAACCAAGTTGATCTTAAAGCGGCAAGAATTAGAGGCATTCCAGTTTTTAATGCGCCCTACTCAAACACACGTTCTGTTGCTGAGCTGGTCATTGGTCAATTAATTTTATTATTACGCGGCATTCCTGAGAAAAACAATCTAGTGCACAATGGTAGTTGGCCTAAGTCGGCCACGGCTTCATATGAAGCACGTGGTAAAACACTCGGTATTGTAGGTTACGGTAGCATTGGTTCTCAATTATCTGTGCTTGCTGAAAGTTTGGGAATGAATGTCATCTATTATGATGTCGTCACTAAATTACCTTTGGGTAATGCCAATCAAGTTGCCACCATGCACGATTTATTAAGCCAAGCTGACGTGGTTTCATTGCATGTGCCTGAGTTAGTCACTACGAATAACATCATGGCAAAAGCACAGTTTGATCAAATGAAAGATGGCGCTATATTTATTAATGCGGCTAGAGGTAGCTGTGTTGTACTTGAAGACTTGGCTAAAGCCATCGATGCTAAAAAGTTAGGTGGTGCGGCTATTGATGTTTTCCCTAAAGAACCCAAATCAAATGATGAGCCTTTAGACTCTCCGCTTCGTGGCTACGCCAATGTTATTTTAACACCTCATGTAGGTGGTTCRACGRTGGAAGCACAGGCTAATATTGGYTCAGAAGTRGCTGAGAAATTTGTACAATTTGCKAATAATGGTAATACKGTTTCTGCTGTTAACTTTCCAGAAATTGCYGTTCCACAGCAGCCTAATACRCAYCGYTTATTGCATATACATCACAATCAACCCGGTGTTTTATCGAATATTAACCAATTGTTTGCCCAACACAATATCAATATTCTGGCTCAAAATATGATGACACGAGATGAARTCGGATATTTGCTTATTGATGTAGCAGAGTTTGATTCAAAACTCGCATTGGAACACTTGAATCGTGTTGAAGGAACAATCAGATTGCGAGTTTTATACTAAAGAATAATGTAAGTCCGCTCTTAGTTCATTAGGTTAAGAGCGGGTTTATTCATCTACTTTGATTCTTTCGCCCAATATTTAAACTTACTGGTTTTGCCAATACCTGGATTAAATGCATTCGTTGGGTCTAATTTTTTATAAAATGCCTTTAACGCTGGTTTAGCAAYATATTCGTGGCCGACATTATGCTCAGCAGGATACTCCGCACCYCGCGCATCAAACAACAYTAATAAYYTCTGTTTTAATGCCTTYGCATCAACRCCYTTTTTGAGWATGTAGTTCTGATGCATYACATGACAAAACAAGTGACCRTAATAYARTTTAACCGCAATTAAATCATCKATCTCYGGTGGCAAGGTTTCAAACCAATCCTCTTCATTGCGAGGAAAGGCTATATCCATGGTCATAATTGCGCCGAGGTCTTTACTGTGCATGGCTTGATAGCGACCTATCGCGCCACCAGCAACAAAACGATGTAATATCGCTTTTTCTCCCTCTTGCGGTGTGCACTCGAAATAATTACCTTCATGGCTTTGAAAGAATGCGGCCAGATAATTTTTGGCCTCATCAACGCCCTGATCACTCATTTCCAAAATCCAGTGATGTTCATACTGTTCGCGATAGGCTTCCATTTTTTTAGGYAAGTGATTTGGCCATAAATAACTGAAATATTGCATCATCCGATCTGAAAGTTTATTTGGCAGAAATTTTAATTTATCGGCAATACGATCCACTTTTCTCTTTATCGAGAAAAGCGTAGGAATATACTTTGAGCCAAATTTATCAATAATGATAAAGGTATCTTTACCATATTTTTTCGATGCATCATAACAGTCACGATGCATGTATTCGCCAGAGACCGGTAGTGATTTAAAGCCAGATAAAATATCACGTCGTATTTGRGCTARCACGSCAGGATCATTGGTGCCGATATAAAAAACYTGCTGTCTTTTAGGAATGGGATAGGTATCTAAACGCACTGCAAACACGGCTAATTTTCCGGCACAACCTGATGCTTCATGCAAACGACGACCATCATTATTAAAGCGCGCTGGCGTATCTTCATCTATTTGTCTCACACGCTGGTGATATTCATTATCAGAAGCACGCTTTTCAGAATGCTTAATATCAGTCACAGCATAGCGCTGCTGTTCTAGGTTGCTTAAGATTTCTTCAGGTGTCGAACCCAACTCGATCCCTAAATTATTCACCAGTACCAACTCACCYTTTTCATCAACCTCAGCAAATAATGACAACTCAGTATAAGCAGGTCCCCTTTGTACTAAAGCACCACCCGAGTTATTACATACTCCACCTACAATAGAAGCWCCTATACAGGAAGAACCAATGACCGAATGAGGCTCTCGTCCATAAGGAGCCAATACGTCTTCAAGTCCAAATAATGTGCTRCCCGGTAATCCAATAATTTGACGGGCATCATCAAGCAATTGAATTTGGTTAATACGCATCGTATTAACAATAATAATGGGACGGTCATAATCGTCACCGTCAGGGGTTGAACCGCCAGTGAGACCCGTATTAGCTGCCTGCATAATAATGGCAACGTCTGCTTTTGAACACGCTTSTAACACCTGCCACATCTCTAATARCGTCGCAGGCCTAACCACCGCCATTGCTTCACCAAAACCAAATCGAAAACCTTTGCTATAAGGCTGAGTCTTGCTACTATCCGTCAGCGTATAGCTTTTGCCCACTAAGGCTTTTAATTCAGTAATCAGATCGGTTCGGAAAGCATGTTTGGACATTTTATTTCTCAAAATTTAAATAACATTAAGTTATAGATACACAACGTTATTATAGCGTATTTAGCCAAGCTATTTCTCAGTTCTAGATGCAGCATAGTTGTTCAAATATCAGTTCGAAAAATAGCGTGGGGAATACTTACATTATAATAGTATGAAGCACTCCTGTTCATTATGAGTATAATCATCAACATTCATAATTAGCCGGCTACTTCATCAGATGGAACTACCTCACATCCTTGCCCTTGCCATCTTGCAAGGTTTAACTGAATTTTTGCCTATTTCAAGCTCTGCTCATCTAATTTTATTGCCACTTATTGCTGGCTGGGAAGATCAAGGGCTCGCATTTGATGTCGCCGTCCATGTCGGCACGCTTAGCGCCGTTATCTTTTATTTCCGCAATACCTTGAAAAAACTGATCCAAGATTGGACTCAATCGATAATTTTGCGCAAAAAGTCAGGTGACAGTTATTTAGCATGGGCAGTATTACTCGGCACTATCCCTGCTGGACTCGCTGGCCTATTACTTAATGATTTAGTCGATACACATTTACGCAGCCCACTTGTCATTGCCGTCACAACGATTGGCTTTGGTCTTGTGCTTGGCTGGGCAGATTGGCATGGCAAACGCCAACGCACCCTCAGCCATTTAAATTGGAAAGATATCTTATATATAGGGCTTGCTCAAGCTATCTCACTTATTCCCGGCACGTCACGTTCAGGCATAACCATGACTGCTGGGCTTATGCTCGGCCTCAACCGCCAAGCGGCTGCACAATTTTCATTTTTATTATCCATACCTATTATTATATTAGCCGGTGGATGGATCACTGTTAAACTGTTAAAATCTGCGATACCGATTGACTGGATRGTGCTCGGTTTTGGCGCATTTTTCTCTGCCATCAGTGCTTATCTTTGCATTCACTTCTTTATGAAGATGATTAACCAAATTGGCATGTGGCCGTTTGTTATTTACCGTTTACTACTGGGTTGCGTGCTCCTTGTATTGTTTGTATAGAAAATTATATGGAAAAGGCAGTTGACATCTTGGCTGTGAATACGTAATATTTCCCCTCTTATTTAGACCCGCTTGCGTAATTTTTAGGAGCAACCCGCGGAATGAAAACAACTACATTAAGTGCAAAACCTGCAGAAGTACGTCGTGACTGGTTCGTCGTAGATGCTGATGGTAAAACATTAGGTCGTATGGCAACAGAAATCGCGCGTCGTTTACGTGGTAAACACAAAACTATTTACACCCCTCACGTAGATACTGGCGATTACATCGTTGTTATCAATGCAGAGAAAATTCGTGTRTCGGGTAACAAATTAAAAGATAAGATGTATTATCATCACACCGGTTACATCGGTGGTATTAAATCCATCTCTCTTGAGAAGCAACTWGATAAAGCACCTGATCGCGTTATCAAATCAGCTGTAAAAGGCATGTTGCCMAAAAACCCTCTRGGTCGCGCAATGTTCAGTAAATTAAAAGTTTATGCTGGCACAGAGCACCCTCATACAGCCCAACAGCCTAAAGTGCTGGAGATTTAAATCATGGCAGATACATATTACGCGACAGGTCGTCGTAAAAGCTCAACAGCACGCGTTTTCATGAAACCGGGCACTGGTAAATTAACAATCAACACACGCTCAATAGAAGACTACTTCGGTCGTGAAACTTCTAGAATGGTGGTTCGCCAACCTCTAGAACTAGTAGAAATGCTAGATAAAGTTGATTTGAAAATTACTGTTCGCGGTGGTGGTAACAATGGTCAAGCTGGCGCAATTCGCCACGGTATCAGCCGCGCACTTGTTGAATATGATTCAGAATTAAAATCAGGCCTACGTAAAGCAGGCTTTATCACACGTGATGCACGTGCGGTAGAACGTAAGAAAATTGGTTTACACAAAGCGCGTAAACGCCCACAATTCTCAAAACGTTAAAATACCAAATACATTACGTATTTTCAGAAAAGGCTATCTTCGGATGGCCTTTTTTGTTTGTGRCTTTGTGGCTCCACTTTANNTCATCAAGCTCTAAAGRCAGCCTCTTTNAGACGARAGTAATGTTGTTACAGCACTATTAGCCTATTGTTTCAGCCTTTGTTCTTCCAAGATAGCTAGAAAAAACAACGGCTGAAATGACAATTCACCTAATTGCAGATATAAACCGTTCGCGCCCTTAAGAATCTCTACTACAGAAAACTCCACCTTTTGAAATAGTCTTGCCTATGTGCCTATNRSCCCAGNAATAAAAGGCCCTATTTCATTCYATAGCCTTTATTTGTTTTTATACAACAATCCCTTACCTTCCGGCTGTGTTTTAAACCGTCGATGCGCCCATAGATATTGTGCGGGCGATTGGCGAATTTCATGTTCTATAATGTCATTAATTCGCTGTGCATCGGCAATATCATCTCCGGTSGGGAAATCTATTAATGGTGCACCTAAGCTTAGCGTGTAGTGACCATTTTCATCCCTTCGAGGAGAAAAAGGAATCACCGCCGCCCCACTCATTTTGGCAAGACGTGCAGTTGCAATGACGGTYGATGCCTGTACACCAAAGAACTTCGCAAATACGCTCTGTTTTTTACCGTGATCTTGATCGGGGGCATACCATACTATTTTATTCTTACGTAAAGCGCGCACCATTGCTCGGGGATCTCTTTGCATTATGACACCTTCAGAATGATGCGTTCGTGCTCGCATCATAAAGGCATTAAACAATGGGTTCTTTAATTCTCTAAACATGACGTAACAAGGATGTTTAARCATAATTAAACGCCCSCCTATTTCCATGCTGGTGAAATGCCCCGACAACAAAATCACGCCTTTGCCTTTTTGCAGCGCTTCATCAAGATGTTCCAAGCCTTGATAACGTACTCTTTTTTGTAATCGTCGTTCACTGCCCCACCAGCTCATCGCCGTTTCAATCATCATCATACCCATCGTTAGCTGATTCTTTTCTAACAATTGCTGACGTTGCTTGTCACTCAGTTCTGGAAAGCATAATTCAATATTACGTTTAGCTATCCGCCGTCTTTTTTTCATCGCAGATTTCATCAAAAATGCCAGTACTTTAGCCATCCATAATTGCATACGAATAGGGCAGTAAATTGATAGCCTCATTAACAATAAACCAAGCCAGCTTGGCCAAAATCGAGGGTGGAAAAATTGTGCTTGTAAAAGTTTCATATTGACTATTATTAGGGAGATTAAGCTATGCTATCATTCYCCATGATTTACTGCTAAATAATTACATGAGACACCGTTGAGATTACTTTATACCACCCTATTTTTYATCRGCATWCCCYTTATCATTATGCGTCTTATTTGGCGAGGTTTTAGCGCGCCAGCCTATTGGCATCGCTGGTCAGAACGKTTTGGTAAMAGCTTTATTAGTACAGAAGATGCCARCATCATATGGATCCATGCCGTATCCGTAGGTGAAGTTGARGCCTGTCGACCTTTAGTYRMACAATTACGCAGTGCMTATCCAGATCATCARTTATTAATTACCACGATGACACCTACGGGYAGTGAACGGGTAAAATTACTYTTTGAAGATTCTGTTTTTCACTGTTATTTACCTTATGACTTACCCTTTGCGATTAATCGGTTTTTAAATCGGACTAAGCCACAATTTGGCATCATTATGGAAACGGAAATTTGGCCAAATTTAATCTTCTGTTGCCAAAAACGTAACATTCCACTTGTGCTTGCTAACGCACGTTTATCTGAACGTTCTGCAAAAGGTTATGCGCGTTTTCCTGAATTCATAAAAGAAACACTTCAAAACTTGCCACTGATTGCAGCGCAAGGACAAGATGATCGGGAACGCTTTCAAGCATTAGGCGCTAATCTTGAAAATGTACATGCTATTGGYAATCTCAAATATGAAATCACCTTGCCTGCCAGCTTAATGGAACAGGCTGATGCCATGCGTCATATATGGGATCGTGACCGTCCAGTTTGGGTTGCTGCCAGTACCCATGAGGGCGAAGAGGAAATGGTCATCAATGCTTCTCGGCTGGTTCGCGCGCATTTTCCTAATTTATTGCTCATTCTTGTGCCTCGCCATCCACAGCGCTTTGATCGTGTTGCCGCATTAGCCAGTAAAGCTGGCTTTAAAACCTTACGGCGTAGTGAYCAACAAGCATGCCCTGCTGATGTGCAAATTTTGATCGTAGACACTATGGGGGAACTACCCTTATTTTATGCGACAAGCGATGTTGCTTTTGTGGGTGGTAGTCTTGTGCCGCACGGCGGCCACAATGTTTTAGAGCCTGCCGCATTAGGTCGAGCCATCGTAACAGGCCCCCATTATTTTAACTTTAATGAAATCACCACAGACTTTCTTGCCGCAGATGCTGTTATCGAAGTAAATGACACACAAAGTTTAGCCGATACCACCATTAAACTACTGCAAAATCCACAACAACGTGCACAAATGGGCGAAGCTGCACGGCAGCTTATTGCCAGCAGCCAAGGCACCAGCGCCCACCTCATCAATCTCATTAAATATAATATTACGCACCATGCCCCATAGTGATGAATATTGGATGGAAAAAGCCTTAGTCCTTGCTGAGCAGGCACAGCAACAAGGTGAAGTACCTGTCGGTGCAATTATTGTGCGCGATGACACAATCATAGGACAAGGCTGGAACCAACCGATTATAAACAACGATCCAACCGCACATGCTGAAATACAGGCTCTGCGCGCTGCCAGCAAAAATGCAGCTAATTATCGTCTTCCAGATGCCACTCTTTATGCTACTTTGGAGCCTTGTGTTATGTGTGCTGGCGCTATTATTCATGCCCGCATTAAACGCTTAGTATTTGCAGCCACAGAACCTAAGACCGGTGCTGCAGGGAGTTGCTTTGATATATTCAATACCCCCCAACTCAACCATCATGTAAAATGTGAACACGGCATACTCGCAGAACAGAGCAGTGAATTATTACGCACTTTTTTTCGTAGCCGAAGATAATGATAACGCTCACACCACAAGAGTGGTTAGGCCTGCTGACCCACCTCAAAAAATGGGTCAGTAATCTTCGTCGGGCCAGCAAGCAACGTAAACTTGAATCAAAATCAGCATTACGTGATGTCATCAAAGCGGTAAGAAAAACCACTGTTTATACCCGTAGCCTTCAACAGTATAGAAAAACCTCACTCGAGCAAGACAGTGAATTATCACTTTTGTGGACAGAACTTTCATTCAAATTGGATGATCTTGGTTTGAATAAGTTGGCTAAGCGCTGTCATATAACAGGAATTTACTGGTCCGATCCTTCTCAGCTAGATCGTGACTTCCTAGATAAAGCGGAAGTGGGTTTGTCAGATATTGAACGATTAGCTAAATTAAATCTTCAGGAGTTAAATTAACATGATGACATTAGAAACACTCACTGTTTTTTTCGGATGGTGTAGCATTATTAATATTGCAATTCTGTTATTCACCACTTTTTTACTGATAGGTTTTAAAGACATTGTTACACGCATTCATAGCAAAATATTTAGACTTCAGCAGCACGATCTCTCCCTTATTTATTTCACTTATTTAGGCCACTATAAAATTGCTATTTTTATCTTTAACCTTGTTCCCTATCTTGCTTTAAAAATSATSGGATAAATAAGCCTACCCAACACCCCACAAGCAGGCTAGAATAACGTCGTTAATCAGATCCCAACCTTATCGTTTCATTGGACTGAACCATGCCTGAAACCACACAACAACAAGCTCTAGATCAATCTATTCATACCCTTGATGAGGCAGTGAAGAGTGGCCGATTTGTGCGCATGCGTCGTTTATTATCCAGTCTTCACCCCGCAGAAACAGCACATTTATTAGAATCGCTTCCACCAAAAGAAAGAACCGTCTGTTGGCCGATTATTTCGCCCGAGCTTCACGGTGATGTTTTAGCGTATATGGGTGATGATGTTCGTACTGATTTACTGAAAGGTATGGACACTGCGGATCTGATCAGTGCAACAGAAGATCTCGATACCGATGATATCGCCGATATTTTACAAGATTTGCCCGAGCATGTTATGCGCGAAGTATTGCGCGCAATGGATAGCCAACATCGCCGCCGTGTTGAAGCCATTTTGGCTTATAAGGAAGACACTGCCGGTGGTCTAATGAACACTGACGTGACCACCGTCCGCTCCGATATTACACTTGAAGTTGTATTACGTTATTTGCGCCTATTGGGTGATGAATTACCTGCTAATACAGATAGTTTATATGTGGTTGACCATAACGATCATTACATTGGCACATTAACCTTATCAAAAGTCGTCAGCCGTAGTCGGGCATTAACGGTTAGTGAAGTAATGTCACACCAAATTGAAGCCATTACGGCTGATACATCTGATACGGATGTTGCTCATCGCTTTGAAAAACACGATCTTATTTCAGCCCCAGTGACAGATAAAGATAACCGTTTAYTAGGTCGTATCACCATTGATGACGTGGTCGATGTTATCCGTGATGAAGCCGAGCACACCATGTTGAGCATGGCAGGTTTAAGCGAAGATGAAGATACCTTTGCACCTATCAAAAAAAGTGTTCAGCGTCGCTCATTATGGCTAGGGGTAAACTTGTTAACCGCATTTTTAGCAGCATGGGTTATAGGCTTATTTGATACCACTATCGAAAAACAAGTCGCGCTCGCTATCTTAATGCCCATTGTTGCAAGCATGGGCGGMGTKGCYGGTAGTCAAACGCTAACCTTAGTTATTCGGTCTATGGCATTAGGACAACTTAACGATAAAAACCAACGCTGGTTATTACGCAAAGAACTTTCTGTTGGCGCAATTAATGGATTCATTTGGGCTATTGCTATCGCCATCGTGACTAGCTTTTGGTTTAACAATATTGAATTAGGCATGTTAATTGGGGTGGCTATCATCATTAACTTAATTGCTGCCGCATTAGCTGGCGTTGCTATTCCGTTGATATTAAAAAAGTTTGGCAGCGACCCTGCACTCTCGGGCGGTGTATTACTCACAACAGTAACAGATGTCGTCGGTTTTACGGCCTTTTTGGGTTTTGCTACACTCTATATCGTATAGAACACTGCTATATAATTAGCCACTAAATTTTATTGAGACTTTGTTATGTCAGGAAACAGCTTCGGAAAACTATTTACTATCACCAGTTTTGGTGAAAGCCATGGTCCTGCTATTGGGTGCATTGTTGATGGTTGTCCTCCTGGACTAGAATTAAGCGAGGCTGATTTACAAGGCGATCTTGATCGCCGTCGCCCAGGCAAAACACGCTTTGTTACCCAACGAAAAGAATTAGATCGCGTCAAAATATTATCGGGTGTATTTGAAGGTAAAACCACCGGCACCCCCATTAGCATGATCATAGAGAATACCGATCAACGCTCTAAAGATTACGGCAATATCATGCACCAGTTTCGTCCTGCCCATGCTGATTACACTTATCATCAAAAATATGGTTTTCGTGATTACCGTGGTGGTGGCCGTGCTTCTGCACGTGAAACAGCCATGCGTGTTGCTGCAGGCGGTATTGCTAAGAAATACCTACAACAACAATATGGTATAGAAATTCAAGGTTATTTATCTCAACTAGGCCCGGTTAAAATTGAAAAAATCGATTGGGATTTTATAGAGAAAAGTGCTTTCTTCTGCCCTGATCCAGATAAAGAAACAGCCATTGAAGATTATATGAAATCCTTAAAAGGTGATTCTATCGGTGCACGAATTAATGTCGTAGCACGCAATGTCCCACCTGGTTTAGGTGAGCCTATTTTTGATCGTCTCGATGCCGAAATAGCCCATGCGATGATGAGTATTAATGCAGTGAAAGGTGTTGAGATTGGTGCTGGCTTTGACTCTGTTACTCAAAAAGGTACTGAGCATCGAGATGAAATAACCCCTGAAGGATTTTTAAGTAATAATGCAGGTGGTATTTTAGGTGGTATTTCTAGCGGCCAAGATATTTTAGTCAGCATGGCATTAAAAGCSACATCRAGCCTGAGCATTGCTGGTCGCAGTGTTAATACAAAGGGCGAGGCAGTTGAAGTCGTCACCAAAGGTCGCCATGATCCTTGTGTCGGTATTCGTGCAACCCCTATTGCCGAGGCCATGTTAGCCATTGTGCTAATGGATCACATGCTTCGCAATCGTGCACAAAATATGAATGTAGATTCAGGAACACCTATTATTCCAGCACAAGCGTAAAAAGTGCCGCTCAAACACACGCCGTATTGGCGACTATCRGGATTTTATTTTTTTTACTTTATTGCTTTAGGCGTATTGGTTCCCTATTGGGGCTTGTATCTACAGTGGCAAGGGTTCTCAGCACGAGAAATTGGTGAATTAACAGCCATCCTTCTCGCCACACGTATCGTAGCACCCAATATATGGGGCTGGATCGCCGATCACCATGGCAAAAGCATGCAAATTGTTCGCCTTGCTAGCCTTGCTGCCACACTCGCTTTTACAGCAATTCTATTTGATAGCTCTTATATGTGGGTTGCAATCGTCATGTTGGTTTTCAGCTTCTTTTGGAATGCCTCTCTGCCCCAATTTGAAGCCACTACCTTGCAACATTTAGGTGATCAGAGTCATCACTACAGCAGAATTAGGCTTTGGGGATCGATAGGGTTCATTATCATCGTTATCACCCTTGGCAGTTTATTAGAACGCGTCGATGCCTCTATTGTGCCCTATGCCATGCTATTAAGTTTAGCGTTAATATGGCTGGTAAGTTTAACCGTACCTGAGTCAGCATCACGACATTTACATATTTCACATGAACCTTTACACAAGATACTCAAGCGTCCTGAAATTTTGGCCTTTTTAACTATTTGCTTGCTCATTCAACTAAGTCACGGTCCCTACTACACCTTTTATACGATTTATTTAGAACAACATCACTACAGTCGTAGCCTCATTGGTCAGCTCTGGGCATTAGGCGTTGTCGCTGAAGTCATTGTTTTCTTGTTTATGCATCGCTGGCTACCACGTTATGGTATTCGTAAGATCCTCCTCACCAGTCTTTTACTCAGCACACTGCGCTGGTTAATCATTGGCTTCTTCCCTGATTCACTACCGTTATTGCTTTTTGCACAACTGCTACACGCCGCTAGCTTCGGCACATTTCACGCCGCTGCTATTGCATGGGTACACAAAAATTTTGTCGGCAAAAACCAAGGACGAGGCCAAGCACTCTATAGCAGTGTTAGTTTTGGTATAGGAGGAGCCATTGGCAGTTTATTCAGTGGTTATTTCTGGTTATCTCCCGGTCCAACCGCTACATTCAGCATGGCGGCGTTCGCAACCGTTATTGCTTTTTTTATTGGTCTTCGGTGGTTGAAAGCATAGACGGATAAACTATCTATATGCTTATAATATGACCCTTACTTTGTTTTGAACTCGCTTTCAGCGGCTATTCTTATTTATTGCTAACCGCCCCGCCTGAGACAGCTGCTTACTAAAGGAAACACTATGTTTATTTCAAACCTCGAATTTATGACCGGAAAAAACGTCACTAAACACCTAGGCTTAGTGCAAGGCAGTTCAGTACGAGCCAAGCATGCTGGCCGAGATATTATGGCTGGCCTAAAGAATTTATTTGGTGGCGAACTGAAAGGCTATACAGAGTTACTACAAGAATCGCGAGAGGAAGCAACAAAACGAATGATTGAACAGGCTACCGCTGTCGGTGCCAATGCCATTTTAAATGTACGCTTCTCAACCTCCAGTATCACTGCYGGTGCGGCTGAAATATACGTTTACGGTACAGCGGTTATTCTTGATGGTCTTGACTAATAAAGGGGTCATGCCATGTATGAATTAGCCATCACACTTATTTTAATCTCATTGGGTTACTTTTTTGGTCGTCGCGCCGAGAAAAAGCACTATAAAAGCATCATTGCACGCGAAAARATAATGAATAGCCTACCTGCCATGGCCAGTAGAATGCCACCYCAAGATGGCAATTATGATCAAGTATTAGTGTCGGGTAGTGTCGTTATCGCTAATGATTATTTTAAAATGTTTGTCGCTGGCCTCCGTAATCTGTTTGGCGGCCAAATGAGTTCTTATGAAACATTATTAGATCGAGCGCGTCGCGAAGCTRTTTTGCGAATGAAAGATGAAGCCAAACTATTARGAGCATCTGCTGTTTTTAATGTYAAATATGAAACCTCTAATATTTCWGGTCAAWCWAAAAAGAAAATGCCTGCAATTGAAGTGCATGCTTATGGTACGGCATTAACAAAAGTATGAACTATGAAAACCCACATATACCAGAAGGTATMAATACCAGCAAAGAACACCCTTTAAAAGAATTTGCCATTTTGCTTRTCGGTAGCGTTGTTTTAATTTTAATCTTATCAACAGTGCTGGGCGCCAGTGCTGGCTGGTTAGCRGGTAAAATCCCCTTTGACGCCGAAAATAAGATCGCYGCAATATATGATATTGATGAAGATGTAGATGATAAAAGCTCACCTGAATTGACACACTATTTACAAAGTCTCACTGACAAAATAAGTAAAGCACAAAAYTTGCCCRAAGAKATGAAAATYACGGCGCATTATATCAACAGCGACACCGTCAATGCCTTTGCTACATTGGGAGGACATATTTTTATTTTYCGCGGCTTATTAGAAAARTTACCYAATGAAAATACAYTGGTYACTTTGCTTGGRCAYGAAATTGCACACGTTAAATTTCGCCAYCCMATAAAGTCACTAGGCCGAGGCATTGTCGTAAGTATTGCAATCTCCGCTATCACGGGAAGCACGGATACTAAAATATTGGGAGATGCAGGTTTACTTACTGTCTTAAAATTTGGTCGCGATATGGAGCAGCAATCAGATGAAGAAGCAATGAATACATTGCATGCGCTCTATGGCCATTTAAATGGCGGCGCTGAGTTRTTTAATATTTTCCAYRAYATGAGAACAGAAATGRAKATTRCTGAACCTGCTGARATGTTTAGTACRCATCCWCTCGATAAAAAGCGCATTGCAAACTTTAAACAGGTAGCAAACAAAAAGGGCTGGCAAGAAACAGGTGAGTTAACACCTTTACCCATTTTTTTTCAGGCGGCGCTATCATCATCGCCACCAAGTGAAGCATATTCTATTGATTAAGAAACTCTTATCTCATGTTCAATTCAGTCCAAAACACGTCGCGATGTCCAATATTTCTTTTTCCAATAAACATTATCTAACCGAGAGATAATGACGCCTTTGCTCGTCGATGCATGAAGAAAGCGTCCGTCTGAAAGATAAATGCCTACATGGCGAGTACGCCAAGCTGTTTTGAAAAATATTAGGTCGCCTGTTTGCAATTTTCTGGCAGAGACACGTTCACCCTGTTTTACCTGTAACTTCGTAGTRCGGGGTAATATCAGYCCAAATTGATCTTTAAATGTAAGATAGACGAAGCCTGAACAATCGATCCCTTTTTTACTCAAGCCACCAAGGCGATATGGAGCACCTTGCCAATTGTTATATTGTGCTTGCAGYAAATCGTTAATACTTGATTGGCTACGGGTGGCAAGCTGTCCACCGCAAGACGTTAACATAAGGCTAAAAACGAACAACCAAGATAGTCTGCAAATTAAATATCTGAAGTTTTTATCCATTTATACCACTTGTTTTCATGARATACCTCACGGTTCTAACCACCTTACGTCGTTCTAAATGATAATTCTGTGAACAAAAACACTTTTTATTAGCTAATTTGATGCTCAGCCCCTTTCCATCAAGCCCAACTCTACACTATAATAGCCTAGCTTTCTTGAACCGGAAATAGACAGTACTCTCTGTCTTTGAGTAAGGAATTATGCATTTTTCTATAAAATTAGGGCTTGATTTACCTGTAGCGGGCCACCCCGAACAACTGATTTCTGAYGCTAACCCAACAAAAACMGTTGCCGTACTCGGCACTGACTTTGTCGGAATGAAGCCAACGATGCTGGTTGAAGAAGGGCAGCACGTTAAACTTGGTGAAGTTCTTTTCTCYGATAAAAAAAATCCCGGCGTTCAATTYACCTCTCCTGGTACCGGCATAATCAAGGCTATTAATCGCGGCGCTCGGCGCGTATTACAATCTATCGTTATTGAGCTTGATGGTGATGATGAAATTACATTTAAACAATATGAACCCTCGCAACTAGCTAAACTAAGTCGAGATGACGTTCAGAAAAATCTATTAGATTCAGGATTATGGACAGCAATTCGTACCCGTCCTTACAGCAAATCACCTGCTCCAGAGTCAACACCCAGTTCAATTTTTGTCACTGCAATCGATACCAACCCTTTAGCTGCCGATCCTAGCRTTATCATTAATGAATATTCAGATGACTTTGCTCATGGGCTTACYRTTTTGARTCATCTTACCGATGGTAAAGTATTTGTTTGTCAGGCTGAGGGAACAAGCACTGTTACTTCAACACAATCAAMTATCGAAAYACATACTTTTTCTGGTCCGCATCCAGCGGGTTTAGCCAGCACACATATCCATTTCCTWGATCCTGTYAGTYCKAGCAAAACAGTTTGGCAATTAAAYTATCAAGATGTTATTGCCGTTGGGAAATTATTCACTACCGGCAAATTATGGGTGGAACGCATTATTTCAATTGCTGGCCCCTTAGTAAACAAACCACGCCTAATACGCACTCGCTTGGGTGCAAACACGGAAGATTTAGTACGCGATGAAGTGCAGCATGTGCAATCCCGTGTTATTTCTGGTTCAGTATTACATGGCCACACAGCAACCAACTGGGCYGGATTTCTTGGCCGTTTCCACCAACAGATTTCTGTTATCGAAGAAAGTAATGAACGTGAATTTTTCGGCTGGATTAAACCGGTTGGTAAAAATAAATTCTCTGCATTAAACGTATTCATTTCTAAGGCTTTAGGTAAAAAGCARTTAAACCTMACAACCTCACAAAATGGTAGCCCYCGGGCAATGGTACCTGTYGGTAATTTTGAAATGGTGATGCCACTTGATATTTTACCCACTCAATTATTACGGGCRCTGGTCGTTAAAGACACTGATGCCGCACAAGCGCTAGGTTGTCTAGAACTAGATGAAGAAGATCTGTCGCTTTGCTCTTTCGTATGCTCAGGCAAGTTTGATTAYGGCCCGATGTTACGAACCAACCTTACTCAAATAGAAAAAGAAGGATAAGTATGTCGCGTTTACGACGATTCCTTGACAAATTAGAGCCTCAATTCCAAAAAGGTGGCCCTTATCATCGATGGTTTGCTGTTTTTGAAATGGTGGATACTTTTCTTTATTCGCCTGCTGATAATACCCGTGGCTCTCCACATGTACGTGATGGTATCGATCTGAAACGATTAATGACGTATGTCGTTATCTCGACCATCCCTGTTATTTTTATGATGCTGTGGAATACAGGCCACCAAGCYAATAGTGCTATGGCATCAATGGGAATGGCTGAATTAGAAGGCTGGCGWGGCGATATYATTAGYTATTTRGGYATAGGTTTTGACCCTAATAGCATTGCAGCGAGTATGTTTCATGGTTTACTCTACTTCTTACCCATCTATCTAACAACGCTTCTTGCAGGCGGTACATTTGAAGTATTATTTGCTGCAGTACGAAATCATGAAGTAAATGAAGGTTTCTTAGTAACATCAATGTTATAYACATTGATTTTGCCTGCCTCAACACCGCTTTGGCAAGTTGCTTTAGGTATTATTTTTGGTGTGGTATTAGGTAAAGAAGTCTTCGGTGGTACGGGTAAGAACTTCTTAAACCCTGCACTAACTGGCCGTGCTTTTTTATATTTTGCTTATCCAGCACAGATGTCAGGCGATGCAGTATGGACAGCAATTGATGGCTTCAGTGGCGCAACACCCCTTGCCTTAGGCGCAGCCGGTGGCTTAGAAGCAATCACAAGCGCAGGTTTCACTTGGTCACAATCRTTCYTGGGTGCAATGCAAGGTTCCATTGGTGAAACWTCRACCTTAGCGTGTTTACTGGGTGCTGCATTCCTACTTTATACCCGCGTTGCCTCATACCGCATCATCTTTGGTGTGTTCTTTGGTATGGTCGCAACCACATTACTCTTTAATGTTATTGGTAGCGATACCAACCCCATGTTTGCCTTGCCATGGTACTGGCATTTAACGCTAGGTGGTTTTGCTTTCGGTATGATCTTCATGGCAACCGATCCTGTTTCAGCGGCAATGACAAATACTGGCCGATGGGTTTATGGTGCCTTGATTGGTTTTATGACAATCTTAATACGTGTAGTAAATCCAGCCTTTCCGGAAGGCATTATGTTAGCCATCCTGTTCGCCAATATTTTTGCACCCTTAATAGACTATTTTGTAGTGCAAGCCAATGTTAAACGACGACTAAAGCGAAGTTGAAATGACTGATAATAATAAAAAACGGGGATTTTTCGGGCGCATTCTGGACTTACCAAATGATAGTCCTAAAAAAACAATTATCGTTGCTTTCTTACTATGCTTAGTGTGTTCTATTTTAGTTTCAACAGCGGCAGTGGTATTGAAATCCAAGCAAGTTGCCAACAAAGAACTGGATATTAAGAAAAACATCTTAGCCATCACGGGTCTATTATCAGATGGTGGTGATATCGAAGCGGCATTTAAACAATTTGAAGTTAAGGTGGTTGATCTTGAATCAGGCCTTTATGCTGATATTGATGCATCGAGCTATGATCAACGTAAAGCTTCTGGTGATCCAGCGCTCAGTGTTGAACTAACGTCAAAACAAGATATTGCAGGCATTGGTCGACGTGCGAAATTAGCGACGATTTATATATTAAAAGAAGACAGTAAAATAAAGCAGGTCATATTACCTATTCATGGCTACGGTCTCTGGTCAACACTTTACGGTTTTATTGCCTTTGAGAGTGATTTCAATACCATTAAAGGTTTGCAATTTTATGCCCATGCAGAAACCCCTGGTTTAGGCGGCGAAGTAGATAATCCAAAATGGCGTAAACAATGGCAAGGTAAAAAAGCCTTTGATCAAGACGGAAATTTAAAGATTGAAGTTATCCGTGGTCATGTTGATTTTAAAATGGCCGGTGCCGAACATAAGGTGGATGGTTTATCGGGTGCAACATTGACTAGCAAAGGTGTATCCAACTTGGTGAATTACTGGCTGGGTGACCATGCTTTTGGCCCTTACTTAAAGAACATGCGCTCTGCGGCGGAGAATTAGAAAATGGCAAGCGAAATTAAATCCAGTGTAATTGATCCACTCATTGATAATAATCCGATCACGCTACAAGTTTTAGGCGTTTGTTCTGCATTAGCGGTAACCACAAATATGATGGCAGCGGTCATTATGAGTATTGCTCTAACGACCGTAACCGCTTTTTCTAGTGCCTTTATTAGCTCAATTAGAAATCATATCCCTTCAAGCATTCGAATTATTGTGCAAATGACCATTATCGCCTCATTGGTTATCATCGTAGATCAATTGCTTAAAGCGTATGCTTATGAAGCGAGTAAACAATTATCGGTATTTGTAGGTCTCATCATTACCAATTGTATTGTACTCGGTCGTGCTGAAGCATTTGCAATGAAAAACCCGCCTGTACTCAGTTTCTTCGATGGTATCGGAAATGGTTTGGGCTACAGTTTAATATTACTTGTTGTTGCTTTTTTCCGTGAACTTTTAGGTGCAGGTAAATTATTTGGTCATCAAATTATTCCTGTTGCTAATGAAGGTGGTTGGTATATCCCTAACGGTTTAATGTTGTTACCGCCAAGTGCATTTTTTGTTATCGGCCTCCTTATTTGGGCGATCCGTAGTTGGAAAAAAGAACAAGTAGAAGAGCCTGATTATCAAATTCATCAGGTTCATCGTACGGAGGTAATGTAAATGGAGCATTATCTAAGCCTCTTCATTCGCTCAATTTTCATTGAGAATCTAGCATTATCATTCTTTTTAGGAATGTGTACATTCCTTGCCGTTTCGAAGAAAATTGAAACCGCATTAGGACTCGGTATCGCCGTTATCCTAGTACAAATGATTACCGTACCTGCCAATAACATACTTTACCAATTTTTACTCAAAGATGGCGCCTTAGCTTGGGCGGGCTTTCCTGACGTKGATCTAAGCTTCTTGGGACTTATCAGTTATATCGGCGTTGTTGCAGCCATGGTACAAATTCTCGAAATGGCAATGGATAAATTTGCACCAGCTCTTTATAACGCGCTTGGAATATTCTTACCTCTTATCACGGTGAACTGTGCCATTTTAGGGGGAACCTTATTCATGGTAGAACGCGACTATAATTTGGCTGAAAGTGCTGTTTACGGYGTGGGCAGTGGTTTAGGTTGGGCGATGGCTATTACTGCCATTGCAGGTATACGAGAAAAGCTAAAGTATTCTGATGTACCCGATGGCTTACAAGGGCTCGGCATTACCTTTATTACTGCAGGCCTTATGGCACTTGGGTTTATGGCCTTCTCAGGGATTCAATTATAATGGAAATCATACTCGGCATTTTCTTATTCACCTTGATCATTATGAGCTTGGTGTTTATGATTTTAAGTGCTCGCTCAAAATTGGTTTCAACAGGCGATGTCAGCATCAGCATTAATGATGAAAAAACAATTCATACAGCAGCTGGCGGAAAACTATTAGGCGCACTATCTGATTCAAATTTATTTGTATCATCAGCCTGCGGTGGCGGTGGAACGTGCGGTCAATGTAAAGTGAAAGTGTTTGAAGGTGGCGGCTCCATCCTACCTACAGAAGAAGCACATATTACTAAACGTGAAGCGGCAGAAGGTGAACGCCTATCGTGTCAAGTCGCCGTTAAACAAGATATGAAGATCCAAGTGCCTGAAGAAGTATTTGGTGTTAARAAATGGCAATGTACTGTYCGCTCAAATGATAATGTGGCTACCTTTATTAAAGAGCTCATCTTAGAACTTCCTGACGGTGAAAATGTTGATTTCAAAGCCGGTGGTTTTATCCAAATAGAGTGTCCTGCTCATGTCAGTGAATACAAAGACTTTGATATTGACACTGAATACCGTGGAGATTGGGATCGCTTTGATATGTGGCGCTATACTTCGACTGTAAAACATGATGTTATTCGCGCCTATTCAATGGCGAACTATCCAGAAGAAGAAGGCATTATTATGCTCAATGTCCGAATCGCATCACCTCCCCCAGGTGCTGATGATGATATTCCTCCTGGTCAAATGTCATCTTATATTTTCAATTTAAAACCCGGTGACAGTGTCACTATTTCAGGTCCATTTGGTGAGTTCTTTGCTAAGGACTCCGACAAAGAAATGGTCTTTATTGGTGGTGGTGCAGGTATGGCACCGATGCGTTCACATATTTTTGATCAGCTTCGCCGCTTACATAGTAAACGTAAAATCTCTTTTTGGTATGGTGCACGAAGTAAGCGTGAAATGTTCTATGTAGAAGATTTTGATACCTTACAGGCTGAAAATGATAACTTTGAATGGCATGTTGCCCTCTCTGATCCAATGGAAGAAGATAATTGGACGGGTCACACCGGCTTTATTCACAATGTTCTGAGAGATAATCTATTAAAAGACCATCCTGCACCTGAAGATTGTGAATATTACATGTGTGGTCCACCCATGATGAACTCAGCTGTTATTACCATGCTTGAAGATATGGGTGTAGAGCGCGACAACATCTTCCTTGATGACTTTGGCTAATGTCGATATTTATAGCGACATTTATTATTCTCTCTATTGCTGTCATCGGTATGGCAATTGGAGTGATAATGGGGCGACCAGCAATTAAAGGTAGTTGTGGAGGGCTTAATCAGGTAGGACTGTCAGGCAGTTGTGGTGGTGTTTGCTCAACAGTAGAAAAAGAAATTTGTGCCAAACGAAAAGCTGATACACTTAATCAAGAACGTTAAAAAACGGAGATTGCCTTATGATCGCATCACTCAAAGTCAAAGACTATATGGCTGTCAATAAATGTACCTTTAGCCCTGATATGGACATTCTACGAGCAATCCATAAAATGCTTGAAGCTCGAATCTCTGGTGCACCCGTTATTGACGAACACGGTAATATGGTTGGTTTTTTATCTGAAAAAGACTGTATGCAAGTTGCGCTTGATGCGGGTTATCAACAAGCGGGAGCTGCAGGTCGTGTTTCTGAATTTATGACAAATAGTGTTGAAACAATTGATGTTGAAACCCCYATCCTTGAAGTGGCTGAACTTTTCTTAAAAGGATCATACAAACGCTTTCCTGTCGTGATGGATAAYCGTTTAGTTGGAACCATCACACGTCAACACATTTTAAGAGCYCTAGAATACATCTCATCGCCTGATAGCAACCATAAACCAGGTAAACAAAGTACTATYCAGCATATTCATGGTTAGGCTCTAATTTCCACCTTTACTTCGCGCGCTCCACGATATTTCTATAAAAGTCTAAACACTAGCGRYYACCTCTCAGCGCCTTATACTTAATATAACACTTTTATCTGCCCCAAACTTTCCTTAGAAAAAAATATTGATAGCCTTACMTTCGATCACCTGAAGGTGTATCTGARCAAGTGAATTGAATAGCACTACCTCAGCCTAGCCTTAAGAARAGTCATCCGACCTACTCACTACAAACCTTGGTTTATACCAACAGGCAGTGTATTACCACACTCTTCTGAGCTGATATTCAGACATAAAAAAACCGGCAAAAGCCGGTTTTTATTTTATCTTTTGAGCTGCTCGTTATGCTTCAGCTTCGACTACTTCTTCTTGTTTACGATCAACAAGTTCAACAATAGCCATCGGTGCTTTATCACCAGCACGTAAACCTGTCTTAAGAATACGAACATAACCACCCGGACGATCTACTGAACGTGGACCTAGATCAGTGAATAATTTTGCTACAATTTCTTTACTACCAAGACGAGAAAGAGCTAGTCTCCGGTTTGCAACAGTATCCACTTTTCCTAAAGTGATTAATGGTTCAACAACACCACGCAATTCTTTTGCTTTTGGTAATGTTGTACGAATTATTTCGTGTTCCATTAAAGAAGCAGCCATATTTTTGAACATAGCTTTTCTGTGGCTTCCATTACGATTTAATTTACGACCTGAATTACGATGACGCATGATAATACCTTATTATTTTTGTTCTACAGATGTTGGCGGCCAGTTATCAAGGTGCATACCTAGTGATAAGCCTTTAGACGCCAATACATCTTTAATTTCTGTTAATGATTTCTTACCCAAGTTCGGTGTTTTTAACAGTTCCATTTCACTACGTTGGATCAAATCACCCACATAATAAACATTTTCTGCTTTCAAACAATTTGCCGATCTAACTGTTAAGTCCAATTCATCAATTGCTTGTAATAACGCAGGGTCTACTGTTACTTGAACCGGTTCTTCAACTACAGGTTCTAACACCGTAAAGTCTACGAACGCCGATAACTGATCACTTAAGATTGTCGATGCAAATTTAATTGCATCTTCAGCATCCAAAGTGCCATCGGTATCAACATCAAGAATTAATCTATCAAGATCAGTACGATTTTCTACCCGAGCACTTTCAACATTATATGTCACCATATTTACAGGGCTGAAAGAAGCATCTAAATAAAGTTGACCGATAGAACGTTCTTCATCTGGATTACGTGTATTAGAAGGTGAGTAGCCTCGACCCGTTTCAACTTTAAAGGTCATAGATAAACTACCACCTGTAAGGTTTGCGATAACRTGATCAGGGTTAACCACTTCAACGTTATGAGGAAGCTGAATATCGCCTGCGGTAACAGGTCCTACGCCTTCTTTATTTAACGTTAATACAACTTCATCTAATTCAAAKAGTTTGAATGCCAAGCCTTTCATGTTCAAAAGGATGTCAATAACATCTTCTTGAACACCATCAATAGCTGAATATTCATGAACAACACCATCAATCTGGGCTTCAACTACTGCAGCACCTTCCATAGAAGACAACAGAATACGACGAAGCGCGCTACCAAGCGTGTGTCCGAAGCCACGTTCTAATGGCTCTAATACTAAACGAGTGCGAGTAGCACTAATCTTTTGTATATCCACCATGCGTGGCTTAAGAAAATGACTCATATAAGTCGTCATGTAATTTCCTTTAAGTAAGTCTTAAATAGTTTANTTAACTTGCGCTAAAACTATTTAGAGTACAGTTCAACTACTAGGTTTTCATCAACATCTGATGCCAGCTCATCACGTTCAGGAATACGTTTAAAAACGCCTGAAAGGAGACCTGCATTAACTTCAACCCATTCAGGCAGACCTAGTTGCTCAGCAACAGACATTGCATTGACTATTCGTTGTTGTTTTTTCGATTTCTCGCGCACTTCAACTTTGTCGCCTGCTTGCACTARGTAAGAGGCAATATTCGTCACATCACCATTCACAAGAATAGATTTATGCGAAACTAATTGTCTTGACTCGGCACGTGTTGAGCCAAAGCCCATACGATAGACAACGTTGTCAAGCCTTTGCTCTAACAAGAACAATAAATTTGAACCTGTTGCGCCTTTTCGCTTGTCAGCTAGTTTGTAATAATTTCTAAACTGCTTTTCTAAAACGCCATAAATACGACGGATGCGCTGTTTAGCACGCAACTGAACTGCATATTCTGATTCACGGCCGCGACGCGCACCATGCTGACCAGGYTTCTGATCTAATTTACATTTGTTTTCTAAAGGGTTGCCTCTACTTTTCAAGTAAAGATCAGTACCTTCTCTACGGCTTAACTTACAAACTGGGCCACGATATTTTGCCATTATAAATCTCCTGACTACACTCTGCGTCGTTTAGGTGGACGACAACCATTATGTGGAATTGGTGTAACGTCTGTAATATTATTAATTTTAAAGCCTAGATTATTGAGTGCGCGAACCGCTGATTCACGACCTGGACCTGGACCTTTAATTTCCACATCAAGATTTTTCATGCCAAAACCTTGTGCAAGTTCGCCTGCTTTCTCAGCAGCAACCTGTGCTGCAAAGGGTGTGCTTTTACGTGAACCACGGAAACCACTACCACCGGCCGTTGCCCAAGCCAATGCATTGCCTTGACGATCTGTAATTGTAATTATGGTGTTATTAAATGTTGCATGTACATGAGCAACACCATCTACCACATTCTTTTTTACACGCTTTCGCTGACGTGCTGTCGAATTTGCCATCGATAAGCCTCTTTATTTAATCATTCTGCGAGGACCCTTACGTGTCCTTGCATTTGTTTTTGTTCTTTGACCACGTAGTGGAAGACCTCTACGATGACGAACACCACGGTAACAACCTAAATCTCTTAAGCGTTTAATATCCATAGTTACTTCACGTCGCAAATCACCCTCTACAGTAAATTTTGCAACTTCAGCACGAAGTGATTCCACTTCTTGTTCTGTCAAATCTCTAATTTTTGTATCTTCCGCAACACCTGATGCAGCACAGACTTTCTGCGCGCGGGTGAGACCGATACCATAAATCGAAGTTAGAGCTATTACCGTGTGTTTCTGCACAGGTACATTTATTCCAGCAATACGAGCCATTGAGCTACCTTAAATCCTTCACAAGTGAACAGAGAATTTTAACACAAAACATCTCCATTCATCAATAGTTTAATTTATTAACGTCTTTTAACCTTGGCGCTGTTTATGGCGTGCTTCTTTACAGATAACACGAACAACACCCTTACGTTTTACGACTTTACAATTACGGCAAATTTTCTTAACCGACGCTTGAACTTTCATCGAATTTCTCCACAAAGCCTACTTAATTATGGTTTTAGTTTAAAAAACCGGACATACCTTTATTTTTCTTATTTGATTTTTTCATCAAACCTTCATATTGCTGAGACATCATATGTGACTGTATCTGTGATACAAAATCCATCACAACCACTACGATGATTAGCAAGGAAGTACCACCAAAATAAAACGGTACACTCCAATAAAGTATTAAAAATTCGGGCAACAAACATACTGCTGTAATATAAATCGCTCCAGCCAGTGTAAGTCTACCCATAACGCTATCAATATAGCGTGTAGTTTGTTCGCCRGGGCGAATACCTGGAATGAACGCACCAGATTTTTGTAAATTTTCAGCTGTTTCTTTTGGRTTAAAYACTAAYGCCGTATAGAAAAAGCAGAAAAATATAATCGCTATAGCATAGGCCATCACATACATCGGCTGACCTGGTGACATCAACGTCGAGATATTTTGTAACCAACCCATCCCTTCTGAAGTGCCAAACCATCCTGCAATTGTTGCAGGGAACAAAATAATACTTGAAGCAAATATAGGTGGAATAACCCCCGCCATATTYAACTTAAGAGGAAGATGGGTAACTTGACCCGCCATCATCTTACGTCCCTGCTGCCTTTTTGCATAATGCACAGGGATCCGTCTTTGCGCACGTTCTACAAAGACAACAAAAGCTGTTACTGCAAGCGCTAAGAACAATATCGCAATCACTAAAAAGGCATGTAACTGACCCGTTCTCGCAAGCTCAAGCGTACCACCTATAGCTGCAGGCAATCCAGCAACGATACCTGCAAAGATAATCAATGATATTCCATTACCGATCCCACGTTCTGTAATTTGCTCACCTAACCACATTAAAAACATAGTACCSGTTACTAAAGTGATCACAGCTGTAACCCTAAAGAGCATACCTGGGTCGATTACTACACCCAGTCCGCCTGCACTTTGGCCTTCTAATGCAATCGCAATACCCAGTGCTTGGAATGTCGCTAATACAAGCGTTCCATAACGTGTGTATTGTGTAATCTTACGTTTTCCGGCCGCGCCTTCTTTCTTCATTTGCGCTAATTTAGGATGCACGACMGTYAATAACTGCATAATAATCGAAGCAGAAATATAAGGCATGATTCCTAGAGCAAACACAGACAATCGAGATAAAGCACCACCAGAGAACATGTTGAACATGTCTAAGATAGTCCCTTTTTGTGATTCAAACATAACTGCCAGCGCTCCAGGATCTATTCCCGGAACTGGAATGAATGTTCCCATTCTRTAAACAAGTAGCGCGCCTAGTACAAACAGTAGACGACTCTTCAGCTCTGCATACTTTCCGCCACCTAACGCATTTTGTTTCTTGTTTTCCACAGTTACTCTTCTACTTTTCCGCCGGCCGCTTCAATTGCTTTTTGAGCGCCTGCWGTTACAGAAAGACCTTTAACCGTAACTTTTTTTGCAATATCGCCGGATGCAATGACTTTGGCACGTAAAACGTTTACAGATACTACACCTGCCGTTTTAAGTGCTAATAAATCAACAACACCTTCAATGTTTGAAATCGTATCTAAACGTACTTCAGCAACTGTTGAGGCTTTACGTGATCTAAAGCCGACTTTTGGTAAACGACGTTGTAAAGGTTGTTGTCCACCTTCAAACCCACGCTTACTAAAACCACCAGAACGTGATTTTTGACCTTTATGGCCTCGACCACATGTTTTTCCATAACCTGAACCAATACCACGGCCAACGCGTTTAGCGTCTTTCTTTGAACCTTCAGCAGGTGCAATCGTATTTAATTCCATCTTTATGCTTCCTCAACCTTTACTAAATAGGAAACATGATTAATCATGCCTCTATTTTCAGGTGTATCAATAACAACTGCGCTGCTACCAGTCTTTCTAAGACCTAAGCCTGCAACACATGCTTTGTGTTTAGCTAAGCGACCAATAGTGCTTTTAACTAGAGTAACTTTTAATTTAGCTTGTGCCATTTTATTTATTCCATGATCTCAGCAACTGTTTTGCCACGTTTGGCTGCAATTGCTTCTGGGTTATGCATATCAGTAAGCCCTTTAATAGTAGCGCGAACTACATTTAAAGGATTTGTTGAACCAATCGTTTTCGCAAGTACGTTATGAACACCGACCACATCAAATACTGCACGCATCGCACCACCGGCAATAACGCCCGTACCTTCAGATGCAGGTTGCATAAACACTTTAGCTGCACCATAACGTGCTGTTAAAGGATGCTGTAATGTGTGACCATCCAAAACTACTGTTTGCATATTTTTTCTAGCTTCGTCCATCGCTTTTTGAATAGCAATAGGCACTTCGCGTGCTTTACCTTGACCGAAACCAACGCGGCCTTCACCGTCGCCAACTACTGTCAATGCAGAAAAACCGAAAACGCGACCACCTTTAACTACTTTTGCTACGCGGCGGATACCGACTAATTTTTCAATCAAGCCATCAGATGGTGCTTGTCGTTGATCATTTTGTGCCATGTGATAATACCTTTAAATTAGAACTGCAAGCCGTTTTCACGTGCCGCATCAGCCAATGCTTTAACTCGGCCATGAAACGCAAAACCAGAACGGTCAAAAGAAACCTTCTCAACACCTTCTTTTACGCTACGTAAAGCAACTGCTTTACCTACCGCTTCAGCAGCTGAGATATTACCTGTTCCTGATAATGCTTTTTTAACATCCGCATCTAAAGTAGATGCACTTGCAATCACTTTAGTACTGTCATGTGCAAGTACTTGCGCATAAATATGTCGTGGTGTCTTATGAACTGTTAACCTATAAACACGTAACTCTTTTAATTTAGCGCGTGTTCGAGCAGCTCTGCGTAATCGTGAATTTTTCTTATCCATTATATCGGCCTACTTATTTTTTCTTAGCATCTTTACGAGCAACATACTCATCAGCATAACGAACACCTTTACCTTTATAAGGTTCTGGTGGACGATAAGCACGAATGTCTGCTGCAACTTGACCTACTACTTGTTTATCAACACCTGATATAACAATTTCAGTTTGACTTGGTGTTTCAATTTTAATACCTTCTGGTACTGCATATTGAACAGGGTGAGAAAAACCAAGTGTTAAATCTAATTTACTACCTTGTGCTTTCGCTCTATACCCTACACCTACTAGAGTAAGTTTTTTCTCAAAACCTTTTGATACACCAAGTACCATATTATTGAGTAACGCTCGCGTTGTTCCCGCTTGTGCTACTGCTTTTTTTGATTTTATCCGTGCAACCGTTGTCAACGTACTACCTTTTTGCTCAACACTTACATCTGCATGGACTATACGGCTCAATGAACCTTTACTGCCTTTAATAGAAACTTCTGAACCGTTCAGAGAGATTTCTACGCCAGCTGGTATTTCTACCGGGGCGTTTGCTATACGTGACATCTTTTCTCTCCTTAACTAACTGAACAAAGGACTTCACCGCCCTGGCCCAATTCTCTCGCTTTACGATCTGTCATTACACCTTTCGATGTAGATACGATAGCGATACCTAGTCCACCAATTACTTTTGGCAAATCATTAGCTGCTTTATAAACACGTAAGCCGGGACGGCTAACACGGTCTATAGCTGAAATTACAGCCTTACCTTCAAAATATTTTAATGCAATAGACAATACTGGCTTGCCTTCTACGTCTGCAGAATTAAACCCTGAAATATAACCTTCATCTTTTAAAACTGTAGCAATATTTTGCTTCAATTTTGATGCTGGCATTTTAACTTCAGTCTTGTTTGCTTGTTGTGCGTTACGGATGCGCGTTAACATATCTGCAACTGGATCAGTCATACTCATTTTATCTTAGCTCCACTTAATATATAGGCTGGTAATTACCAASWYGCNCMTKWYYRRANSCRSSSATMYMASCNWTCWTNKYWYGWTNCNWSKMAGWTYGKYWSWANGRCMAACCNWRTTNNCGGYAAKMWSYWTGWRRWMKWSYWGTKRTKTNCRCNNCSATTKCYYWYRCGKAMMGSAYKCRMATNANGTKGMWATNKCMYRKRATYTYWYYRSARMTNTCTKSAMRYTSWYCRTAACTCAATGACATATCAACTATTTGCTTTTTAAGTTCCGCACGCTTTACAGCATATTTCTTTACTAATTTAGCTCTTTTAATCTCGCGATTAACCATGCTTCGTTTAGCCATAACTTATTCCATCCAACCTATAGTTTTCTAAAAGGAAATTTGAAAGCGGCTAGTAATGCACGAGACTCTTCAGCTGTTTTTGCTGTAGTAGTAATCGTGATATCCATACCGCGTAACTTATCAATTTTATCGTATTCAATTTCTGGGAAGATAATTTGCTCTTTAATACCCATACTGTAATTGCCTTGGCCATCAAATGACTTAGGATTCAATCCTCGGAAATCACGGATCCTAGGGATTGCAATTGTCACTAATCGGTCAAAAAAGTCATACATACGCTCTGAACGCAATGTCACTTTACAACCTACTGGCCATCCTTCACGCAATTTAAACCCTGCTATGGATTTTTTAGCTTTAGTAACAACAACTTTCTGACCGGAAATCTTTTCCATATCAGCAACTGCATGCTCTAAAACTTTTTTGTCCGTCAAAGCTTCACCCACACCCATGTTCAAGGTGATCTTAGTGATCTTTGGAACTTCCATAACTGACTTATAGCCAAACTGTTCGGTTAACTGTTGAACTACAGTATCACGATAAAAATCTTTTAATCTACTCACTGTGTATACCTAATATTTTGTAGCGTTAAGCGCCAACAACTTCGCCGTTTGATTTAAACACGCGAACTTTACGGCCATCATCTAAAACCTTAATTCCCACTTTCTCACCCTTGCCTGTTGCTGGATTCAGCAATGCTAGGTTAGAACCTTGGATAGGCATTTCTTTCTCGACAATACCGCCCGTAGCTCCTATCGCAGGATTGGGTTTAGTATGTTTTTTAACAAGATTGATTCCTTGCACTAAAAACTTACCGTCAACTCCACGATTGAGGATTTCACCTTGTTTCCCACGATCTTTACCCGTTAAYACAACGACTTGATCGCCTTTAATTAATCTTTCCATTTCAGCACTCCTAAACTTATAGCACTTCAGGCGCTAATGAAATAATYTTCATGAACTTCTCACCGCGAAGCTCACGTGTTACTGGGCCAAAGATACGAGTACCGATAGGCTGCAATGCTGCGTTCAAAAGAACTGCCGCATTAGTGTCGAAACGAATCACACTACCGTCAGGACGACGAACACCTTTACGTGTTCTAACGATCACTGCGTTATGTACTTCACCTTTCTTTACTTTACCGCGAGGTACAGCTTCTTTGATTGTGACTTTAATCACATCACCAATCCCAGCATAACGACGGTGTGAACCGCCCAATACTTTGATACATTCTATGCGTCGTGCACCGCTATTATCCGCGGCATCTAGACTGCTTTGCATTTGAATCATGCTCTAAACTCCAATATAACGGGTTAAATTACTTAGCTTTGTCGATAATTTCGACAAGCTTCCAACATTTCGTTTTTGACAACGGACGTGTTGAAGTAACCGTAACCATATCACCTACATTGCACACATTCTCTTCATCATGAACGTGTAGCTTAGTAGAACGTTTTACATATTTCTTATAGATAGGATGGGCTACCTTACGTTCAACCATTATCGTGATTGACTTGTCCATCTTATCGCTTGTAACGCGACCCGTAACTAAACGTATACTGTTTTCCTGTTCACTCATCTTCGCGCCCTATTTCTGTTCGTTCAGTACAGTTTTGATGCGAGCAATATCTTTACGAACACGTCTTATTTCACTTGGACGTGCTAGTTGACCTGTCGCATTTTGCATACGCAAATTAAACTGTTCTTTATGAAGAGCATCAAGCTCTTTCGCCATATCTTCAGCAGATTTTTCTCTAATCTCACTCGCATTCATTACAGTATCGCCCGCTTAACAAACGTTGTCTTAACAGGAAGTTTTGCAGCACCAAGACGAAACGCTTCACGCGCCACCTCTTCAGTTACACCTTCCATCTCATAGAGCATACGGCCAGGCTGTACATTAGCAACCCAATATTCCACATTACCCTTACCCTTACCTTGTCGCACTTCTAGCGGCTTACTTGTAATTGGTTTATCTGGAAACACACGGATCCAAATTTTACCACCACGTTTGACGTAACGCGTCATTGCACGACGTGCTGCCTCAATTTGACGGGCAGTAATACGTCCACGATCTAGCGACTTCAACCCAAACTCACCGAAGCTTACTTTTGAACCYCTATGGGCCAAGCCTCGATTGCGCAGYTTCATCTGCTTTCTAAATTTCGTTCTCTTTGGCTGTAACATTGGTTATAACCTTACTTTTTAACTGTAGGTAAAATCGGTGCGCTTTTCGCGTCAAAGATTTCGCCTTTAAAAATCCAAACCTTAACACCGATGATGCCATAGGTTGTGTTTGCTTCTGCTGTGCCATAATCAATATCAGCACGCAACGTGTGCAAAGGTACACGACCTTCACGATACCATTCTGTACGTGCGATTTCCGCACCATTCAAACGACCACCTACATTAATTCGAATACCTTCGGCACCCAAACGCATGGTGTTTGTAACGGCACGCTTCATTGCACGACGGAACATAATGCGACGCTCTAACTGCTGCGCAACACTTTCTGCAACCAATGTTGCATCCAATTCTGGCTTGCGAATTTCTTCAACACCGACAGTAACGGGGATCCCCATCATCTCTGACACTGCTTTACGCAATTTATCGATGTCTTCGCCTTTTTTACCAATCACAATCCCAGGACGAGCCGTATGGATAGTGATYTTGGCATTCTTAGCAGGGCGGTCAATTTGAATTTGACTTACCGACGCATGTGAAAGCTTCTCTTTAAGATATGAACGAACTTTAATGTCCGTATTTAACATACCCGGATAATCTGCAGAATTAGCATACCAGATTGAATTCCAATCTTTAATTATACCAAGTCTAAAGCCTGTTGGGTGAACCTTTTGTCCCATAAGTATTCTCTCTTACTTTTCGTCAACAACCACAGTAATGTGGCTTGAACGTTTAAGAATTCTGTTACCACGTCCTTTTGCACGTGGTGACATACGTTTCATAGTAGAAGCATCATCAACCATAACTACTGATACGAACAATTCGTCGATATCAGCACCATCATTGTGCTCTGCATTTGCTATAGCKGAATTTAAAACATCTTTCATTAACACYGCTGCTTTTTTAGGGCTAAATGTTAATAAATTAATTGCCTTCTCAACCGGCAACCCTCTAATTTGATCTGCGACTAGACGTACTTTTTGCGCAGAGATTCTTGCATAGCTGTATTTTGCTGTAGTAGCCATAATTTAACCTTATCTCTTAGCTTTCTTATCGGCGATATGACCGCGGAAGGTACGTGTCGGTGAAAACTCGCCCAACTTATGACCAACCATATCTTCTGTAATAAAAACAGGCATGTGCTGTCTGCCATTATGAACAGCTATTGTTAACCCGATCATGTCAGGAGAAATCATTGAACGTCTTGACCACGTTTTGATCGGACGTTTATTATCCGTTTTAATCGCTTCTAAAACCTTCTTTTCAAGGTGCTGGTCTATAAATGGACCTTTTTTAATTGAACGCGGCATACTATTTCCTAATTATTTCCGGTTACGACGACGTACAATCATATTATCTGTACGTTTGTTTTTACGCGTTTTGTAGCCTTTAGTTGGCATACCCCAAGGTGAAACTGGATGACGACCACCTGATGTGCGGCCTTCACCACCACCATGTGGATGATCAACGGGATTCATTACAACACCACGAACTGTTGGACGAATACCGCGCCAGCGTGATGCACCGGCCTTACCTAATGAACGAAGTGCATGTTCACCGTTGCCTACTTCACCTAAAACAGCTTTACAATCAAGTGAAACTTTACGCATTTCACCACTACGTAAACGTAGTGTTGCATAGCCATTTTCGCGTGCTACATACTGAGCACTACCACCGGCACTACGTGCAATTTGTGCACCTTTACCTGGTTTCATCTCAATACAGTGGATCGTACTACCTAGTGGAATAGATGATAGCTTCATGCAGTTACCCGCACGAATTTCTGCATCATCACCAGACTCTAAGCGATCACCTGCTACCACACCTTTAGGTGCAATAATGTATGCTTTTTCGCCATCTGCATATTTTAACAATGCAATATGTGCTGTGCGATTTGGATCATATTCAATACGCTCAACGATAGCTGGAATGCCATCTTTATTTCGTTTGAAATCAACCAAACGATAACGTTGTTTATGACCACCACCACGATGTCTTACTGTAATGCGACCTGCATTATTTCGTCCACCAGACTTAGATTTCTTTTCTACTAAAGGTGCATATGGTGCGCCTTTATGAAGATCTGCTGTTTTAACTGAAACAACAAATCTACGTCCTGCCGATGTAGGTTTAGCTTTTATTAGCGCCATTCCTGTTTCCTCACCCGTATTCTATTTATTATTCGCCAAGGAAGTTGAGGTCTGCACCTTCAACCAATGTTACATAGGCTTTCTTCCAATCGCTACGTTTACCCATAATGCGGCCTGTGCGTTTGACTTTACCTTTAACATTCATTGTAGTTACTGATTCAACTTTGACATCAAACATCTTTTCTACTGCTTGTTTGATCTCAGACTTGTTGGCATCTGGTAAAACTTTAAGGACAACTTGATTGTTACTTTCAGCAACTCGCGATGCTTTTTCTGCAACAACTGGACCTAAAATTATTTTTGTTATACGTTCTAAATTCATACTAGTGACTCCTCTAACTTACGAACAGAGTCTTCACTTATTACTACCTTATCAAAGCGCAATAATGCAACTGGATTAACATGTGCAACATCTGTTGCTGCAATGTCATATAAGTTACGTGACGCCAAATCTAAATTACCTGCTGCATTTTCTGAAACGATAAGTACATTCTTAACACCTAACGCATCCGTTTTAGCGAGCAAATCTTTTGTTTTTGGTGTGGCTAAGTCAATTTTATCTACAATTATCAAAGCATCTTTACGACGCAATTCAGATAAGATTACACATAGCGCAGTGCGGTAAACCTTACGATTAACCTTTTGACTATAGTCGCGAGGTTTCGCAGCAAAAGTAGTACCACCAGAACGCCATAATGGACTTCTGATTGTTCCTGCACGAGCACGACCACTTCCTTTCTGTGCGAATGGTTTACGACCACCACCACGCACTTCAGAACGTGTTTTCTGTGCATGCGTACCACTACGCGCACCAGCCAAATAGGCTGTCACAACTTGATGAACCATAGGCTCATTATATTCACGATCGAAGACAGTATCAGAAACAGTTATTGTTCCGGCTTTCTTTCCATCGAATGATTGTAATTGAAGATCCACAATATTCCCCTAAGAATCTTAAGCTTTAACTGCTGGACAGATAATCACGCTACCACCTTTTGCGCCAGGCACTGAGCCTTTAACAAGAAGTAAATTACGCTCTACATCAACACGTACTACAGATAAGTTCTGTAAAGTGCGTTGAACATCACCCATGTGACCAGCCATTTTCTTTTCTTTAAAAACACGACCAGGTGTTTGACATTGACCAATAGAACCAGCTGATCTATGTGAGACAGAGTTACCATGCGTTGCATCACCACCACGGAATCCGTAGCGCTTCATTACACCGGCAAAGCCCTTACCTTTTGTAACACCCGTGACATCAATTGCTTGACCATCTTCAAAGATTGTTACTTTAATTTCAGAACCTACTTCTAAGTCAGTTTCATCAACTCTGAATTCATGCACTTTATTACCTGCAGCAGATTCTGCTTTAGCAAAGTGACCAGCCTGAGGCTTAGTAACGCGTGATGCTTTTTTTGACCCAACGGTCACTTGCACAGCGTTATAACCATCAGTATCAACAGTTTTTAACTGACTAACACGATTTGGTTCGATTTCGATTACCGTTACTGGTGTAGATACACCGTCTTCAGTGAAGACACGTGTCATTCCACGTTTACGGCCGACAAGTCCAATAGTCATTGAGCTAGCCCCTTTAGTTCAACTTGATCTGAACATCTACGCCAGCGGCGAGGTCCAGTTTCATTAATGCGTCTACTGTTTTATCAGTAGGCTCAACGATGTCCATAAGACGTTTGTGAGTACGAATTTCATACTGATCACGTGCATCTTTATTGACATGAGGAGAAATCAAAATAGTGAAACGTTCTTTTTTAGTCGGCAATGGAATAGGTCCATTGATTCGAGCTCCAGTACGTTTCGCTGTTTCAACGATTTCTTTTGCAGATTGATCAATCAAACGATGATCGAATGATTTCAATCTGATTCTAATAGTTTGGTTTGTTGCCATTTTTCTAATTACTCAGTAATTTTACTAACAACGCCCGCACCTACAGTACGACCGCCTTCACGAATAGCAAAACGTAAACCTTCTTCCATCGCAATCGGTGCAATAAGTGTTACGTCCATTTTAACGTTGTCGCCAGGCATAACCATTTCAATACCACTTGGTAATTCACATGCGCCGGTAACATCGGTTGTGCGGAAGTAGAACTGTGGACGGTAACCATTGAAAAATGGTGTATGTCGACCACCCTCGTCTTTCGACAAGATGTAAACTTCTGCGTCAAAACGTGTATGGGGCTTAATTGAACCAGGATGTGCTAATACTTGACCACGGTCAACATCTTCACGCTTGGTTCCACGTAGTAAAACACCTACGTTATCGCCCGCTCTGCCTTCATCAAGCAATTTACGGAACATTTCYACACCGGTACACGTCGTTTTCGCTGTTTCTTTAATSCCTACGATTTCGAGCTCTTCACCTACTTTYACAATACCRCGTTCGATACGACCCGTTACTACGGTTCCACGACCTGAAATTGAAAATACATCTTCAATCGGCATGATGAATGCGCCATCAATTAAACGCACTGGCTCTGGGAAGTAGCTGTCCATTGCTTCGCCCAATTTCATGATAGCCGGTACACCAATATCACTTGTGTCGCCTTCTAACGCTTTAAGCGCTGAGCCAACAATGATTGGTGTATCGTCACCTGGGAAATCATAYTTGTCTAACAACTCWCGAATTTCCATTTCKACTAATTCGATAAGCTCTTCATCGTCTACCATGTCCGCTTTGTTCATGAATACGATTATATAAGGTACACCTACTTGACGTGATAACAAGATGTGYTCACGTGTTTGTGGCATTGGGCCGTCTGCTGCGCTTACTACTAAGATTGCGCCGTCCATTTGTGCTGCACCGGTGATCATGTTTTTAACATAATCGGCATGGCCTGGGCAATCTACGTGAGCGTAATGGCGGTTTTCTGTTTCATATTCAACGTGTGATGTTGAGATTGTGATGCCGCGCTCTCTTTCTTCGGGTGCGTTATCAATTTCTGCAAACGATTTAGCTTCACCACCTTGCGCTTCTGCCATCACTTTTGTGATCGCCGCTGTCAATGTCGTTTTACCATGATCTACGTGACCAATCGTGCCCACGTTGACATGGGGCTTATTACGTTCAAACTTTTCTTTAGACATCTCTATATCTCCGTCAAATTCACTTAGCTAAATTTTAAATTATCTTTTACTTGTAACTGCATCAGTTACATTTCTTGGTGCTTCTGCATAACGAGCAAACTCCATTGAGTATGTTGCCCTACCCTGCGTTGCAGAACGCAAATCTGTTGCATAGCCAAACATYTCGGCTAATGGCACTTCAGCATTTATTATCTTGCCGTTGGCTGCATCTTCCATCCCGTTCACTAGGCCGCGTCGACGATTTAAATCACCCATCACGTCACCCATATAATTCTCGGGAGTTACTACCTCAACCTTCATCATTGGCTCTAAGAGAACAGGATCTGCCTCTAATGCACCATTTCTAAACCCCATAGAACCGGCCACTTTAAACGCCATCTCATTAGAATCTACATCATGGTACGAACCATCGAACAATGTAACCTTCACATCTTCAACTGGGTAGCCGGCTATTACACCACTTTTCATCTGCTCTTGTATACCTTTATCTACAGAAGATATAAATTCTCTTGGGACAGATCCACCTACAATGGCATTCTCAAAGGTATARCCTACACCYGATGCTTGTGGCTCCAATTTTAACCAAACATGACCATACTGACCACGGCCACCACTTTGGCGCACAAACTTTCCTTCTGCTTCAACTGTTTTTCCAATTGTTTCTCTATACGCAACTTGTGGTGCACCAACATTGGCATCAACAGCAAACTCACGCTTCATTCGATCAACAATAATATCTAGGTGTAAYTCACCCATGCCGGCAATGATTGTTTGAGCAGATTCTTCATCGGTTGACACTCTAAATGAAGGATCTTCTTTTGCTAACTTACCCAGCGCAATGCTCATTTTCTCTTGATCTGCTTGCGTTCTCGGTTCAATTGCTACTGAAATAACCGGTTCAGGAAATTCCATTCGTTCTAACGTGATTATGTCATCAGGTGTACATAATGTATCACCGGTTGTTGTATCTTTTAATCCGATGGCTGCCGCAATATCTCCGGCCCTTACTTCACTAATATCTTCACGGCTATTACTGTGCATTTGCACTAAACGGCCAATTCGCTCTTTTCTACCCTTAACAGGATTATAAACAGCATCACCTGACTTTAAAACACCTGAGTACACTCGGAAAAATGTCAGCGTTCCTACAAAAGGATCGGTTGCTATTTTAAATGCTAACGCTGCGAAAGGCTGATTATCACCAGCTTCTCGGCTGCCAACAGTTTCATCCTTATCATCTAATACACCAGTGATGGCAGGGACTTCTGTGGGTGACGGCATATATTCAACAATGCCATCAAGTATCGCTTGAACACCTTTATTCTTAAAAGCAGAACCACAAAACGTAGGTACGATTTGATTTGCTAAGGCTTGTTGGCGAATGCCTTGTTTAATTTCTTCATTTGAAAGAGTACCCTCTTCCAAATATTTATCCATTAGATCTTCATTTGCTTCAGCAGCAACTTCAATCATTTTCTCACGATATAACTCACATTCAGCCAGCATCTCGGGGGCRATATCTCGTGCCTCATAGCTTGAACCCAAATCATCTTCATTCCAATAGATTGCTTTCATACGAATGAGATCAACGACACCTTCGAATTCTTCTTCGGCACCAATGGGTAATTGCATGGGAATAGGGTTAGCACCTAATCGAGTTTTTATTTGTTCTATAACATTAAGAAAATCAGCACCTGAGCGATCCATTTTATTAATGAATGCTATCCTCGGTACTTTATATTTATTAGCTTGTCGCCACACTGTTTCTGATTGCGGCTCAACACCACCAACTGCACAAAAAACAGCAACAGCACCATCAAGAACACGCAAAGAACGTTCAACTTCAATGGTGAAGTCAACATGGCCCGGCGTGTCAATAATATTGATACGGTGCTTTGGAAATTGCTTATCCATTCCAGACCAAAAGCAGGTTGTTGCAGCCGAGGTAATTGTAATCCCTCGTTCTTGCTCCTGCTCCATCCAATCCATTGTAGCCGCACCATCATGCACTTCACCTATCTTATGCGATATACCCGTATAAAACAGCACACGCTCAGTTGTCGTGGTTTTACCCGCGTCAATATGCGCCATGATGCCGATATTACGGTATCGATTAATAGGTGTGCTTCGTGCCACTATTCGGTACTCTTGTTTAAAGCTAATAAATTGTTAAAGAACGGATAGAACACCTCAAGCCTATGAAAGGCCTGAGGGTAAAACTTAAAAACGGAAGTGAGAAAACGCCTTGTTTGCTTCTGCCATTCTATGTGTATCTTCTTTCTTTTTAACAGCTGATCCCTTGCCGTCAAATGCATCACCTAATTCACCGGCTAAACGCATTGCCATTGACTTCTCGCCACGTTTACGTGCTGCGTCTGCCAACCAACGCATTGCTAAAGCAACACGGCGAGAAGGACGAACTTCAACAGGAACTTGGTAAGTAGCACCACCCACACGGCGAGATTTAACTTCTACCATTGGCTGAATATTATCTAATGCTTGTTGGAATATTTCTAAGGCATCAGCACTTTTGCTATCGGCTACAGAATCCAATGCATCATAAGCAATTTTTTCAGCAATTGATTTTTTKCCGTCTTTCATGATTACATTGATAAATTTAGCTAATCCAATATTTGAAAATTTTGGATCAGGTAATACTTCACGTTTGGCAACAACTCTTCTTCTTGGCATTGTTTTTTCCTAAACTCTTATGATTTCGGACGCTTGGCGCCGTACTTAGAACGACCTTGACGACGYTCTGTTACACCTGATGTATCTAACGCACCACGCACTGTGTGATAACGAACACCYGGTAAATCTTTAACACGACCGCCGCGAATCAGTACAACTGAATGCTCTTGCAAGTTGTGACCTTCACCACCAATGTATGATGTTACTTCAAACCCATTTGTTAAACGAACACGAGCAACTTTACGCATTGCTGAGTTAGGTTTCTTAGGTGTTGTTGTATAAACACGTGTACATACACCACGGCGCTGAGGACAAGCCTGTAACGCAGGTACATTATTCTTTTTCTTTTGCTTCACTCTTGGTTTGCGAACCAATTGATTTATTGTTGCCATTAAACTTACAACCTTAACTATTTAATACGGTTGCGACACAGATTGTGTACGCATTACCAGTAAAAATCGGGCTCTCACASTGTGAGAGCCCGACAAAGAGGAGGAATTCTACTATTAAGTAGCACCCCAAGTCAAGCCATCTTTATAGTAACTATTCAGTTCATTGTTAAAAGCTGAATAACTACCCTTTTATCTATTCAGATGCGCTTTCTAATTGTTCACTATCYTTTTCAATAGCCACGTCTAATGCCACRGCYACTTTTTCTTTTTTCACAACYGGCTTWYTTYCAYCCAGTTWAAGYTTRCGCTTACGCTGRCGTTCTTTGTGATAAGCCAAACCCGTTCCTGCTGGAATGAGTCGTCCCACAATAACGTTTTCTTTCAGGCCGCGTAATGGRTCWCGYTTYCCTGTTACTGCCGCATCGGTTAAKACGCGAGTCGTTTCTTGGAAWGATGCCGCWGAGATAAATGAATCTGTTGCGAGYGATGCTTTAGTGATACCCARYAAYAAATGCGTAWASGTKGCTTCAAGCTTGCCTTCGGCACGCATARCATCGTTGATKCCTAGCAACGTATCATATTCGACTTGCTCACCTCTGAGRTAGSTYGTRTCACCTGCTGAAGCAATCTCAACTTTACGYAACATTTGACGSACAATAACTTCGATATGTTTATCGTTAATTTTTACACCTTGTAAACGATATACTTCTTGCACTTCGCTTGCCATGTAATAAGCCAATGCCAAGGTACCTTTTAAACGTAAGATATCATGTGGATCTTCAGGCCCATCAACCAGCATTTCACCTTTCTCAATATGCTCACCCTCAAACACAGAAACATGACGCCATTTAGGAATCAATTCYTCATGYGTATCACCTTCTTGAGGGGTAATGATTAAGCGCTGCTTACCTTTGGTTTCTTTACCGAAACTAATTGTTCCAGAAATTTCTGCCATCAATGCAGGATCTTTTGGTTTACGTGCTTCAAATAAATCAGCAACGCGTGGTAGACCACCRGTAATATCACGTGTTTTACTACTTTCTTGAGGAATACGTGCTAATACGTCACCRATGCCAACTTCACCACCGTCTGTAACGGTAACAATCGCACCACCCGGCAAGAAGTATTGAGCWGGAATATCAGTGCCRACAAGCAATAAATCATCGCCATTGCCATCAACCAATTTAACCATTGGACGCATATCTTTCGATGCGGTACCACGTTGTTTTGGATCACGTACAATCATACTTGTTAAGCCAGTCACATCATCGACYTGCTTATCAACCGTAACRCCYYCTATCAARTCTTGTAACAGAACCTTACCKGCAACCTCGGTAACAACYGGATGCGTATGCGGATCCCACATTGCAACAACCTGACCAGAYTCAACARYATCATTRTCAGACACKGTGATTTCTGMACCATAAGGRATYTTATAACGTTCACGTTCACGGCCATTTTCATCAATAAGATGTAATTCACCCGAACGCGATACGGCAACAAACTTACCRCTTRCATGTTGMACTGATTTAATATTATGGAAGCGAATATTACCTGCAAATTTTAGTGMTACAGARTTATCTGCCGCTGTTCGCGATGCCGCTCCACCGATATGGAAAGTACGCATTGTTAGCTGCGTTCCTGGCTCACCGATTGATTGTGCCGCAATAACACCTACAGCTTCACCTACGTTAATTTGATGTCCACGACCTAAATCTCGTCCATAACATGATGCACACACACCGTGGCGTGATTCACATGTAATAGCAGAACGTACCATCACTTCATCGATGCCCGCTTCTTCTAATTTAATTACRAGATCTTCGTCCATCAATGTGCCTCTAGCAAGCACTAGAGTGTCACCTTTGGTAACGTCGCGAGCAATCACWCGACCTAAYACGCGTTCACCGAGTGGCTCAACTACATCACCACCTTCGATGATAGGTGTCATATCCACACCTAATTCCGTACCACAATCTTCTTCTACAATAACTAAATCTTGCGATACATCAACTAAACGACGCGTTAAATAACCCGAGTTCGCTGTTTTCAAAGCCGTATCYGCTAGTCCTTTACGTGCTCCATGAGTAGAGATAAAGTATTGAAGAACGTCKARACCTTCACGGAARTTCGCTGTGATAGGYGTTTCGATRATAGAACCATCKGGTTTWGCCATCAARCCACGCATACCSGCTAACTGACGAATCTGKGCMGCACTACCACGCGCGCCAGAATCGGCCATCATATAGATAGAGTTCATTGATTTCTGTTGAACTTTATTACCTTCAGCATCAACAACGGTTTCGGCAGCTAAGCCRTCCATCATCGCATTGGCTACTTGGTCATTAGTACGTGACCATATATCGATAATTTTATTATAACGCTCACCATCGGTTACTAAACCTGATGCATATTGTGTTGCGATCTCTTCTACTTCTGCTTCTGCAGCAGCAAGAATTGCTTCTTTACTTTCAGGAATAGCCATATCATCAATGCCGACTGACGCGCCTGATTTAGTTGCATGCGTAAAACCAAGATACATTAAATGATCAGCAAACATAACTGTGCTTTTCAGACCTAAACGACGATAACAAACATTGATTAAGTCACCGATTGCTTTTTTGGTCATGGCTCGATCAACAACAGCGAACGGTAAGCCATCAGGCAAAATACTAAATAAGATTGCACGCCCAACTGTAGTTTCAACACGAACAACACGTGTTTGCTCAACTTCTGGCAATGTGACATCAGTTTCTTCAACTCGCACTGTAATTTTAGCGTGAATTGAAACTTGACCATTATCATAAGCACGTTTTAACTCAGATAAGTCAGCAAATATAATGCCTTCGCCTTTTTCATTAATTCGGTCGCGGGTCATGTAATACAAACCCAATACCACATCTTGTGAAGGAATGATTACTGGCTCACCATTAGCAGGAGACAGAATATTGTTTGTTGCCATCATTAATGTGCGTGCTTCTATCTGCGCTTCTAATGATAACGGTACGTGTACCGCCATTTGGTCACCATCAAAATCGGCATTAAATGCACTACAAACCAAAGGATGAAGCTGAATCGCTTTACCTTCAATCAATAACGGTTCAAAAGCTTGGATACCTAATCTATGCAACGTTGGTGCACGGTTTAACATGATTGGATGTTCACGAATCACGTCAGCAAGAATATCCCAAACCTCAGGACCTTCACGCTCAACCATTTTCTTAGCAGCTTTAATTGTTGTTGCTAAACCAGCACGTTCTAATTTTCCGTAGATAAAAGGTTTGAATAATTCCAAAGCCATTTTCTTAGGTAAACCACATTGGTGCAATTTAAGGTATGGACCCACCACGATTACAGAACGACCCGAGTAATCTACACGTTTACCTAGTAAGTTTTGACGGAAACGACCTTGCTTACCCTTGATCATATCAGCGAGTGATTTCAATGGCATACGGTTTGTACCCGTAATAGCACGGCCACGTCGACCATTATCTAATAAGGCATCAACAGATTCTTGTAACATCCGTTTTTCATTACGCACGATAATATCAGGGGCATTCAAATCTAATAAACGTTTTAGACGGTTATTACGGTTAATAACACGACGGTATAAATCATTAAGATCAGATGTTGCAAAACGGCCACCATCAAGGGGTACTAATGGACGCAAATCAGGCGGTAGAATAGGTAATACTTCCATCACCATCCACTCTGGTTTATTTCCAGAGGTTAAAAATGCTTCCATTAATTTCAAACGTTTTGTTAATTTTTTGATTTTTGTTTCTGAGTTGGTCGCCTGAATCGCTTCACGAATTAATTCAATTTCATTGGTCAAATCAATATCACGCAATAATTGTTGCACAGCTTCTGCACCCATACGTGCATCAAACTCATCACCGTATTCTTCAACGGCTTGCAAGAATGTGTCATCCGATAACAATGTGCCTTTTTCAAGCGGTGTCATGCCAGGATCAACAACAATAAACGCTTCAAAATACAATACACGTTCGAGATCACGCAAGGTCATATCTAAGAATAATGAGATACGTGATGGTAATGATTTTAAGAACCAAATATGTGCAACTGGACTCGCGAGTTCAATATGTGCCATACGCTCACGACGTACTTTGGCAACCGTAACTTCAACACCACATTTTTCACAGATAACACCACGATGTTTTAGGCGTTTGTATTTACCACACAAACATTCGTAATCTTTAACTGGGCCAAAAATTTTACAACAAAACAAGCCTTCTCGTTCAGGCTTAAATGTACGATAGTTAATTGTTTCTGGTTTTTTAACTTCACCAAAAGRCCATGAACGAACCATTTTAGGTGATGCTAAACCAATTCGAATTGCATCAAACTCTTCTTGCTGAGGCTGTTGCTTCAATAAATTAAGCAAATCTTTCATATTTATTTCTCCGCTGCCGCATAACGGCTTAGTTGGATTATCTTATTAACGTAGGGTCTTGAGTTAGTCTTCAACTAATTCAATATTAATACCCAAAGAACGAATCTCATGTGTTAATACTTTGAAGGATTCAGGCATGCCTGCTTCCATTCGATAATCACCATCCACAATATTTTTATAAATTCGAGTACGACCGTGAACGTCATCTGATTTCACAGTTAACATTTCTTGAAGTGTATAAGCAGCACCATAAGCCTGTAATGCCCACACCTCCATTTCACCAAATCGTTGTCCACCAAATTGTGCTTTACCACCTAATGGCTGCTGCGTTACCAGACTATAAGGACCAGTAGAGCGTGCATGCATCTTGTCATCAACTAAGTGATTCAATTTCAGCATGTGCATATAACCAACGGTTACTGGACGGTCAAAATATTCACCCGTTAAACCATCAATCAATCTTGCTTGGCCACTGCGTGGTAAGCCTGCCAACTCAAGCATGTCTTTGATTTCAGTTTCTGCAGCACCATCAAATACAGGTGTTGCCATCGGCACACCCTCTTTTAAGTTGCCTGCTAACTCAAAGATTTCATCATCAGTTAATGAATCTAAATCTTCGGGCTTACCACTGGTGTTATAAATCTTGTCTAAGAACTCACGAAGTTCTGCCACTTCTTTTTGCTGTTCTAACATTTCTGTTATTTTATGACCCAAGCCTTTCGCAGCCCAACCCAAATGTATTTCGAGTACTTGCCCTATATTCATTCGAGACGGTACACCCAGAGGGTTTAATACGATATCAACTGGTCGACCATCTGCCGTGTATGGCATGTCTTCAACAGGCACAATCTTAGAGATAACACCTTTATTACCATGACGACCSGCCATTTTRTCRCCTGGCTGRATACGACGCTTAACAGCTAAGAAAACCTTAACCATACGCTGTACACCTGGCGCTAAATCATGACCTGAAATCAATTTATCTTTTTTGATCTCAAACTCATCATCCATATTTTTACGGTATTGCTTAATTTGAGTTGATGACAACTCTAATTGTGCATTTAGATCGGCTGATTCCATATTGATATTGAACCAKTCAGCATGTTCTAGCTTGTTCAAGTAGGCTTTAGTTATTTTTGAACCTTTATCTAAATTAGGTGCACTTTTAGCTACTTTGCCATTTAATGATTTTTCTAAACGAGCAAATACATCATCTACAACAATACGATGACGATCTTTCAAATCAATACGGATTCTTTCAAGCTCTTCTTTTTCAATCGCAAGTGCACGTTCATCTTTCTCAACACCATCACGGGTGAAAACTTGAACGTCAATAACTGTTCCGAATGTACTTGAGGCTACACGTAATGATGAATCTTTCACGTCAGCCGCTTTTTCACCAAAAATAGCTCGGAGTAGTTTTTCTTCCGGCGTAAGCTGTGTTTCACCTTTTGGCGTTACTTTACCAACTAAAATATCACCTGGTTTAACTTCAGCACCCACATAAACGATACCTGACTCATCTAATTTAGATAAGGCACCTTCACTTACATTAGGAATATCACTGGTGATTTCTTCAGTACCTAATTTAGTATCACGTGCTAAACAATTCATTTCTTGGATGTGAATTGTAGTAAAACGATCTTCTTTGACAACACGTTCAGAAACTAAAATAGAATCCTCAAAGTTGTAACCGTTCCAAGGCATAAATGCGATAAGCATATTTTGACCTAAGGCCAATTCACCCTTATCAGTCGATGGGCCATCTGCTAAAACATCGCCTTTGGCAATCACATCACCAGGTTTAACTAAGGGACGTTGATTAATACATGTGCTTTGATTTGAGCGCGCATATTTAATTAAGGTATAGATATCTACACCCGAATCTGCATCAGCGGCTTCTTTATCATTAACGCGTACAACCACACGGCTGGCATCAACAAAATCAACTGTACCACCACGTTTTGCAATCACCATAACACCAGAGTCACGTGCTACAACACGTTCCATACCGGTACCTACGATTGATTTTTCTGCTCGTAATGTTGGTACCGCTTGACGTTGCATGTTTGAGCCCATCAAGGCACGGTTAGCATCATCATGCTCTAAGAATGGAATCAATGATGCCGCTACCGATACTACTTGGCGTGGCGATACATCCATAAAGTCCACTTGATCAGCAGGCATTAATGAAAATTCATTTTTATGRCGACATGGCACCATTTTTTCTTGAATCACATTGTCATCATTCAATGTAATGGTAGCCTGTGCAATCTTATATTCACCCTCATCGATAGCTGATAGATATTGAATATCTGTTGTCGCTACACCATCGACAACCTTACGATAAGGTGTTTCGATAAAGCCATATTCATTGGTACGAGCATAGGTCGCTAATGAATTGATCAGACCAATGTTGGGTCCCTCAGGTGTTTCGATAGGACAAACTCGACCATAATGCGTTGGATGTACGTCACGTACTTCAAAACCAGCACGTTCACGCGTTAAACCACCAGGGCCTAATGCTGAAACACGACGTTTATGTGTTACTTCAGATAATGGATTATTTTGATCCATAAACTGAGATAATTGACTTGAACCAAAGAATTCTTTAATTGCAGCTGCAACCGGTTTTGCATTAATCAACTGTTGTGGCATCAGACCTTCTGACTCAGCAACACTTAAACGCTCACGTACTGCACGTTCAACACGCACCAAACCAACACGGAATTGGTTTTCAGCCATTTCACCTACGCTACGAACACGACGATTACCGAGATGATCAATATCATCAACAATACCGTGACCGTTTCTGATAGAAATCAATTCGAGCATGACATCAACAATATCTTCTTTAGATAAGATGCCTTCGCCTTCCATGTCTTCACGACCTAAACGACGATTAAATTTCATCCGGCCTACGCCCGATAAATCATAACGTTCGCCAGCAAAGAATAGGTTTTTAAATAAATTGTTAGCCGAATCTTCTGTAGGTGGCTCACCTGGACGCATCATACGATAAACTTCAACTTTCGCTTGTAATGGCGTTGTTGTTTCATCTAAACGTAATGTGTCTGAAATGTAAGGGCCACGATCAAGATCGTTTGAATAAATTGTTTCAATTTTTTTAATATCAAAACGTTCAAATGTTTCTAGCAGTTCTTCTGTAATTTCATCATTCGCAGAAACAATAACTTCACCACTATCGGTATCAATCATATCTTTCGATATAACGCGTCCAATAAGGTACTCTGCTGGCACAATCAATTTCTTCATGCCCGCTTTTTCCATTTTACGGATATGGCGGCCTGTTACTTGATTGTCAGCTTCGACAATAACATCACCTTTAGAATCGTTTATGTCAAAGGGTATAATTTGACCACGTAAACGCTGTGGATCTAATGCTAACTCAAAGTTTTCACCTTTTTTAGTGAAAGTGTCGTGATCAAAGAATATATCTAATATTTGCTCAGTAGTATATTCAAGTGCACGTAATAAAATAGTTGCCGGTAATTTACGACGGCGATCGATACGAACAAATACCGCATCTTTAGGATCAAATTCAAAATCTAACCAAGAACCACGATAAGGAATAACACGTGCATTGAATAAGATTTTACCTGATGAATGTGATTTACCTTTATCACTATCGAAGAATACACCAGGAGAACGATGTAATTGAGACACGATAACGCGCTCAGTACCGTTGATAACAAAGTTACCTTTTTCTGTCATCAATGGGATTTCGCCCATATATACTTCCTGCTCTTTAATATCTTTTACGATTTTTGATTTTGCAGGGGCATCTTTATCATAAATGACAAGACGCATTTTAACTCTTAGGGGTGCGGCATATGTTACACCGCGAAGCTGGCACTCTTTCACCTCATATGAGGGGGTGCCTAAGCGATAACTCACATATTGTAACTCAGCTTTACCTGTATGACTTTTAATAGGAAGTACTGAATTAAATGCGGCATGTAAACCTTTACTTTCCCGCTCATCAGCAGCGACATCATTTTGCAGAAACCCCTGATATGAATTTACTTGYGTTGCCAGCAAATTAGGAACTTTCATGATTGTTGGACGCTTGCTAAAATCTTTACGGATCCGTTTTTTCTCGGTAAACGTATAAGCCATGTATTACACCTCAAAGAATCAGCCAAACCTTAGTTTATTGGGGTCTGGGTATTGTAATATTGTATTTTATGGTCAATTAAAATCTTACTTGACCAGTAACGGAAAAAGGCCGGTGGTTAAAACCACCAGCCATTTTCTATATCATGGAAACAATGTCACCATGATAAAAGGGCAGCTTACTTAACTTCAGCTTCTGCACCCGCTTCAGTCAATTGCTTAACAATGTCTTCAGCTTCTGCTTTTTCAACAGCTTCTTTAACMGTTACAGGTGCACTTTCAACTAAGTCTTTTGCTTCTTTCAAGCCAAGACCTGTTAACGCGCGAACTGCTTTGATAACGCTAACYTTGTTTGCGCCAAAGCTAGACATAACTACGTCAAACTCAGTTTGTTCAGCAACAGCAGCACCAGCGTCACCGCCAGCAGCAGCAGCGGCTACAGGAGCAGCAGCAGTTACACCAAATTTTTCTTCCATTGCTTCGATCAAGTCTACGACTTCAACAACGGTCATGTTTGAAATTGCTTCCAAAATATCGTCTTTAGATACAGCCATGTTATTTTCCTATTTCTTTACTTACAGAATTAAATATGCCACTTAAACCCAAATGGGATTAAGCCGCTTCTTTCGCATCGCGAACAGCCGCGAGCGTACGAACCATCTTGCTAGTCGGTGCCACCAAAGTACGTACAAACTTCTCAATCGGTGCMTTCATAGTACCCATAAGAATACCAATTGCTTGGTCCTTAGTAGGCATTTTGGCTAGTTTCTCAAGGTCTGACGTTGGTAATAATTTACCGCCCAGAGAAACAATTTTGACTTCAAGTTTGTCATTTTCTTTAGCGAAATCACTCATAACGCGTGCAACTGCACCTGGATCTTCTTTTGAAAATCCAAAYACCAAAGGTCCCGTCATTCCTTCCTGCATGCAGGCGAAATCAGTACCTTCTACAGCACGTTTAGCTAATGTGTTTCTAATAACACGCAAATAAACATTCTCTTTGCGTGCTGCAACACGTAGCTCAGTCATGTCTGAAACAGACAATCCACGATACTCTGCTGCTATAGCAGAATAAGCGCTTGATGCCACTTCAGCGACCTCAGCAACGACAGCTTTTTTTCCTTCCAGATTCATTGCCACCTAAGTTTACCTCCTTAGGATCACTACCTTAAAAATTACAGATAGTGGTGGTTGCTAACAAAGAAGAGGAAAATCCTCTCCACCATTACGGTCTTCAACGTCCAGAATATTCTGTAGCTGAACCCCGTCTGCGTAGGCCTATTACACGAATGTAATCGATTAAACTCACATACCTACGGTCTTAGACAATTCGACCTCTAATAAATAGAAAGTCGAATGGTCCAAATTTTGTTCTTAGACGATTTARTCTAAGAAAGATTTATCAAGTATTACGCCTGCACCCATTGTGCTTGAAACGCTAATTTTCTTCAGGTAGATACCTTTAGCTGAACTTGGTTTTAGCTTGTTTAGGTCTTCAATCAATGCGACAAGGTTTTGTTGCAATGCTTCAACTTCAAAGCTTGCATTACCAATTGGGCAATGGATGATTCCCGCTTTATCTGTGCGGTAACGTACTTGGCCAGAYTTAGCATTTTTAACAGCTTGTGCAACATTCGGTGTCACTGTACCCACTTTAGGGTTAGGCATTAAACCACGTGGGCCCAAKACTTGACCTAAGGTACCAACAACACGCATAGCATCTGGAGAAGCGATAACCACATCGAAATCCATATTGCCTGCTTTAATTGATTCAGCTAAATCTTCATAGCCTACAATATCAGCACCGGCGGCTGTTGCAGCTTCAGCATTTGCACCTTGTGCAAATACAGCAACACGTACAGTTTTACCTGTGCCGTTTGGTAATACAGTAGAACTACGAACAACTTGGTCAGATTTACGAGGATCAACGCCTAGGTTAATCGCAACATCAATTGACTCAACAAATTTTGCAGATGCATTTTCTTTAATAAATGCTAATGCTTCAGCAGCAGCATATATTTTACCGGCTTCCAATTTCTCACGGATAGCGCGACTTCTTTTTCCCATTGTAGCCATTAGTTCACACCCTCTGTGTTCAAGCCCATGCTGCGAGCAGTTCCCGCAATGGTTCTTACTGCTGCATCCATATCAGCTGCAGAAAGATCAGTCATTTTTGTAGTGGCGATCTCTTCTAGCTGTGCACGTGTTACCGTACCTACTTTTTCAGTATTTGGACGACCACTACCACTTTTTAAGCCCGCTGCTTTTAAAAGCAATACGGCTGCAGGTGGTGTTTTAGTAATGAATGTAAAGCTTTTATCATTRAAWACTGTAATCACAACWGGAATAGGYARACCTGATTCCATGCTTTGTGTTTTAGCATTAAAYGCTTTACARAAYTCCATGATRTTYACRCCATGYTGACCYAATGCWGGACCAACAGGRGGACTWGGGTTTGCCGMACCAGCTGGAACTTGCAGCTTGATGTAGGCGTCAATCTTTTTAGCCATTTTCTTCTCCTAAATGGGTGCAAGCGCCTTGCGGCTCCCCAATAATAAACCAGCCAATGCTGGATAATTTTTTAACTACGCTTTTGCGACCTGACTAAATTGTAATTCAACAGGCGTTGAGCGACCAAAAATAAGTACTTCCACTCGCATTGTGCTTTTTTCATAATTCACTTCTTCAACAACACCGGTAAAGTCATTGAATGGGCCATCGGTAACACGAACAACTTCACCTGGTTCAAATAAGACTTTAGGTCTTGGGCTTTCAACGCCTTCTTGTACACGTTGTAAGATTTGATCCGCTTCAGCTTCTGTTATCGGTGCAGGACGGTCGCCTGAACCACCAATAAAGCGGAGTACGCGTGGAATATCATTGACCACATGCCATGTCTCATCATCCATTTCCATGTTGACAAGCACATAGCCAGGGAAAAACTTACGCTCGCTTCTACGTTGCTGTCCATCACGCATTTCAACTACTTCTTCCGTCGGAACAAGTACTTCACCAATCTTGTCTTCTAATTCAAATCGCTGGATCCGCTCTTCTAAAGAACGTTTAACCTGTCCTTCATATCCAGAGAACGCTTGAATTACATACCATTGCTTACTCATATTCAACCCTTCGTTTTTACAGTGTTAGGGCTCGAACCGCCCAACCCAACAATGAATCAAATGCCCATAATATTAGCGCCGCAATAACAACCATAATGATGACTATCATTGTTGTTTGTAATGTTTCTTGACGCGTTGGCCAAACCACCTTGCGCACTTCAACTTGCGTATCTTTTACATAGCTCAGCACAGAACCACCTTTTGCGGTACGCGATGCTATAAACAAAGAAAGCCCGACCGCTGTAAGCAAGCCAAGCACCCTCAACAATGTTGAATACTCTGGAAACATATAAAACAAAGCTATTGCCGTCATCAACAAAGCAACTGCAACAATTAATTTGATTGTATCTGCCATTATTTTTCTTTTTACTCGGTTAAAAACAAAATGGCAGGCCAGGAGGGAATCGAACCCCCAACCTACGGTTTTGGAGACCGTCGCTCTGCCAATTGAGCTACTGGCCTAACATAACTAGAACAAGTCGAAGACTCCAAATCCTCGATCTGCATTTAAACTTTTACTTACTCAGTAATTTTACTAACAACGCCCGCACCTACAGTACGACCGCCTTCACGAATAGCAAAACGTAAACCTTCTTCCATCGCAATCGGTGCAATAAGTGTTACGTCCATTTTAACGTTGTCGCCAGGCATAACCATTTCAATACCACTTGGTAATTCACATGCGCCGGTAACATCGGTTGTGCGGAAGTAGAACTGTGGACGGTAACCATTGAAAAATGGTGTATGTCGACCACCCTCGTCTTYCGACAAGATGTAAACTTCTGCGTCAAAACGTGTATGGGGCTTAATTGAACCAGGATGTGCTAATACTTGACCACGGTCAACATCTTCACGCTTGGTTCCACGTAGTAAAACACCTACGTTATCGCCCGCTCTGCCTTCATCAAGCAATTTACGGAACATTTCTACACCGGTACACGTCGTTTTCGCTGTTTCTTTAATGCCTACGATTTCGAGCTCTTCACCTACTTTCACAATACCACGTTCGATACGACCCGTTACTACGGTTCCACGACCTGAAATTGAAAATACATCTTCAATCGGCATGATGAATGCGCCATCAATTAAACGCACTGGCTCTGGGAAGTAGCTGTCCATTGCTTCGCCCAATTTCATGATAGCCGGTACACCAATATCACTTGTGTCGCCTTCTAACGCTTTAAGCGCTGARCCAACAATGATTGGTGTRTCRTCACCTGGGAAATCATATTTGTCTAACAACTCWCGAATTTCCATTTCKACTAATTCGATAAGCTCTTCATCGTCTACCATGTCCGCTTTGTTCATGAATACGATTATAYAAGGTACACCTACTTGACGTGATAACAAGATGTGCTCACGTGTTTGTGGCATTGGGCCGTCTGCTGCGCTTACTACTAAGATTGCGCCGTCCATTTGTGCTGCACCGGTGATCATGTTTTTAACATAATCGGCATGGCCTGGGCAATCTACGTGAGCGTAATGGCGGTTTTCTGTTTCATATTCAACGTGTGATGTTGAGATTGTGATGCCGCGCTCTCTTTCTTCGGGTGCGTTATCAATTTCTGCAAACGATTTAGCTTCACCACCTTGCGCTTCTGCCATCACTTTTGTGATCGCCGCTGTCAATGTCGTTTTACCATGATCTACGTGACCAATCGTGCCCACGTTGACATGGGGCTTATTACGTTCAAACTTTTCTTTAGACATTCCTAATCTCCGTCAAACTTAGCGTTATAAACAAAAAACAAACAAAGACAAGCAATCCTTGTCTAATAAATTCTAGCTTCGGTGGAGCCCGCAATCAGAATCGAACTGATGACCTCATCCTTACCATGGATGCGCTCTACCGACTGAGCTATGCGGGCCTAAACCAAAAACCCCAAACAAAATGGAGCGGGTGATGGGAATCGAACCCACGTGATCAGCTTGGAAGGCTGGAGTTCTACCATTGAACTACACCCGCGAACACAATATGCATTCTATAATATACATGGTGGAGGGGGGAGGATTCGAACCTCCGAAGGCTGAGCCGTCAGATTTACAGTCTGATCCCTTTGGCCACTCGGGAACCCCTCCACGAGAAAGCAGGGCATTGTGCTAAATATTCTTGTTGTTGTCAACCATTAAAGTTGATTAACTTACTGGGTGGAAGKCGTYCCATGCTTAAATCTAAGTCTATTATCAGCTACTTTATTTTTGCATGGATGATGAAAATAAATTTAAAGCCATTTTCAAACAGGACTACATAAGGCCTAACCCCATAATTCAATAGTGCAAGGCATCACTTTTATACGCTTTATCTATCTCGCTATATYAAGCYAATCCTMTTCACTTYAKATTTTGTACAATAATCTATCCCTTCCTGATAAGAGGCATAGTATACTGTCATTCTGCGCTTTYAGCATTTTAYYTATCTRNCAGTTTTCTATTAGGAGTTTTTATGGAGCAGTACCGCGGTACTACTATCCTATCTTATCGCCGTAATGGCCAAGTCGTTATTGGTGGCGATGGTCAAGTTAGTCTTGGCAACACAATTATGAAAGGAAATGCCCGTAAAGTGAGGCGTTTATACCATGATAAAGTGCTGGCTGGTTTTGCCGGTGGCACCGCTGATGCCTTTACATTATTTGAACGCTTTGAAGCTAAGCTTGAGAAACATCAAGGCAACCTCACCCGTAGCGCATTAGAATTAGCGAAAGATTGGCGAACAGATCGTATGATGCGTCGCTTAGAAGCGCTACTCGCCGTTGCCGACAGTGAAACCTCACTCATTATTACCGGTAACGGTGATGTAATTGAACCAGAAAATAGCCTTATGGCGATTGGTTCTGGTGGTCCGTTTGCACAGTCTGCTGCCACAGCGTTAATTGAGAATACAGATTTGAGTGCCCGAGACATTGTCGAAAAAGGGCTTAATATTGCAGCTGACATATGTATTTACACCAATCATAATCTTACGATAGAAACCTTAGAAAGTGAGTCATAAAAAATAATCATGCAAGCATTAACACCAAAACAAATTGTTCAAGAATTAGATAAACACATTATTGGTCAACACGCTGCTAAAAAAGCAGTGGCTATCGCCTTGCGTAATCGCTGGCGTCGTAAGCAGTTATCTGCTGAACTACAGCATGAAATTACGCCTAAAAATATTTTAATGATTGGTCCAACGGGTGTAGGTAAAACAGAAATTGCTCGCCGCTTAGCAACGTTAGTCAATGCTCCCTTCATCAAAATAGAAGCGACTAAATTTACTGAAGTTGGTTATGTAGGCCGTGATGTCGAATCCATTATTCGTGATCTTGCTGAAATGGCGATGAAAATGCTACGCGAACAGGCTGTTGAAGCTGTTAAAAGTAAATCAGAAGACGCGGCAGAAGAACGCGTTTTAGATGCCCTACTTCGTCCAGCACGTGGTCAAGAAGAATCAGACGATGACTCAGCATCTTCTACCCGCCAACGCTTTCGTAAAATGCTACGTGAAGGAAAATTGGATGATCGTGAAATTGAGCTAGAGTTGAATGCACCGAATGTTGGCGTAGAAATAATGTCTCCTCCTGGCATGGAAGAAATGACCAATCAATTACAAGACATGTTCCAAAATATGGGTTCTAATCGAACAAGTTCTCGTAAATTAACCGTTGCTAAAGCAATGCGGGCACTTGCAGAAGAGGAAGCCAGTAAGCTAATTAACGAAGAGGAGCTTAAAGCGCAAGTTATCGAATCTGTTGAACAAGATGGTATCGTCTTTTTAGATGAAATTGATAAAATCACCCATCGTAGCGAAGGCGGCAGTAGTGGTGCAGATGTCTCGCGTGCGGGTGTGCAGCGTGATCTCCTTCCTTTAGTTGAAGGAAGTACTGTTTCAACTAAATACGGTATGTTAAAAACAGACCATATTTTATTTATTGCCTCCGGTGCCTTTCACTTAAGTAAACCTTCTGATCTTATTCCTGAGTTACAAGGTCGCCTACCTATTCGTGTTGAATTAGACGACTTAGGTGCTGATGAATTTGTCCGTATATTGACCGAACCTGATGCGTCATTAACCGAACAATACATCGCTTTACTGGGCGCCGAAGGCTCAACACTCAGTTTTAGTGACGATGGATTACAGCGTATTGCAGAATTAGCATGCCAAGTGAACGAACAAACTGAAAACATTGGTGCTCGCCGCTTACATACTTTATTAGAAAAATTACTTGAAGACCTTTCCTTTAACACTACGGAAGATGAGGCAACAGATACCACTATTGATGCTGATTATGTGAATCAAAAGTTATCTAATTTAGTGCAAGATGAAGACCTATCAAGGTATATTTTATAATGGATAATAATTTAATCCCCAGCGGTATAACACYGCACCAAAAATCAAAAACATTAGAATTGGTTTATGGTGAATCACATTATCATTTGCCCGCAGAATRTTTACGCGTTTATTCACCCTCAGCTGAAGTGCGTGGCCATGGTCGCGGACAAGAAGTACTGCAAACACATAAAGAACAAGTAGGTATTAACCGTATTGAAGCTAGCGGCAATTACGCCTTGAAAATAGTTTTTGATGATGGGCATGATAGTGGTTTATTTACTTGGGATTATTTACACGATCTCGCAACCCAACACGATGTACACTGGCAAGATTATTTAAACCGACTTGAAAAAGCCGGACATCAACGACAAGCAAACTAAGGATTGGACTGTGGACGATAAAAACACCACTCATTTCGGATATAAAGAAGTGCCGACTGAAGACAAAGTGAAACATGTCGCAGGTGTGTTTCATTCCGTTGCCGGTAAATACGACCTAATGAATGACTTAATGTCGATGGGCGTTCACCGACTATGGAAGCGTTTCACTATTCATACTAGTGGTGTACGTCGTGGTGCAAAAGTGCTCGATATTGCCGGTGGCACAGGTGATTTAGCATTAAAGTTTTCTAAACTGGTTGGCAGCACGGGTCACGTCATTCTAGCCGACATTAATGCCAGCATGCTCAATGTAGGCCGTGATCGTTTAGTCGATGAGGGAATAACTGGCAATATTGATTATGTGCAAGCCAATGCTGAATGCCTGCCCTTTCCCGATAATACCTTCGACATCATCACCATCGCCTTTGGCCTACGTAATGTAACCGATAAAGATGCCGCCCTGCGATCTATGTTTCGCATATTAAAACCTGGCGGTCGACTGTTGGTTTTAGAGTTTTCTAAACCTGCCGATTGGTTAACACCTCTTTACGATACTTATTCATTTAAGCTATTACCTAAAATTGGCAAAATATTCTCTAATGATGAAGAAAGCTATCAGTATTTAGCCGAATCTATTCGCATGCATCCCGATCAAGAAACAATGAAAGCAATGATGTCTGATGCCGGATTTGAACGCTGTGATTATCATAATATGTCAGCAGGAATTGTTGCTTTGCATAGTGGTTATAAGTTTTGAGCCTATTTCTAAAGCCCATTGAACTGGCTTTAAATAAAGCACTAGAGCAAGACCTAGAAACAAAAGAAAAACTAGTGCAATTTGAACAACGTAGCATTGCCATCAATATTAAAGATCTCGGTCAGATCATCACCATGACTGTCATCGATTTACAGATACAGCTATCCGCGAACAACGATGAAATAGCTGATTTAACGATCACCAGCAATGCACTGACACTTGCAAGATTAGGCCGCGATCCTGATAGCCTATTTTCTGCTGAAATAGATATTAACGGTGATGTGCAATTTGCTAAAAAATTACGCGATTTACTTGATGGTTTTGATTTTGATTGGGAAGCACAACTCGCAAAAATAACCGGAGATACCCTCGCCTTCCCTATCGCGCATGGTATTCGACAGTTTACCGGCTGGATGAAAAACACACATCAATCCATGCAAAAAAATACTGCTGAATATCTACGCGAAGAAGCCCGTATCTTGCCTGATAAATCACAAACTAATGGCTATATGAGTGAGATAGATACATTACGTGCCAATCTTGACCGGCTCGAAGCACGTATTAATAGGTTGAGCACAAAATGAAAATACGCCATTTTTTTCGACTTATCCAAATAAACCATGTGCTTGCAAAATATCGCTTAGATGAATTTATCCAAGCCACGCATTTATTACGCCCACTCCGTTTCTTAAACTATTTATCACCTTATCGCTTAACGCATAGCAATAAAGCACCACGCGGTGAACGTTTACGCCTAGCACTTGAAGAATTGGGTCCGATCTTTGTTAAATTCGGCCAAATATTATCAACACGTCGTGATTTATTGCCCGATGATATCGCTGATGCATTAGCAAAACTACAAGATCAAGTCACGCCCTTCCCTAGCGAACAAGCCTTAGCCTTAATTCAACAAGCCTATGGCGATCAAGCATTAGATAAGATTTTCGCTAACATTGATGAAGAGCCTCTCGCTTCCGCATCTATTGCCCAAGTCCATTCGGCTAAATTATTAGACGGTAGCGATGTTATCCTGAAAGTTATTCGCCCTAATATTAAGCAACAAATTCGGCGTGATGTGGAATTACTGCATACTCTAGCCGATTTAGCACAGTGTTTTTGGGTTGATGGCCGACGCTTACGCCCCAAAGAAGTCGTTATTGAAATAGAAAAAAATCTTTACGATGAACTTGATATGATGCGTGAAGCGTCATCAGCTTCCCAACTTCGTCGTAATTTTAAAGACAGTGACTTACTCTATGTGCCTGAAATAAACTGGCAACTGACCTCGACCAACTTGCTCGTTCAAGAGCGAATTTACGGCATTCCTATTGGTAATATTGAGCAATTAAATGCCCATGATGTCAATATGGAAAAACTGGCCGAAACCGGTGTGGAAATATTTTTCACCCAAGCATTTAAACATGGGTTTTTTCATGCTGATATGCATCCTGGCAATATTATGGTGGATGTCAGCAATCCTGAAAATCCTCATTATATTGCTATTGATTTCGGCATTATGGGAACACTGTCCCCTGAAGATCAAAATTATTTAGCAGATAACTTCCTCGCCTTTTTCAATAGTGATTATCGCCGAGTTGCAGAACTACACGTGCAATCGGGCTGGGTGCCTGCCGACACACGTGTTGATGAATTTGAAGCTGCTATCCGCAGTGTTTGTGAGCCTATTTTTGCTAAACCGTTGCATGAAATTTCATTCGGGCAAGTATTATTACGCTTATTCCAAACGGCGCGTCGCTTTAATATGGAAGTGCAACCCCAACTTGTTCTGCTACAAAAAACCTTGCTGAATATCGAGGGCCTAGGTCGTCAACTTTATCCTGAATTAGATTTATGGAAAACAGCTAAACCGATCCTTGAACAATGGATGCGCGAAAAAATGAGCTGGCAAGCTACCCTCAAAACATTACAGCAAGAAGCGCCAAACTGGATCCAAACATTACCCAAGCTGCCTGCTATGCTGCATGATATTGCTCAACAGACGCAAGATGGCAAGCTGAAAATGCAATTATCATCACGTGATCTTCAAGCATTAAAACAAGAAATCCGTAATGCCAGCTATCGTAGTGCATCGGCAATAAGTGGCGCGGCTTTGATCATTGGTGCAGCCATCATCAAAGGGCTGGATGGCTACGCACCGACAATGCTGGCTGGTCTACCTGTTCTGAGTTGGGTTTTTGGTCTATGGGGCGGCATTCTTCTTTATTTTAGTCTTTCAAAATAAAAGTTATTACTTATGTTTAAAATTATCGGAATTATTGCCGGCAGCTACCTTTTAGGTTTTTGGGGTGCCGTGCTGGGCTATTTTATTGGTGCGAGCATTGATCGTGCACAAAGTTATGGCATGGGAGGAATCAACCCCTTAGGTACCAGCCAGCGCCAAGCTGTTTTTCTGGAAACAGTCTTTGTGTTGATGGGAAAATTAGCAAAAGCAGATGGTCACATCTCTAAAAATGAAATTGCCCATGTAGAAGCCTTCATTAAAAAAAATGGCATGTCTACCGAACATCGTAAGCAAGCGATCGAACAATTCCAACGTGGCAGTAGTGCCGATTTTGATATTAATGTCGCACTCGAGCAATTTATGGCAGCTTGCGGTCATACGCTACACTTAAAGCAAGTGTTATTAATGTACCTCATTGTAATGGCGCTGGCAGATGGCAAACTCGATCCGACAGAACATGCCTTATTAGAAAAAATAGCCTCACAGTTAGGCTATAGCACCGCACAATTTAGACAAATGTTAGAGATGGTGCTTAATCAAGCACATTTCTCTCAAGGGCAATCTACGCAACAATCTCCTGCCTCAGCATTAGCTGATGCCTATAAAGCCTTAGGTGTGACTAAAGACAATACTGATCAACAAATAAAACGTGCTTATCGCAAACTTATGAGTCAATATCACCCTGATAAATTAATCGGTCAAGGTCTGCCAGAAGATATGATTGCAGTGGCTACAGAACAGGCTAAAGAAATTCAAGTTGCGTATGATCTTATTAAAAAACAAAGGCCTAAGGCTTGAAATTTCATAAGTATGCCCCCATATATTTATAACTCCTCAACAAAACAACTAATAAAAAGGAGCAAGCATGATACAACTAGGTATAGCAATCTTGCTGTTGTTAGCGATACTCTACTTCGTTAATGGCTTTACCCGCCAAAAACGATTGTCCTCGAAAGAACAAGAACTCGAAGAAGCTGAATTAGATAGCGATATTCTCGATATCGATAAATCTATTGCAGAAGAGCGTGCACATCAGCGTGAAATGGAAAAAGACATCAATAATATAAAAGGAAAATAATATATGAATACAAAATACCTTCCCAGAATAATAATCATTGCCGCGATATTCATTATCGCCATTATGTCTATAGGCATAAATGATGCGGGTAACCGTACCGTTGTACAATATCCAACAGGTCAACTTTTTGTGAAATTCACACCCGGTTGGTATCTAAAAGCATTCGGAACAGTAACGGTTTACCGTGATGTATTAACCTATGATTATGACAAAACCAATGACGGTGCCACTTCCAGCATGAGTCAGCAAGGTATCCCTGTTCGCTACCAAGATGGTGGTACTGGTACAGTCTACGGTAAAGCACGTTTTTCATTGCCTAATGATGAAATAACCATGCTTAATTTGCATAAAGCATTCCGTAGCAATGCCGGTGTAGCGAGTAAACTTATCAAAACTGTGACCGAAGAAGGCATGAACTTAACCGCCGGCCTAATGAGCAGTGAAGCCGCTTACACTGAAAAACGTAGCATCTTTACCCAATGGTCAAGCGAGCAAATCTCAGGTGGTAAATACCAAACAGAGTTGAAACAAATATCAACCGTAGATGAAAGCACAGGTAAACGTGTCGTCAAAAATATTCCTGTTATTACCTACGGTAAAGATGGTTTACCGGTACACCTAAAAAGTGATTTAAGAGAATACGGTATCCATGTGAATGGCTTTCAAATAACAGATTGGAACTTTGAACAAAAAACATTAAACCAGATTTCTACCAAACGTGAAGCCACCATGGCGATTATCACAGCTAAAGCCAATGCTGAGCGTGCAAAACAAGATGCACTGACAGCTGAAGAGCAAGGTAAAGCGAATGTAATGACCGCAAAATATGAAAAAGAAGTTGAAAAAGAAAGAGCTATCGTTGTCGCTAAACAAAATAAAGAAGTGGCCGTTATCAAAGCACAACAATTAGTTGACGTAGCCGAACAACAAAAACTAGAAGCTGAGCAAAAGAAACTCGCTGCTGCAGAATATAAACAAGAGCAAATTCTACGTGGTGAGGGTGACGGTGAATACAAACGTCTAGTGATGGAAGCCGATGGTGCATTAGCCCAAAAACTATTGACCTATGAAAGAGTTATGAGCCGCTTTGCACAAGCCGTCGAAAAACAAAAATGGGTTCCAGAAATCCAAATGGGTATGTCAGGTGGTGCAGCTGACGGAGGCAGTAGTGCAATGGCATTAATTGATATGTTAAGCGTTAAAACAGCTAAAGATTTAGCCTTAGACATGAGTTTATCAACGAACAATTAACCCTTTAAATTCGTGAACACTAGCCCCCTCCCCTAAGCGTTGAGAAACAGGAAATTTACGCTAGGGGGCTATAGGGCGGCTATTTCTACTGCAAGATGACTCTTGCATTTACAGGCTGAAGGGGTCGATTATTTGGCTCATGTAAAATGTCTTTAAATGCATCGATTTGTTGTTTTTGAACAATAATACTGTCTTTCATTACTATCCATCGCACACCTTCTGAACACGGTGGCGTAGTCAATGAACCATTAAATCGATAGTAATCTTGGTGCTTAGGTAAGATGTCTGCCACATTGACCATGTCAGAGAGATTTTGAGTTTCTCCGGCATGTAATGGCATGGCTGACCATATATTTCTAAGCCATTTATTAGGGGATGCTGCTGCGACAACTTGTCGTGATCCATATTTATCTGTCTTCACCTCAAGCCCCTTATCAGGAATTCCTTGCTCAAACATAACAGCTATCACCGCTAAGTTGCCCTGCGTATCAGAGTGAACTAAATGTGCTTCAAGTGGATAGGACTTACCATTAATATTGTTTTCACTAGGCGCATGAAAGTGAACTTGCAGCAGATTAAAGGTGTTCCCATCCAGCTTAATGCTGCTACCTTCTTTAACATTTACTTGAATAGTATGGCCATTGTTTACAATTTCATAGCCCCCTTTCATATAATCAATTTCAATAGGCGATAAATCAGCTTCAATGAAGCCTGTTAAATTTATTGGTGATTGATTCTTTCCTGTGCAAGCAAAATTATCCGCACTTAATGTTGCCCAGTTTTCAGAGCCCGTTTGTTCTGAATAACCCCAACTACTATTTTCTTCTGCATAGAGTGCACCCGTTGAAATAAGAGCGGCCACTGTAATGATTATTTTTTTCAATTGTAAATTCCTTGTATTAAGATTGATTCTTAATATCATAGAACAAATAAATAGTTAGTAAAAGTCGAATAATACTGCTATAGTCATCGTAAATATCGACCTATCGGATGAATTATGGTTAATTACAAACATCTACACTATTTCTGGACCGTAGCGAAAGAGGGCAGCATCGCTAGGGCAAGTGAACGATTGCACATCACCCCACAGACCATTAGTGGACAATTGAGCCTATTAGAAGCACATTTCGGCGTTGAATTATTCAATAAAGTAGGTCGCAACTTAGAAATCACAGAAACTGGCAAGCAAGTATTGAGCTATGTAGATGAAATCTTTTCTCTTGGTAACGAACTTGAGCAAATGATGCATCAATTACCTAGCGATCGCCCTCGTGTATTCAAAGTAGGCGTAGTTGATGTCGTACCTAAATCGATCGCACACCGAATCTTGCTGCCAGCACTTCAAATGTCAGAATCAATTAAACTGGTTTGCCGTGAAGCAAATTTAGACACCTTATTAGCACAATTATCCTTGCATCGCCTAGACTTAATCATCGCCGACAAACCCATTCCTCCCACTGTCAGTACACGAGGGTTTAGTCATAAGCTAGGCCAAAGTTCAGTTAGCTTTTTTGCCACAGAAAGCCTACAAAAAGAGCTCAATGGTGAGTTCCCAAGCTGTCTCAATGGTGCATCTATATTGTTGCCAAGCCAAGGTAACCAACTACGCTCAGGAATAGATCATTGGTTCAACAAAAAGCGGGTTCATCCCAAGATAGTTGCAGAATTTGATGACAGTGCTTTAATGAAAGAATTTGGTCAAGAAGGCGTAGGGATTTTTGTGGCTCCAACAGTAATTGAAGCTGAAGTAAGGCAGCAATATAAGGTAAATGTTATTGGCCAGACAAGCGAAATAACAGAAGACTTTTATGCTATTTCAGTTGAGAAGAAAATCTTAAATCCTATCGCATCAGCAGTTATTGAATCTGCTAACAATACATTATTTTCTGGAACACCATTATGAGTAAAATATTGAAATCAAAGATTGGCATTTATCATGCTCCCTGGGAAAAAAAGTTCGATAAACTTCTCTCACCTTTTGAAGAATTTATTCATCGCCAAACGACCAGCGGTTTATTACTCATGGCTACCGCAATCTTGGCTCTTATTTTAGCAAATGGAGGATTCGCCTCCGCTTACACTCATGCATTACATATACCCATCAGTTTTAGCATTGATCAATGGTCAATCGAAATGAGCTTACACCATTGGATTAACGATGGTTTGATGGCATTATTCTTCTTCGTGGTTGGACTGGAATTAAAACGAGAAATATTAGTCGGTGAATTGTCCTCATTGCGTAATGCTATTCTGCCTATTGCGGCAGCAATAGGAGGAATGGTTGTCCCTGCATTGATTTATTTTGCATTCAATCCAGAAGGTGAATCAGCCATTGGTTGGGGGATTCCCATGGCCACCGATATTGCTTTCGCCATTGGTGCTTTAGCCTTATTAGCGAGCCGAGTTCCCAAGGCGTTAATTACCTTTTTAGTCGCTCTTGCCATTGTGGATGATCTTGGTGCGGTTCTTGTGATTGCGGCATTTTATACTGAAACAATAGCTTGGGTGCCACTGATGGTAGCCGCCGGTTTGTTTGCTGTTTTAATTTCATTTAATCTTTTTGGAATTCGCAAGACACTGCCTTATTTTATCGTTGCCGTTCTTTTGTGGTATGCCTTATTGCTTTCAGGTATCCATCCCACTTTAGCCGGGATTTTGGGCGCAATGTCTGTGCCTGCAATACCCAAATACGATCCCAAACGATTTAGCAAACATGTCAGCGCCTTAATGCAACGTTTTGATGCTAGCCATAAACCTGGCACCAATATTATGACAAATGATCCTCTTAGCGAGGTAGTACATAAATTAGAATATAGTGTTGAAAGTGTAGGTGTACCACTACAACGATTAGAACATGTATGGCATATACCGGTAGCCTATTTAGTTATCCCCATTTTTGCCTTAGCCAATGCCGGAATTGCAATTGATTTTTCTTCTCTAAGTTCAACGATGTCGCATCCCGTTACACTGGGTATTATATTTGGGTTAATACTTGGAAAATTTATTGGTATTGCCGGTGTGAGCTGGCTCATGCTGAAATTAGGATTAGCAGAATTACCAAAAGATACACGTTTTTCTCAAATTGCAGGTGTATCACTTTTGGCTGGTATTGGCTTTACAATGTCGATTTTCGTTGCTCAATTAGGTTTTTCTGAAAATGAAGAACTACTGTTAATGGCCAAAACAGGCATTCTCACCGCTTCGTTATTATCAGGTGTCGCGGGATTTGTTTGGCTGTACTTAGTCAGCAAACCCTCTAAATAATCATCGGCTACTTAGTTATATGTTTTGCTCATTTCGAAGACCATAATTGCACATGCAGATGCCACATTGATCGAAGAATTTTCTCCTACCATTGGAATGTGAATAGTTTCATCTGACAATGCTAATAATTGAGCATTAATACCCTGGTTCTCAGCACCTAGAACCAAGCAAATTGGCTCTTTATTCGATAGTGATAAGCTTCGAATGTCATTACTTGATGAGGTTATTTCCAGACTAATAATTTTATAACCTTGTGATTGTAAGGTGCTGAGTACATTCACTCCGCTTTCATCATAAGCATATGGAACAAACTTCTCCGTTGACCGTGATGTTCTCATCATCTTGCGATTAGGTGGTACAGGAGTTGTGCCTGTTAAATATATTTTTTCAATACCAAAGGCATCGGCGATTCTGAAAATGCTGCCCACATTAGCAGGCGATTCAAAATCATTTAGCAACAAACAGATTGGATGTTTAATTAGCGGTGTTTGGTGCTGTGCATGATCTAGTTGGATATTGGTCATCTCAATAGTGTAAAACCTAGCGCTGTTTTGAAGCCATTACAGATGGACAAGTAGAACAAATAACAACACCTGCGATCTAAAACAAGCCACTAATTTCACCCTTCTCACTGATATCAATTCGCTCGGCAGCAGGCACTTTAGGCAAGCCCGGCATTGTCATAATATCACCACATAATGCCACTATAAATTCTGCCCCACGTGATAAACGCACATCGCGCACGGTAATCGTATGACCTGATACAGCACCTAATTGCGTGGCATCACCACTAAAAGAATAAGGTGTTTTTGCCATGCAGACAGGTACATGAGCATGGGTTTCACTAAATTTGGCTAATTTATTAAGTGTTTTTTTATCGATTGCCACATCTTTAGCACCATAAATTTTTGTAGCCACTGCCGTAATTTTATCAACTAATGAATCGCTATCTTGATAAAGGAACTGACATGGCTTTGTGTTTTCATCAAGCATGGCAACAACTGTTTGTGCTAAATCCTCAGCACCTTCTCCGCCTTTTGCCCAATGTTTTGCAATAATAGCTTTTGCACCTAATGCTTCAACCCGTGTTTTGATCAAGTCAATTTCAGCATCCGTATCTTGAATAAAGTGATTTATTGCCACCACACAAGGTAGACCGAACTGATCTTGCATATTGCTTAGATGGCGTTTGAGGTTCTCCATGCCTTTTTCAAGCGCAGATAAATCTTCCTTCGCTAAGTCTTTAACATTACAACCACCATGATATTTTAATGCCTTAACAGTCGCTACAATCACGGCCATGTCAGGTTTAATACCCGCTTTACGGCATTTAATATCAATAAACTTCTCAGCCCCTAAGTCGGCACCAAAACCAGCTTCAGTAACAACATAATCGGTCATTTTGAGCGCCATTTTAGTGGCAATAACAGAGTTACAACCATGGGCAATATTGGCAAAAGGGCCGCCATGAACAAAAGCAGGATTATTTTCTAAGGTTTGTACTAAATTGGGTTTCAATGCTTCTTTTAGCAAGGTTGCCATTGCACCCTGTGCATTTAAGTCTTTTGCTAAGCGTGCTGTTCCATCACGCGAATAGCCAATTAGAATGTTACCCAGACGTTCTTTTAATTCTTTAAGTGAATTTGATAGGCAAAAAATGGCCATCACTTCAGAGGCCACAACAATATCAAAACCTGTTTCACGCGGAAAACCATTTGCCGAGCCACCCAAGCCCACATTGATTTCACGCAAGGCGCGATCATTCATATCCATCACGCGTCCCCAGGTGATCTTTCTAATATCAAGATCTAAAGCATTACCATGGTGAACATGGTTATCAATCATTGCCGATAATAGATTATGTGCTGCACCAATCGCATGCAGATCACCGGTGAAATGAAGATTGATATCTTCCATAGGCACAACTTGAGCATAACCGCCACCAGCAGCCCCGCCCTTCATGCCAAAACAGGGGCCCATTGAGGGTTCACGCACACAAACCATCGCTTTCTTACCAATACGGTTCAGCGCGTCGCTTAGCCCTATTGTCGTCGTCGTTTTACCTTCACCTGCAGGGGTTGGGCTCACTGCCGTCACTAAAATTAATTTACCATCAGGTTTATCAGCCAAATCCTTCATTACATCCAATGAAACTTTAGCTTTGTAATGTCCATAGGGATCAAGCTGAAGAGGATCTAAACCTAAACGCTGCTGAGCAAGCGGAATAATTTGTTCCATTTTAGCTTTTTGTGCGATTTCAATATCTGACATAACATTTCCTTGGTGCATAGCCGACCTAGTATACCCGTTATCATTCAAGGTGCATGTTTATAGTGCACATAATGGATGGACTATAAATCTGCATATTGATTGGTCACGGGTATATACGTGTTTTGCTACAATCATTCGCCCCATCGAGGCATCAACGTGTGCTCAATCCCAGCTTGATCTAATATTTTTGCAACGACAAAATCGACCACTTCTGATAATTGTGTTGGCTTAAAGTAAAAACCAGGGCTAGGGGGTAAGATACACACGCCTAGACGCGACAACTTAAGCATATTCTCTAAATGAATAGCTGAAAAAGGGCTTTCTCTTGGCACAATAATGAGTTTACGATTTTCTTTAATCATCACATCAGCTGCACGGTTAATCAGATTATTACTACTGCCATAGGCAACGGCAGATAGTGTGCCCATGGTGCAAGGACAAATAATCATGGTATCGATTTGATGTGAACCACTGGCCAGCGGTGAACTCCATTGTTGTTCACCATAGACATTTAATAATTCAGCAGCACAGTTGAATTCTTCCACCAGCATTTTTTGTACATCACCAGCACGTGCTGGCAGCTTCCAATCTAATTCATCAGAGAAAACAATTCTGGCAGCAGCTGAAATCATCAAATGAACGGTTATATTCTGCTCAAATAACGCCTCAAGCAAACGCTTGCTATAAGGCGCACCTGATGCACCGGTGAGTGCTAATGCTATTTGTCGACTCATGCTAACGCATCCAATAATTTTTGGTGAATGCCGCCAAAGCCACCATTACTCATCACCACGATATGGTCACCAGATTGTGCCCTTCCGCTTACTAATTCGACAATATCCCCAATGCTAGACTTAATCATAGCCTTATCTCCTAATTGTTCTCTAATATCGGATAGAGACCAATCCAGACCGGCATCCTCAAATAAAATAACCTGATCGGCTATTTGCAATGAATCGGCTAAGGTTTGTTGGTGTATCCCCATTTTCATGGTGTTCGATCTTGGCTCTAAAATGGCAATTAACTGTTTATTGCCAATATGTGCACGTAAACCTTTAAGTGTTGTTTCAATCGCGGTGGGGTGATGAGCAAAATCATCATAAACACGTACACCTTTTACTTCACCCCGTAATTCTAATCGACGCTTAATACCTTCAAATCGCGCTAATGAATCACACGCTTGATCGACCGTCACACCAACATGATGAGCAGCAGCAATTGCGGCKAGTGCATTACTAACATTATGCATTCCAATTAACGACCAATYGACGTGTCCCGCTTGTTCTCCATCAATTGCCACATCAAATTTGCTACCATCTTCGCTAAGRTTCTCAGCACGTAGCCAGCCTTCATTAATTCCAATCGTTTGTAGCGGTGTCCAACAGCCCATCCGTATGACTTCATCTACTGCGTCAACATGAGAAGGCGTGATAATTAAGCCCTCAGACGGTACCGTGCGAACAACATGATGAAATTGTTTTTGTATGGCAGCAAGATTGTCAAAGATATCCGCATGATCAAACTCTAGATTGTTGATAATTAAGGTGCGTGGGTGATAGTGAACAAATTTTGATCGTTTATCAAAAAATGCGGTGTCATATTCATCTGCTTCAATCACAAAAAAGGGCGTTTTACCCAGCCGTGCCGTTTCACCAAAGTTATCGGGTACACCACCGATTAAAAAACCAGGTGCCATGCCAGCGTCTTCTAATATCCAAGCAAGCATGCTGCTGGTTGTGGTTTTACCATGTGTGCCTGATACCGCTAATACCCATTTATCTTTTAATACGTGCTCGGCCAACCATTGYGGCCCTGATACATAAGCTAAGCCCTTATTGAGCACATATTCAACCGCAGGATTRCCRCGCGACATAGCATTACCCATCACCACTAAATCMRGRGCGGGRTCTAAATGTTCGGCTAAATAGCCTTCTTGTAATGTAATGCCCGCCGCTTCAAGCTGATCGCTCATTGGTGGATAAACATTRGCATCRSWACCYGWMACRSKNATRSCKMAYWCGCGAGCTAATAATGCCACTCCGCCCATAAAGGTGCCACAAATTCCTAAAATATGGATATGCATTTCTATGCTACTCCTGACAGGGTTAAASCTAGAACGACTAATGACAACATTATATAAATTATTGTCAACATTACAGCTGTTCKATGTTTTATTTCTAGTGCTTTTTGAAATATATGCACTACAATTAACACACTCCATATAACCACAGCCATCAACAACATCATTGCTAYGCTTGTTGCTTGTTGTTGCTCATCTATTTGATGCAGCCAGAATACAATGGGGTAACTAATGATTCCTAAACAAATACCCGCGCCGGCCATAGCCATTAGGGTTTGTTGATAKCGTATTTGATGCTTTTTAATGTTTAACAAAAATCCAACTGCTACGCTCATATAAACTAAATCAGTCAAACTCGTTAACAAACTTTCATTCCATGAACTATCAATTCGGCTGATAATTACGCCCAAGACAAAATAAATAAACAACGTTAATTTTAATATGCCTGTTGAAGACGGCATATCTTCTGGGCCAATCTTGAAGAAGCATAAATCAAAAAATCGTGAGGCAATATTCATTGCATCATCATACCTTGCTCAACATCAACAACAAAGTATTCAGGCAAGAAAAAACCCGATAATGACACACATCACTATCGGGTTTGATATTTCTAGCTTGATTCTAATATTTAATCGTCAAGCGCTAAGCCCCAAGGAAATTTACCCACTTCAATTTCCATTGTTGCCTTACCCGTTGCAGTATCGACCACAGATACAGTATGACTTGCACCATTAGCCGTATAAAGCGTAGAACCATCRCGGCTTAATACTTCACCCCAAACACGCTTACCKACATCTATTGTTGAAAGAAGCTCTAAAGTTTCAGCATCCAATACCGCAACTTTTGCGGCACGGCCCGTTGTCATATAAATCACTTTATCATCTGGGCTTAATGTTAATGCCATTGGTTTTGATTTTGGTAGATCTATAACCACTTTTTTGATTATTTCGCGTTTTTCAATATCAATAATAGCGACTTCATTACCAATTTCACTGCTCACATAAGCAAGACTACCATCACTATTAAATGCCAAACCACGCGGACGTGCAGCCACTAAAAGATTCGCTACGATTTTATGATCTGCCGTATCAATGATATGYACCATATTAGTAGATTCACTTGTCACAAGCACAATGTCACCAGAGGGTGAAACCGCTACGCCTTCTGGTTCCAAGCCCACTTTAATTTCATGTATAATTTTACCYGTTGTAGGGTTCACAACGGTTGCTTTAGCATCATCTTCATTCGATAGATACAAATTACCATTGGGATGAACATCAAAGGTTTCGGGATCTTCACCGGCATCCAATTTACCCAATGTTTCCAATGTAACTACATCAACCATTGCAATTGCATTTTCTTCACTTAATGCAACATATAATACTTTATGGTCAGGTGACAATCCAATGCCTCGTGGGCGGTCACCAATCTCTAATGTTGTTTCAACTATTCCTGTTCGTGAGTCAATAACACTCACTGAGTTACCTTTTTCATTGGTTACAAATAATCGATAAGTGGGATCAGCCCATGCTGATGCGCTCACAAAAACCAACGATGAAAGAAGTAGATATTTTAATTTCATTTTAATTATTTTCCTTACTTATTTTAAAAGTATTCAATTTATTTGCACGAACTCAAACCAAGGCTATCTAAACCACCCTTGACTCCTCGCAACGGTGCTTCAGCAACAATTTTATCATTTTCTACGAGCAATACTAACTGGCGCAATTGACCTGTGTCACGAAATGTTGCACCMGCCCCTTTCTGCCCATCAAAAGCGAGATCATTTTTAAGATAGCTAAGCACAGCCTCTGCATCCGTYTTTTGTGTTCGAGCCACGGTATCTGACAACATCTTCACTGCGGCCCAGCCCGCCCAAGCATCATCATCCATTGCACCACCTTGTGCTTTGGTATATCGGCTGTTTAATTGGCTAGCTGCGAATTTCTTAAAATCTTTATGCCAACCTTGCGCTTGTGCCATTGATTCAGGATTTTTAGCTTTCATCTGCATCATCGCATCCTGCTTCATTTTTTGACTTGCCGTAATATTGAGTAAATTAGAAAGGCATRCACTCCGTAAGCTATCACTATCAGAAGTCAGATTAAAGATCGCTGTATTCTCAAACTGTTTAGCGCGAACAATAGACAAGACCTGYTSATCTTCTGCTGCCATCAAAACGGCTGTAACCGATTCTAATTTAGATAATGCCGTAACAGATATAGGCAGTAAGCTATATTTCTGCCCTAAGAACTCACCTTGAAGATTTGCTTCATCTAAACCTTGCTGAGCCCCGAGCCAAGCAGTACCTTCTGTGGGCCCAACATAATAAATTTTYACATCYAGCACTTCTGCTTGCACAGGYAATAGCAACAAGCTTAATAGGCCAAACAGCCAACTTTTGATCATTTTCATCATAACTCCAAAGTGATTTATTCACAGTGAGGATACACCACTTTATCACCTGTTAGACTAGGAAAAACTCCTAAACTCACTACTTCATTAGAGGGCGGAGAATCTTTAAAAGTTCAATTCATCTGAAAATTTAAAAACATCAGCATTTTCCTCTCAAGAAAAAKGACAAATATCCGATACCTTATTATGACGAATTAAGGTATTGACGCATCACATGTCTAAAAAAGCACTCGAATTAGAAACCAGRAATATACTACAAGGCATGGAAGAATTTGCTACTTTCATGAGCTTTGATAGTGACTTATCAGGTATGCGTATATTAAGCGTTGAATCTGTTACACGCCCAAGTGAGNNNAAAAAACTACCCCAGAAAAAAGCAGAGGTCATTACCATGCCTMTTCATCGYGCTAAGACCAAGAATAGTCGCACCCAACAACTYTATAAATCRCTTTCTTTTAARTAACTCGCWCYCATTAAAAAGCCCGATTTCTCGGGCTATTAATTTTCAACGATACAATCTTATAAGGTCATCAAACCTGACTGCCATCTTCACCTATTTCTTGATTTTCATCTTTGACTGGCGGCAATAAATCAGCCTTGCTCACACCCATTGCTAATACGGTATTACTCGCAATATAAATCGAAGAGTAGGTACCAATCACAATACCTAATAACAGTGCAATTGAAAAAGCATGAATMACTTCACCMCCAAAGAYAAAYAATGAGAGMACCACTAATAACGTCGTAAACGATGTCACTAAGGTGCGGCTCAATGTGTCATTCAATGCGCGGTTAACAATTTCTACAGGGCTTCCTTTGCGCTGACGTAAAAAGGTTTCTCTAATGCGGTCAAAGACCACAATAGTGTCGTTCAGCGAATATCCTATAATGGCTAAAATTGCAGCTAATACCGTTAAGTCGAATTCTAGCTGAAACACTGAAAAGATACCTAAGGTTAATAATACGTCATGCACCAATGCCACTACAGAGCCAATTGCGAAACGATATTCAAAACGTAGTGATACATAAATTAAGATACCAATTAATGCATACAGCATTGCTAGGCCACCTTGCTCGGTCAACTCTTCACCCACYTGCGGYCCAACAAAYTCAGCACGTCTGACATCAATCTTCGTGGCGTGTTCTGCTTGCAGCGTAGCAACAACTTCATTGCTTAATGCCGCCATATCTTTACCTTCAACGATGGGTAAACGAATAAGTACATCGTGAATAGAACCAAATGTTTGTACCACGGCATCGGTATAACCACCTTGCTCTAATGTTCCCTTAACTTTATTTAAATCTACTTCTTCTTGATAACCAAGCTCAATCATGGTGCCGCCGGTAAAGTCGATACCGAAATTCAAGCCATTCATCACTAATGAGGCCATTGAAATGATCATCAATATTGCAGAGAATATCGCCGCAATTTTGCGTTTTCCCATAAAGTCAAAATTAGTTTGTTCTTTTAAAAGTTGCATCTAACGATCCTTAAATTGACAATTTTGGCTTGTTTTTCTTGCCATAGATTACGTTGACTACTGCACGTGTACCCACAATAGCGGTAAACATTGAAGTGGCAATACCAAATATCAACGTCACCGCAAAGCCTTTAATAGCTCCGGTACCAAAACCAAACAACACRATRGCGGCRATCAATGTGGTCACGTTCGCATCTGCAATAGTAGAAAATGCTTTCGCATAGCCAGCATGAATACTTGCCTGAGGGCTATTCCCCACTCTAAGCTCTTCTCGAATACGCTCAAAGATAAGTACATTGGCATCCACCGCCATACCTACCGTCAATACAATACCGGCAATACCCGGTAATGTAAGCGTCGCTTGCAACATTGATAATAAGGCCACAATTAATACTAAATTAAAGGCCAAAGCCAAATTAGCCACTACACCAAACACACGATACCAAACAACCATAAAGACTAATACGAATACAAAGCCAATTTTCACTGARTCAAAGCCTTTTTYRATRTTCTCTTTACCCAAGCTAGGGCCGACGGTTCTCTCTTCAACAATTTCAATCGGTGCGGCTAAGGCGCCTGCACGTAATAACAAAGCCAGCTCATAGGCTTCTTCTGGTGAATCTAAACCGGTGATTTGGAATTTTTTACTCAGCTGTGCGCGAATGGTAGCCACATTGATCACTTCTGGTCTTTCAATCGATTTTTTAACGATTTCACCATTAATTTCACGCGTTATAATTTCAGATTCAATGAAAACAACTGCCATTGGATTACCAATATTATCCTTGGTAGCATTGCTCATTTGGCCTGCGCCTTTACCGTCTAAAGTAATGGATACCGTTGGCGTGCCTGATTGCGAATCAAGGGTAGAAATAGCATTAATAATGCGCTCACCGCTCAACATTACTCTGTTTTCGAGTAAAAATGGTCTACCATCACGATGTTTGTATAGTTTTGAGCCTGCAGGTGCACGACCGCTATTTATCGCATCTTGTACATCATGTTCATAATCAACCATGCGGAACTCTAAGGTTGCTGTTGAACCTAACAGTTTTTTTGCACTAGCAGAATCACTTATTCCCGGCAATTGCACCACGATACGGCTATCGCCTTGCTGTTGTACTGTCGGCTCAGCCACCCCTAATTCATTAATACGATTACGCAGCGTAATAATATTTTGCTGTAATGCAAATGAACGCACTTCACGTTTAGCCACCTCAGTCAGTATCACTGTCAATGAAGGTGTTGTTGCATCATCAATAATGTTCACCGTAAGCTGGTTAAACTCGCTACGGATCTTATCTTCAGCTAAATCACGATCTTCAACACTACGAAATGGAACTGTAATTTTATCGGCTTCAAGTTGAGGACGTTTATTCTTTATTTCCTCTTTTTTGAATAACTCACGTAAATCACTCACATAGCCCTCAAGTGCTTTTTTCTCAGCACTGGCCATATCCACTTCAATTAAAAGATGCACGCCACCACGAAGATCTAAACCAAGGCTCATCGGTTTGGCACCAAACGCAGCTAACCAGCCCGGCGTAGTAGGTGCCAAATTAAGCGCAATGGTGTAATCGCCTAGATTGGCACGTTGCAAAACCTCTTGTGCTTTTAGCTGCGAGTCTGCATCAGCAAAACGAACGATAAGTTGCTCATGTTCAAGTGCTGCCCGTTTAAATTCAATTGACTTAGCTTTAAGCGCCGCTTCAACTTTGGCAACAAATGCAAGGTCAACAACCCCTTGCCGACCGGCAGAGATTTGGATCGCATCATCAGATTTGTATAAATTGGGTAACGCAAAAAAACCGCCTATCACAATAACTGCGATAATCAGCATATTTTTCCACATGGGATAATGATTCATTTTTTGAACATCCTAAATGCTATTGCATTCTATAATTGTGGCTATCCAGCTTAATTTCAAGCCCATCACATCACTATTTTATAGCCCGTCAAAGTGACTCTGCTTCCGTCCTGACCCTACATTCTTGATTCAAAACGAGATCAACCAGCCTTAGGCAGCGATTATAATTGTTTCAATGTACCTTTAGGCAGTACAGAGTTAATTGATTCACGACGCACTTTAACCTCGAGATTATCCGCTAACTGTACCGTCATGGCATTGTCACCAACGCTTATAATTTTGCCCATCAAACCGCCATCAGTAACAATCTCATCACCTTTTGCTAACGATTCTTGCATTGAACGGTGCTCTTTTGCACGTTTTGATTGCGGACGAATCAACATAAAGTAAAACAACACTAACAAGACTATGGGAAAAGCGAAGTCCATTATTGCTGGGCCAGACGATGCGCTTTCGGCTGCTGCCATTGCGGGTGATATTAGAAAATCCATCATGATTCAATTCTCATTGATAAAAAGAGAGCGATTATGCCACACGCAGACCATTTCTTGATAGTGGTAGTTATCCTGAAAAACAATTACTTATCACGGAGACGCTGAAAGCGCGGAGATTATGCTCTAAATCCCGCTTTATTCTCTATCGCGGCGTGGTTATATTTAAGTGTATTTACTGTTCGCGTAGCGCATAAAATTCACGCGTATATTCAGCTAAAGTTCCTGCTGAAATTGCATCACGCAAACCTGCCATTAGCGTCTGATAATAATATAAATTGTGGATGGTATTCAATCGTGGGCCCAGCATTTCGCCCGTTCTATCTAAATGGTTTAAATAAGAACGACTATAATTTTTACAGGTATAACAATCACATAATGGATCCAACGGGCCGGTATCTGTTTTGTAACGACTATTGCGAATTTTGATCACGCCATGGTGCACAAATAAATGACCGTTTCGCGCATTTCTGGTTGGCATCACACAATCAAACATATCAATGCCGCGTGTTACCGCTTCAACCAAATCTTCTGGCCGCCCCACGCCCATTAAATAATGGGGTTTGTCTTGCGGAAGTCGCGTCGATAAATGCTCTAAAATCCGAATCATATCCTCTTTAGGTTCACCCACCGATAAGCCACCAATCGCATAACCATCAAAACCAATTTCTGTTAAGCCCTGCAATGAAATATCGCGCAAATGCTCATGCATTCCACCTTGCACAATACCAAATAATGCAGAAGGATTATCACCATGTGCATTTTTACTGCGTTGTGCCCAACGTAATGATAATTGCATTGATTTTTCAGCGGTTCTTTCATCCGCAGGATACGGAGTGCATTCATCAAAAATCATCACAATATCACTGCCCAAATCGCGCTGAACCGCCATCGATTCTTCTGGGCCTAAAAAGACTTTGCTACCATCAATGGGCGATCTAAACTCCACCCCTTTTTCAGTTATTTTTCGTAACTTACCTAGGCTAAAGACTTGAAAACCGCCAGAGTCCGTCAAAATAGGCCCCTGCCAGTGCATAAAATCATGCAAATCGCCATGTTGTTTTATAATTTCTGTACCGGGACGCAACATTAAATGGAAGGTGTTACCTAATACGATTTCTGCACCGGTGTCTTTCACTTCCTCAGGTGTCATTGATTTTACCGAGCCATACGTACCCACCGGCATAAATGCAGGCGTTTCTATGGTGCCCCGTTCAAATGTTAATCGCCCACGTCGTGCATGGCCATCTTGTGCTAAAAGGTCAAAATCCATTGTCTTTCTCAAAAATAATTTCGGCATACRATACCATTTTTCAGGTAGGATCGTTTTCATTGTTACTCGCTTTGGAACACACAATGTCCGATTCAAAAATCATTGTTGCACTAGATTACCCTACCGCCGATGCTGCAATTGCACTTGCTAAKCAACTTGAACCGRCTCGATGTCGACTTAAAGTAGGTAAGGAGTTGTTCACCCGTTCTGGCCCGCACGTGGTCGAAGCATTAGTCACGCAAGGCTTTGATGTTTTTCTAGACTTGAAATACCACGATATTCCTAATACGGTTGCAAAAGCCTGTGCTGCTGCGGCAGATTTAGGTGTGTGGATGATGAATGTACATACTCTCGGCGGCGGTGCAATGATGACGGCGGCACGYGAAGCRATAGGCAATRCTTCTGATCGYCCKATTCTAATTGGCGTRACCTTATTAACAAGTATGGATCAACAGACTTTCAATCAAATAGGCTTACAAGGTTCGATTACTGATACCGTCTTGCGACTGGCAAATCTGGCTGAAGACAGTGGATTAGATGGCGTTGTTTGTTCTGCTCAAGAAGCCGCAAAATTGCGCGCCCAACACGGACAAAACTTTCAACTTATTACACCAGGYATCCGTCCAGCTAATAGTGARCAAGGYGATCAGCACCGCACAATGACGCCTGCTGAAGCCTTAGCTAATGGCAGTAGTTATTTAGTGATTGGTCGCCCCATYACRGCMGCAAAAGAYCCTATGGCYGCATTACGTGCAATYGAAGAAAGYCTAWSYTAARTWTTTGTTTARMYASRATTAAAAAKYGRSYYCWCYCTMCTTMRWRATAACGCGTATGATTAMGCMTTTTAYRTRAGRYWAATCRTTACTGCTATGSAATCCCCYAACGTTACCATTGGCTTRGTKAAYCCCAAAAACCCAGAYAATGTAGGYTCYGTTATGCGWGCGGCWGGAAATTAYCARGTCGMMCRWATTTTTTATACYGGCACACGTTATCCTCGCGCTTTGAGYTATCAACCTCGYTCTGTCGATATGCATCGAAAAGTGAGTAAAAGTGTGACTGTTTCCAAGGTGGAGTCGTTATTAGATAGCGTACCTAAACAGCATAGAATCGTCTGTATCGAACTTGTTGTTGGAGCAATATCATTACCTAGATATGAACATCCTGARAATGCTTTTTATATTTTTGGYCCTGAAGATGGTTCGATAGACCAAGTCTTAATTGATCATGCTGATGACGTGGTATATGTGCCKACCATCGGATGTATGAACTTAGCGGCKACGGTAAACGTAGTACTTTATGATCGTTTAGCAAAACAACAATCCAAAATTTTAGATGATGAACTCATCCTTAAAAGTCGAGATAGAAATAACAGATTGAGTACTGCTCGCTGAAAGAGTGAAATACCAAGGCTTAGGAATAATTAAAACAATGCTCGAATGGCATAAATAATGCTACTTATTCTTCATAATTAATTTTAAAGAGTGATGGGAATTTAATCATAGTGGGTAGAACACAGTACGAAAACTTAAAAACTCGTTTAGAAACAATTTCTTGTGTATTTTCTAAGCTATTTCCATTAAAAACACTCTATCGAGTAATTTTTTTATTTGCAATAGTGTCTCCAGCCCATGCCATAGATTTGCCGGATGCAGGCTCAATATTGCACGAAATCAATCCGCAAAGATTGCCAATATTGCCCGAAGAATCCGCTACGATTGCACCGGAACTCTCTTCAAAAGAATATCCAAACGATATGACTATCATTGTCGAAAAATATCAGTTTAGCGGCAACACATTAATAGATGAGCAAGCATTATTAAACATTGCAACAGACTTTCTTAATCGACCAGTTGGATTGAATGATTTACATTTACTAACAGGGCTTATTGCCCAATATTATCGTGACCAAGGTTTTTTTGCCCGCGTCTTTTTACCCAGACAAGCCATTGATGATGGTGTCATTAAGATCAAAATACTCGAATCGACTTATTCTGGAATTGTTCTAGAAACAGCAACAGATATTTTACGCACAGATGATAAATTAATTGAAAAAATATTTAGTGCAAGACAAGGTCTATTAGAACCTACTTCACTTCCCCATTTAGAACGCGCTTTATTACTTGCACAAGATTGGCCAGGATTGAACSTGTCAGCGAGTTTAAAAGCAGGAGAAAAGTCCGGTGAAACAGCTATGTTGGTCATTGTAGAAAATTCACCGTTAGTAGATGGCAAAGTAACACTTGATAATTTTGGATCAAAAAATACCGGTGCCGAACGTTTTACAGGGATTGTTTCAGTAAATGCACCGTATGGATTAGGCGAACGCTTCAACTTTGAATGGTTAAAATCAGAAGGAACAAAGTACATTAGAGCAGAAGCCTCAATGCCTATTTTTTATGATGGATTGCGTGCCAGTATTGATGCAAGCTATCTTGATTATCGTGTTGTAAACAGACTGTTTTCRAATCTAGGTTTGGAGGGCTATTCAGACAGTTTTGGYGCTTCTCTTTCTTAYCCCTTAATCCGATCAAATACAAAAAAYCTTTTTTTAACGAGTCGTTTAGAACATAAAGACTATGCCAATGGCTCTAAAATTACAGCTACCGATAAATATTCGATCAACAATTTTTCCGTTGGCTTTCATGGTAATTATTATGATGMTTTAGGGCACGGCGGTGTGAATAGCTTTTGGCTTAATCTGCAGGCTGGCGATGTACKCAARAATAAATCAGAGCCATCAGAAGGTGGTTTTAATATATGGAAATAYTGGTTGCAGCGTGATCAAAATCTTAGCGCTCAATTCAGTGCACGGTTTTCAATTTCAGGGCAACGTGCTTCAAGAGCYTTGGATTCTGCAGAACAATTTAGCATCGGCGGGGCAAGCAACTTACAAGCCTATCCTGTTAATGAAGGTCGTGGATCAGATGGTGATYTATTGAAGYTACAATTAATTTGGTACCCCTCCTTGCCCTGTAATTGTAGTCTCAGCAGCACRTTGAACTATGGCAGAGTCAAAGSATTAGCTGAYAATAGCGATACCAATAGTCACTATTAYAAAAGYYTCGGTGTGCAAGCAAATTGGTATGGCTTAAAAGGATGGTCTGTAACGGCTTCTATTGCAAAACGCATTGGTGACAATCCACTCCCTACCCTATTAGGAACCGATCAAGACGGCTCTTTGAAAGAAACCCGTTTGTGGTTTTCGGTTAGTAAGTATTTTTAATRMATTCAAGTATTCATTATAGGTWGCCGATATAGTCGTTATGTGTAATTTTTCCTATTTTCTACCTAAAGCTGATRCGAGAGAAATTTCTCGTGGTAGATTCTATTTATATATAAMGTCACTCGTCGCCCTAYTCTGTATTWSKMTTTCMNNCTTYTTCMYWTMWWMRKNNCARCSGCWNTYGRMWKTTSAMMYYNNACGCCWMMTMMRYNTAMYSAMKKNNNGNCNGGNGNNCAAGTTCAAGCAGGCTCAGCYCAAATTWCWCAAAGCGGTRGCACRATGAYTGTGCARCAAAAYACTGAGCGTGCCGTYATCGATTGGGTGCAATTCAACATTGGCCGCAATGCACGTGTCGACTTTTCTCAACCTTCGGCAAAATCTGTTATTTTAAATCGCGTACAAGAYAAYAACCCAAGTCAAATTTTTGGTGAGATYACATCGAATGGTCAAGTTTTTCTGACCAATCCGAATGGCGTTATTTTCGGCCCTGATGCCCGTGTTGATGTCGGTGGATTGGTGRCAACCACYGGAGARATAGAYAAAGATGATTTTATGGCCGGYAATGCCATTTTTGATCTAAGAAATTCAAAAGGGGCKATTATTAATAARGGTCGYCTWTCRGCWAAAGCACAAGGTTATATTGCCTTGCTGGCACCAGAAGTTCGCAATGAAGGCATYATTATTGCCCAAGCCGGAACCGTCGCCCTTGCCGCTGGCGATGTTATCACCTTAAATTTTGAACTCAGCAGTCACCTCGCCAGCATTTCAGTGACACCGGCCAGCATTGCAACACAAATYGAAAATMRACACGCYATTTTAGCCCCMGGYGGACAGATCATTTTATCCTCCCGTGCCACTGAAGAACTGATCGGCAGTGTTATTCAATCAGGTGAATTATCAGCSAGTAGCATGGTGCAACGTGGCGGRCARATATWTCTTGAAGGTGAYGAGATCAYYCTRACAGAAACCAGTGATATCAAAGCAACGGGGACTTCCGGTGGSGAAATTCTGATTGGCGGTGATTGGCAAGGCAGTGGCGACATGCATCAGGCAACAAAAGTAACCATGGCCRCCGGCGCAAAAATTGATGCCAGTGCAACTGACAATGGTGATGGCGGAAAAGTCGTGTTGTGGTCAGATATTACGCAAGCAGATTCTGTGACAGAAGCGCATGGTGAAATACTTGCGCGCGGCGGTGTRAATGGTGGCGATGGTGGTGAGATTGAAACATCAGGTCATACATTAAATAGTGAAAACATCATCGTTAACGCGGGCGCTGATAATGGGAAAGGTGGTCTCTGGTTACTTGACCCTGCTGATAGTGTAATTAATCAAACCATTGCAAATAGCTATGCGAGCACACTCAACACAGGAACAAGCGTAGAAAACTATGTTGATGGGTCTATYACATTAAGCTCTGGGGTAAGCATCGCTAAAACAGCCGGCGGTGATGCAACACTTACTTTTAAAGTCAAAAATGCAGGAAGTATACTTCTTGATAGTGGCTCTTCTGTTACTTCTACTTCGGGTGCATTAGATTTTATCTTATGGCGAAATGATGCTACTGGTGGTGGCGCTGGKGGGAGTGTATTTTTAAATAACACCAATATTAATACCAACGGCGGGCATTTTCGCATTAGTGGTGGCTCAAGTACTACTTGGAATGGCTTGGCAGTTGGTTCAAGCACAGTAAATTATTGGGCTGATGGTCACGCCATTAGCCTTCAGAATGGCACAAGTATCAATACGGGGATAGGTGATGTTTACCTAGCRGGGTTAAGTTTTAATACAGGCAATGCAGGTGGCAACAATGCGGGTATCTATCTTGATAATGCAAGCATCAATACAAGCTCTGGAAATATTGAGTTAGCTGGTCAATTAAAGGGAAAATATACTAGTGGTGCAGGGCTGCAATTATGGTCAGAAGTTGGTGATATTACTATTCAATCAACTTCTGGCGCTATCACCTTAACGGGAATAGCTRAAGATACTGCAGGAACAAATGATGGCTGGCGGCATGGTTTKCAGTTGCTTGCATTGGRTGCAGGTGATGACATTACGATCAAAAGTACCAGTGGGAAAATCACACTCGACGGCAGTGCTAGTTTTTTAAATTCAAGCACTGACGATACCACAGGTATACAACTTTTAAATGGATCAACAACGGGATCAATTAGCGTTGTTTCTCAAACGGGTGATATTGATATAAAGGGAACAAATGCCGAAGATAGTGACACTAGTAATGCCGCGGTTTCACTTTCTGCTTCTGATGCGAGCGGAGTAATTACCATTGGTTACGATGGTGTAAATGCCTATTCGGGTAATATTTTAGTTCAAGGTAACCGGGTTCATCAAAGAAACATTCAGTCTGGCGCAGGAAGTATACGAATACAAAGTACAGGAACGCTGACGATAGAATCAGAAGATGGTTCTTTTAGTCGAGCTCACACTTTTGATAATGATTGGGATTTTGGCACATCATTGTCGGGTTTAACGATTGGAAAAATAACCAACACATCTGATGTCACGTTTTCATCTGCCATTGAAACAGTAGGAGCAATCACCGCTTATGGCGGCGATATTGGGCTCAAYAGTAGCCTGGTCACGACTAGTGCCAATGCCGGCGTGAGCTTATTAGCTGCCAGAAATATTACGGTTAATAGTGGAGCTATTACGACAGGCGCTGGTGGCAATGTTTTGTTAGCGAGCGACACTGATACTMGTGGCGGCGGGCGTATCGCCAGTTACACCAGCTTTTCGATTAATTCCAATGGTGGAGACATTACATTAGCAGGCGGTGATATCTTTGGTTCGGGTTATGCGCAAGGGGTGGCTAACGGAACAGCAGAAGGGATTCGTTTCTCCGGCCCTACAACGTTGAATTCTGGTGGTGGCGATATTGCACTGCGTGGTAAAGGGTTCGCTGGTGCTGTGAACGATAGTTGGGGCGCTTGTGGTGTATGTTCATTTGACGCAGGCTCACTGAATATCAATAGTGGCGTTGGTACCATTTCAATTGATGGTAAGTCTTATGCTAGTGCAGGGCTTTCGTATGGTCATGGCGTTTTACTCCTTTCTAGTAGCGCCAATATCACTTCAGCCAACACCACGGCAAATGCCATTACCATTATTGGCGATGCTTCGGCCTCCAGTTCCAGTAATGCAGAAGGAATCTACGCCGATAACCTGAGCGTGACGGCAACAGGTAATGGTGGAGGAATATCATTAACTGCGACAGGTGGCTCTAATGACTCACAAGCCATGGCTCTCAATGGCGAGACCTCTGTCTTAGCCAATGGCGGAGATATTAACCTGCTTGCCATGAGCGACGGGTATTTGTATTTGGGTGCAGGAAATTTGTATTTAGGCTCTAAATCTGCAAGCTCAGTACTAAGCAGCAGCAGTAATATTACACTTCAATTTGATAGGTGGAACTTTGCCTCTACACAGCGTGCTTTTGCCACAACGGGTGATATCACGATTCAGTCTTTCAGTGATTCATTCGGACAAGGCGTCGCCACCGATTGGTTTAGCTGGAATCAGAATGGCCATGTATTGAAGAACTTTACCTTTGGTAAAACAACTAATGCCGCGGATGTCTATTTTAGCTCCGGTTTTGCTTTCACCGGTGATCTCATCGCTTATGGTGGAGATGTTTATCTTAATAATGCTCTAACGGCAACGGGCGCAGGTGATATTAGCTTACTTGCACTCAATAACGTTAAAGGCACTTCATCGGCATCCGTAACAACGGCGGGTGGTAACGTTTTATTTGCATCCGATGTAGATGCCATCTCCGGCGGACAAATTTATTTCAATRGTGGTTTAACCATCAACAGCGGCGGTGGCGATATCACTCTGGGTGGTGGTAATCTAGCTGGCTCAGGCTATGCACAAGGTACCACCTCCTCTACACCCGAAGGTATTCGTATCGATAACGGACTGACCTTAAATTCCAGCGGTGGCGATATCAGCCTAAAAGGAAAATCTTGGGCGGGTGCTGTTGGTGGTGGTACTGGTGCTTGGGGAGTGGGCATATATCAAGGCACGCATGTGATCAATAGTGGTACCGGTACTATTTTGATAGAAGGAATAGGCCAGTCCTCAGGTAGTAGTCACAGTAAAGCAGTTTCGTTTGAAGGCTCTAGCACAACAATTCAATCGGCTAACACCACCGCAAATGCAATCAACATTATAGGTGATGCAAACAGTGTGACATCAGGAGCTGATTACGGAATTTCACTGCAATCAAGCACCACAAATATTTATGCCACGGGTGCAGGCGGCGGCATTACACTTGAAGGCCACAGTGGTACCGGAAGTACTTTAGATATAGTAGTAGGTGGTAATGTTTCAATTTTAGCCAACAGTGGCCCGATTAAACTCTTGGGAAAACGTGCTGGTGGCACCATGTATTCGGGCAACACTCTGTGGTTAGGTTCAAGAGCTAGCACGCCTGTTGCCACAAGCTCTAGCGATATTTTTCTTGAGTATGACAAATTTAATTTTGCTACTAATACGCCTAATATTTCAACAACAGGTGATTTCACATGGTCCTCATTTAGTGATTCGTTCGGACATGGGATCAACACTAACTTTTTCACCTGGAATCAGAATGGTCAAATAATGAATAATGTGACGTTTGGTAAAGCAAGCAACACAGCAACCATCGGTATGGTAAGTGATTTGACTGTAACGGGTAGCATAAAAGCTTATGGTGGCGATATTATCAATTACGATGCGCGTASCTATAATTTAACGGGCGCTGGTAACTTTGAGCTCTATGCAAAAAATGATATTAACCTTTCTTCAGGCGCGATCACGATTACCACTAACGGTGGCGACATCATATTTTGGTCTGATAGCGATGCCAGTAATTTAGGTGCGATCTCAATATTAAACGGTTCAACACTTGATTCAAGAACAGCTGCAGATAGAGGTGCCGGTACCCATACCACCGGTGGCGGGAATATAACTCTTTCAGGTGGTGCAGATCTGAGTACAGGTTACGCTCGTGGCAACGGTGCACATGGCGTTGATTTAGGCGCTTCTCTTTATTCTGGTGGTGGCGATGTTCTTGTTAGAGGTTATGCAGATCTCAATGGCACTGGTCATTATTCAGGCCTTTATATTTTGTCAGGTGTAGATATTAATAGTGGCCAAGGTGCCATTTCACTTTATGGTCAATCTGCTGATTTTTATGCCCTTAATATCGCAAATAACACTTCAGCCGGTGTGACATTACAGTCGGCAAAAACATCCGGTAATGCCATTACTATAGAGGGCCAGTCAAGCGTAAATTATGGGGTTGTTTTTAACTACAACGTCAATAAACAAGTCTTGGCCACAGGCGGCGGCGATATTGCTATCACGGGTATTGCGGGCAGTAATTATGGATTATTTTTATCTGATGTTGATATTTTAGCAACAACCGGAACCATTACTTTAGACGGTGGTGTTCGTGGCATACGCGGTGGTGGCTCAAACCCAACAGCAACGATAGGTTCTAAAGCAGCAAGCGCAATAACCTCATCGAGTAGTGACATAAACATTATGAGTGATGACTTGCTGGCTGGACTTGAGTTATATATCGATACAACAGGTCATTTAACGATTGCGCCATCTGGTACCGCTTTTAATAGTGGCACCTTTGGCGGCGAATTTGGCTTTGATGGAACGATCTCCAGTAACACTTTTCTGGGGGGAGGAGATGCTCAAACAATAAATATTCGAAACTATAATACGCTTGGTGGGCTGACACTTGGTAAAGATGGTATGACATCAGCCCTTCGTGTACATGATGCGGTTGATATTAATGGTCCAATTAATTTTTATGGTAATCGAATTATTGTTGATAGTACTTTAGACACAACAGGTGGCGGAAGTGATAGCGATATACTTCTAAAATCAACTGCGAATATTACGCTTAATGACACTGTTAATGCAGGTAGTAATAACGTAACGCTAAATAGTACGGGTAACGTTACACAAAGTGCTGCCATTACTGCCAGTGGTTTGGAATTATTAGGCACAGGCAACTTCACTCTTAATAATATAAGTAACAATGTTGCAACRCTTGCAGCCAATGCAGGCAGCATAAGTTACGTTGATAGCAATGCGTTAAATATCGGCACGGTCAATACAGCGGGCATTACCTCCACGGGAACGATTAGTGTTGCCACACAAAGTGGTGACTTAACCGTCAGCGAAAATATTTCAACATCGAATACTTCAAGCTCTGCTATTACGCTTAATGCCGGCAAAGCAACGGCAGCAGTAACGTCAACTGGCGGAAACCTGATATTCAGCGGTAGCCCAACACTTACTGTTGGAGCTGGCGGCCGCACGACACTTTATAGCGGTAGTATTTCAGGTAGCACGGGATTAACTGCTTTAGTGGGTTCGGGTAGTGGTAACTTTAGATACGGCAGTGATGAATCAATAACGAATTACACCAAAGCACTGGGCGCAGGTAAATACGCAATCTATCGTGAACAACCGACATTAACCGTCACCGCATCAGATGAAAMCATTACTTATGGTTCAACKATTTCTGAAGCAACGGTTGTGAGTGTAAATGGCGATACCGCAACGCAAGCGCTTAGTACCAATGCAACTGTCGCAATTGGTGGAAGTACTTCTACTTCTAACAATGCGATAGTCGGCACGCATACATTGACAGCATCYGGTGCGGTTGARCAGCTTGGTTATACTGTTGCTTATGCAGGTGGTACGCTAACAGTAAACAAAAAAATACTCAGCATTACTGATATTACCGTCAATAATAAAATATATRATGGCACGACTACAGCAAYCATTGAGCTTAGCGGAATTACCTTCGGCGGAATCATCAGTGGCGACAACCTCACCGCAGCAAACACCAGCGGTATATTCGACAACAAGAACGTTGGCGCGGGAAAAACAGTCACCYTGAGTGGTACCACTTACGCCGGCASCGATGTAGGTAATTATTCCTTTACCGATCAAACTTCGACCACCGCGAACATCACCGCAAAAGTGTTAACYATCAGTGGCACYACGGCAGCAGATAAAAGCTATGAYGGTAATAYCACWGCKACSATYAGYACCGGCACMTTAAGTGGTTTAGTCGGAAGTGAAACATTAACCACKACRGCMACRGGGATCTTTGAYARTAAAGATGCCGGTAATCGCACAGCAATAGCCAGCTACACTTTAGTCGATGGCACAGGTTTATCCAGTAACTATAACTTGGCGGATACAAGTGGTCATACTGCGAACATCACGGCAAAAGTGTTATCCATCAGTGGCACCACGGCAGCAGATAAAAGCTATGACGGTAATACCACAGCGACGATCAGCACCGGCACCTTAAGTGGTTTAGTCGGAAGTGAAACATTAACC
>NVVK01000027.1 GCA_002733335.1 Methylophaga sp.
ATTCAAGTTTTTACTCAAATTTCAGCCCACAGCATTTACCAATACATGACCCATTTCAGCCGCCCTCTGACTAAATTAATTGGACTATTTCTGTTTCTCACTCCGACGCTTGCTCTAGCTCAAGAACCCAATGCGATCGATACCGGAGATACCGCCTGGATTCTTATCTCCACTGCTCTTGTTCTTTTTATGACCATTCCCGGTCTTGCATTCTTTTATGCAGGCCTGGTTCGAGACAGAAACGTTCTCTCAGTCTTGATGCACTGCTTTGTTATCACTGCTCTTATGAGCATCATCTGGCTAGTCGTTGGCTATACAGCCGCATTTTCAACAGAAGGAATGATAGAGGGAGAGATTGGACTACATTCTTTTATTGGTTCCTTCGATAAGGTCTTTCTGAAAGGCGTCGATGCTTCGACACCTTGGGGTTCAATCCCAGAACCTCTCTTTTTTGCCTTTCAAATGACCTTTTTCATCATCACCCCCGCCCTGATGATTGGAGCCTTCGCAGAACGTATGAAATTCTCGGCCATGCTCTGGTTTGTTTCACTCTGGTCTCTCTTGGTCTACTTACCTATTTGCCACATGGTCTGGGGAGGAAATGGAGCTTTCTTTGCCGATATGGGTGTTTTAGATTTTGCAGGCGGTATTGTTGTGCACATCACGGCAGGGACTGGAGCTTTGGTCGCCTGTATCATGGTTGGGCCCAGACGAGGTTTCCTCAAATCTCAAATCCTCCCTCATAATCTTCCTATGACAGTATGTGGAGCTGGAATGCTCTGGGTGGGATGGTTTGGGTTTAATGGTGGCAGTGCCTTAGGGGCAAACGGTGATGCAGCAATGGCAGTACTCGTCACTCACCTTTCTGCTTCATAGCAGCTCTCACCTGGATGTTCATCGAATGGATCAAAGTGGGAAAGCCCAGCATGCTCGGTCTGGCAACCGGTTCTATCGCTGGGTTGGCTGCGATCACACCCGCAAGTGGTTATATCGGCCCTCTCGGAGCTCTCGTCATAGGGTTCATCTCTTCCTGCGCCTGCTGGTGGATGTGCTCCTATGTAAAACACCGTTTCCGATATGACGATTCACTCGATGTCTTCGGCGTTCATGGAGTTGGCGGCTTAATAGGGACCATTTTAGTAGCCGTGTTTGCCGCTCCTGCTCTAGGGGGGAACCAAGTTGATCTAAACATTCTTAAACAATTAGGCATTCAATCCTTCGCCTCAATCATCACTCTCGTCTATACACTAATCGTTAGCATTATCATTCTAAAAGTCATCAAGTCAGCCATCGGCCTGCGCGTAGAAGAGCAAGAGGAACTTATCGGACTCGATCTCGAATCACATGGAGAATCCGGTTACAACGGCTAGAGTATCCAAGACTCCCACAAGGCTCCACCTATTCAGGACTTTTCACAGTTCTTGGATAGGCTTGGAAATCTCAAGGTCTGATAACAGCTTAAGCCGCGATTAAATGAGAACAGARWWMKYTWKMRAAMMKCMKMAWGATSMTKYYKYYMYSWKWGWSSSYKTWMMYYSTYWYCRATSRRWWSMTCTTCGTAGAGTTTTTCACCYGGGCGCAAACCTGTATAGGTRATTTCAATATCACCTTCTGGRTGCTCCTCATCCTTTTCAAGAAATCCACTAAGGCGAATCATCCGTCTAGCAAGATCAATAATGTGAATAGGTTTMCCCATATCAAGCACNAANANWWCAYCACCACNNNYACCYAATGAYCCKGCYTGAATAACCAGCTCAGCRGCTTCWGGRATCGTCATGAAATAACGAATAATWYGTGARTCGGTWACYGTAAYAGGACCGCCATTAGMAATTTGYTCTCGAAACAAGGGAACAACCGAGCCTGACGATCCTAAAACATTACCAAAACGCACCATCGTAAATCGYGTTAYTGGRTTTTGCTCTTTATCTTCTGCCAATCCTTGTAAGACTAACTCCGCTAAACGTTTGCTCGCCCCCATAGTATTRGTCGGTCTAACAGCCTTGTCTGTCGAGATTAATACAAATGTTTCAACCTTGCTGGCAATAGCGGCTTTGGCACAACTTAATGTCCCGAATACATTATTGCGTACCCCTTCCGTAGTATTTTTTTCTACCATCGGTACATGCTTATAAGCAGCGGCATGATAAATGGTATTGATATTAAAACGGTTACAAATCAACTCAATTCGCGACTGATTTAATACCGTCCCTAATAACGGAAAAATAGGTACATTYAAATTAAATGACTGAAGTTCTTTTTCAATGGTATACACAGCAAATTCATTTAATTCATATAACACTAACARTGTWGGTTYTAAYTTAATTATTTGACGACATAATTCACTYCCAATRGARCCGCCKGCTCCCGTTACCATCACTGCTTTTCCCGTAATATTGGCATGAAGCAGTTCTTGTACRGGCTCAACAGGCTCACGCCCCAGCAAATCAGCAATCTCAACTTCTCGGATATCTGATACTGTKACTTTTCCTTCGGCTAGTTCGACTAAATCCGGCAATGTCCGAACATGCACAGGATAAGGCTCTARYAACTGAATGAGATGATGCCGGCGGTTTCTTGGAATAGAAGGCATRGCCAGTAAGACATCATGCACATAGAATTTCTCAATTACARAGCTTAATTCGCTAAATGAATAAACGGTCAGYCCATTAATTTGTTGTCGATGCARGCTAGGTGAATCATCTATAAATGCCACTGGATTGAGCTGRTGAGACACTTTAAGCGCAGCTGCCATTTGAGCACCAGAACTRCCCGCACCATAAATAATAACGGGGGGGATTCGGCGTCTATTGTCACTACTTATCGTGGTTCTAGCAATACTATCAGCAAACCACCATCTGGCCACCATTCGACTGCCGCCTGCAAACAACATTAAAATTAATGCATTAATTCCATACACGGTTCTAGGCACATGTTCTACGCCTGCTAACAAAATAATAACAGCAAATAAGACGGCATATAAGGAGGTTGATTTTATAATGGTCCACAAAGCCTGCATGCCGATATAGCGYACTATGGCACGATAAAGCCCCGCTKTTATAAAGATTGGAATAGCAACAAGGGGAGCGAGTAAAAAGATCCATAGCTGCTTTTGTGGTGGCCAATACAGCACACCATATCGTAATGAGAATGCCAGCCATAATGCTACAATAATGGCTATAAAATCTACCACCAAAGTAATAATGCGTTTTAGATTTCTTGGCCGCGATAAAAACCAGTTTGAAATTTTTGATAACAACGACTGCATGACAAGAAATAAGGCCTTATTTAGGATATAAAGTCCATTCTACCCTAGACCAAAGAATAGATGCTTACTCTTTTAATGAGATGCTATTTTTACAAACAATACACCCAATAAGATTCGAGCCTATTACCTCTAGTGCAGAGACATGGACAGCAACCTTCATTATCAATTTGTTACGACAACAATTTCGCTGTGAAATAAGTCAAATAATTACGCTTAGCATTACACACTATTTACTGCTGAATTAWACTCTCTTCGRCAGTTTTTTCCCAGCTAGAAATGGAAGTAAGAATATCTTTTGACGCAATCACCATTGAACTATCGAAACCCAAGTCACTCTCTAAAACAACACCGTTTTCATTAATTGAGAAGCTCATTATACCGCTTTTTTCATAAGATTTTGGCCAAGAMATCAAAGTGAAACCAGTAGTTCCTGAGTCGTTACRTTCCGTATTAAGTAGCTTATAGTAATAACCATGATAACTCCCGCCGACTTCTTTCTTAGCTAATAATTCTTTCAGAACTTTAATTTYCCCACTAGGGTTACCKTCCCAAAATAAGCCGTCATGCACTKCTGCTGAACTGATGAATTTCCGTGCGTATTCTAGCGTTCCATCACCATCATGATCGTATTTTACATACTCTTGTTGAGCACGGTAATAAGCAAGTAACACTTGTATAACATTCAATTCATTCCTACCGATACGACGTTCATTAATAAGTTCAGAACCTAGTTCAACATTAAAGCTCCACCCAGACTCATTAGCAACAATCGGAATAGGTAAAACCCATTCGTTTTCACCTACAACAATCAATTTATATTGCTCTWCTTCATCCRTGATTAGGCTATTTTTATTTYCCCAAGCAGCAATAAAATCAGCCGAATKYTGGCTKGCAATGGCTTCTACCGTCAATATATCTTGGAAATTAGCACCCAGAATTTTGGTCAATGCYTCTACATTATTGTCTRCAACAGCATCAACRAATATTTGTGCCGCTTTTTCTGGGGARGWAAATATGACTTGTTGAAGTATAGARTCTATTTGTAGATCTTCGAGCGATTCATTAGGCGAGGAGCAAGCGACGATAGAGAGTGATAAACCCACAAAAAGTAGCCTTAAAAAATAAGTTCTCACCTGCGAGAAATACTTACTAACAATATTTGAACTTGTTTTTACTATATAGATCATAATTTATTCCTTAATTATCTACGCGCTYTTCCACCACCAGAACGTCGACCTGCAGCAGAACCACGGCTTGAAGAACCCCGCGCAGCATTTCTACGAGTCTGATTGCCATTACCCGCATTTTTAAATGCATTATTCTTAGAACGTGATGGTGTTGATACTCTATTATCTTTTACTTTACTTTTGTTGCCAGTTCTTTCTGATTTTGGTTTCCAATCATCTTGTACTAACCTTCCAGTTGACTTCTCGGCCGCCTTAGCTTTGGGAGTTTCAACTTTAGATGTCGGTGCGCGTTGGGGTGAGTTATCTAACACTGATTTATTTCTTACGCCTTCATTTCTATTAGAAAAAGACTTCTCTGGATTTCGGTCTCCAAAATCATTTCTTCGAGATCTATCTTGCAATTCTATAGACGTTTTACTATTTCTTATCGAAGTATGATTGTATGTATTATTGACATTAATATTTACCTCAACATTTCGTCGATATCTATTGCGAGGGTATGGATGCCATGGATGGTAGTAAGGTGGATAGACTCCCCAAAAAAACGGCGAATGCCATGGACTATAGAACGGACTCCAGAACCAGATATAAATGGTAGGAGGATGAACATAAACCGGAGTAATTATATGACCRTGACCATACATATATACATCGCCAACTACCTGTACTTCTGTTTCGCCATTGCTGCCCTTTTCAACATCTATTGTTGCTACATCCTGATATTGATCTTTTGCAATAACGGCTTGAATAGTAATTAAATGCGTATCACCTTTTGATGTTTCAATGACTCTTAAGTAATCAACTTCTCCATCTTCATTTAAGTCTAAATTAGAAATTTGGGCATCGGGATCATTAAGTCTTTTTTCAAAATCCTCAAGATCCTCAGCTTCACCGAATATAGAGGCAACAAGTTCTAAATCAAGATTATCACTAATCTCGCTATTTGCTGCTTCTACCGTGGTGACATCTTCGGCACTAAARCTAATTGACGCAAAAAATAATGTGAAGACTATAAATAGTCCAATTTTTGTTTTCATTRTTCCTATNCCTTGTAAGGCAATRTATTCATCTAANACCAAGCMYAYYATAGTATGAYAATRCTTAGYTTAATTCAAACGCTTTCGTTGCCGTAGCAATGGTGATAGCAACGATCAATCCTGTAAAYATGATGCCCATCAARCCAATAAGAATCGAAAATACCCTAGCACTCTTTTGTYCAGGTTTCATATCACCATAGCCAATGGTTAAAGCAGTGATAAATGTCCAGTAGCATGCGTCAAAAACGCCCCATTTTTCAATACGTCCAACAATTTGCCCTAGTATGAGAATAATAGATAAGAAACCAAACAATAATGGCAGACATATATAAATAATAGATAAAAAATAGTTTAATAAAGTGTAAAGTGAAATCCATTAAAATTAGGGCTCATATTAAATTTAAGTATTATTGACAAGGCTTTTCTTGGTCACCCATATCTAATAGATCCAAGAAATTAGTTGTCAGCACGTCGGCTAGAAAAAGGTGTGGAATTATAGACACGGTTAACGATGTGAGTGARCTCACTGAGGGTGACATTGTAACGGAAGGGCTAAATAAGTCGCCTTTAACCTCGATAGGAACCGCAGGTTTTAAAAAGCTTTTGTCATCAGCGTATAACATTAAGTCAATTGATTGCTCACTCAATTTGAGTACCCCTGAACCAGTTACCTCCATGTCTTCAAGCTCAATTTGTAATATTTGGGTAGTCAGTACCCCATCTTTAATTTCATTTTGATTAACAGCACAAATAATCCTRGTCTGCTTCTTATTAATTATTTTCTCAAATAGCCATCCCACAACGTCAGTAGACATTAACTGAAGCCCCGATTGATTAATAATTCCTTCATCCATCACCATTGCAAGTTGCCCATCCATAGCATCAATTACATCACCTATTGTATTGCCTTGCCCCTTACTCTCAAGGTGAARGGTTAAATCACCTTCAATTCCTGGAGGGTTATTTGGATCCGTAAAAAGTTTAGCTACSTCAAAATGCTGTGCTTGAATATCTAACGTTACAATCGGGGGGGATGAAATGGACTGTATTGAACTTTGAATTTTCACAGKATTATCATTTATTGTTAAAATGGTAGATTCCAATCTAAGTAATCCAGCATTACTAGTAATCCGTGTTTCGCTTGTCTCAATATCAAATTTTGTCCCTGTTAATTTAAACGCTGAAATAAGCAGGTCAATGTCTAGTTTTTTAAGTATATCTAGGCGTAATGCGGTATTTTTAAAGCCCTTTTTTTCAATATCAGGATCGGTGCCTGGTGATGCTTGACGCAATGAAAAAGAATCAACATGCAGTTGTTCTGTTTGCACTTTACCGGATAATAGTACCGGTGTGGTCTGAAAGCTAACCATCAAATCACTTTTGAGAGGTAGACCATCAATATTAATGTCACCATCAAATTTAAGCTGTTTATTTTCCTTTAGAATCTGACCTGTAAAGGCTATTGGCTTTAAACTATTTTCTTTAAATAGCAAATCAACACGAGCACTGACATTGTCGTTTTTATGTTTAATATTATGTATCGCGCCCGTAACGGCAAGCGAAGTTGCCTCATTATTATCCAAAGTAGCAGAGATTTTACTGATATCAAAGTTATCAATATCGCCTTTTAATTGTACCGAGACATGTGCCTTCCCTAATTTCGGAATATCACTAACAAAATAATTCATCACATTAGCTAACTCTTTCGTATCCCCCGTTACCGTTAAATCAAAGCCTTCAATATTACTGAKATCCTCTATCGAACCTTTTATACTCAGTGATGTATCCAGAAGGTTAAATGTCATTGCCAACGATGAGTTATTCTTTTCCTTATTTTTCTCAATATAACTTATAAGTTGAAAGGGCAGCCCTTCAAACTTGCCATTGCCAGACAGTTCTTTCTTGCCATTACTTGCATCAACGATCTGCAACTTATCGACAAATAATAAAAGCGATTTTTCCTTATTGCAATGGCAAGAGATACGAATGTTTTGCAGCTCAGCGTATTCAATAGAAGGGATAGAAATAGATGAGCCCTGCTCTTCTTCTTGCTGAACAACAGCGATCTCACCATTTTGAATAAGTATTTTCTTTATTTTCAGCTGATCGGTGAATAGACTGACAAGTGAAAACTCAATAGTAAAGGTGTCGACTTTAATGCTCTGAGTATCACTCTCATTATGAACAGCCAAGTTCTTTAATGTGATTCTGGGGGTGGCTCCGTAGGTAATTGACAAGTCATCTATTGACGTAATTTGGTAACTGGTAAATTTTTGTAAGCTCCACATTAAAGCTTTTTGGTAATCATCTTTACTCAGTAACAGTGCCGTGGCACACATCAAGCCAATAACGGACACGATGATTAATAGAAATAGTTTAATTGACTTCATTTACTTGCATCCTTGGACTATTTTTTCAGAATAACAGCTTTGATAGTGACATATAATTCAGAGCTAATGTATAACATTGTAAAACATGCTGCATTACTTGCTAATAATACATCGCATATATCATTCCATTCACTTAAGAACAAAATCAATGTCAATAACTCACGGTAGGCATTTAATAAATAGAATTTTTTATCATTGAAAATGCTGACATGGTTTTAATAATTATCTGTCGCCTGTACAATCTGAGTTGAAATATAAAAGCCTATCTTTAATGGTATTACATTTAGACATAGGCATTCTTTGGCTTATCGTATAAAAATATAACTTNAAAAAACAGGACATGATTGTGGATTTATTGAAATATAGAAACCTATTCTTATTGGTATTAATATRTAGCTCAACTTCATTGCAAGCCGAACTAGCRTTAAACCTAGATTTAACAGATAATTCGCCGGCAGCTCAGTTTACAGATAAGGATTGGACATTACTAAAAGAGCAAGCAAAAGAAGTCCTAAACAATAAAGAAAGTGRKATCAATACTTTTTGGAATAATGCTGAATCAGGACATTCTGGCAGTATTAAAAGTGTAGGTYCTATCATTGAGAATGACGGCACAGTCTGTAGARATCTTGAATTTGTAAATAAAATAATACATTCCGTTACCACGACACAAACAACACTCTGTAAACAACGTGGCGGGGTTTGGCAGGAAACCATTGGAAGGCTGAATACGACTGAAAAAATCAATACATTGGGTGCCGAGGATAATGCCCCTTCTTCAATTGTATTTAAAGATGAAATTGAGCCTGTTGAGAATAGTGTTAAAGTGCTTTCAGAAACATCCGAGAAGTGTCGTGAACTTGCTGCAAAAGTTAAAGRATACCAAGGGCAGATTCTAAAACGATCCGYAGCACAGGAACGATATGAAGCCGAATGTCACCGTTAAATTAGGGTTTTGGGTAGGAAATTAACTTATATGTCCGTTTTATTTAGCAAGCATCAATCTATGTATCACAGTATAAGACGATTCGTGACCATTATTACCGTTCCGTTGCTGATGAATGCATGTGCATCCTTGCCAGACAATCACGCACGCACCCCTTCCTATGTAGATACATTCACAGCTGAAACCACACTAGGCCAAGATGTCATATCGATTACTGGGGATAAGCAAAATTTATCTGGATTTCATGATCTTCCTAAAGGAATTGAGGCATATGCTGCACGCTTAAGATTGATTAGAACAGCAGAGAAAACGCTCGACCTCCAATATTTTATCTGGAAGCATGATTTAACAGGTCGAGGGCTCTTCAATCAACTTCTTGAAGCGGCAGATCGTGGCGTGCGAGTCAGATTATTATTAGATGATTTTGATACCGCAGGTAAAGAGGATGTTCTACACATCATTAATGCGCATTCAAATATTGAAATTCATTTATTTAATCCTTTTGCCAATCGTGACAACCGGATGGCTGATTTCATAACGGACACCGGTCGTGTAAATCGTAGAATGCATAACAAAAGTTTAATTGCCGATAATCAGGCTGTCATTATGGGCGGACGAAATATTGGTGATGAATATTTTGATGCTGTAACTGATGTGGCTTTTGCCGACATGGATGTACTCGCCATCGGACCSATTGTTGRTGAAATATCACAATCTTTTGATCTCTATTGGAATAGCCAATGGACGTATCCATTAGCCTTGTTTCCTGTAGATAACATTATTGATGAAACAGTAATTGATGCTTTTAGACTCGTGTCAGACGAACATTTTAATGAGGCAAAAGAGAGTGAATACGCTAAAGCATTACGGAAAACTGAATTMACAAAAACCTCTGGTTTAAGCGATCTTCCCTTTGCTTGGGGAAAGTGGACGTTACTTTATGATCAGCCAAGTAAAGTCGAAGCAAAAAAAGTTGMTCGAGCAACCCATTTAACACCAAAACTAAAAGAAAAACTGGATGAGGCTCAATATGAACTAAATATTGTTTCTCCTTATTTCGTTCCAGGACAAAAATTTACAGACTATCTTATTCGTCGTGTRCAAGAAGAYGGGATTCATATTCGTGTAGTGACGAACTCGCTAGCGGCAACAGATGTTCCGCTTGTCCATGCTGGCTATATGCGATACCGGAAAAGCTTACTACAAGGTGGTGTCGAACTCTATGAGTATAAACCTGAYAAGAATACTGGAAAACTTAAATGGTCAGCCTCATCTCGCGCAGCACTACATGGCAAAATAATAGGATTTGATAAGCAGTATATTTTTATTGGCTCATTTAATATGGATGCCAGATCCGTTGTTTTAAATACAGAATTAGGCGTTTATTTCGAATCGCCAGAGCATGCAACATTATTATCTACYAAGCTGGATAAAGGAGTGCTTCTTAAATGTTATCAGCTTCAGTTAGGAAAAAAGGGCCATATTGAGTGGATAACAATAGATGATGGCGAAAAAATAAYCTTTTATAAAGAGCCAAAAACAACKTTCCTACAACGATTTACAACTAAGTTATTGTCAATTGTAGTTCCTGAAAGTCAACTTTAGCCAAATAATGAGCGAATCTTAATTAATATTTCTTAAACCTAACATTTTAAGTCCTAATGCTAGCCATGCAGTTACACCAATTAGGCGCTTCCTTATTTTAAAAAGTAAGAAGCCCCTACACTTAAACAATAAGTATAAGGGCTTCTTTGATTTAGATTTTATCTATTAAATAAATTTAATAGATAAAGATCTTATAGGCTAAACACGCTTAAAATACCACCTAAGTTAGTCCAGCTAGATAGCGCTGAGTATGCACCTACTGCACCCAAACCATCAGAACTGTTTTCTAAGCTAGGAATAGCAATACCGATACCAGCCCAACCACCAATACCTGAAAGTATTGCGATGTACTGTTTACCGTCATGCTTGTACGTGTTTACGTTACCGATAATGCCTGATGCCGTTTTAAAACGCCATAATTCACGACCAGATTGTGCATCTAACGCTTTGATGTAACCTTCTAGTGTTCCGTAGAATACTAAATCAGACGCAGTGGCTAACGCACCACCCCATGCTGAG
>NVVK01000016.1 GCA_002733335.1 Methylophaga sp.
AATTCAGTACAATTAGATTCCAAGCATCTCCTTTAGATACGGAGTTTATTTTTTTATAAATATCACTTAATGTTTCAAAACCACCTTTAGGTCTAAATGGTTTTGCATGATGCCAATAAATGGCATGTTTAACCGAGCTTTTATTGCTGCCATTAAGTGCTTTTAAATTTTTATCATCTAGCAGCTGATAAAGTAAAACCGATATTTCATTATGTCTTGGGTGATTTTCAAAACTGAATTTTTTTAAACCGTCTATATGTTGTCCRTCTTCTGGTATATACGATTTACTTTTATCTTTTATTACCCATTCTTGAAAACTCGGATCTGTTTTTCCAATATCGTGTAAGCACCCCGCTATAAACGTAGCATTTGCTTGAGCATTTTTATCTGAATAAAAATGTAAGAAAAGCTGACGCGCAACAAAACCAACTGCAAACAAATGTTGTTCAAGTCGTTGCAATTGCGTATTGGCATAAATGCAACCTTTAATAGGTTTGTCTCTTGATATATCCATTGGAACCTCTTTTCCAGTACTGTTAACCGGCACTACACCCTCGGCATTAAATTTATTTCTCTTTCCCACCACCCAAACCAGTTCTGATCTTGAACGACTTCTGATCCAGAAACAGCTCACGGCTGTATTTTTACTTGCTGTTTTGCGTAGTAGCTTTTTTACTGCAAGTAGACCTTCTTCTGTAATCACAGTTTGCCATGTATTGCTACCAATTCGGTTAGCAAAGGCATCGAGCACTCTTCGTGTTTTTTTTAACGCTTTTTTCTCACATTGTGAAACAAATGTGACCATCATAATTGGTCAGCCTCGGCACAGATTTGTTTGACGCTATCRAWSAKMRWRWYWWAKKYYTTRWSKWWARWRWWAWWTYRCAGGCATTGTTGACGRAATTCTTGTTCTGTCGCGCCTTCTTTRGCACAAATAAAGGCCCACGGTAGGATCAGGGTGTCTTTTATAAGATCAGCCACATCAAAYACCAATGCYCCYCKKCGTGTYTTKCCATGCATAACGGCGAAACCRTGAGGAATTCCGAGCACCCAAAGYGTGGTGGCWGCRAGYCCRTARGCTAARTARTTACCATGATTTAGAAARTCATTRGCAATRTCKGTTGATTGGTGCTGRCGAGTGAAATTTTCAGTTTTGGTATTGTTRGCRGCTATRCGRTATARGYTTTTGGTGAGTGCCATTTCRTCKGTTAAGAGCTTATTAACGGTAGTGGCTTTTTCTATTTTGAGTGTGAATTGTTTGAGTAACTGTTCATCTGTTTGAAAACCTTCGAGGTTTAGGTCTTTATCCTTAGACCATATTTTTTGCATATATTCTATGCGCCATAATTGAAACTGTTTAGCTACTTTAAGGCGTTTATCTTCTTCAAACCAAAATGACATCCAAGCTTGTATGTATTCTGTTGGCCTGTATTCACTTTGAGGTGATAACCATTCTATTTCATTCGCGGCAATTAACGGTGTGCCGCCACTGCCACTAAAGCCGATTAACACRCCTGCTTGYGCCAACATTCTCACYGCRGCTTGGGTRATAGAKGTGCCSRTGCCTARTAATATGCACGTCGTATTGGCGATSGGAATATTCCAATACTGATTCTCACTGGCTTCTTCTGTGAGATACAGTACTCGACCATCTTTTTGCATCACTCTACATTTGTCTAAATAATAAATGTTGGCACGTTTAGAATGCAAAATTGCCTTAAGATCCGTCAATTGCTCCATAATTCACCTTTCCATTTAGATGAGGGAAATTGTTTATCTATCTTTACGTAGCTTTACTCTCACTCATTGTACATAGGGTAGCTTTACCGTTCAATTCCCTATRTTTGAGTTTTAGRATTATTAAACCATAAGRSARGGTCAATAGTTGACCTAGCCCYATAAYTANTTTTYAACAATGATTTTTAAGTAGTATTTCTGCGGTTTCCTTYATGCTTTGACGTAGTGACTCGGGAGCTTTCACTACCACTTTCCCTGAATACCTAAGAATATCAGCTAGAAGTTCATCTTGTTTTCTATAAGGGATTTTCARTTCTAAAATATCATTTTTTAACCATTTRCTTTTCTGGTCTGGATGCCATGTTTCTTTGRCKATCCAAAATGATACTGGGGGTTGAAAATGTAAAATGGCTATTTCATGAGCTTGACCTGAAAATATGCCGTAGGTACTTTGAGTTGCCTTATCTATCGTATCGGGTGTGATGATTRTTGCYGCTTTATGACATTGTTTTACTYGGCTTATTCCATCAATTGAAAATGTTCTTAGTGATTCTCTGAGATGACAGAAACAATCAAGATACCATGTGTCTTTATAGTGGATAACACGTTGTGGTGAGACGATTCGAGTCGTTTTTTGTTGAGTACGCCGATTAATAAAATCAATTTCAAGCTGGCGTTCATCAAATGTRGCTTTAGCAATTTCTTTRAAAATATTTTTATTAATCTCACGCTGAAAAACATTAACRAGTCTAAGCTTATCACCAATATTTTTATCTAGATCTATTTTTGTAGAGAGTAATAATTTAATACGATCTTTTGCAATGGAGAGTTGCTCTGAAACCAGACCGGCATCAATATTTTCCAGCAACTGTTCAAGCACTAACAGYGARTATAACTCTTGCTCATTAAACCATAAACCAGGTAATTCAAAGCTTATGCCATCTTGATAATACCAGCCATGGCGTTCATTATCATATTCTAAGGGGGCACCATATTTATCTCTTAGTGCGGTAATTTGTCTTTTCAATGTGGAATCAGAATATTCTAGTCGCTCTAATAATTCTGCTTTGCTAATACGTCTGCCACGGGCTTGTTTAAATATTCTATGTAGCTCGTATAATTTATCTCGCTTGTCCATGCTATTTTTTTCCCTGTCGTATAGCCTCGGTTATTGCATAATCTGATAAATACTTTCTGCAAATAATTTGTAGCCTTTCGCATTGGGATGAATATGATCTGACTTTAATTTTGGATCGCGCTCAATTTTGGGCAGGATAGTAAGCTCTATCGGGATATTATGCTGGGTTGCCAAATCAGAATAGAGATCGGGTACGTTCAGCAACAGACTAAAATTAGGTACGCCAATCAAAACAACTTGTACCCCACTATCTTGAATTAATGTGATCATTTTAYCTAAGTTATCTTTTAACTGTGCTTTACCTAGTTTACGAATTAAGTCATTGCCGCCATGACAAAGAATAACAAGGTCTGGATTAACTTCTTGTAACACATCYGCTAGTCGCTCTARCCCTAGCCGRCTGATTTCACCCGGAATACCTTTATTGACAACGGTTAATCCCGTGAGCTTAGMTAARACRGCGGGATAACTTTGAGTGGTAATATTTGCTCCGCTACCATAGGTTATGCTGTCACCAAARGCTAAAATAATGGCATCATCATTAAGGGCTGTTAATTGAGGTTTTTCATCTGAACAAGCAATCAATTGAACTACTAATAATAGTACTACCGTAAACCTTGTGAGGTAAGATTTCATTGTGTGCTTGGAAATAAACGATGAAAATTATCAGAGGTCGCTTGTGCAATGTTTTCTACGGTGTCGCCTCTTAATTCTGCTAAAAACTCGGCTACGTGTTTTACGAAAGCGGGTTTRTTTGTTTTACCTCGATGTGGCATCGGTGCAAGATAAGGGGCATCTGTTTCAATCAAAATRCGATCTAATGGCAATTTTTTAGCGACTTCTTGTAAATCTTTGGCATTTTTAAAGGTAACAATGCCCGATAGTGAAATATAGAAGCCAATATCAAGTGCTCTTTGTGCCGTTTGCCAATTTTCAGTAAAACAATGAATAATACCACCGGCTTGTTGGGCATCTTCTTGTTCTAATATTGCCATGGTGTCATCGCGCGCTTCACGRGTATGAATGATAAGCGGCTTATGTGTTTGTTTCGCTGCTGCTATGTGAATTCTAAAGCGATCACGTTGCCATTCAAGRTCGCCTTCACTACGAAAATAATCTAGCCCCGTTTCACCTATYGCGATAATTTTGTCATGGGYAGCAAGMTCAACAAGYTGTTCAACRGTTAAGGTTTCTTCTGGTATYGCTTCGACATTAGGATGAATGCCTGCACTGGCTGACATATTGGGATAGTGTTTAGCAATATCTAACACTTCTGTACAACTGGCTCTATCAATGGCGATGCAMACAATGTGATCAACGCTATTTTCTTTTGCCTGTGCAATAACGGCATCAAGRCCGCCYTCTTCTTGTGCCAACAGATTGAGATGGCAATGTGAATCTATAAACATGGTTCGTTAATTACATTGTGTGAGTAGGTTTGTCAGCTTTTTTATCAGCYAGATAATTTTCAATTTTGCCTTTTAAAATGGTGGCAGCWCCATCATCATCACTAAAATGAACGCCAATTCCTGCGGCTTGGTTACCTTGTGCACCTTTAGGTGTAATCCAAGCAATCGTACCGGCTACAGGGATTTTATCTGGCTCATTCATAAGGTTTAATACAATAAAAACTTCTTCCCCTAACTCATAGACTTTATTGGTAGGAATAAACARWCCACCATTTTGCAAATAAGGCATAAAGGCATGATAAAGCATATTCTGATCCGTTATTTTTAATGCCAGAATACCTTTGCCGGGAGTCATTGCCATAATTGTTACCTAAATTGTGTGTCTATTTATGTGTTATTTGCATAACAGAAACAATAAAATCTTCTGTTAACAATGCTTTATTCACGTTATTTAAAGATGATGTTAGCTTTATTGTGCGTGTAATGCAATCAGATATTTTAAGATAATGCCTGTTTTTCACATCTTGTTGTTTTGTTTGCATTAATTCTATTAATCGGTTTTTAAGYAAATAGTGTAAATAATGTAATACTTCGCTTAGGTCAAAGCCCTTCCACGATGCGGCCAATGCGATAGGATTAGCTTGCCCTGATAAGATTGCATCAAAGTCATGCTCGATCTGCTGGCACTGCTCACTCATATTATTTCCAAGCATTTCTAGTGCTTTTATCGGTGCACCGCTCGCTAACTGTAATATCTTTTCAAGCTCATTATTTTGATTATTTATGCCTTGCGTCCCTAACCATACCAATGCCTGTTCAGTAGCTGGGCTTGAAAAACAATAGCTTTGACAACGACTTCGTATAGTAATAGGTAATTTTTCAGGCGCATCGGAGATTAAAATAAGAAGTGTATTGTGTTGTGGTTCTTCTAATAACTTGAGCAAGCTATTACTGGCACTTATATTCATCGCATCTGCTGGTGAGATAATAACCGTCTTCCAATTTGCGACACTTGTTGTCAGTTGTTGTTTGTCTTTTAAATTTCGTATTTGAGCAATTTTTATTTGTTTACCCACTTCTTCAGGCATTATTTCAATATGATCGGGGTGATTACCGGCGCTGAGTAATTGACAGCTATGACATTGACCACAGGGTGAATGAGCGTCTTGAAGTGACGTACACAGCATAGTGGCGACAATATCCTTAGCAAATTCCTTTTTACCTAAGCCTGCAACGCCTGATAATAATAATGCATGTGGTAAACGCTGTTGCTGCTGCTGTTGGCAAAAGTGTTGCCATAAATCTGCGTTCCACGAATACATATTAAGGTGTAAGCAAACTGTCTAGCAGTGTGCTTAGCTGAATTTGGATGTCAGTAATAGACTGGTTAGCATCAATGATCTTCATACGTGACGGATCGTGTTGTGCACGTTCTAAATAACATTCTTTGATGCGCTGAAAAAAATCAACTTTTTCCTGTTCAAACCTATCAACACCTTCATTGCGGCTTAATACGCGTTGCTGCCCTACTTCAACCGGTAAATCAAACAGGAAGGTTAAGTCGGGTTGCAATCCTTTTAATGTCCAATCAGCAATCTCGGTAATACGTTGCTGAGAAATGCCTCGGCCACCACCTTGATAAGCAAAAGTTGCATCGGTGAATCGGTCAGACAACACCCAATCACCCCGATCAAGTGCGGGTTGAATGACTTGTTCTATATGCTCTGCTCGCGCGGCAAACATAAGCAATAGTTCAGTATCGACCGCCATGCCTTGTGGGCGAGGAGTCAGTAATAATTCACGAATTTGCTCACCTAATTCTGTGCCACCAGGTTCACGTGTTACCGTAAGTGATTGGCCTTGTTCATCTAAATATTTTTGGATAAAAGCCAGTTGGGTTGATTTGCCCGCGCCTTCTATTCCTTCAATTGTAATAAACTTACCTTTCATCGGTGTAACTGATACTTTCTAACCGCTTTATTATGCTCTGCTAGTGAATTAGAAAAATAATGCCTGCCCTCTTTACCTGTGGCTACAAAGTATAAACTCTTGCCATCTTTAGGGTGCAGTGCCGCATGAATAGCTTCTTCACTCGGCAAAGCAATAGGGGTTGGCGGTAAGCCAGAACGTGTATATGTATTATAAGGTGTATCCGTCGTTAAATCCTTACGTCGAATATTACCTTTGTATTTATCTCCCATGCCATAGATGACCGTCGGGTCGGTTTGCAAGCGCATTCCTATTTTTAAGCGGCGAATAAACACGCCTGCAATTTGAGGGCGCTCTTCTGCAATCCCTGATTCTTTTTCGATAATTGATGCCATAATTAARGCATCATAAGRTGTTTTATAGGGTAGRTTTTTAGCTCTGTTTTGCCATTSAAGCTCYAAGGTTGCCGTCATCATSGCATGCGCACGCTGTAGCATTTCTTTATCTGTCGTGCCAGCCGTGAAATTATAGGTTTCTGGCTGAAACTCGCCCTCACCATGCGTTTTATCCAAACCTATCTCTTTCATCACAASGGATAATTTGGTATCACTYAATGTTTTTTCAAAGCGRTCATCCGCTGCAACKGCATCAATAAACTGTTGTGATGTCATRCCTTCAATAAGGGTAAAAGAATATTGAATGACTTGGCCCTTAACGAGTTGGTCCAGTAACTCYGGAAAGGTTGTATCGGGCTCAAGCTTATACTCACCGGCTTTAATTAAATGTGCTTTGTTTTGTGATCGGCCATAAAARTAAAGATATTTAGCGGGCATTGATGAATAACCTTTYACATAAAAATCTTCGCCAATCGCTAATAAATTACTACCGYTTTTAACCGTATAGTTGATACCTTGCTCACCCAATTGAAGTGGCGTAGATAAAAAKCGCTGATATTGATTCCATGCGACAGCCATAGCAATCGCTAGTAATAAAAGTAAGAATAGTAGTGTGTTTTTAATAAGTCGCATAATTAGTGTGGCAATAAATTTTGTAATTGACGTGTTATYTTTCCAATYGRATAAGTATAGTTTATTTTTCCATCGACAAGACAAATAACAGGCCAAATACCAATGATGCTGTTACAGACAAAAACCTCGTCGGCATCAAGTAATGCACGCTGAGAAAGAGTGGTTTCTGTACAGGGAATATCGTTGCCGTTCGCTATTTTTAAGATTTCTGCTCGAATGATGCCGGCAACACCTGACKTATTCAATTCTGCGGTAAAGAGTGCCCCTGCTTTTACAATAAATACGTTGCTCATTGTGCCTTCAATCATATTATCATGTTGATCGCGCATCAAGCCTTCAGCAATTTCAGGATCTCGCCATTCGTTTCGAGCTAAAACCTGTTCTAAACGATTTAAATGCTTAATTCCCGCTAAACTCTCATTTTCAGATAATYGTTGTTGRCAAAASCGGACTGTAATTCCTTGTTTTTTACGGTTTYCAGGATAAATAGYTAATGGGTGTGTCGAGATAATACGAGTGGGCTCGATACTTTTATCTGATAAATATCCCCGACCACCACWGCCACGGCTGATGATGATCTTGATTACAGCATCATTTTCAGCTAGTTCTGTTACAACAACGCCTAATTCTGCTTTTAATTTCTCAAGCTGCGAAAAAGGAATAGCGAGACGATCACAGCCTAAATTAAGACGTGTTAAATGTGCATCAAGAAATTCAATCTGGCCATCACGATAGGCCATAGTTTCAAAAACACCATCACCATATTGTAAAGCACGATCTGAAATATTGATTCTATCATCGGGATTTCCGTTAATAAGAATCATATTTATTTCAAGTAGTTACTTTAACTTGCTAAAGATAACTGTACCATTCGTTCCACCAAAACCAAATGAATTCGACATGACCACATCTATTTTCATTTGACGTGCGGTGTGCGGTACATAATCTAAATCACATTCTGGATCGGGATTATCTAAATTAATGGTWGGYGGTGCSACTTGATCGCGAATRGCCAAAATACTAAATACCGCTTCAACACCGCCTGCTGCACCTAATAAATGTCCAATCATTGATTTTGTAGAACTAATKGCAACCGTGTGCGCTGCATTGCCTAATGCTGATTTAACAGCTTGGGTCTCTGCGCCATCACCCGCTGGAGTTGATGTGCCATGCGCATTGATATAATCAATTTGATCAGCAGATATTTTAGCATCGGCAATGGCATTCTTCATTGAGCGTGCTGCACCTTCACCACCTTTTGATGGCATAGTCATATGGTATGCATCTGAACTCATGCCTGAACCTGTTAGTTCAGCATAAATCGTTGCTCCACGTTTAACAGCATGTTCATATTCTTCTAATACAACAACACCAGCACCATCACCCAACACAAAACCATCGCGATCTACATCCCAAGGTCGGCTGGCCGCTTCAGGATCATCATTACGTGTTGATAGCGCACGTGCAGAAGCAAAACCACCTAGCCCTGTTGGCGAGGTCGCCATTTCTGCACCACCGGCAATCATCACATCCGCGTCACCATATTGAATCATTCGGCCGGCAGTGCTAATGCAATGCGTACCGGTTGAACACGCTGTTGATATCGCAATGGTTGGTCCTTTCAAACCAAACATAATAGATAGATTGCCCGAGATCATATTAATTATGTTGCTTGGCACAAAGAAGGGAGAAATTTTTCTTGGACCACCTTTGAGAAAAGCATCATAGCCTTTCTCAATTCCTGCAACACCGCCAATACCTGAGCCAATAGCAACGCCAATTCGCTCTGCATTTTCATCTGTTATTTCAATGCCTGAATCTTCAAGCGCTTCTTTACCAGCAGCAAGACCATAATGGATAAATGTATCCATTTTTTTCGCTTCTTTTCGGGAAATAATTGATGTAATATCAAAGTCTTTGATACTGCCACCAAACCGAACTGAGAATGCTGATACATCAAATGAAGTCAGAGGTACAATGCCGCTCTTGCCAGCAAGAATATTCTGCCAGCTATCTTTAACGTTTAAGCCTACAGGTGTCACTGCACCTAGTCCGGTGATCACAACGCGTCGCTTACTCATCGAAAACCTCTCCTCCAAAAACAAAATAGCCGCCTACGTGAAAACACGATAGGCGGCTATAATTTAACAATCTAAAATATTAAGACTGAACAGAATTAATATATTTTACTGCTTCAGCAACAGTTGTAATTTTTTCAGCTTCTTCATCTGGGATTTCACAGTCAAAGGCCTCTTCAAGAGCCATTACTAATTCAACGGTGTCTAAAGAATCWGCACCTAAATCATCAATAAATGAAGCATCAACTTTTACTTCATCAGCGTTAACCCCTAATTGTTCAACAACAATTTCTGTTACTTGGGCTTGGATATCACTCATATTTCTACTTCCTTCAGTGGTTAATACTCAAAATATAGTTGTATTTTATAATGCAACCATTTTATAAACAAGCCAAATTGTTTGTAAATGATCGTTTTCAACAATTGACTATGTGAATTGACTCAAATAAAGCCAATTAATTCATATACATGCCACCATTAACGTTGATGGTCTCGCCGGTAATATATCCTGCATCCATACTGGCTAAATAGCCAACTGCGGCCGCAATTTCTTCTGGTTCACCTAATCGTTTAACGGGAACCTGTGTTAATAATGTCTCTTTATGGGCATCAGACAATGAACTGGTCATGTCAGTATCAATAAACCCAGGGGCAACACAATTGGCTGTGACACCTCGCGCACCGACTTCACGKGCTAACGATTTACTAAAACCAATGACACCTGCTTTGGCAGCCGCATAATTTGTTTGTCCTGCATTTCCCATCACACCGACGACTGATGTAATGGTAATAATGCGACCCCARCGTGCTTTTGTCATTGCGCGTAAGCAACGTTTACTTAATTTAAAAATTGGCGTTAGGTTGGTATCGATAATGTCATTCCATTCATCATCTTTCATACGCATTAATAAATTATCACGTGTAATACCTGCATTATTGACTAAAATTGCGGGGGCAGCAAAATTTGCTTCCGTTTCACTCACAACTTTTTCAATTGAATCAGCATCCGTTACATTCAATACCATGCCTGTACCCGAAATATTAGCTTCTTTCAAATAATCACTAATTGTTTGCGCGCCTGCTTCTGATGTTGCTGTACCCACAACGGTTGCACCTTGCTCGCCAAGACGAAGCGCAATGGCCCGACCTATACCGCGGGTTGCACCTGTTACTAACGCTACTTTTCCTTCTAAACTCATTTTACTCTCCTACTGCTTGTTGAACTTTTTCAACTGAGGCTTGATCAAACATAGCCATGCCAACAATTGATTTATCAATGCGTTTGGTCAATCCTGCTAAAACCTTTCCTGGACCACTTTCTACCAGCGTATCCACTCCTTGTGATGCTAAATATTGAACTGTTTCAACCCATCGAACTGGATTGTATAGTTGTTGTGCTAATAATGATTTTATATCCGCTGCAGCATTTACACTGGTCACGCTTACATTATGAATGACAGGGATTGAGGGTGTTTGAATTGTTATGTTTTTTAACGCTTCGGCTAATTTTTCAGCCGCAGGTTTCATCAATGCACAATGAGACGGTACGCTAACAGGTAATAACAAGGCACGTTTAGCACCTTTTTCTTTTGCCAATACTATGGCAACATTAATGGCTTCAGTTGCACCGGCAATAACGACTTGGCCCGGAGAGTTAAAATTAACCGCTTCGGCCACACCCTTTTCTGCTGCTTCTAAACAAATGGCGCGAACACTATCATCATCTAAGCCAAGAATCGCGGCCATTGCACCCTCACCTACTGGCACGGCTTGTTGCATATAGTGTCCACGCTGTTCAACTAATTGAATAGCATCAGCAAAACCTAAGGCTCCGGCCGCTACTAATGCCGTATATTCACCTAAGCTGTGACCCGCTAGAAAGCTAGGCTTCACATTTGAAATTGATTGCCAACTACGCCAAACGGCAATGCCGGCAGCTAACATGGCAGGTTGTGTTCGGTGTGTTTCATTAAGTGATTCACCCGAACCCGAAGTGATCAATTCCCAAAGATCGTAATCTAAGGTGGAAGATGCTTCTGCAAATGTGAGCTGAACCTGTGGAAATTGAGTCGCCAAATCAGACAACATACCAATAGATTGCGATCCTTGACCTGGAAATACAAACGCTAAACTCATACTATTTAAATCTCAATAATGATAACTATGTAGTTAATATTTAAGGAGTGCTGAACCCCATGTAAAACCACCGCCAAAGGCTTCAAGCAGTAGCATTTCACCGCGTTGAATCCGGCCATCTCTTACGGCAGTATCTAATGCGAGAGGAATGGATGCAGACGACGTATTACCGTGATCGTGAACAGTAACGACAACATGATCCATTGACATATCGAGCTTCTTAGCCGTTGCTGAAATAATTCTAATATTTGCTTGATGCGGAATAAGCCAAGCAATATCATGCTTGTCTAAATTATTTGCCGCTAATGTTTCATCAACAATATTGCTCAATGTTCGCACAGCCACTTTAAATACATCATTACCTTGCATTTCAACATAGGCTGATGCTTCGCTTTCTACAGAGCCAGGGCCTGTTGGCACCGTTAATAATTCATTAAAATGCCCATCGCAGTGAATGTGGGTAGATAATATTCCTGTTTCATCTGATGCTTGTAAGACGACTGCTCCCGCGCCATCACCAAATAAGATACAGGTATTTCTATCCGTCCAATCAATAATTCGTGACATAGATTCAGCACCAATCACTAGTGCATTTTTTACTGAACCTGATTTTATAAATTTATCGGCTACGGTTAAGGCGTAAATAAAGCCCGWRCACACCGCTTGCACATCAAAGGCAGGACARCCATTACGAATATTGAGTTTATTTTGTACCAATGATGCTGTGCTTGGAAAKATGCGAGTAGGTGTCGTBGTCGCAACAATAATTAAATCAATATCATCRTTTTTAATTCCTGCVGCTTCRATBGCYTTTTCAGCRGCATAAAAGGCTAAATCAGTTGTTGTTTCATCATCAGCAACAATATGACGTTTTTTTATTCCGGTACGATCCGTAATCCATTGATCGCTGGTTTCCACCATGCTTTCAAGATCATGATTCGTTAGTATTTTTTTAGGTAGATAGCTTCCTGTTCCCGCGATTCTCGAATAGACCACTAAAGTTGACCTTCTAGCATTTTCTCTAAATGTGCACTGATATGTTTAGGTACATCGTGTTCGGCTTCAATAATTGCAATTTTAATAGCATTAGCAAAACCAATTTCATCGGTGCCGCCGTGGCTTTTAATAACAATACCTTGCAAACCAATAAAATTAGCACCATTGTGCGCACGGGGATCAAGTTCATCACGGAAACTTTTTAAAACGGGTGCTGCAATTAAGCCTACTAATTTAGTGAAAATATTTCGATTGAATGATTCGCGTATGAAATGACGAATCATATGCACCACACCTTCACTTGCTTTAAGTGCAACATTGCCAACAAAACCATCGCACACGAGGACATCAACTTCCCCTCGGTATAAACCATCACCTTCAACAAAACCTTGGTAATTAAGATCTGTTTCAGCAATGAGACGTGCAGCTTCTTTAACACGTTCATTACCTTTGATCTCTTCTTCACCAATATTTAGAAGGCCAACCGTTGGATTTTCTTTGCCATCAATTAAGGAACAAAGTACTGAGCCCATAACAGCAAATTGGACTAGATGTTCTGCACTAGAATCAATATTCGCACCTAGGTCAAGCACATAGGTATGGCCTTTGATCGTTGGTAATTCCGAAATAATTGCCGGACGCTCAATGCCTGGTAATGTTTTGAGCACAAATCGAGCCGTTGCCATTAAAGCACCAGTGTTACCCGCACTGACACACGCAGCAGCCGTTCCGTCTTTCACAAGATTAATGGCAACCCGCATAGACGAATCTTTTTTACCACGCAAAGCCTGCGCGGGCGATTCGTCCATAGCTACTTGTTGCGACGCATGATGAATCGATAAGCGTTCATCATTGTGCATGTCATGTTCTTTTAAAAGCGTAGCAATCACATCTTCATCACCCACCAATATTAAATGGATGTCTGGATGTGTTTTTAATGCTCTAATTGCAGCGGGGATCACGACTTGAGGTCCSYRMKCSMYSCCSAYRSCWTSRRWMKATMKWYYWMGAMTYMWYYRWWKYRRMCWYMKYCSMYAYCRGYWACMRYMTYKKCRMYKWSTTTACGTCCACGGTAATAACCATCTGCTGTTACATGATGACGAAGGTGCAACTCACCTGATGTTGAATCAACAGATAATGTTTCAGCTGTTAACGCATCATGTGAACGACGCATGCCGCGACGAGATGTACTCTTTTTACTCTTTTGTACTGCCATGTCTAACTCCTAACTATAAAATATTTTCTAAACCAAATTTACTGTGTAACTATCTATTTTGATAGTTACTTTATTTCTTTATCTTGAGTGTTGATNAAAATAGCAAAAGGCGATACTTTTTCTTCTATATCTTCTACCATTTCATCAGCTGATGACCATTCACTAGCAGGTACACATGCTTGATCATGCCGAGGCACGAGAGGCAATGCTAGTATCAACTCATCTTCAATTACACTACTCAACAATACATCRTCACTACTTTCAAGTAACCATGGATCATATTGCTCAGCTAATCCTTCAATTTTTCTTTCGCTTGTTACTATTGCTAACAAACAATGAACATTCAAATCTATTTGCATCGCTTTCATGCAACGTTCACAAGTCATTGAAACCGTTGTTGTAAACGCACCCCGCATAAAAGGTGTATTAATTTCATCGACATCAAACGTAATATCGATGCCCACCATACCGTCATTACTATGAAGAGATTGTAGTAATCTCGGCATTTCTGTTACGGCTAGCTGACCCGTTAACTTCAAGCCATTTTGGGCAAGGCGTAGCGGATCGATTTCTTTAGGTAGTTTCTGATGCATAATCGCCGGAATTATATAGGAATTTCACTAAAACAGCAATACTAAACCAGCTTACAACGATAGCTATACTCAATCCTTAGGCGTTATTATGAATTTCAATGACGGCATTACTGCTTTCAGCTTGCTGCTTAGTTGAGTCATTTCGTAAAGAATCAATATAATCCAGATAAGCTTGATCAATATCACCGGTGATATATTCCGCATTAAAACAAGATGTATCAAAGCATTGCACTCTATCATTATGRTTRACRGCTTCGACTAGATCATCCAGTTCTTGATAGATAAGTTCATCAACCCCTAATTCTTGTGCTATCTCTTTAATACTACGGTTATGAGCCACAAATTCTGTTGGTGAAGGCATATCAATGCCATAAACATTTGGATAGCGTACCGGTGGTGCTGCTGAGGCAAAATAAACTTTATTTGCACCGGCATCACGTGCCATTTGTACGATTTGTGTCGATGTCGTGCCTCGCACAATCGAGTCATCAACYAATARTACATTCTTTCCTCGAAACTCTAAATCAATCGCATTTAACTTCTGACGAACTGATTTTTTACGCTCAGTTTGGCCAGGCATAATAAATGTGCGGCCAATATAACGATTYTTGATGAACCCTTCTTGGTAGGGAATGCCTAGATCATAGGATAACTGTAAAGCAGCACTACGGCTTGTATCWGGAATAGGAATAACAACATCAATATCAAGATCAGGAAAATCTCGTTCAATTTTTCTCGCAAGTTTCGTCCCCATGCGTAAGCGGCTTTTATGAACAGATATGCCATCCATTATGGAGTCCGGTCTTGCAAAATAGACATATTCAAAAATACACGGTGAAATAAGTGGTGMTTCAGCACACTGTTGTGCATGAAAATTACCGTTAATATCAATAAAAACACACTCTCCTGGTGCAATATCTCGAATAAGCTCATAACCCAGCGTATCAATGGCAACGCTTTCTGAGGCGATAATATATTCATCTTTTTCAGCATGCTTGCGTTTACCAATAACAACAGGACGAATCCCATAAGGGTCACGAAATGCAAGGATCCCCACACCGGCAATCATAGCGACAACGGCATAAGCGCCTTTGCAACGACGATGAAGTAAGGTGACAGCCTCAAAYACATCTTTAGCTTGAGGCTTTAATTGGCTAGATTTTTGTAGTTCATGTGCCAAAATATTAAGTAAAACTTCAGAATCAGAGTTGGTATTTAAATGACGGCGATCACTTTGATATAGCTCTTCTTTAAGTTGCTTAGTATTGGTTAAATTTCCATTGTGAGCAAGTGTAATACCGAACGGCGAATTCACATAAAACGGCTGTGCTTCRGCTGAAGTTGAACAACCTGCCGTGGGRTAGCGAATATGACCAATYCCCATATTACCTTTAAGTTCAAGCATATGKCGAGTATGAAATACATCTTTTACTAAACCRTTTGCTTTACGYAAAAATAATTGCCCRTCATKGTCACARGTCACAATWCCTGCTGCATCTTGYCCRCGATGTTGGAGTACTGTTAAACCGTCATAAATCGACTGGTTTACTTCAGTTTGTCCGACAATACCAATAATTCCACACATRCTATTTACCCTAAAGAAAAATCAATAATTATTAAAAWTTTATATRGTCTGMMATATCACTYGGTAGAAAAGWTTGGGCCCAAATAGCCAACTTTTCAAAATGTTCAAGYAATAATGCATTTTGCCACCAATCATCTTGRGGCATAGGYGTTGCACCTGCAGCGAGRATTAACAAARTAACAATCGCAACCCCWCGAATTAAGCCAAAAATAATCCCAAGCATTCGATCKGTACCCGAYAAACCTGTTTTTTTGACYAGCTGGGAAATAAGATGATTCACCAATGCGCCCAAAATTAAGGTTACAACAAACAAAAATGCAAATGCTATAAATGASCGAAAGGAAGGTGTTGCAACGTAAYCAATAAGCAGCGTTGCCATATGAGGATAAAATAGGCGTGCAACCCAAAAGGCAAGGATCCARCTAGCGAGCGARAATACTTCTTTTATAAAGCCTCGGACAATACTTATCAATGCAGAAATAAGTATTATGCCAATAATTAGAAMATCAACCCAAACCATCGCATCTCAAGCTTTTATAAAGATTATATGAAGGGAGGAATTTTAACAGAATGAGGTTAATGTCCCTAACGTTTTTATTTAGAGAGCCTCTGAATAAGTCAGGGTTGAATTTAGACTGAGATGAAATAGTGCTAAACGTCTTTGAAATGAATGGTAATAGTTGTTCTATTGCDACGATTTTAGKAGGTGTTTGGGRTTATTTCAGCCTGCATAAAACAATCATGATTTATTCGGTGATTCATTMGGTAGCTGTTTAAGCATGAGTGGCTTTAAATTTAATTTACCTTCAAGYACTTTTGAGATAGCTTCAAGCGCCAGCTTATCTTTTTTYGGACCAATTCGAACACGAAATCTATCCCCTTTTGGTGTTTCAGCTTTTTCAACGCTTGCTTTATAACCTAATAACGCAACTTTCTTGCTTAAGGCATTAGCTGAATCTCTATCCGCTAAACTAGCAAGTTGTAACGACCACATTGTGCTTGTTATTTTTTCCGCTTCAGGAGGTGWTTGTATTCCATCATCACTAATAGAATCCGCTATTTTCTGAATAGMAGCAGTTTYAGAAACAGGCTGCAATGTTATTTCAGGMTGTGTAYCTATAAGCGGTGCTTGRGCATCRATGAGCGCTTCTTNNNGCGSCGCTTCAACGATCTCGACTTCATCGCTATCTGTAATGGCGTCGATACTAGAAACAAATGGTATATCTAATGGAGTATCGGCYACCTCAGGTATMTCATCACGCGCACTATTTATTAAGAAAAAAGCAACACCACTCAACACACATAATAATAAAATAGARCCTATAAGYCGCTGCTGTGTTGTTGGTGACATTGCCCTACTCCTAGCTATTTAGTGATGAGGTGAACCGGCCTCATGATAACTGCTTTTATCCTTACTGATAACACTGTCGTCTTTACCCTTTTTCGCTACAGGCATTTTTTGTAATGCTTTTTCTAAAACCTCAGTGATCCATTGAACAGGAATAATATCTAATCCTTCTTTGATATTATCTGGGATCTCTTTTAAGTCTTTAATATTATCTTTTGGGATAAGTACCGTATCAATTCCACCTCGATGTGCCGCTAATAATTTCTCTTTTAATCCACCAATAGCTAACACCTCGCCCCGCAAGGTTATTTCACCTGTCATAGCTACATTTGCTCGAACAGGAATRCCGGTTACTGCCGACACRATGGCTGTACACATTCCGGCACCCGCGCTTGGACCATCTTTAGGGGTTGCACCTTCTGGTACATGAATATGAATATCGTGCGTTTGCATAAAGTTTTCATCAATACCCCATTCTAATGCGCGYGAACGTACCACTGTCGTTGCAGCCTGAATGGATTCTTGCATTACATCGCCAAGCTTACCGGTGTAGGCAGCCTTACCTTTACCCGGCATAATTGCTGACTCAATCGTCAATAATTCACCACCCACTTCTGTCCATGCTAATCCCGTCACTTGGCCGATTTGATCTTTCTCTTCAGCAATACCATATTGGTAATGATAAACACCTAAATAATCTTCGATATTATCYAGCATCACAATRATCTTATCAGAYGSTTTTTCTAYTAAAATYTGTTTGACTACTTTACGACAAATTTTAGAAATTTCTCGCTGTAAATTACGCACACCTGCTTCACGGGTATARCGACGAATAATTTCAACTATAACTTCATCTTTAATYTCAATTTCATTCACTTTTAAACCATTRTCTTTCAATGCTTTTGGCAATAAATATTGAATTGCAATATTCAGTTTCTCATCTTCGGTATAACCCGACAGWYGAATRATTTCCATTCTATCGCGYAATGCATCAGGAATATCTAAGGTATTMGCYGTACATACAAACATMACATCCGACAAATCATATTCAACTTCAAGATAATGATCAGCAAAAGTTGAATTCTGTTCWGGATCTAAYACTTCAAGYAAGGCWGATGCAGGATCACCTCTAAAATCTTGTGCCATTTTRTCRATTTCATCAAGTAAAAAYAGTGGRTTTTTSACGCCTACTTTAGATAARTTYTGAATRAYTTTTCCYGGCATTGAKCCAATATAAGTRCGGCGATGMCCACGAATTTCWGCTTCATCACGCACCCCACCWAGGGCCATTCGGCTAAATTTTCTATTGGTTGCTCGCGCAATCGATTGTGCAACAGAGGTTTTACCTACACCAGGAGGTCCAACAAGACATAAAATAGGTCCTTTTGCCTTTTTCACCCGTTGTTGCACGGCTAAATATTCGAGGATCCGCTCTTTAACTTTTTCTAAACCATAGTGGTCTTCATTTAAGATTTTTTCAGCTTTATCTAAATCTTGCAATACACGTGAACGTTTTTTCCACGGTATACCCGCCAAGCATTCAATATAATTTCTAACAACCGCAGCTTCTGATGACATCGGTGACATCATTTTTAGCTTTTTAATTTCYGAATCTGCTTTTTCTTTTGCTTCTACWGATAAGCCTGCTGCYGCAATTTTTTCTTCAAGTTCGTCAATTTCATTGCCGACCTCRTCAATTTCMCCCAACTCTTTYTGAACRGCTTTCATTTGCTCGTTCAAATAATATTCACGTTGGTTYTTTTCCATTTGTTTTTTGACGCGACTACGGATCTGTTTTTCAATATTCTGTATATCAATTTCAGATTCTAAAAGCACCATTATCTTTTCAATGCGTGCTTTAACATCATTCATTTCAAGCAAAGCTTGTTTATCTTCAAGCTTCAACGTCATATGTGCTGCAATCGTATCAGCCATACGCGCTACATCCTCAATACCTGATAATGAAGCGATCACTTCAGGGGGGATTTTTTTGTTCAATTTAACATATTGCTCAAATTGACTTAATAACGAACGCATTAATACATTTGATTCACGGTCATCTGCTAACGTTTCTGCTATAACTTCAATGTCAGCACGGAAATACTCTGCCGAATCATCAAAAGATAAGGCTTTTGCTCGTGTTGTACCTTCAACTAATACTTTAACCGTGCCATCCGGTAATTTTAATAATTGTAAAATATTAGCAAGCGTACCTACTTCAAATAAATCACTCGTAGAAGGCTCGTCTTCACTGGAGTCTTTTTGGGCTACCAATAATATTTGCTGATTGCCCTCCGATGCGGAATCTAATGCTTTAATTGATTTGTCTCGACCGACAAACAGAGGAATGACCATATAGGGATATACCACCACGTCACGAAGTGGCAATACAGCAATACCGTTTACATTAGCACTGCTTGTTGATTCTACTTGATTTTCCATTTAGCTTAGACCTCTTGATAGGCAAGGTTTGCTTACCTAATATTTAACGTATAGTTCAAATTTTATAACAGATGAATTGTTATCATCTAAATATGGGGCAGAAAGAGCGAATTTCAAGCAAGTCTATTCAATATTTATGCTATTCAGTTTTAACTATACAAAAATCAGGGCAGCCGCRCCTGATTTTTGCTGTTTGTGCCGGCTACTTATCACCCGATGCACGTTCTGGTTCTTGATCTTCATAGACAAGAATAGGTGCGTTTTCACCATTAATGACATTTGCATCAACAACAACTTTAACCACATTATCCGTTGAAGGTAAGTCGAACATCGTATCGAGCAACACATTTTCTATGATTGAACGTAGACCACGAGCCCCCGTTTTTCGTATCATAGCTTTAGCCGCTATGGCTTTCAGAGCATCGTCTCTAAATTCGATGGYTGCGCCTTCCATTTCAAACAATTTTTGATACTGTTTRGTCAATGAGTTTTTAGGTTCTGTCAGAATTTGGACTAACGCATCCTCGTCCAGTTCTTCTAATGTCGCTACAACAGGAAGACGCCCTACAAATTCAGGAATTAARCCGTATTGGACCAAATCTTCAGGCTCAACTGTTTTTAATATATCCTTCATCACAGTATCATTGTCGACGCTCTTCACCTCAGCTGAGAAACCAATCCCACCTTTGTGTGAACGATTGCGAATAACCTTATCAAGCCCAGAAAATGCACCACCACAAATAAATAAGATTTTACTGGTATCAACTTGTAAAAATTCTTGCTGTGGATGTTTTCTTCCACCCTGTGGCGGAATAGAAGCAGTTGTTCCTTCAATAAGCTTCAATAATGCTTGCTGAACACCCTCACCTGAAACATCACGGGTAATCGATGGATTATCAGATTTCTTAGAAATTTTGTCGATTTCATCRATRTAAACAATACCTGTTTCAGCTTTGTCGACATCATAATCACATTTTTGCAATAATTTTTGAATGATRTTTTCAACATCTTCACCAACATAGCCCGCTTCAGTTAATGTTGTCGCATCGGCCATAGTGAAAGGWACATTTAATTGTCTAGCCAARGTTTCTGCCAATAATGTTTTACCACTACCTGTTGGCCCAATTAACAAAATATTACTTTTTGATAATTCAACATCATCACTTTTWGTATCAAAACGTAATCGYTTATAATGATTATAAACGGCTACAGAAAGCACRCGTTTAGCTTTTTCTTGACCTATAACGTAATTATTTAGTGCMTCGTTAATTTCACGCGGTGTAGGCAARTGATCATCAGAATTGTCTTCTGAAGTCTCTTGTAACTCTTCTTGAATAATGTCATTACATAAATCAACACATTCATCACAAACAAACACTGAAGGTCCTGCAATCAGTTTTTTAACCTCATGCTGACTTTTACCGCAAAACGAGCAGTAAAGTAATTTATCRTCATTATTATCGTTGTCGTCACTCATTTTTCAATATATCCTAACAATCAAATCTCTATAGTGTGTATCGGCTTTTTATTATGCTTCTGTAGARCGATTWTCYAAAACAGAGTCAATTAAGCCATATTCTTGAGCTTGTTTAGCACTCATGAAATTATCTCTATCGGTATCCTTTTCAATATCCTCAACCGATTGACCGCTGTGTTTCGCCAAAATTCCATTTAATCGCTCACGAATAGTCAAAATTTCACGTGCATGAATTTCAAAATCCGCTGCTTGTCCTTGAAAACCACCTAAAGGCTGGTGAACCATTACGCGTGAATTAGGTAAACAATGACGTTTACCCTCTGCTCCCGCAGTCAATAATACCGCACCCATACTTGCCGCCTGTCCAATACATAAAGTACTCACATCCGGYTTAATAAATTGCATCGTATCATAAATAGCCAGTCCAGCCGTAACAGAACCACCCGGTGAATTAATATAAAGGTGAATGTCTTTATCAGGATTTTCTGATTCTAGAAACAATAATTGCGCKACTACAAGGTTGGCCATATGGTCTTCAACTTGACCCACCAAGAAAATGACACGCTCTTTTAATAAGCGTGAATAAATATCGTATGAACGCTCGCCTCGTGGCGTTTGTTCAATAACCATAGGAACAAGCGCGTCATTAATCGTGCTATCAAAAGGTGTGTGTATCATTTGTTTCCCAATATATGTTTATGTAGCTAATATGTATAGTGTGATTATATAAAGATAATCACTGTTATGTAAAACAAAAAAGCCCACACCCAAATTAATGAGTATGGGCTTTCATATTAGATTGTTGAATTATGCTGAWGCAGAATTCATTACCTCACCAAATGTCGATGTCTTTTCAGTCACTTTCACTTTATCATAAATCCATTCAACAACAGAATCTTCAACAACCATCATTTGTATTTCAGATAGTTTTTGTTGATCATTCATATAAAATTTAATCACATCTTCTGGGTCTTCATAACTAGCAGCAATACCATCAATCACTTCTTTAACTTTCTTTTCTTCAGGCTTAATATCATTATCTGAAATAATTTTGCCAATTAAAAGGCTGAGTGCAACACGTTTTTTTGCCCCATCTTTGAAGTTTTCAATGTCAAATGGAATACCATCAACCTTGACACCTTGRTTTGCTAAGTTTGTTTTTGCTTGGTTCATTAAGAAYTCAGCTTCACGCTCAACAGGAGCAKTAGGTAGCTCTACTTCATTATTTGCTACGATACTGTCCATAACATTGCGTTTRTTTTGTGCTTTTAGCGYTGTTTCTAATTCACGCGTCATATTGGCACGCACTTCTTTCTTCAACGCAGCAACGCCTGCTTCAACACCACATAATGCTGCAAATTCTTTGTCTAGTTTAGGTAACACTTTTTTGGCAACAGATTTAACCGTAGCAGCAAAAGAAGCTTTTTTACCTTGCAGGTTTTCTGCGCGATAATCTTTCGGRAACGTCATTGTAATGGTTATATCTTGGCCTGTTTTAGCACCTACAAGCTGYTCTTCGAATTCAGCTAACATTGAGCCATCACCGATAACAACAAGTACGTCGCTACCTTTACCACCWTCAAATTCTTCGCCATCAATTGAGCCGACAAAATCAATTGTCACGCCATGGCCTTTTTTCGCTGCTGTTTTGATTGGATCCCAAGACATGCGCTGTTCACGCAATGTTTCTAGCATACCGTCAACATCTTCATCTTGAACTTCAGCTACAATTTTTTCTAATTTAATACCTTTTAACACTACTTCTTTCACGTCTGGGAATACTTCATATTCAAGAGCGTAAATAAGCGTGTTATCTTTTTCATCCATTTTTGCCACATGGGGTGGGCTTGCTGGATTAATTTCTTCTTGCGTAAARGCTTCTTGCATGCTGCTTTGTACAAGCGCATCAATCACATCTCTTCGTGCTTCCGGACCGTGAGACTTCACAACCATCTTCATCGGAACTTTTCCAGGACGAAAACCCGACATTTTCACTGTTGGGCGAATAGCATTTAAGCGAYCCTGTATTGCTTGTTCGATATTGGCATCTTCCACTGTCACCGTCATACGACGACCAAGTTCACTCACATTTTCTACAGTAACTTGCATTTTGAACCTCAAAAAAGAAATTTTGAGTTTTTGACTGCATAAATACGATCAAAAACTCAATAATTGGTACGAGAGGAGAGACTCGAACTCTCACAGGTTACCCTACTAGAACCTAAATCTAGCGCGTCTACCAATTCCGCCACACTCGCATAAACRTTGTTTAGATCTCTTATGAATCTAAAGAAGTCGGCTATTATAAACGTAGATAGTTAAGAAAACTAGCCATAGATTACATTTTATTATTATTTATCCAGCTTCTTCTCATTTGCTATGCCGTGAGGCACATGCCCTGTTGCAACATGCTCTCTTGCCGAATCACAGTGACCTTGCTGATCATCAAAAAATATATCGGCTCCAAATGACTTCAAAAATGGCCCTTTATCTAAACCGCCAAGAAATATAGCTTCATCAATACGAATGCCCCAAGCACGTAATGTTCGGATAACTCGCTCATGTGCTGGTGCAGAACGCGCGGTGACTAAGGCCGTTCTAATAGGTGACTCTTCCTCATTAAATTCTGTTTGCAAATGATTGAGTGCCATCAAAAAGTCTTTAAACGGGCCACCTGATAAAGGATCTTTTGCTGCTTGCTTTTCATTTTCAGTAAAGGCTTTTAAGCCTTTTTCTTTATATATGCGCTCAGATTCATCGGAGAAAAGYACAGCATCRCCATCAAATGCAATSCGTAATTGGCTATTATYACTATTATCTCCTAGGTTAGAAGGCAATATAGTAGCGGCAGCAATGCCTGCATCTAATGCCTTTCTGACATCTTCAGGGCTGGTTGATAAAAATAAATTTGCACCAAATGTTTCAATATAACGATACGGGCTACTGCCTGAAGTAAAGACTGCGCGACTAATATTAAGTTTATGGTGCTGAATAGAGTTAAAAATACGTAAGCCCGTATCGGCACTGTTGCGCGATAGCAGGATAATTTCAACATGTGATTTATTGGTTTTATTGCTGTTGAGTGCAAGTAAYTTTTTAACTAAGGAATAGGCAGCGCCRGCTTCCAGCGGAATATCTTCATGCTCAATTTGATACTGGCAATAYGCTTTTGTGCCTTGTTGCTCATAAATTTGATGGCTTTCATCTAAATCAAATAGTGCACGTGATGAAATCGCAACAATTAAGCGGTTCTCAGCCATTAACTTCCCCTTGCTGTATRGCCTGTCCGTCTTTACGTGCAATACGTAAGATTCGGTCCCAATTCAACCGTTGCTTTTCGGTCATCATAGGCGCTTGTTTTAGCATTTCTAAATCACTGTCTAATGAAAGTAATGTTGAAACAGCATCAGGCTTTCCTTTTGGAAAAAAAGAATCATTCGCAGTAAATATTACACGATAAAAGATTGGGGTGCTTGGAGCGATAACTTGAATAGCCTGACGCAACATTTGAATACGATAAAGTGGGTTGGTAAATTTAAAACTTTTACCATTGAGTATTTGAGTCCACTTTTCAATTTTATCTGCGCCAAATAAATTTCCAGATATAGGGTATGTTTCTATTATTAATACACCTTGTTCCATCAAGATGATGCGTTCTATGTCTATCAGTCCGCCCACACCATCAGGAAAGACTATATTATGCAGTTCAGCRTRAGAATAAGGCTTTAATGCKAAATCAATCTTCTTATTTACAGAGTGTTTCTTTCTGCTAAAAAAAACTGCAAGAGCAATTAAGGCTAGAAATACAATCGTAATTCCTACATAAAGTTGGGGGCTATGGGACAAGGTATAAAGCTCAAAATAATAAATRTGCGTTGAATTATACGAGGTTTCTTAACTATTTTGGACGTTAAAAAGATTTTTAACTAGAAATAGGGGTAGGCTGATACTGTAGATCTCAATTGTTTTCTGAATCAACCGGATCTTCATGAATAATTACTTCCGCTGATGGAAATAGGCTAATTAAATCCTGTTCGACACGTTCTGCAACCGCATGAGCAACCGATAAACTTAAAGCACCATCAAGCTCTAAATGGAGTTGAATAAAGATCGTATTACCCGAACGGCGTGTTCGCAAATCATGCAAACCTAAAACATCACCATGAGTCATCACCCGATCTTTAATTTTTTTACGTTCCGCATCAGGCAATTCATGATCCATTAGCAAATCAATRGATTCTCGAATAATACCCCATGCACTGTAGAGTATGAAAATAGCGATGCCAACTGCAAATAAAGCATCAAAATAAGGCCAGCCATAAAAGGTTAACACTAAGGCAACAATCACACTGGCGTTAACCCATAAATCAGTTTTGTAGTGCAACGCATCTGCTTTTATAGCGGTAGAATGTGTTTTTGAAATTACATATTTCTGAAAAGAGAGTAATAATAGCGTCGCAATAATAGAAAAAATCATCACCCCTACTCCAATTTCTAAGCTCGCTATCTCAGCTTGTGGATGAAATAATCGGCCTGATGCTTGTAGCAATAGAAATCCAGCCGATCCAGCAATAAAAAATGCTTGCGCCATTCCTGCCAATGCTTCAGCTTTGCCATGGCCAAAACGATGTTCATGATCCGCCGGTTGTAGTGCATGACGAACGGCAAATAAATTAATCACCGAGGCAACAACATCAAGGCTAGAATCAAGCAAGGTTGCTAAAACACTGACTGAATCACTCATAAACCATGCTACAAGCTTAGCAAAAATCAACACCATCGCCGTAGAAACGGAGGCATAAGTGGCCAAGCGCATTAAACGGGCAGCATCTGGCTGTTGAGTGCTGGTCATCAGATCGGTATATTGGTCATAAGAAACATGATTTGAGTATATCTCCTTATTAAGAATACAGGTAAATAAAATGGCAATACGCACAGTTGCAACCACCCCTTTTAACGATCAAAAACCAGGCACCTCGGGACTCAGAAAAAAAGTTACTGTATTTCAACAACAGCATTATCTAGAGAACTTCGTACAATCAACCTTCAACGCACTTGATGATGTAAAAGGTAAAACGCTTGTTGTGGGAGGCGATGGTCGTTTTTATAATGAACATGCTGTTCAAATCATCTTGAAAATGGCGGCAGCTAATGGTTTTTCAAAAGCCATTGTCGGAGAAAACGGCTTATTATCTACGCCRGCRGCATCGTGCATAATTCGAAAATATAACGCTTTTGGCGGCATTATCTTATCTGCCAGTCATAACCCAGCAGGTCCAACTGAAGACTTTGGTATTAAATATAATGTAAGCAATGGCGGTCCCGCCCCAGAAAAAATTACTGATGCTATTTTTGCTAATACACAAACACTCAAGCAATACCAAATTAGTGATAATAATAATGTCGAGCTTAATATAATAGGTCAACAAGATTTGGCAGGAATGATCGTAGATGTGATTGATCCAGTCAGTGATTATGCTGAACTTATGGCGAGCCTTTTTGATTTTGATGCCATTCGTGCACTGCTTGCTGATAAGGCGTTTAATATGCGATTTGATGCGATGCACGCCATCACGGGACCTTATGGCAAAGAAATCCTTGAAAAAGAACTRGGCGCCGCTATTGGCACGGTTATCAATGGCACGCCACTTACTGATTTTGGTGGTGGTCATCCCGATCCTAACTTGACCTATGCCAAAGAATTAGTGGAGGAAATGTTTTCCGATAATGCACCTACTTTGGGGGCCGCATCAGATGGTGATGGCGATCGCAATATGATTCTTGGTGATAACTTCTTTGTTACCCCTTCTGATAGTTTGGCTATTATGGCGGCTAATGCCCACCTTATTCCTGCTTATAAAGAGGGGTTGTCAGGCATTGCCCGTTCAATGCCGACCAGTCAGGCRCCTGATCGTGTTGCTGAGAAATTAAACATTGAATGCCATGAAACACCMACAGGTTGGAAGTTTTTTGGTAATTTATTAGATGCCAACCGTGCTACCTTATGTGGTGAAGAAAGCTTCGGAAGTGGCTCAAACCATATTCGGGAGAAAGATGGTTTATGGGCTGTGTTATTTTGGCTTAATATTCTCGCTGAGCGTAAACAATCTGTAGCCGAAATAGTAAAGCAACATTGGTTGGAATATGGCCGAAATTACTATACACGCCATGATTACGAGGCTATTCCTAGTGATGTAGCATCAAAATTAATGCGCGATCTCGAAGTCAAATTCCCAAGCTTAGTAGGCCAAACACTAGYCGGCCGAACGGTTCAATATGCTGATAATTTTAGCTATACTGATCCTGTTGATAAAAGTGTGTCAAACAATCAAGGGCTTCGTATTGGTTTTGATGATGGCGCGCGTATTATTTTGCGTTTATCAGGCACCGGAACAGAAGGTGCAACGTTACGTCTTTACATTGAAGCGTATSAAYAAGAAGCTGACAAGCTCAACCAAGAAACMCAATCAGCACTTCAAGACCTCATTTCTGTTGCCGATGAATTAGCAGAAATCACACAGCGTACCGGTCGTAAAACACCCACGGTTATTACCTGATGCAGCAACTTATTTTAGGCTCCAGCTCGCCATTTAGAGCTGAATTACTGGCTAAATTAGGYTTGCCTTTTRATGCTATATCACCCGACATTGATGAACAGGYATTACCSRRGGAAAATGCATCACAATTAGTGCTRCGATTATCARAACAAAAAGCRCAGRCTATTGCGRTAGATAATCCTAATGCCTTAATTATTGGMTCWGATCAGGTCGCTGTGCTTGAGGGKRRAATTCTAGGGAAACCAGGRAACCAYAACAATGCAGTTSRGCARTTACAGGCCGCATCCGGGAAAACAGTACAATTTCTAACCGGCTTAGCACTATTAAATAGTAAAACGGGTGAAATGCAATCTATAGTTGAACCGTTTGAAGTGAGTTTTAAGRTGCTAACGTTTGAGCAAATTGATTTTTATTTGAAACAAGAAACACCCTACCAATGTGCTGGCAGTTTTAAATCAGAAGGCTTTGGGATCAGCCTGTTTTCTAAGCTAAGTGGCGATGATCCTAATAGTTTAATTGGCTTACCTTTGATTCGGCTGATACACATGCTGCAAGAGCAAGGTATTAATGTGCTTCAGCCAAATCAAAAGTAATCTTTAAAGCAAGCTTTATTCAGTTGGCACTGACTCAGCCGCTTTGGCTTGCTCAGCATTCATCACAGCTGCTGCCTGAGCAGCCATTTGATTCATACCCTGAGTCATCAGCTTGCGCGCTGCACGTGAACGCATTTTTTTTGTCATGCCTTCCACCAATGAGCTGTTTACGTTATGAGCTAAAAGATGTGCTTTTAGTGTATCCATATTCCCTTCACATGAGGCCATAATTTCATTTGCAGCTTGTTGAACGGATTGACCACTCTGATTAGCCTTTAAACGACCTATCATCATACATTGATTATATTCATAGATTGTTTTATACATTGTGTTTTGAGCTTCTTCTGATAAATCACCGGGGGTTATCAATGATTSYTCATTATCTGCAACGGTCGCATCCGTTTCGGTAGTAGTTGTCTCTACTGCTGTTGTTTCCAGCGGGGTCRCTTCTTGATTTARCTGATCAGAATCACYATCACATGCTACAGTTCCAATCATAATTGCCAAGATAATAAAGGTAAGCTTTTTCATTTTGTCTCCAGAAATRTTCACGTGTTTAATGTTATTTGAGTTTGGATACTATACACTTTATTTTTTATTTAATGTTATTTGATRTTAACCACATCTAATAAAACACAATAAGCCTTATAATTCATATAATTACAGGATTCTGTTAAACTAAAATGGAACAATATAGCAACAATAACTCACGAATCGAAGAGATTAACGCTTGGCTAACGCAGACGCTTGATACAAAAGATTTTCAACTCGCATCCGCATCAAGCGATGCWAGCTTTCGTCGTTATTTTAGAGTCACGGTCAATAATCAAACCTTCATTCTAATGGATGCACCTCCTGCTCAAGAAGACACAAGCCCCTTCATTTCTATCGCTGCATTTATGTATGAAAACGGGATTAATGTTCCCCATATTAGTGCTTATAATAGTGACGCTGGTTTTTTATTGCTCACTGATTTTGGTCACCAAGCTTATTTAGATGCACTCAATGAACAATCAGCGGACAGTTTATATGAAAATGCTATCAACAGCCTACTGTCTATGCAATTAATGCCCGTCGATAAGATTGATTTACCTTACTATAGCCAAGCATTATTGCATCAAGAAATGGCACTGTTCCCCGAATGGTTTCTAAATCAACACCTTTCTATTGAAGTGCCAAGCTTTTTAGAAAGTACATTTAAACTCTTAGCTGACAGTGCACTAGCACAACCCCAAGTATTTGTTCACCGTGATTATCACTCACGTAATTTAATGATCACAGCAGAAAACTCACCCGGAATTATCGATTTCCAAGATGCGGTGATTGGCCCTATCAGCTATGACCTTGTTTCRTTATTACGTGATTGCTATATTGAATGGCCTGAAGATAAATTAACRAACTGGATCRAATATTATTACACTCAGGCAACTGAACAGGCATTACTCAACACTATTTCACTTGAGAAATTYACCCAATGGTTTGATTGGATGGGCTTGCAACGCCATATYAAAGTGCTCGGTATTTTTGCTCGGTTAAATTATCGTGATGGCAAACCTAACTATATGAATGATTTACCGCTGACCTTAAAATATGTGCAGAAAATAAGTGCTAAATATTCCGAACTTGCTGAATTAAGTGACTTTCTCAAACACCCTAAAATGCAGAACATAAAATGAAAGCAATGATTCTCTCAGCGGGTCGTGGCGAACGTTTGCGCCCCTTAACCGACCACACACCCAAACCCTTATTAATGGCTGGGAAATATAGATTGATAGAGCATTTAATTCTAGCCTTAGTTCAAGCCGGAATAACCGAAATCATCATTAACTATGCGCACTTAGGACAACAATTTCCTGATACTTTAGGTGATGGAAAGCAATTTGGCGCGAGCATTAGCTATTCACCCGAACAGCAAGGCGGGCTTGAAACAGCCGGTGGCATTATCAATGCACTACCACTATTAGGTAATGCACCTTTTTTAGTTGTGAACGGTGATATTTGGACTGATTACTCCTTTGAACAGCTGAATAACCTCACCTTAGATGACCGTTGCTTAGCCCATTTAGTTTTGGTTGATAATCCAGATCATCATCCACAAGGGGATTTTGCATTATCTGCTGATTTGCTTCAGCTGCAAGGACAGGAMAAATATACATTTAGTGGGATTGCAGTTTACCACCCTGCTTTCTTTGCTGATTTAGATGTGCAACGCTTAGCACTCAAGCCTCTATTACTTGATGCAATTGAAAAACAACAACTGCAAGGCGAGTTATATCAAGGCCAATGGTCGGATATCGGCACTACTGAACGATTACAACAGCTTAATGATTCACTGCGTTAATTATTAAACAAGAATTCTAATAATGCTTTTTGGGCATGCAGGCGATTTTCAGCTTCATCCCAAACAACACTCTTAGGATCATCCATCAACTCGGCCGAGACTTCTTCACCACGATGCGCTGGCAAACAGTGCATAAATAACGCACCCTCATTAGCCAAAGCCATAATGCCATGATTAACTTGAAAATCTGCAAAGGCTATTTCACGTTTTTTCTGTTCTTCTTCTTGGCCCATGCTAGCCCAAACATCCGTCACCACTAAATCAGAACCTTGAACGGCATCTGCTACATTATTAAATAAGGTAATGGTTGCATCTGCTGATGCAACAATATCTGCATTAGGCTCATACGCTACTGGAGTTGCAATATTAAGCTTAAAACCAAATCTATCCGCAGCATTAATATAAGAATGACACATATTATTGCCATCCCCTACCCAGGTAACCGTTTTACCCTTAATTGAACCACGTTGTTCTTGATAGGTTTGCATATCCGCCAACAACTGACATGGATGAAAATCATCTGTTAATGCATTGATAACAGGCACGGATGAATTTTCAGCAAATTTTTCAACCATATCATGATCAAAGGTCCGAATCATTACTGCATCAACCATACTTGAAATAACACGAGCAGAATCTGCTATCGGCTCACCCCGCCCTAATTGCGTATCGTTAGGCGATAAAAATATAGAACCGCCCCCAAATTGCACCATGGCTGATTCAAAAGAGACACGAGTACGRGTWGATGATTTATCAAAAATCATTGCCAGCACTTTATTTTTGAGTGGCGCGTAGTGCTCACCTGCCTTATGCATACGTTTCAACTCAATGGCACGCACAATAAGTTGTTGCAATTCRTCTGCTGTTAAATCTTTAAGCGTTAAAAAATGCCTCATATTGCTACACACTTAATTTCTTGTGACTCTATAAACTCAATCACTAGTTCACTGGTTTGTCTCACAATTTGTTTAGCCTCATCTGCCGTTATCACTAGCGGAGGGAGCAATCTAATAACATTCTCCGCTGTAACATTAATCAATAAGCCTTGTTTTAATGCTTGCTGAACCAATTCTGCACAAGGCTTAATCAATTCAATACCAAACATAAATCCAGCAGCTCGGATCACTTTAACTTCTGAATAGCCCGATAATGCTTGTTCAAACCCATGTACCATCGTTGCATTCAATGTTTTAACATTTTGCATAAGCTGCTCATTCTCAATGGTGTTTAATACCGTCAAAGCAACACGACACGCTAAAGGATTGCCACCAAAGGTTGAACCGTGGTTGCCCGCTTCGAGAACACCGACAGCTTCACCTGCAACTAAGCACGCACCAATCGGCATGCCATTACCGAGGCCTTTCGCCAACATCATCACATCAGGCAAAAGATCTTCGGTATGCTGAAAAGCAAACCATTCACCGGTACGGCCGATGCCGGTCTGAACTTCATCAAGCATCATTAATAATTTACGTTGTGTACACAGTTCACGCACATCAGATAAATATTCAGGGTCAGGAATTTTTATACCACCTTCACCTTGCACCGGCTCTAACATCACCGCAACTGCTTCAGGCCAGTGGCTTATCGCCATGCGTAATGCATCAATATCATTGAATGGCACACGCACAAAACCTGATACTAAGGGTTCAAATCCAGCATGAATTTTAGCGTTACCTGTAGCGGATAAGGTCGCCATTGTCCTGCCATGAAAACTGCCATCCATAACAATAATAACGGGCTTATCGACACCTTTACTATGGCCAAATTTGCGTGCTATTTTTATCGCGGCTTCATTTGCTTCAGCGCCTGAATTGCAAAAGAAAACCTGTTCCATCCCTGATATGTCAGTGAGCTTATCCGCTAACTGCTCTTGCAAGGGAATGTGGTAAACATTGGACGTATGAATAAGCGTGGCTGCTTGTTCGCTTATGGCTTGTGTHAKBVCTGVKHGVAMDTGACCCAAATTACACACAGCAATACCGCTCAGCGCATCTAAATACCGCTTACCTTCTGTATCCGTTAACCATGCGCCATCACCTTTTACAAAGGCAACATTAAGGCGGCCGTACGTTGGCATAACTGAGTTTGCCATGATTCTACTCCACTATTTCTCTCTACAGCCGGTATTTTTATTATTATTGGCCTAAAATGAAAAATGGCCGCTCCATAAAGAAACCGCCAAAATTCAATTAACGGATTATTATACAATATGATTATTGATTAAGTAAAATATCCATTATAAAAATAGTGAGAATACTCACTTTAATTTCACCGATATTATTTTTGAAACTAAAATTCAAATTCAGTTAAAAATCGCCATGTAGTATCCGGCGTTTTTGAATCTAAGCCAATGATACTCCCAACCTCCCAATGCAATTTCTTACCACGGCCAAAACGCACATCCCCCATCAGAACAGGGCCTAATCCACGCGTTTTCTCGCCACTATAGAATTCAATGGCGGGCTCAAGAAATCGTGAATACCGATAACGAGCCTGTAAGGATAATACCGATTCCAGTTCGTCATCCTGTTGTTCACCCCACTCATAGATCCCCCAAAAATTAGCCGTACCTATCCATCTTCCCCATTCTTTTTCTACCAATAATCCTGCCGCTAATTCCCATGCATCTAAACTTTTGACCTTTTCTAGCTCAACAATAACACCCCAATCAGCGGCATATTCACCTTGCTCGGTTAACTGCCACTTTACTTCAAGTTCATACGCTTCAATATCAAAACCACGGTGCTTTTGATCAACACCMATTAAATACATTTCAATAAACAAACGATCTGAAAATGACTTTCCTATTCCTAATCGGTGAACAATCTCATCATCTGCAGAAATGACGCGCCACTCAATTTCTCGCTCAAGTGGCTGCACATAGGGGTGATAYAYYTTATCWAYTGCACTACCATCTGCRAGCACAATGYTYGGTAAAATRCAGCATGCTAAAARRYACYTTATYCYATTCATMTCRCATCGCTTTTTTTRAAATRCATCAACGTTCTAATYGTYAAYATAATCATAATAAATAGRCTRCYTATATAAGCGTAAACTTGCACGGGCGTCGGTGTTGCCTCATAACCAATCAATGCATAAAGCAAYTGACCTACAAGTGACCGYTCGCTAATRAATGASGWGCTATYCCAGAGYGCWTGCTGRCTACTGATRAYRTCAGCCTGAATAAGRAGYTGGSTSGCTTGTAAGACCATRCCTCCTGCAATGAGTACTAATAAAAACAARSCTAAACGTAAGCCATTTTTAAAGCTAAGGTTTGCAATTAAATAATAAAAGAAAACCCCTACACTCATACCAATTCCGGCCCCCATAATACTTCCAATAATGACCGGAAYCCTCAATTCAGGTATTGCAATAAGRCCTTGAATATAAATGATTATCTCCGATCCTTCTCGCATAATCGCTAACACAACACAGCAGCTTATGATCGCTAATATCCGTTGATGATTCTGCTCACTTTTTAGTGTAAAAACAAATAAAGCTACGCCCACAGCAATCACTAAATGAATACTGGCATTCAGTATTTCTTGACCAATCCCCTCAAACGCCATTGAAATAATTTGAATATTAATGGCATAAATTGTTGCGCCTACAAAACCTAGTAGCAAAGCCATCACTAGCCAGCGTTTTGATAACTGTAATTTTTGACTCAATGCTAGAAATACACTGACGATAAGTGCTGCTTCAAGCACCTCTCGCAAAATGAGGATGACTGAGTTAATCAGCATTTAGATTTCTTCATTTTACGATGACCTTACCTTGTGCAGTATTGGGGAAAAACTCACCAAAGAAAGGGTATTCACCTGCCGGTAAAGGACCAATAAAAATAATCCCTTTACTCATGCCAGGTATCACTTTTTCTCGGTTTAGTTCATAACTTTCAAATTCTTCTGCTGTTGCATCTTGATTGATAATAATCAATTTCACTTTGGTATCAATGGGTATTTCTACTTCCGCTGGATAAAATAAATGATCACGAATTTCAATTTCAATAACAGGTGTATCCGCATGTRCTATACCACTCACAAATAGGCATAGGAACATCATCAAATAACGAATAAAAATATACATTTAAAACTCATTTATGGGGAGGCGAACAATCACCTTTAACCCACCTAATGGTGATGAACGTTCTAATTCAATTTGACCATAATGTAACTCAACAATATGTTTTGCAATCGCTAATCCTAARCCACAGCCYAATGTTCCGGAATCATGCTGATCACCATCCACCCGATAAAAACGTTCAAATACACGTTCATATTCCGTTTCAGCAATGCCAGGGCCTGAATCTTCAACTGTCAYCTCGATTTTTTGTGATAATACCGTAATCGTTATCTGTATCTCACCGCGTTCAGGTGTATATTTCGAGGCATTGACAATTAAATTCTGAATCAATGTTTCTAGGGCAAACGTATTGGCGTGTAACATGCACGATGATTCATCTCGTAAGCTTATCTGTTGATTTTTTGCTGCAATCTCATCGTATTTTTCAGCAATCACACGCTGCACAATTGCGCATAAATCAACATCTGCTTTTTTCACCAGACTTTGCTCTGGTGAATAACGATACAGGGATAATATCTGCTCGATTACATATGCCATTCGATCAATGCCGGTCGCTAAAGGTTGCAGTTCAACATCATCGTATTCTGTGTGTTTCTGTAAATTATGAATCTGTACTTTTAGCGTACTAATCGGAGTACGTAGCTCATGRGCKGCATCSGCCGAGAATCGTTGTTCTCTTAAAAAAGCGCCATTAAGGCGRCTTAGCAATGCATTAATKGTTGTCACTAGCTGTGTTAGTTCTTGTGGTGAATCTTGCAGTGCCACTGGACTCAAATCATCTACTTCTTTATTACTTAACTGCATCGCGAGTGTTTTCAATGGTTTCAGACCAAGCCCTATTGCCCACCAAATAATAAATGCTGCCATAGGAATGGCTAATACAATAGGTAGAATAGATGCCGTCACTATATTTTCAGCAAGGCCATACCGAATATCGATTCGTTCACCGGTAACAATCCAYCGATCTAAGGCTTTGTCATGTAAGGTAAAAGTCCGCCAACGGTAACCATTAAAATTAACATCTTTATAATCCACCGCACTTTCAATGTCCGATAAAAACTGTGGAGGAGCATTATATGAGCGTATCAACAGTGCTAAGTCTTTAGACCAAATTTGGAAAAATACCGACGACGAGTGCTCACTACTTTCCCCGATTCTCGCATTATTATCTTTGTTCGTTATTGCAATTATTTCTGCTAAATTCTGTAACCGCTCATCAAATAACTGCTCTGCTTTAGCGATGCTTGATTGGTAACCATGAAGCACAGAAAAAAAGGTGACCAATGTGATAATGGCCAGCAATGCAAACAGTAAGTAGGTACGRATCGATTTCATATTAGGTCAATTTTATTATGTAGCCRATACCACGTAGYGTTTGAATAAAATGATKCGGTAACTTTTTCCTCAAATGGTGAATATGTACTTCAATCGTATTACTGGCAACCTCTTCACCCCAGCTATAGAGTTTAGATTCCAMGCTATCCCGTGTTTGCACTCGACCTGCATTTTCCATTAATGCTTTTAACACCATAAATTCACGGCGTGACAGTTCAATAAGCAAATCATTAAYGGTCACTTGGTGACTYACRCTRTCTATCGTTACATCACCAATYGTTAAGCCCGCATGTTTAGAGGTGCTTGCACGTCGTTCAAAAACACGTAATCTTGCGAGYAATTCATCGACCTCAAAAGGTTTAGCCAAATAATCATCAGCACCTAGATCAAGCCCCATTACCTTGTCTTCTATTGAGGCTCGTGCCGTTAGGATTAGCACCGGTAAATCGGCACTAATTTTTCGRATMGCTTTTAAYACYKYCATACCATCAATATCAGGRAGSCCTAAATCAAGYACYACWATATCSGGYAACACGGTCTTAATTGARTTAATTGCCAAYTYACCTTTTGCCAGATGATTYACTACAAAYCCTTCASSTTGYAAAGATTCTGYTAATGCATCAGCTAAGGCAATATCATCTTCAACAAATAGTATTTGCATCGTATCGTKTCTACTTCACTTCACTCTAAATTAAAAGGGKTTRCTGCTRTCTTTCRCTTGTAACTTTTCTTGCACTTTAACTAATAATAAKGCAATTTCTTGTTGTCKACCTTTATCTGCACGCGCRCGTCCAGAACGTGCWGGCGCCTGCTGGGCTTTAACTAAATACSGTTCTGCYTGCTCATACTTGCCTTGTTCTACCAGAAAGTCGGCATAARAATAATTACTATCAATACCTTCTGGGCTAAGCGCTAACGCYTTGTTTAATAATTTAAGYGCTTTATCRTCATCACCAAARCCAATGGGCCAGCCCGGTACCTTAGAATACAGTATCCCCAAACTCATATAGGCTGAACCCGACAATGCCTCGCCGTTCATGCTAATTGCTTTTTCTAAATCTGCCTTTGACGCCTTGGCATATTTCATCGCACCCAAGCCGCCTTTCACMCCCGCATACGTTGAATTAATAATACCACGCCAAATAAGCGGTTCTACCGATTTAGGGTTTGATTCTACTATAAGGTTGGCCTGTTCAATAAGAATTTCAAAAGCCTTTTTCTGTGCCTTACCTTCTACAGAATAATTTGCTTTTGCCCATTGCTGCTGAAGCATCGTTACTTGCTGTGTCACATCAGCATAGGCCGTTGATATAGAAAATAAAATAAGTGATATAAATCCTATGAGTGATGTCATCTTTACTTCCTCTTAATAAATACACTAAGCACKGGCTAAATAGCGTTTAATGATGGGTAATTGTTTTATAATTGATTTATCAACAATACTTGGTAATACACTGTTTATTCTAACAAATAATTTTTCTGGCCATCCCATGTAATAGAGTTTTTGTTGCTTTTTCAAAAAACTGATAAAAGCGCAAGCGACCTGCTCTGCTGTATCCATTTTTGTACCGAGCGCAGTATTCATCTCGACCACACTATCGCTATTTATGCTCGTTTTTGTAGCACGCGGTGCAAAATAGGATACCGAGACTGCGGTATCATCTAGCTCTCTATTCAATGCTTCAGAAAACCCTCTGATACCAAATTTACTAGCACAATATACTGTTGATCCCGGATAACCAATGCTGCCAAAAGTAGASCCCATATTAACAATCTGAGCCTGAGATCGACTGAGTAATAAAGGTAGCAGTGYTTGGCTTAATAATAGTGTGCTRGTTAAATTAATATTAATGATTTTTGCTATTTGCTCACTASTYATTTTTGAAAATAATGAAAATTGACCTACACCGGCGTTGTTAATCAATATATCAATGCCATTTTCTAATGCTTCACACTGTTCAAAAATAGCCTTTCGCCCTTTATCRGTACTAATATCAGCTTGAATTACAAAGTGATCTCCAATCAATGCCTGCTGCTGYTCYTCCAATYYTTTTTCATCAAGCCCYACCAGAACTAAYCTTGCCCCTTCTGYAGCTAGTTTCTTTGCTATTTCAGATCCTATACCACCATTGGATCCCGTTAATACTATCGTTTTATTTGCGAGCATATTATTTCCTAAATAGGGTTATTTAATGTGTGGTTACAGAGCGAAATACATCGCCATAAAGTTGATAAACCATTTTTGCACAGTGAATTATCAAATCTTGTTCACTTTTGTCGGTGATTTGATTCATCAGCCCCTCAAAAAATTGAACATGTTCTAAATCTAATGCACCATGTGAKCGTAAATAGCTAAAGGCTTCATTRGGTAGACCAAGTGATTTTTGTACACCTGCCGCTGCCGCATCGGCGGTAGCAATACTGGTGCCTTCTAACACATGAACCATGCCAAAAAARCCAAGGGGATTGACACGATTAACCGTATCGTAAGCATAGGCCACCATCAATTCTGTTGCGGCKGCGGGTTGGCTTCGACGAACGGCTTCTTTGTCTACGCCACAAGCGGCAATATCATTGAGAATCCATTCTTGRTGGCCTAATTCTTCATCAATGTATTCAGCCACYGCATTGCGTAACCATTCTTTTTCTTCAGGCAAYCGTGCACCTACCGCCATTAATAATGGCGTTGTATGTTTTACATGGTGATAGGCTTGCGTTAAAAACKCGACATATTCTTCTAAGGTRATATCACCTGTTAAYGCTTTTTCGATAAGKGGSGCGGTGTACAAYCCTGCCTGTGCTGCTTCAGTTTCTAGTTTTAATCGATCAAAAAACATCATTTTCTTTCACCTTTATATAATTCTTCTATTATTAATTTATAGTGTTGATATATTTTATTTCTAACAGGTCGACCATTTGAGGTRATKASCCCATTCTCAAACGTCATCTCTACTGGTGCYCGRCACCATGCTTTAACSTGAGCATAACTAGGAAGGTTCTGATTAACCCTATCCACTTCTTGCTGAATATCATCATCGGTCAACGCCTTATCACGTGTTTGCAATAATGCGATACAAAAAGGCTTGGCATCACCAAATAACACGGCATGCTTGAATAAACCCTCAGCCAATAATTCACTCTCGATCCACTCTGGGTTAATGTTTCTACCGAAACTTGAAATGATCAGGTTCTTTTTTCTGCCTTTAATATGTAGATAGTTTTGATCATCAATAAAACCAATATCACCGGTATATACCTTTGATTTTTGCCAATTCTCTTCATCCGCAATGTATCCCAAAAAGGGAGAGCCGGAAACCACAATTTCGCCCGCTTCAATCGATACCGAGACATGTTCTAAAATTTTCCCGGCCGAAGCTATTTTTGATTCTTGGGGCGTATTTAAGCTCACAACAGAACCACATTCAGATAATCCATAACCTTCAAAAACAGGCAAGCCAACATCGTGGGCATCGTCTAATAAGGCTTGTGAAACTTTACTACCGCCTACTGCGATAAACGTTAATGTTGTCGGCGCTTGCCAGCCCTGTTGGATTGCTTTTACTAAAGCCGTTAATAACTCAGGTAATACAATCATGCTCTGCGGCTGATAATGTGAAATAGTTGATAATAATTGAGCCAAATCAAAACCGCTGCTGCCATTAAACCCTAATGTTTGTTGAGGTAAAGCGATAACGGTTCCCCCACTTAACAGTGGAGCGTAAATTCCCCCAATATTTTCTAACAGCGTACTAAAGGGTAATAAACTAAGATGCCTAACTTCACCTAAATCAATGGCATTAAGTAAAGCTTGTGCCACGTCCGTTTGCTGATTACTGCTGAGACAAACCCCTTTCGGCTGTCCTGTTGAACCCGAAGTGAATGTGATTTTCGCTGTATTTTCAGGTAAACGGGATGCTGTCTGATTCAGCGTAATGACGGTAAAACCAGCTACGCTTGAACGGATATTTGTAATTACTTCATCTTGAAGGATCGCCGTTAACCGAGATTCATTCTTAGTTAAAACAACCGACACGCCTGCTTGCTCAACCGCATGGCTTAATTGCTGATCTGAAAAAAAGGTAGGCAGGGGTAATAAAATCACCTTACTCAATCGGCAAGCTAAATCAATAATAATCCACTCTGGGCTATTATCTTCATACAAAGCTATTACTTGATTTTTATACTGCCTAATCTGGTGTGAAACCTTTATTACTTCGCTTTCTATTTGTGACCAGGTATAGTCAGTAGCCTCTCCAATAAGCGCTATTTTATCGGGTTCACTTTGAGCGAGTTCTTTAATTTTCTCCCACAATAGTGTCATGATCTTTTTATTTTCTGTGCAATATCATTAATGGTTGCTTGGTAATTATTCAAGATAGATTTAATCACCTCATGTAATCTTAATTGTTCCATCGCATCCTTTAAATTTCCTGCTTCTACCATCGGCCTATCAGCATAATAACAGCCCCAACTTTCGCCTTTATCGGCTAGTTTTGATGGGTCGGCATCACAAATAGGCACTGTGCTTAAATTCAATTTCCCTAACAAGCGTTGTACTTGTTTTGTTGCTGTAAACGTAACCCACTGAAAGCCCGCTTGATACAAAATGGCAACACTCAATATAAATAATATTCTGCTAGCGCTTCCTCTCTGCGTTGATGACAGGTTACCCACTTCAACGATTTGGTGACGTTCAATTGCTTGTTTGAACGTGGCTGATAGTGTTTCCTCAATACTCGTCGCCAGATAACTTTCTAAAAACAAGGGTTTTTTCATCGCTGCAGGTTGAAAACCAATCGTGGCAGTGATGCCTGCATCACCGTGAGTAGACAATATATACGCTTCAAAGGAGGTGATTTTGGCTCCGTATGCCTCAGCAAAACATCTTTTTATATGCTGATTAACTTCCGCTTTTCCTAGAGATGGCTCAGCATCAAATCGTATTGGCAGATGAGAAACTAATAGACGCTTGTTACACCCAGAAACAGTAGCTGTTTCTGTTTTAATTTGTTGCGCTTCCATAAGAATCCTTGATTAAAATAAATCGTAAAATGGATGATATGGAACAAATTATAGGGTATCAATCTTAACTAAAACTTAAGATAAAGAACATGTTGATAGGAATGTTTAGAAGCGAATTCCCAAGGCTTGATTTACATTAGCAATCGATCGCTTAATCTCAATTTCTAGCCTTTGTTTACGATTCATACTCTTTACGGCTAAATTTTGACTATTTAGAAAAGTAACTAATGCTAGCTCACCTAACTCAAAAGCGCGCTTTTGTAATACCAGATAACGTTGCGTTGTCTCTATATGCTGTTCATTTAATGAAAGCTGCTGTCGTTTTGATTCTAAAGTTTGTAACGAAGATGCTAGCGTTGAATTTAATGCTAATGCTAATCTCTGCCGTGCAATCTGAACATCTGCAATATCACGTGCAGCATTGGCAATAGCGGGTTGCCGATAAACGGTATCATCAAAAGCAAAACTTACACCCAAGCCTAAACTGTGATTAAAACTTTCATTACCCTCTCCTCGTTCACGTTTCATACCTACTGACACATTTGGATGCGCTGCTTCTTGATAAGAAGCTAATGATTGTTTGGTATGTAAGGTAACAATTCTTTGGTCATAGATTGCCAACATGGGATGGGTTTGATCTATTGCCTTTTTATCTGATAATGTCTCATCAATATGGGTGGGTAATGCCTGTTTGCCTGTTATTAATTGATACTGATATAGATGATGCTCTAAGCTTGCATTTTCTTCCATATAAAGGCTATGCATATCAAGTGTATGTGTTTTAGCCAACAAGCCATCGGTTCCGGCTAAATCACCGGCTTGAACACGAATGTTTACATGTTGCTCTAATTTCTGTGCTAATTGCCATGCATGATAAGCATGATCTGCAGCGACTTTAGCAATAGCAACATCCCAAACCAAATTACGTATATTGGCTGATATTTCTAACAAAACCTGTTGTCTTTGAGCTGGTAATTCAGCTAATAAATGCTCACTTAATGCTAACTGCTGCTGCTTTTGTCCTGGTAGCCACAATGCCATTTCAACACCGGCCTCCCACTCTTGAAAACCATCACTACTGCCTATTACATCATTGAAATGCGTCACAGATGCGCGTGTTGGCTCAGCAAATAACGTATTTGCAAGATTGGTATTGGCTGTTGCTTGCTGTTGATAAACGAGATCTAGTTGAGAAGCAGGATGTTGTTTATATAATGCGTGCATTAAGCCATTCATTGTCACGCTATCCGAATGTTTAACGTCTGTTGTTGCTGCATTAGCCCACTGTAAACTGCTCAAAAGCAATAAACAAAGGCCAATACTAAATTTTGTGCTTAATGACATCGACATCGTTATACTTCACCCAAAAATTCGTTCACGAATACTTTCATGCACTGATAATAACGCAGGTATAACAAATAATACTAATACCGTGGCAAACATCAAACCGAATGAAATCGAGACAGCCATTGGAATTAAAAACTGTGCCTGCACCGATGTTTCAAATAATAATGGTGTTAAACCAGCAATTGTAGTCAATGATGTCAATAATACCGCTCTTAATCGTTGCGTGGCTGCATTAATAATTGCCTCAGTTGTATCGACTCCCGCCTCTCGTTGATGTTTGAAAAAGGTCACTAAGATGATCGAGTCATTGACCACTATCCCCGATAAACCAAAAATACCAAACAGTGACAAAATGGTCAGATCAATTCCCATAAAATAATGCCCTGCCAAGGCACCAATCAAACCAAACGGTATCGCGGCCATGACAACGAGTGGCCAACCATAAGATGAAAAAACCCACGCCAGAACTATATAAATTAAAATAAAGGCCAACATAAGCCCTTGTTTCATATCCGCTAAGGTATCGCCTTGTTCTTCTGCTCTCCCCTCAAATACCACGTCAATTCCATAACGTGATGACAAATCAGGTAAAAACTCTTTTTCTAATGATCCAATGATCTCATCCGCATTATTCAATTCAGCATCTACTGAAGCGGTAATGTGAATGGCTAATCTATTATCACTATGGCGTAATACATCAAAACCACGTTTTGTTTCAAACTCAACCACACTCGACAAGGGCGCACTTCCACCTTGTGGCAATCGCACCATAAAGTTTTCTAATGTAGCAAGCGTATTTCGCTCCTCATCTGGCAGCATAACGCGCACTTCTACTTCATCACCACCATCTTGAAATATCTGTACTAGCTGACCATCAAACGCAGTACGTAACTGTTGGCCAACACTATTTATCGTTAGACCAAGTGCATCGCCTTGCCCTTTTATCTTATAAATAAGCTGTTCTTGACCATAGGGCATATCATCTTCTATAGCAGAAACACCCACAAGCCCCTTCATTTCTCTTGCTACTTCCGCCGCCGCTAATTTAAGAAATTCAGATGACGTACCCGTCAATCTCACATCAAGATCTCGACCAGGTGGTCCAGCTGTCGGTTCTGACAAGGTAAATGTTTCAATCCCCGGTGGTAGAATAATATGTTGTCGCCATTCCTGAATAAATTGCTTATTTCTTACATCGCGATGATCAGGGGAAATTAATTCAAGTTGAATAGAGCCAAAACGGTCGCTTGATTCACCTCCTGCCCCGCCTCCTGCTACACTCGCTACACCCAAGCGTGTTACGCTGACTTCAATTAAATCACCACCGAAGTGATCGTGCGTCTTATCTAAGCCTTCATTGAGATGACTTAAAAATTTAGCAACAGTCGTAGACGGTGTACCCGCGGTAAACCGAGCATTAGCAAAAATAGTTGTGCCTTCTGGTGAGGGGAAAAAAGTAAAAGGCAATCGGCCACTGCTTAGCAAACCTACACATATAATGAGCATAGCGATAACCATGCTTATGGTTACCCATCGATAATGAACAGCGGAGGAAACAAGGCGACGAAAAGTATTATCTCGAAAATAATTAAATTTATCGTCTAGCCATTGTCTAGTAGGCCTCGCTTTAGCATGATGAATTTTGTGGAATGAATGGCGTAAATGGCCGGGTAAAACTAAAAAACTTTCAATTAATGATGCAATAATCACACATATAATAACGAAAGGAATATCAAATAAAATATTACCCATGGTGCCGCCAATGAGCATTAAAGGCAGGAATGCTGCAATCGTAGTCAGTGATGACGCGGTAACAGGCGCCAACATTCTTCTGGCTCCTCCTTCGGCTGCTTGCAAGGAATCTTCGCCGTTTTGATAGTGAGACAAGGCATCTTCGCCCACTACAATAGCATCATCCACAATAATCCCCAGAGCCATAATAAGGGCAAAAAGGCTAATCATATTAATCGAGCCCCCCAACATATACATAATGGCTAAGGTTGCCATAAATGAAACGGGGATGCCGACAGCTACCCAAATTGCTACACGTCCATGCAAAAACAAAAATAATATACCAACAACTAATAATAAGCCGCCTAAACCGTTTCGTACCAATAGGTTCATTCGCTCTTTAATATATTTCCAGCTCTCGTCATACACTTTTACCGAAACACCGTGAGGAAGATCAGGCTCATTCTGATCTAACCAATTCTGCAATATCTCGGCAGATTCAAGTGAATCTGCACTTTCAGTGCGTTGTAATTGAATCTCTACTGCTGGTTGGCCTTGATAAAAAATACTCACTTGCTTACGCATAGATCTACGTTCAATCTTTGCTACATCTTCTAATGCTATCAATCCGCCCGAATAATCACTTTTAATGGATAATCCGGAGAAGGCATAGGTATCGCGTCGCTGACCTAATCCACGGAGCTGTCTTGCCGTGCTCGCATTGCCAATTTCACCTGCAGGCAAATCTCTACTTAAATCACCAATTCTTTGGCTCAATTGAGCAAGGCTTAGGCCTAATGATTCCAATTGGCGAGTGCTCACTTGGATGGCTATTTCTTCTTCTGGCAAACCAGAAATAGTAACGCGTGAAATCCCTGCATCTAATAAATCTTGCTCAATTTTATGACTTAATGACCTTAATTCAGACAATTCACCCTTGGTCGTAATTAACATGCGCGCAACCGGGTCATATATCGTCAATAAACTCACTTCCGGAATTTCAGCATCACCAGGAAGATTTCGTAATTGCGCAACCTGTTCTTTTACTTGATCAAGTGCGGGTCCCATATCGGTATTTTCTTCAAACTCTAGCATTACAAACGACATGCCATAAGAAGATGTCGATGTTATTTTGTCTATAAAATTGATGCTTTTAAACTCTTGTTCAAGTCGAGTGGTGATTGATTCTTCWMKATNTTSSKYMYTCRMNAMMWCGMYMYTCAWCYTGMWCCGYRMKNTKYAYYTMAKSWNAARGWAKSKRMAAMTTSNNGGTGTTCAGCTTACTTAAAGAAAATCCACCTGCAATCAGCATTATTATCATCAATAGGTTTGCTGCAACTTTATGCTGAGCAAACAAGCCAATGACATCACGATTATTCATTTAATTATTCCTGAACAGCTTCGGCTCTAAGCCCTGAAATTGCATTGGGTAATTGAGTTCTTATAATAATATCCGATTCTGCAAGCTGTTCACTGCGAATTAACAGCTGTTTTTCTCCGCTTTGTAGTTGATATTCACCAATACGTTTTATCTGGACCATTTCTAAAAAGCCCTCATTCAAACGGTATACGCGATCCAATTCATACAAAGCATCAAAGGGAATGGCTGCTACTGAAGATTGTTGAACTAACTTAAGTTTTAATTCTACAAAGGTACCTAATGCCATAGCGTTCATTCGATCTGTTAACCGAAAAAGTCCATCAACACCCCCRCTATCTTGACGAATTTCACCYGATAAYCGYASCAGTTCAAATRRTACTAAYTCRCCATCYAAAATAGCMGTMGCAYTSGGYRYYWYCCCTTKTTCCAGTTGCTTRCGAACCGCGCYAATATAMCGACCAGGAATTTGTGCCCGAACTTCYAAATTRGCCAAATCATAAAGCATCAATAAGGGATCGCCTACWCGCACCCTATCACCSACRGCKATCTCTAAYTTTGCAATACGYCCACTRAACGGGGCYTTAATAATCGATCGACTTAAATCCACCTCAGCTTGATTAAACAAGGCTTTAGCCCGTGCTTGTCTYGCAACAAGACCCGCTAAACGTGCTGGATGCTCATTAATATCATATTTTAAACGTTCGACTGTTAAYGYTTGGCGTTGTTTRTCACCCAAKGAATCATCTAAATTAGCTTTAGAAGCTAAATTAGTTTTGATTAGTTTTTGCATTCTCACAACTGCATTTTCGGCCAATTCCAACAGTTTCATTTCATTGTTGAGCAGACTTCTGTCACGTTTAAAACGTATTCTTTCACTGCTAATTAAGGCATCAATTTCTGCGCGCTCTGCACGCCGCTGACTTAACATTATTTGTAGGTCAGTATCATCTAACAAGACTAATATTTGTTCAGATTCAACAAGMGTRCCCTCTAAAACAGAGGCYTTTTTAACATCGGCCACTACTGCCGCTTTTAGCGTTGCCTTTCGGGGTGTTTCAACACGGCCATAGAGTGTTATTTCTGGCGAAATATCTTGAAAAACAATAGGAACAGTATGCACCTGCCAGATTTTTTCAGCTTTCTGCAACTTGGGCTTTTCTTGCTTAGACTGCATCATGCCATAAAAGCCTGCTATAGCAATGGCTATAATTAAGATTGGCAACGCAATACGATTTAACACATTATTTCTCCCCCAACAGAATCGACTATGACATAAATTATCACGCTAAGGTTCCGTTACAATTGCCACYCTAATAGCATTTAAGCTTAATTTTGCAGTCTGTAAATTATCAATRATTGTTTGCTGTAAATGTTTAGCATAACTGATTTCTTCTGGTCGAATCATATTATTAACCTCGGCTAAGGCAATCAATCTATCGTGCTCAGGYTGCAAGGTTTTTTTCATATTATCKATMGCTTGTTCAATAATATYAGGCTGTTGTTTCAATGTTATCTGCTGCGCTTCATTGATAAGTACATTGATTCTATTTCTAGCCTGTTTKACCAATTCCTGTTTGGTTACTTTTGGAATTCGTCCCACTAGYGAATTAAAAACACGCTCTGTAAGCGTTTCTTGAAAATCACGTCCCGTCTCATCAACCACTACCCGTAAATAAGAGTGGTTAAGATAGCGGTTTATTTGTAATGATTTCGGTGCTGAGCAGGTTAAAGTGAATATAGCTTCCAGCAATAAGGTTCCTGCCGGTAACTGYTTRGTTTCAAGTGTGCAAAATGCACTATTACCAAAATCACTATTAATAAGCATRTCYAARCTGCCACTGACCATTGGGTGTTCCCAGCTTAAAAAGGCCATATCTTCACGCACTAAAGCCCGATGGCGTTGATAGGTCGCGGTAACGCCTTCCTCDGGTAAGCTAGGAAAGTGATGATGYAACATATGATCACTCGGTGAAATAATAATACTATCHGCACTATGGAGCTGTTGYTCVACACCATATTCATCAAATACTTTATCCATAAAHTGGCTTAATTCAGTTGCTCGGCCCATTTCTTCAAGGTCGCCAACCAGCTCTTCRGCAAYGGCTTTATTACATGAATTCAATTCTAACAAGCGGTTTCTACCTTGTTGAAGTGATTTCAATGTTGTATCAGTAAGTTGTTGTGTCTTATCGATTAACTGTTTTATTTTTTCACTATTTGAGGGGTTAGACAAACATTCCGTCAGCTCAATTTTTAAAGCCCGTTGAATCGTACTCCCTGCTGGGAAAACACGTTCAAGTGCATTCATRCCCTCATGATACCAATCTAATAAAACATGCTGTGCGGTATGCTCATAATAAGGAATGTGTATTTGTACATTATGATTTTGACCAATACGATCTAAACGTCCTATGCGTTGCTCCAATAAGTCAGGATTAAGCGGCAAATCAAATAAGACTAAATGATGTGAAAATTGAAAGTTACGTCCTTCACTGCCAATTTCAGAACARATCATCACTTGAGCGCCTTCTTCYTCATCTGAAAAATAAGCTGCCGCSCGATCACGATTAATAAGACTTAAGCCTTCATGAAAAACCGAWGTACGTAAACCCTGATTTATTCGAAGATGAAGCTCTAATGCTTGTGCYGTCTGGGCTTGRGCACAAATAACAAGTACTTTATCTAATTTATGTTCAGCCAAGAAACCCGATAGCCATGCAACGCGACTATCACGTGCTAACCAATCATCACCCAGTRATTGTTCTGGCTGCAATGCCGCTAATTGTCCGGCATCTTGAACCGTTTCTAAATACTGCTTAGGTGCTACAAGCGCATAACCGTGTACTATCCGTTCTGGAAAGCCCTCTACCGCGTCACGCGTATTTCTAAACAAGATTCGGCCTGTGCCATGGCGATCTAATAARGCACTTATTGCTTTATTCTTGCTGCTTTCAAAGTCATCAGATTGTACAAGCTCTAAATAGCTGTCTTTCCCTAAATAATGTTCAATGGAGCTTTGATTSGAAGACAACTGTGCTTGTGCATTATCTGATAACAGAAAGCTAGAAAGTTCGCTTACAGCTTGATAGGCATCTTCTTGCTGGCGAAATTTAGCTAAATTATGAAAACGATCAGGGTCAAGCAGTCGTAATCTAGCAAAGTGACTTTCTATGCCTAATTGTTCTGGTGTGGCCGTCAGTAATAATAATCCTCTTACTTGACGTGCTAAATCTTCAATCGCACGATATTCAGCACTCGCTTGCTGTTCATTCCACTGCAAATGATGGGCTTCATCAACAACCATCAGATCCCAATCAGCCATAATGGCATCATCATAAATCTCTTGATGCGTGGTGAGCAACGACAAATGACACAATACCAGTTGTGCACTKTCAAAAGGATTACCTTCTTCAGACTCAACMAGMGCTTGATGTCGCTCCTCATCCATAATGGTAAATTGCAAATTAAARCGGCGTAACATTTCCACCAACCATTGATGAACWARRCTATCTGGWACRACAATCAATACCCGTTTWGCYTGTTCAGTAATAAGYTGTTGATGRATAATCARACCGGCTTCAATCGTCTTACCCAGACCTACTTCATCGGCTAATAACACACGCGGTGCATGCCGTTGTGATACTTGATGCGCTATATATATTTGATGTGGCAATAATTGAACGCGCGCGCCCATCAAGCCATACACAGATGACTGTTGCAATTCATGCTGGTGAGCTAAGGCTTCAATGCGTAATTCAAAYTGGCTATTTTTATCAATTTGACCGGCAAACAAACGATCTTGTGGCTGACTAAACTGTACAAAACTRTTGAGATCCATTTCATGAATACTGATCTCATTGCCWTCRTCATCCGTACCCTGATAAATAAAACAGTTATTAAGCTCATGRCGTGCCGTAATCGTAAAATAMAGATCRTCATTGGTCGATACGCGATCGCCTTCRGGGTAATGCACTCGGCTTAATGGTGCATTATCTGCAGCATAGATCCGTTGTTCGCCTGAAGCAGGAAACARCACTGCAATCTGTCGACCATTTAYTTCYTTTACYAGSCCTARACCTAAATCCGCTTCACCGTTACTAACCCAACGCTGYCCTACTGAATAATCTGTTACTGCCAAGTTCAAGCTACTCCAATAATKAMTAYTTTTAATTAATAYTYTTTAACCAATTTTTCGGGCTCGAACGGTGCGCCCTTTAATCTTACCTTGCGCCARATAATTCATTGCTTGTCGCAATGCAGTACGCTCAATMGCAACATAACTCGACATATCAAAAATATCGATTTTGCCAATTTGTGAGCCTACCAAACCCGCTTCACCTGTTAATGCACCTAAAATATCACCCGGTCGCATTTTACTCTTACGGCCTGCATCYAACTGTATYGTCACCATTTCRGCYTGYAAGCTATARCCAGGATCGCGATCAAGTGATTGCAAYACATCRCTAATACTTGGKTTYTTCTGATAATCAGCAATCGCATTAACSCGYACCACTTCAGATTGGGTAAAGATGCTCAGTGCMATACCYTTCTCACCCGCACGGCCTGTACGACCAATTCGATGRGTATAKATTTCAGGGTCGCGTGGCAATTCATAATTAATAACAGCCTGTAACGATTTAATGTCCAAGCCTCGTGCCGCCACATCYGTTGCCACYAAWACRGTACARCTATTATTTGAAAACYGAACTAACACTTGATCACGTTCACGTTGATCTAAATCRCCATGAATGGCCARSGCCTSAATRCGGTGYTCACGCAAATACTCAGCRACTTCATCACATTGTATTTTGGTATGGCAAAACACCACTGCATTGCTAGGCTGATAATGCTCAAACAACGCTAATAACGTGGTGTTACGTTCATGCTTTTTAACTTCATAAAATAGCTGCTCAATTACGTTTTCAGARTGTTTAGCATCCACYGTWATCCGCACAGGRTCRCGCTGAAATGAACGACTAACYTTYTCAATWGAATCKGGGTAAGTAGCTGAAAACAACAGTGTTTGGCGTTTTTTAGGTGTRTATGAAATAATTTCTTTCATCACATCTGCAAAGCCCATGTCTAACATACGATCTGCTTCATCAAGCACTAAGGTTTTTAAATCATCTAGCTTCAATGTACCTTTCATTAAATGGTCTTTCAAACGTCCCGGTGTTCCCACCACAATGTGAGCACCATGTTCTAAAGAACCAATTTGAGGACCTAATGGCTTGCCACCACACAGCAGAACCAATTTAATATTCTGGGTGAAGCGCGCCAAACGTCGAATTTCTTTACCGACTTGATCGGCTAATTCACGGGTGGGACAAATCACCAAAGCTTGTACGCCAAAGAAACGCGGATTAATGCCGTTTAACAAACCGATTCCAAATGCGGCTGTTTTACCACTACCCGTTTTCGCCTGCGCGATGATATCTTTACCTTTTAAAATTTGAGGTAAGCTTTGCGCCTGAATCGGCGTCATTTTTTTATAGCCTAAAGAGACTAAATTTAATAATTGTGCTTCCGGAAGAGAAAGCGAGGAGAAACTATCGTTGGCCATGATTTAAATATACGGAGTTTAAAAGCCTATATCATACCAGAGGCGGTGATTAAGGAAGATGTTAATTATTCTAAACTGTGGATGACTGTACTTATTCCCAGTCCAACTTATGTATTAAAAAATGGCGGCAGCAACGCTTAAGTTACCCGACGCCATTTCAATTGAATTTAGCTATGTTGATAGTGCTTTTCCAATGCTTTTTCAACTTCTCATGTTAGCCACGTCCATATCGTTTAAAAATGTGTTCCCCTACAGTTATGGTTCTACGGGTAGCTCTGCTTCTCCCCAAGCCAAAATGCCACCAGTAAGATTTGATACATCGCCATAGCCTGCTGACAATAAAATTTCACCGGCTACGATCGAGCGTCTACCACTACGGCATTGCATTACAATCTGCAGGCCATCAAATGCCTTAAATTCATCTRATCGGCCTTTAACTTCACTTAAAGGTATATGAATTGCATTAGGAATATGTCYGGCATCCCATTCTTCTTGTGTTCGCACRTCGATAATGACCGCATTGTTACTTTTAACGATTACTGCCGCTTGGTGYGGRCTGATCTCWGCTAATGRKGNNNAAGCCTCRGCAKAACACCCTAYYRAAAARACRAAYAATGARARTARYAGTRCTTTTGTAAACGYATTYAATAGTGTCATGWTCTGTANCCWAMYTANTAATTAATTAAACCCTAATATACTATTTCCTGACTAATAAAGTCAATTTCTCAGTTATACTTTATGCCATGTCCAACTCTGACAATAAACAGATCGTTTTGCATCCATCGCACGCCGACTATGAAATTAAAAAATCTCAGTTCATTGGCGCCATTATGCCCTGCGATAATGAACGTGAAGCCATGCAACAACTTCGACTTTTAGCCACACAACATCCTAATGCCAATCATCTGGCTTTTGCATGGCGAATAAGACAAGAAGATGGTTTTATTAACGAACGGTGTAATGATGCTGGCGAACCCTCTGGCACCGCAGGCCGTCCAATTTTAGCTCCGCTAGAAGGTAACAATATTATCAATGCAGTTGCAGGTGTTATTCGCTACTTTGGTGGCATTAAACTAGGCACAGGTGGGCTTGCTCGTGCTTACGGTACCGCAGCTAAACTCGCTATCGAAAGTGCAACGCTATCGCCTTGGGTTCAGATGTCGGAACTCATTTTAGATATCGAATATAGCCAATTACAGCTATTAGAATATCAACTTAAACAATGTCAGGGGAAGATTATTGACCAGCAATTTTCTGAGCGTGTTCTAGTCACAATTTCCCTTCCTACCCGTGAATATACACAAATAAAAGACCAATTTTCAGGCTATTAATACAACAAGTCGCCCATCGATGGTTAAATCTGAAAAACCGTAATGCTGTTTAATATGACTTAGTGTATTTCGGTGATAAAAGAAGACATGTGTATTATCTTTTTGATAATACCAATTAGGGAAATCAATTTCCTCATAATACAAATCGGTCATACAATATAATCGACCGTTTGGCTTTAAAAGTCGTTTAAGTAAGGCGAACTCTTTATCTGGATTATAAAAGTGCTCCATTACCTCACAACACACAATATAGTCATATTGCCGAGTCAATACCGCTGGGTTATGGTGAAAAAAAGGATCATACAAATCAAGTTTAAAACCGTTATCTGCTAACACTTTAGCAATGACAGGCCCTGTCCCCGCACCAAAATCTAAACCTTGTTGGTCAGATGTATGATTCTGTAACACGGAGGATGTTATAGGCGAGACAAACTGTTGGTAGCCTTCATCTTCAACATCATTATTGTGCTCTAAATAACGTGTTTTTTCTTGCTGTTGATCAAGATGATATTCCGCATCCATAAATATCGCCATGCACGATACACATTGGTGATATTGCTGTTCATTTTTGTGGAATTTCGAACTATTGCTATGACATAAAGGGCAGCTATCACCCATTGTATAATCGTTTAAAAGTCATCAAATTCAACCGCAAAACCTTTACCTTTTATTATTCGGATGACTTTAGCTACAAGTACAGGCGCATCATCCATTTCTAATGTTTGCACTTCAACTGTGTCACCTACTTTCACAAGGTTTTCAGGCGCTTGTAAATACAAGCCACTATCAGAAAAATCACGCATTTCTAAAACATAGCTTTTCTCTGGATGCGTAAGCACTTTAATACTGGCTGTGTGCTTTATCCGTGCATGTCGTCGATCGTTGATAGTGTTCATAATGAATTTATCGGCATTTTATAAAATTTCTTTATATCATATAGTATTATTAATCAATTAGATAGCATTGTAAGATAATGTACTCTCTAATAAAGTAATACTGTTCATAGCTGATGAAAATAGAACTCAATATAGAACAGCACAATTCAAAACTACGCTCCGCCAACATCTAACTTACATTCTCACATCCGTCTTTGCCGTGAGGGTCATCATTATTGGGCCGGTGTCTCTAAACTCAATTAATGCTTTTTCGTGTGATAATGCAGCCATAGGTCGACCTGCTACCACAGATAATTCATATACTGAGGCCGTGACAACAGCTTTATTGCCCTTACCAATATACTCAATCGCCACTTTGTCACGCGTGTAAGTATATTCCTCTGTTACCTCCCAGCCTTCTTGCAATTTTTTTAGATAATCCGTTTTATTAAATTGAAAAAGTTGTTCTTTGTCGCCTGCCGTGACTTTCAAAATAATATGTATATTGTCATCTAAATATTGGGCAACCGTATCGGCGTCTTTATTCGCTATCGCTTTATCCATTTCGGTCAGCATGGCGTGGATTTGTACRTCTTTCTCACTCTCGGCATACACATTCATTGAAAAGACACACAGTACAAAAATGGCCAAAATCGTATTTTTAATGCTCATCATTATCCCCTTTTATAGCTTTACGACGGCAGCCGAATAAACGGCCTTTCCAGCATAAAACAATGATTGCTACAACAGCTACCATCCATAATAACTGCCATGCTGTCAACATTGCATTTTGCTCCACGGTACAGCTACCGTATACCAAACACTCCGCTGGCAATAAAAGCCCCGTAGCCGTCCCAATCAAAAGAATGAGTGCTATATTGTAAAGCACAATCATACTACTTCTACGCCATACCGGTGGATAGCTATAATTTGAAGACTCAAGCTGTCGTGCCGGTAAGCATTCATAATTCGGCTTTGTCTCAGGGTGTTTGACCAACACAACAGATCTTGCTAAACCATCATGAATCGCTTGGTGATATTGAGTAATAAAAACAAATGCAATCGATACATTACCCAGCAAAAATTTAACAATAAATCGAATCATTGAAGCAAATAGATTAAGATTTTTACCGTTTGAACGATTTACAACCCTTAATCCAATCAGRTGATGGCCAATCGTKCCGCCCGTTATGGAAAYACATAATGGCTCCCAYAAYASCGTCATTAYSRCRATGAGRATARCTGCATCACGACCTGTAAYACCAAAAGARGMCGCTATAATTAAACTGCYCATCASCAGRCTAACMARAATAATRCTRTCAATCAYWACKGCTTGGAGTCGTCGCAAGAAACGGGGATATCTCCAATCAGMATTCATWTTWCTTAATCTAAATAAASKTCAAAAATAASGGTAGCTGACTTGCCACTAAACCAATCACGCCACCAAAGACACCRCCCCACACCACYAACCAACCTAAATGTTGRCGGATCATAGCCTGAATAATRTCTTTMACCATTTGAGGSGTCARTTCTTCTAARCGAGATTCRACTACATGTTCAATTTGATGATGAATATCGGCATTAACYGGCGTACTTTTTAACTTTTCACGCACACTGGTTTGAAATGAATCACTGTGTGTCATTTCATTAATAGCCTTCTTCATTTTATTTGAAAAAGGYTCTTTMAGTGGATCTAACGCACTGAYKCCACCRAACATRCCTARCATACTGCCAAAAGACGATTCCATAATAGCTTCAACTAAACTATTAAATGCAGGCGTCATATCRGTRTCGTTAATAACATCATGAAAATCTAAAKGRTGATCTGCYGTATCCGTCACCATTTCAGCAACAAAACGGTCTAGATTTTCTTGGCTAAAGAACTGATTCATCACCAGATCTTGAATGCCTATTTTAAAATCTTCAAAACGCGCGGTWATMACACCTGAACCATATAAGCCAGGCACCTTTTCAAATAGCATATGAATCGCTATCCAATTGGTGATGCCGCCCGCCAAAGCAAATAAACCTGTTGTTAAAACAGGCTCACGAAAAGGMGTRTCAAGTGCTAGCCCTGTTACAACAAGGCCAGCCGAGACRATATTKGTTATTAAAGACTTATTCATCAACCCACTTGCTAAGTGCTGCAATGATTTTAGTTGCTTGGTCTTTGCTTGAAATATTAAATTTTGAACGTTGGCTATATTCACCGTTACGTTTTTGATAACGACGAATAGTGTATYTATCGGCACCAAAGTCACCGGTTTTACGGTCTAAATCTTGGTAACGATAAATCAATGTTGCCCATGCACCTTTTGTTAAAACGACTTTATCCAGCTCCTTCACTGTCATTTCGTCGCCTTCCATATATTCTACTGTTAGTTCATCTACTGTTTCAGCCATCTGAGTGTTCCTTTATCTAAAAATTATTTAAAAAATTGAGTTAATACTTTATTCAGCATATGTGCATCRCGGCTGCCTGCCAACTCTCTGATCGAGTGCATCGCAAAGGTGGGCACACCAATATCTAATGTTTTCACACCTAAGGTGCTGGCAGTGATCGGGCCAATCGTGCTGCCACAACCCATATCAGTTCGCACTACAAAATCTTGCACTGGCACATCAACTTGYYCRCACAATTGRCGGAAATACGCACTGGTTTCACTRTTRGTCGCATAACGCTGGTTCGCATTCGTTTTAATCACCGGCCCATGATTTAATAACGGGCCATGCTCCGCATCATGTTTATCGGTGTAATTGGGGTGCACCGCATGGGCATTATCAGCAGAAATCATTATTGAGCGTTGAATCATACGATGATAAGACTCCGGCTCAGGACATAAGCGTGATAATACCGATTCTAGAAATGAACCTTGTGCACCAGATGTTGAAACACTGCCCACTTCCTCATGATCGCTACACACTAATAAGCTCGCTTGAGACTCGCCACTCTTCAATAGCGATGTTAAACCGACATAACAACTCAGCAAATTATCTAAGCGCGCACTACTGATAAAATCATCATTTAAACCTGTMAGCGCAGCRGGCTGAGTGTCATATAAACTTATCTCATAATCCAATACTTTATCRATATCTARCRYGGRATGTTGCAATTGAACTTGTTGTAATAATAGCTCACGAAAATCRAYCTTATCTGCCGCTGCAAKYTGCATCACAATAGGKGGCAAGTGTTTTTGTGCATTMACCGTACGATTTTTATTCGCTTCTCGATCCAAATGAATGGCAAGGCTAGGAATGCTCGCAATRGCTTTATTAAAATCAATCAGMACATGTTTAATTTTTTGTGTTGAATCAACATAACTCACYCGYCCCGCCATCGATAAATCRCGATCAAACCAAGGGTTAAGCAAYACACCACCATATACTTCAACACCCAGYTGCATTAAGGTATGTTTCACTTTTTCAGGCTTAGGTTTCACTTTTAAACASGGGCTRTCGGTATGCGCGCCCATCATATGAAAACCCRATTCAGCTAACGCTGTTTCAGGAAGCGTAAAAGCAATAAGCGACGAATCATTACGTGTCACATAATATCGACCTGMCGATAATGTCCCCCACGCATCYAATTCATCCAAACGTTTAAAGCCACCCGCTTCTAACTGAGCAGTCATGSTTGAAACAGCATGAAATGGYGTYGGCGARCYATCYAAGAAGSTKAGWARRTTTTGATTGAACTCKGTSAGTGACGTCTGAACCATTATTATYTATATATGATTAAAAAATAGCATCATACCTAATTTAAGACTATTTGCATTACAATAATTGATAGATATGACAAAAAACAAAACAAATCCACGCCTGCAAAAAMTAAAACGATGGCTACTCCTYGCCTTACTGATCTTYATTGCTGGYTCAATTRTCATCGTTATTTTAYTGCGGTTTGTCCCKATTCCAACATCCGCTTTTATGCTGCAAAAACATATTGAAGATGTGCAACTGGATAAAGGCTTTATCCAAATACAACAGCAATGGCAAAGTGTTGATAGCCTTTCACCGCATATCTTTCATGCCGTGATTGCCGCCGAAGATCAGTTRTTTTATCAGCACATTGGCTTTGAYTTTAAATCCATCTGGTCAGCCGTAACAACGCGAACATCGGGCGGAAAATTACGCGGTGCCAGCACYATCAGTCAACAAGTTGCCAAGAACCTTTTCCTTACGCCTTCACGCAGTTTCTGGCGCAAAGGCTTTGAAGTCTGGTTCACGCTATTGATTGAAATTTTCTGGTCAAAAGAACGCATTTTATTAGTCTACGTCAAYATCGCTGAGTTTGGCGATCACATCTACGGCGCTGAAGCAGCAAGCCAGCACTTTTTCAATATYCCAGCTAAAAACTTATCGCATTATCAAGCAGCATTATTAGCCGGAAGTTTACCTAATCCAGCCATATTCAAAGTTGATGATCCGAATCAAAAATTACGCGAAAAACAGACTTGGATTTTGCGACAAATGAAGAACCTTGATTACATTTAAAATTTTGAATTAAAAAACACATACTGTCATCGCGAAATCAACATTTGAGCCCGATTCGATTTAGATTAGAACGCATATAAATAAAATCTTGCTTTATCCCGCTCGCCTCTATATTATCTCGCCTTCTCTTGGGGTGGTTAGCTCAGCTGGGAGAGCATCGCCCTTACAAGGCGAGGGTCACAGGTTCGATCCCTGTACCACCCACCAAGACGATTCATCACTCGGTCTATTCTAGAGCAAGTTCGATTCGTTGCCGATAATTCAGACTGGTAAGCATATCAATACTCCTAGAGCGGATAAACCTATATTCAATATATTTACTGGAATAAAGTGAATACAGATATAGAAGTAGGGGAGATACAAAGCAACCAGTATTAAGAACCTTTAACTTGGAGTTCGAGTTCTGTCAATAACTGTACGCTTGCAGACAAGAAGGATCGATATTATTTACAGTAGCTCAGCGTTAACTTAACACCTTTGATTAAATCTGATAGTCTACTCAGTGTCAAAATCGGTCATTTTGTATAATGCTCAAGGCCTCATTAGGAGTCATTTATATACGAATACTCCTCAAAAGAATAACTTGGCGTAATTGATAAACTCGACTCTTCAACTTCAAAAGTACATCCATATTTAGTACAAATTGATTTAACTACATCCACAAACCATGGCTGTGCCATTGGAGATACAATGATTTTTTCAATATACTCATTTGGTTCCGCATTAACTATAATACCGGAATTAGAGTTGTTTCTATCGATAACTACAGCTCTTAATTCTTTCTCATATTCAAACGCTGACCTTTTATAAAAATGCAATGCAGTCAACTCAACTTTATCCGCATTAAAATCCACATATTTCACACTGTCTATCTCTATATTTTCAGGTAGCACGTTAGATAATTTTTCACGAGAAGTAACTATAGCGATGCCTTTATGTTTATCAGAATATAACTGCCACATGGCTTCTGATTCAAACTCTGATTGATGCCAACAACTAACAAAAGTATATTTTCTAAAATCTTCACTCATCCCTTCATGCTGGGCTATATATAAGCTTGATGGAATTCCAGAGTCTAGAGATCTCTCAGTTAAAGTATTAATTACCCCTTTTGGTGTGGCTCCCTCAAAAGGATCAAGAAATATGTCCATCCTCGCAAAAAACAAAGATTTAGTATCTAAAAGAGAAACTAGTTTTGCAAGATCTAAGTAACGCCAAACATCCAATTTAAAACTCCTTAATAGCCTTTTTAATAAGTTGATCTGATTTATTTATTAACTTTTATTATGCGTTCTAATTCTCCATGTTAGATAAACAGCCTCTTTTAAAAAATAATTTTCTAGGCCGATTTCTTTAGTCTGCTAAATCAGGTTTGTATAAACATTAACAAACCTGTCTGGGGTGAAATTGTGAGTTCTCAATAGAGTTGAAATTGTTTCAATATTATTGATTGCACCATCTTGTCCGAGCGACTTGCATAATTCTTGGAAAGCTACTTTTAAAGTATTCAGTTCAGCTTCGCACATCACCCGCATATTAGGAATTGGAACAGCATGCTCTCCCATATTTCTATGTTTGTGTATCATTATAGCTATTGGCGAAGCTTGACCAATATATGTAGAAGCAAACCATCTAAGAGACTGATCCATTTGTCCCATATCGTTACGGGATATACCATTATTTGATGTAGTCCCACTTTTAGCTTCAATAACGAAGTAAGAATTTGGAAGTTTCCATGCCCACATATTATCTGGCCCTTCACCTATCTCACTTTCTGGCATTTGCGATTTTGCTCCGATCATTAGTCCAAGCGACTTAAACGCAGTTTCAAATTGTCGTGTCCTACTCTTATCAAAGATCAAGTCATCGCAAATACTTTTTGCATCAAGAATCCTTGATGTAGGATCAATAAAACGCCCAATATGATAAGCTTGAAGAGTTTCTGCTTGTGTTTGTGTAGCGGGTTCAAGCCGTAAATAATCACGTCCAGCAATTGGAGCAATAAGTGACCGGTTCCTTCTCCGCGCTGCAGCAACAAGTCGTTGCGCATCTTCTTCATTATCCACATTGATAGCCTCTGCACGTCGGATGTCCAACCAAGCCTTTAATTTTGGATCAGTCTGAGCATTCGTTTCTTCTTGAAGAATGCGCGCCGCAGTTGGGTTGTTATTATTTCGCCTTTCATCAAATGCTTGACGCATTGCCACAGACAAAGGCTCAAGATGTAAATCGTTCTCAGGCTGTGCATTTGCTGCAGCAGTCCGAATAGCATTCACCCAGCCTTGATCTCTTGCAAGAGCACTATCAATTACGGCACGGATTTCAGGTATATCCGCGTCAACAAGTTGGCCAGCTAGCTGTGTTGCAACATCCATTTGGGCACGAGTTGGAGGTGTAAGTAGGCTGCGGCCATCGGGTGATTTTATCCGCCTAGTAAGATCCGCTCCACCTAAAAGCACTACACAATAATCATTGTTAGACCGAACTCCGCGCCCCATACCTTGCTCTATACGCTCGATTTGACGACGCAGCATCGGTTGAGCTTCAGACAATGCATTGCAATTTTGAGCATCTATAAGTGAGGATACTTCGGGCAAACCRAAGATCGCTAATACTCTGCAAGCATTCCCTGGTAAATCAATTCCATCGTATCGATTTGAAAATACAACTAAACCAACGTGGCCATTTCGAAGCTGCTCGACAACACTAGCAACGTCATCGCCTAAAGGCATTGCAGTTGCATATGGTTCCCAAAACTCTCTATCTTTTCCGCCAGGAATAATCACTACAACATTATGCTCTTCAGCAAGGGAGAGAAGCATATCCTTCATCATTTCCATATTGATGTCTGGGTTTATATCTTGCGGCATAAGTATCATCCGCTCACCCATGATTTGGGGGGAAGTTGGAACTATTGGTGCAGCTAGTTCATTTGCATCAGCACCAAAATGGGTCACCAAGACACTGTCATCTGCAAGCGTCGCTGTCATATATATGCGATGTGACGCATCGTCAAAGGCTCTAATAATATCTGTTGGTGGAAATTGTGGTTCAATCTCTAATTTGTTACCAGTAATAACACAACGACAAACTGCGAGTTCATCTTGCAAAAGTGGGAAATTCCATTTAAGATCATCATCTTCACGATTAGCATGTAAAATCTGTAGCACTCTATCATGTTGCCTTTGCCAATTCCAAAATGGTACCTCAACTGCTGCTTGCGGATCACCATCTTCAATACTCAGGAGACGTGATGGGCTCTGTCCATACAGGTCATCCCGAAAGATTGCCAAGATTTCTGCATAAGCTGTATTTGTATTTGGGATTGTAATTCTAAACTGCTCTTGCACTGCTGCGATACACGCATGAGCATCGTCAATAATTATTGTTCCAATCGGAATTCTATTTTCTCCAACTCCGAATTTCGAACGACCATTGAATAACGTTTGTATATTTATTACAAGAATAGCCTCCCCTGCTCGAGCTGCAGCATCTCTTGGGTCGCGAGTTACAGAAAGACCAAGGTGTGCAGCTTCGGCAATAACTTGTTCTAGCAGCTGATTGTTGGGACATACGAAAACTGCAGGTTCCTGTCCACGGTTAAGCGCTGTTTGTAGAATAACCAGACCAACGACCATTTTCCCACTTCCGACATTCAATTTAATAACGTTGTCACGTCGGTCAGAAACAGCGTCCCAAGCGTTCCAAACCTCTGTTTGAATATCTCGTGGAAATTGAAACTGTGGATGCCGTGTTAACCGCATAAACACGGCACGTGGAGTTTCATCTTGTGGCGGTTGACCGCCAATTAGTGCTGTGAAATCGACCAATTTATTCTCTACCTTCTCATTTACTAGAGGTTAGTGGTGGGGAGTAATTTCTCTTTCCATATGAGTAGAAGCCTACATAGTTTATACCTAAATGGCAATCCGACACTTACGGAGTCGGAACTAAAAGGGAACTAAAAGGGAACTAAAAGGGAACTAAAAGGGGAACTAAAAGGGGAACTAAAAGGGGACGCTATGAGGCTCCCCTAGTTTAACGGACACTTTAAATAAGCGACAATATCGCTTAAGGAGTATCCAATGACAGATAAAAGAAAGCCGTACAAAACATACACCAAAGAATTCAAGATTGAAGCCGTTAGGTTGATGACCGGCTCTGATACATCGCCTGCTCAACTAGCAATGGAATTAGGCATTCGTCGTAATCAGTTGTATAAATGGAAAGAACAGCTTGAGGATAAAGGTGATGATGCGTTTCCAAATAAGCTAGGTAGGCCACGTAAAGAAGAGCAGAGTGATATGGCCACGCTCCGCCAGGAAAATAAACGCCTGAAGGAGGAAGTCGAGATCTTAAAAAAGGCCGCTGTAGATTCAAGTGAACARCGCAACAGTTATACTAAAATACTGATTTGCAGGAGAGCATTTGATGAAACGAATGAAGCGCACATTTACTCAAGAGGAAAGAGATTTAGTTTTTGATTTATGGAAACAAGGTGCTGGTTTCAGCGATATCGGACGAGTAATTGAAGCTCAACCAGGTTCTGTATTTACCGTTCTCCGAGAAACAGGTGGTATTAAGCCTCGACAAAGAACTAGGAATATTACTCATCTTACAAGTGAAGAGCGCGAAGAGATCCGTGTGGCATTGTCAGCTAAAATGAGCATCAGAGCGATAGCTAGGTTATTAAAACGCTCACCGTCAACCATTTCTAGGGAGGTTGCTAGAAATAGAGGTCGGCGTTATTACAAAGCGATAGATGCCGATAGACGTGCAAGACGAATGGCAAAACGGCCCAAACTTGGCGCTCTGGAGATTAACCCCGCACTAAGACAAATAGTTATTGAGAAACTACAATTAAAATGGTCTCCAGAGCAAATATCAGGCTGGCTTAAGGTTGAATATTCAAGACGTAAATACATGCAAGTTTCTCATGAAACCATTTATAAATCACTGTTCGTGAGATCCAAAAATATTATTCATCACTCCTTTACAGAATATCTTCGCAGAAAGCGCCCTATGCGCCACAGTCGCTTTCATGCGAGAAGTGGTGACAGGGGATTTATAAATATTGTTAAGGGTGTTTCCATCCACGAACGATCAAAGAATATCGACAATCGTAAGTCGCTTGGTCATTGGGAAGGAGATTTAGTATCAGGCTCAGGAAATACGCACATTGCCACACTTGTTGATAGAAAGTCTCGATTTACGATTATTTTAAAGCTGGCAGGTAAGGACGCTGAATCAGTTCATCAAGCATTATTGGCTACATTCAGGAAAATGCCACCAGAATATAGGAAGTCTTTAACTTGGGACCGCGGAATGGAGTTGGCAAAACATGCTGATTTAACAAAGGAAATTGGATTACCTGTTTATTTTTGTGATCCACAATGTCCGTGGCAGCGTGGTACGAATGAAAACACCAATGGTCTTATCAGACAGTACTTCCCTAAAAAGACAAGCTTATCGCCACACTCGCAAGAGAAACTAAATGAAGTAGCAACGCAATTAAATGAACGCCCCAGAAAAACATTGAAATTTAAAACGCCATCACACATGATTGACAAGAGTGTTGCAATGATTGCTTGAATCTACAGCCGTGTACTTTGCCAAGGAACTCAAGTGAAGTACGCATTTATTAAATCCCAACGGAAATACCATGCCTTAACACCATTATGTTTAGTGCTAAACGTCTCGACTAGTGGCTATTACGATTGGTTAGATAGACCACCCAGTACCACTGAGCGTAGTAAACAACGCTTATTAACCAAGATCCGTTGCTTCCATCACGCTAGCCGTCAGACTTATGGCTCACCTCGTATTCATAAAGATCTCCTTGCAGTCGATGAATGCGTCAGTGTTAACCGGGTAGCGAGACTGATGCGAGCAGAAAACATTCAATCTAAAATGGCCAAACGGTTTGTTATCACCACGTACTCTAAAAATACCTTAGCGCCGGCTCCCGATCGGTTGAAGCGAGCGTTTCGAACCGCTGCACCAAACCGAGCTTGGGTATCCGATACCACCTTTATCCGAACACGTCAGGGCTGGCTATACCTAGCCATGATGCTTGATTTATATTCACGGCAAATTATAGGTTGGGCTATGAGTGAGCGTAATAATGCCAAGTTGGTGATAGATGCCTTACAGATGGCCCTCGCTCGTAGAGCGATTGAGAAGCCCATTATTGTGCATTCTGATCAAGGAAGCACCTATGCATCGAATGATTATCAATGTCTATTAAAACAAAATGGACTATTACCCAGCATGAGTCGAAAAGGTGAATGCTATGATAATGCGGTAGCTGAGAGCTTCTTTGGCACCTTATGAATTATCTAATATGTAAGTAATGGCAGGATTAGTGACACAGAAATGTTTGTTTTTATTGAAGAGTGAATTATAAGGATATGACATGGAAAAATATAATATAGAAGCCAACACAATGTTCAAAGAAAAACTAGGCATAGACTTAACACCTTTGGAGCTCACAAAACGCTTCATATCAGATTATTACAAATGGAATGAATATGCTTATCGACAAAGTGAAACAGAGGAAGAAGAAAAAGATTGGAATATTGGAAAATCTTACGACAACCTTATATTGAAATATTGCGTAGCAGATAAAAAATATCAAGGATTAGCATATGGCAATGATGGAGAGCCTTTTGAAGATTTTACATTTCTAGAAGAAACTATTTCTGATAATATTGCTATTGTAAAAGTTAAATATCAAGACCCAAAAATGGACTTTAGATATAGTTTATTTGAGTATCATTTCAAAAAACCAAATAATAGATATACTTTAGAAGAAAAATACTATGTAGATGATGAAAATGTAAAGCATAAATATTTATAAAAAATCACTACTGTAAAACGAAGTCGCAGAATATGAGCCAAATTACTACATATTGATTAAAACCTGCAGCCACTATTTCGATGGGGTTTGATTGCTCCAAAATATAAAACTTAAGCCATCTGGAGTTCCTTCTTAATTGGCTTYTAAAACAAAGGGGTAAGCCAGCTTGATTTTAGTAGAGTGCGATGAAGATAGCATATACATTAATGGTTTAGAGATAACATTTCCAATCCACCTGAATACACTAAAAGATATTTTCGGGGAACCGACAAAAGAAGAATACGATGTAGTTTGGCATGTAACTTGGGACAATTATGGTGTTTATGCTGAATATGTTGTTTGGAATAATATATTCGATATTAAATTTTTACTTTCCAATACTCACAAATTAAAACATTTTCCTAATAATTTTTTTAATGGACAGTTTCTTTTAGATAGTCTGGAAATACAACTTGGCGATTTTGAAGAAATCCAACTAAATAAAAGCATAATACAACAACTTACCTACAAAGGAGAAACAGAACCATACAGTATTGCTATTGGAAAAAATTTCGACCATAAAGAAATCATTTCAAAAGATAAATATCTAATCAAAAATTTAAAAGAAGAGATAATTGAATTTAATGACTTCGGATTTAAATTGTCAATTATTCAAGAATTAATGTATCAAAAAGAGTTGCTTAAACCAAAATTTGATTTATACGAATTTGTAGAATGGTACGATAAAAGAAAAATAGATGTTGATGAAGAAGGTTATGGGCCTATTGCTGAAGTAACGCAGTATTTTAAAGATTTACCGATACCAAAAAGATTGGCTACAGAAATTACCGAAATTTGCCAAGATGGAGGAAATGATATCTATCTAAATATTTGGAACTTTTGTCCAGGAGACGTAGATGAATTTGACATAAAAAATAGTGAGGATGTAAAACATTTTCCAAATTTAAAAAAAGCGATACTTTGTTATGCTAAGGATAATATTTTTGAAGAACTTAATGGTTTAGGAATAAAAACAGAATGGATATAAAAACTGGCTACAACAAAGTGTAAAAATAATTAGGGTTAACTGCTAAACTTGAAAAAAACGCATCCAATCTCTTACTATTCTTATGCTAGCCGTTGTCCGTAATTTGGCTCAAGAAACTGCTAAAACAGGTTGACTAAAATCAAAACAATGTATGCCCACTAAAGTTAATAATCTCAAAATAGACTTTTTTATATAAAAGTTTTTTCAGAGATAGAAAAAGCTTAAACAAAAAGGAACAAAAAGGGAACAAAAAGGGACGCCTTGAATTCAATTAGCAAGTGCAACAGGGTTAAAATTTTCAATTAAAATGCTCTCTATCATTTCTTGGGGAGTCTTAAAATTAAATCGTTTT
>NVVK01000017.1 GCA_002733335.1 Methylophaga sp.
GACAATATGATCAATGCCGTTACCCGCCTACTCACCACCTTAGAGTCTAAAGGTGATAGTGAAATTATTGGCCAGTCTATTATTCGAGAAATTCATTATCGAGCTTTAGCCAGTGAACAATGTTCCGCTGTACGGGCCGCACTGTCTCATCAAAATAATGTAAGTAAAGTTGGTAAAGCATTACGTTTAATTCACAGTGACTTTGCCAGCGGACTTAATGTAAATCGCTTAGCGGCAGAAGCGGGCATGAGTGTGGCAGCATTTCATGCCAATTTCAAAACCGTGACCACAACATCCCCTATGCAATATTTGAAAAAGACTCGGCTACATAAAGCGCGAACATTAATGATTCAAGGCGGAGGCACCGCCGCGTCAACCGCACTACAAGTAGGCTATGAAAGTAGTTCGCAGTTTAGCCGTGAATATAAACGTTTTTTTGGCCGCAGCCCAATGGAAGATGTCAATAAGATGAAACACTCGCTAAGTGAATTACCTATTGATTCCAGTTCAAAATATGTCATTGCACCGTGAATTTTAGAATCAGGAGATAGCCAGCTTGATTTTTGCCTGTATCGATTTATGACAGCTTTAAGTTAATGGTGGTCTGGCCCCTATTACTGGAAACGCATCATCACCTTTATCCTCAAGCTGTTCTTTCCATTTATACAACTGATTACGACGAATGCCTAATTCCATTGCTAGTTGAKYAGSCKAYRKATMARASMMSRKSMTMRMCSWAWMSRSTWYMWTYWWRAAYTCKWTRKTKTRWSYKKWRTAYKGYTTTCTTTTATCTGTCATTGGATACTCCTTAAGCGGTATTGTCGCTTATTTAAAGTGTCCGTTAAACTAGGGGAGCCTCACCCTAACCCCTAAATTCTTAAAATTTCTGAATTACCAAATTTGTCAAAAGTCTTTTAATAATTGCTTAACTTTATATTCTGATATGCTAAGTATTTGTGAAATTCTAAAAGCACTTAGACCACTTTCTTTCAATTCTTTAGCCACTGCAGCACGCTGAGATATTATATTTTTAGAGTCATAATAATCCTGCATAACATCACCACCATCAAAAATTACTTGTGTATAGTATTGGGAGGGGGTTTGGTAGTATGTCAACGTATTAAGTTTTGATCCCTTGCAGTAATCATAACCCAGAAACCGCGAAATTAGCATTAATGCTGAAAATACAACATCCCAGTTAGGTTCCTTTGATTTTGTTGAAGCAAAGAGCGCCTCCACATTGCTTAGGAGCATTGACTTATGTCTTTCAGAAGTATCAATGTCATTTATGTCGCCAGATAATTTTCTCTCAAGTTTTTTAAACCAGCTATTTCTATATTTATTTGAATAGGCTGAGCCTGCTGAATGAAATGCCTTTTCACCAAAATACTGTTTTAGCATTAATTCAAAACTCATTTCAGACATTGAATAATTACCTTGATGTTTGAGCAACTTGTTATATTTTTTGGCAAGATCATTAAATTATCCAACAAACTCATAGCCAAACCCTTCGCATGCTAAGCAATTAACTAAACTATTTTTTCCACTACCAGAACAAGCGGTGCATTCTATAAGATCATTTGCAAGGATACCAAATAGTACAGCTTTACATCTTGAGCCATCGTCTWAGCGAGCAGAGCATGTTTCATTTGAAAATTTCRYRSWWRARKKWTGMMAACTTTTGCAATATGAATTTGGTAGCTTTTTATTCATCTGTTACCTAAATAGTTTTGTTTCTTTTAAGACATGGAGAAATGTACCTTTCTAATCCCACTTCAAAGCACCACCAGTCTGATACTCAGTAACCTTAGTCTCAAAGAAATTCTTCTCTTTCTTCATGTTCGCCTGCTCATCCAACCACGTCAACGTATTCTTCGCACCCGGAAACGGTTCAGCAAAACCCAACTGCTTAGCACGTCGATTAGCAATAAACAAAAATTGAGCAATATGATCTTCTTTTGAATAGCCTAAGATAGGATCACGCAGAATATAACCCGCGTATATTTTTTCAGCTTCATACGCTTCTTCAAACATTTCTTGGATCTTAACGGGATCAAGAACAAGGTTTTCTTCTTTAATGATTTGCTTAACAACGCGGATGCCGAATGAAGCATGCAACACTTCATCACGCATAATGTATTGTAATTGTTCGGCWGTACCTTTCATTAAGCCGCGACGTTGTAGYGCGAAGATAGGGCTGAAACCATTGTAGAACCAGCAGCCTTCAAATATGCCACCAAAGAAGGCATAGGCCATCACGAAATCTTCTAATTGATCACGATCGGTTAGATCCATATCACTGCGTAAGATGGAATCTAGGCGGCGATTGGCTAATTGAATTTTTTGGTTGATTTCAGGCACTACACGATAGCGATTATAGATTTCACTTTGATCCAGACCAATGGTTTCGATGCAATGTTGATATGTCCATGTGTGTAGCGCTTCTTCATACACTTGGCGCGCTTGATAGATTTGCAACTCAGGCGCAGTCATTTTTTCCATCACTGCTAGGCCGATATTACGCATGGCTAGAATGTCAGAGGTGGTTAAATAWGACATGACATTGGTATAAACATGCTTTTCTTCTAGCGTCAGTTTATGGTTGTAGTCATGGATATCAGGCGTCATATTGATATCAAGCGGTGTCCAATGATTCTTGTTGGCATTAAGGAAATATTCCCATGCCCAAGGGTATTTGAACGGTGCAAGTTGGTTGACATCCGTTAGGCCATTGACAACACGTTTATCATCGGCATTAACCGGTGCGATATTGTTGAGCGGCATCGGCGAAACTTCGGCACGTTTATTAGGCACAGYGCCTTGTTCGTTGGCAGCTGGCGCTTGTGYAGCAYCTTCTGSTTCAGGTGCTACTTTGGCCGTTGATGCAAATGGATCATCCCAATCTAACATTATTGACATGCCTCGCAATCTGGTTCAAGAATTGAGCAAGCTTGAGGTGCTTCAACCCCGTCACCTGAAACGATATCATCTAAAGAGCTGGTGCTACTGACGAYGGCAACTGGCGCTGGAGCAGAAGAGCTGGTCTTCTCAGCAGCTGTCGCACCCATAGAACGGAGATAGTAAGTTGTTTTAAGACCACGTAACCAYGCTAGTTTGTAGAGGTTATCCATTTTCTTGCCTGATGGTTCTGCCATRTATAAATTCAGGCTTTGCGCTTGGTCTAACCATTTTTGGCGGCGTGATGCGGCTTCAATTAACCAGCGTGCATCCATTTCAAAAGCGGTTACATACAGTTCTTTTAAGTCTTGTGGAATGCGATCAATCGATTGCAAACTGCCATCGAAGTATTTCAGGTCATTGACCATCACTTCATCCCATAGGCCTTTTTCTTTTAAGTCAGTCACCATATACGGGTTAATCACGGTRAATTCRCCTGACAGATTCGATTTAACGAATAAGTTTTGGTAGGTTGGTTCAACYGATTGGCTGACACCACAGATATTTGAAATTGTRGCTGTKGGGGCAATGGCCATGGTGTTTGAGTTACGCATGCCTTGACGTTTGATTTTGTCACGTAATGTGTCCCAATCAAGCGTTGAGCTATCATCTTGTTGCAGATATTCRCCACGTGCTTCTTGTAGCAGYTTGATTGAGTCAATTGGCATRATGCCTTGGCTCCATAAGCTGCCTTCGTAAGATTTGTAGGCACCRCGTTCTTGYGCTAAATCAGAMGAAGCTTCAATGGTGTAGAAGCTGACTGCTTCCATTGAAGTATCKGCAAAGGTAACSGCTTCTTCTGAGCTATACGGCAGRCGCATTTTATAWAGTGCATCTTGGAAGCCCATAATRCCGAGGCCTACAGGRCGATGTTGWAGATTAGATTTRCGKGCTTGTGGCACGCTGTAATAGTTGTATTCAATTACATTGTCTAACATACGCATTGCTGTGGTGATRGTGCGTTTTAGTTTTTCTAAATCAAGGCCATTTTCACCGAYATGTTGTGGCAAGTTGACTGAGCCTAAATTACAMACGGCAATTTCATCATCTGATGTGTTTAATGTGATTTCTGTACATAAGTTTGAGCTATGYACTACGCCAACATGTTGTTGTGGGCTRCGAATATTGCAGGGATCTTTAAAGGTAATCCATGGATGGCCTGTTTCAAACAACATGCCTAACATTTTGCGCCAYAAGTCTGTCGCAACCAGCGTTTTAGTATTACGCATTTCACCACGTTCTGCTTTCGCTTCGTATTCRATATAGGCTTTTTCAAATGCTRTGCCGGTTAATTCATGTAGGTCRACRGCTTCTTCTGGTGAGAATAATGTCCAACTGCCTTCTTCAACGACACGTTTCATGAACAGATCAGGGATCCAGTTGGCGGTATTCATATCATGTGTGCGGCGGCGATCATCACCGGTGTTTTTACGCATATCAAGAAATTCTTCGATATCAATATGCCATGTTTCTAAATAGGCACAAACCGCACCTTTACGCTTGCCGCCTTGGTTTACTGCAACCGCAGTGTCATTGGCTACTTTTAAGAATGGCACGACACCTTGTGAGCTGCCGTTGGTGCCTTTGATATGTGCACCTAGGCCACGAACACGGGTCCAGTCATTACCTAAACCACCGGCATATTTAGAGAGTAGGGCATTGTCACGCATGGCGCTGTAAATGCCGCCTAAGTCATCAGGAATAGACGTTAAGTAACATGATGACAATTGTGGGCGCAGTGTGCCTGAGTTAAACAGGGTAGGCGTGCTGCTCATAAAGTCGAATGAAGATAATAAGTTATAGAACTCAATTGCACGTTCTTCACGGTTAATTTCATTGCTTGCTAGACCCATTGCAACGCGCATATAGAATGCTTGTGGCAATTCAAAGCGTACATTGTCTTGGTGAATGAAATAACGGTCATAAAGTGTTTGTAGACCMAGATAAGTAAAGTTAAAATCATTTTCATAATTTAATGCTTTACCGAGTAGGTCGAGATCAAAYTGGGCTAATTCAGGTGCTAATAATTCATGATCAATCGCACGCTGAATGTAGTTTTTAAAATAGTCTGGATAAACATCGGCCATTTCTTGTTGTGAGGCTTGACGAGGTTGATTATAAACAAAGGTCAATGCTTCACGGCGGATGCTATCCATTAACAGGCGAGCAGATACTGTGCTGTAGGCAGGATCTTGCTCAATAAAAGTACGCGATGACATCACTAATGCTTTTTCAACATCTGATTCTGCTACGCCATCAAAAATATTACGTTGGGTATCACGCAAAATTGCACTGGCATCGACAGCATCAAGCCCCTTGCAAGCTTCATCAATTAGATTRCGTAGRCGGTCGATATCTAATGGGTGTTTGCTACCATCTGCTGCGGTGACTTGAAGCGTGGTTTCATTTACTGCTGTGGGGTGTTTCTTTTCTTCTTCAAGTCGTTTTTGAGTTTGTTGTTCACGATAAAGTACATAAGCACGTGCGGCTTTATATTCGCCACCGCGCATTAATGCTAATTCAACTTGATCTTGAATRTCTTCAATATGAACRGTGCCACCATCATCTAAACGGCGGGTTAAATTTGCTGMAATTTGTTTGGTGATCCCGGCTACYGTTTCATGAATACGCTGGCTATCACCTGCYGAATCACCTTCMACKGCRAGAAAYGCCTTGGTRATMGCGACCGATATTTTGCTGCTGTCAAAATCGGTTACTTGGCCATTACGACGAATAACCTGATAGTGAGAATGAGTGTTTTGTTGCGCTGTAGCTTCGCCTGTCATAGTGATATATCCGTAATATTTATGCGTAGTGGTTAAAATGGCTCTAACCACAAGCTGTTGTGGTTTTTCAGTGATTGAACCACAAGATGATGTGGTTTGGGAATACCTTAATGGGGATGGATTGTGAAGAAACTGTGGATAACTTTGGGCAAGTGAGGGCTTAGCTTAGTGTGAATGCGGGATACAGAAACATGAAAAAAACAGCCTCTTTAAAAAAGTTTTTTAAGAGGCAAAAACGGTTAAAGTTCGGTTACAGCCTGTAGAACTTCTGCTAGATGCTCTTTAACTTTGACTTTACGCCATTCTTTTCGCAAAACACCTTCTTTATCGATTAAAAAGGTACTGCGCACAATTCCCATATATTCTCGGCCGTAATTTTTTTTGAGATGAAGTACGTCAAAAAGAGCGCATGCTTTTTCATCGGCATCGGAGAGTAACTCGAATGGAAAGGCCTGTTTAGCCTTGAAATTTTCATGGACGCGCACACTGTCGCGCGAAATGCCGAAGATGACGGTATCGTGTGCTTCAAATTCTGCAATATGATCACGAAAATTTTGACCTTCTAAGGTGCAACCAGGCGTATTGTCTTTGGGGTAGAAATAGATAACAATATTCTTGCCTTTATGCGCAGATAGACTGAAAGTGGTGTTATTAGTGCTGGGTAGCTGGAAGTCTGGTACGGCTTGGTCTAGTTGTRCTGTGGTCATGCTGGTTCCTTTGAGRCTTTTCTAATATAATATGTACTTTAGCAGGATCTTGTCATCTCGTGATGAGCAAAGTATCATGCTCGTTTATTTTTGGAGCGATGAATCATGTTTAGCGGCAGTATGGTAGCACTGGTTACACCTATGCGAGCGGATGGCTCGTTGGATGCTGATTGCCTMAATRAACTGATTGAGTTTCATATTRATAGTGGCACTAATGCGATTGTTGCCATGGGCACAACAGGCGAGTCAGCTACKCTTAATGTAGAAGAGCATTGCAATGTGATCCGCCAAGTTGTGGAACAAGTMGCAGGGCGTATTGCTGTTATTGCCGGTACYGGTGCTAATTCAACYAGCGAAGCCATTGAATTRACKCARTCYGCCAAAGACCTTGGCGCAGCCGCTGCACTYTTRGTKACGCCGTATTACAATAGACCKACACAAGAAGGATTGTTTCAACACTATAAAGCGATTGCAGMSGCCGTTGATCTTCCGCARATYCTTTATAATGTACCGAGCCGTACRGCCTGTGACCTTTTACCTGARACYGTTGCWCGYTTAGCYGATATAYCTAATATWATAGGYATMAAAGAAGCMACYGGSGATTTATCACGYGTTGCTCAGATAAAAGCACTGTGTGGTGATAAAGTGGAACTTTATACGGGCGAAGATGCCAATACAGTAGAATTTATATTAGCGGGTGGACAGGGTGTTATTTCTGTTACCGCAAATGTTGCCCCAGCTAAAATGCAGGCTATGTGTGCTGCTGCATTAGCCGGCGATGCAGAAACGGCAYGCCAGATTAATAATGATTTAGTATTATTGCATGAACGATTATTTGTGGAATCTAACCCAATACCTGTTAAATGGGCGCTTTCCGAAATGAATTTAATTCCAAGTGGCATTCGATTACCGATGACCGTATTGTCAGAAAATTATCATCAGCCACTGCGTGAAGCATTAGTTTCCGCTGGCATAAACATATGAGTGAACTTACATAATGAATTTGAAGACGAGTATCTCTGTTTTATTAGCCGCAACGATTTTAAATGGTTGTAGTGCTTTTGATTCACTTGATCAAGTAATACCAGACAACTCAAAAGAATACCGTAAAGCTGAAACAATGCCGCCGCTTGATGTACCTCCTGATTTAAGTTCAGATCGTATTAATGATGAAATAGCGGGTAATCAAAAAGGCACAGCAACCTATTCTGAATTTGAAGAAGCTGCAACCAACCCACTTGCAAGTAAATACAATATCRCGCCCGAAGTGAAACCATCACTTTCTGGGGAAGGTGATAATCGTCATTTAATTATTCCTGGTACRCGTGATGTGACATGGCAACGATTATTAGATTTTTGGGCCGATAAAAGTGTAACAATCAAACGTAAGGACTTACGTATCGGCCTAATGGATACCGAGGTTGGTAGTGATGATTACGCTTATAGATTGCGTATGGAACGTGGTGATACCACAAAGATTGCTAAGGTCTATGTTAGCGCGGCAGGCTTCGAAGATAACGCACAAAAAAATGAAGCTATGCTACGCCAAATCGCTGACTACTTAGGCGGTTTATATCAACAAGATAAAGTAGTACAAAAAGAAATCGAGCTAAGCCAGCCTCAAGCTGTAACCGTAAATGCGGTTTTACTTGATGAAGACAATGGTCATCAAGCGTTGTTAATCGAGCAAGATTTCCCTGATGTATGGCAACGTACAGGCCGTATTTTAGATAGCAAAGGCTTTGCTGTCGAAGATCAGGATCGTTCACGCGGTATTTACTTTGTACGCTATATTGACCCCTTTAATGAGGTTGAGAAAGAAGAAGAAGGCGTGTTAAGTAAGCTGGCTTTTTGGCGAGATGATGAAGATAAAGCACCTGAAGAATATTATTATATTAAATTAATCTCCGATGCTGAAAAAACAAAAATGATTATCTTAGATGCAGATGAAACACGCACATCTTCAGATACAGCGAAACGATTACTTGGCCTAATGCAGGAACAATTGAGCAAATAGTATGCGATTCGCATCGCTCGGAAGCGGTAGCCGAGGCAATGCAACACTGGTATCGCACAAAGAAACCACATTGCTTGTCGATTGTGGTTTTTCTGCTAGAGAAACAGAGAAACGCTTACAGCGTTTAGATATAAATGCGAATGCATTGACTGCGATTATTGTTACGCATGAGCATTCAGATCATATTAATGGTGTGCGAGTGCTGGCTCGGAAATATGATTTACCCGTTTATGCTACGGTTGGAACGGCTAGTTTTTTAGCGGTCGATGTGATGGGGCTTGTTACTGAATTTAATAGTCATGAAAACTTTACTATTAATGATATAGAAATAAATCCTTTTCCGGTGCCTCATGATGCACGTGAACCCAGTCAATTTGTGTTTAATAGCGGTCAACATCGCCTCGGTTTATTAACCGATGTGGGTATGAGTACACCTGTTATTGAGCAAGCGCTATCTGGCTGTGATGCACTTTTATTAGAGGCAAATCATGATATCGAAATGCTGGATAATAGCGTGTATCCTGAACATTTAAAATATCGTGTGTCTGGGCGATTAGGCCATTTAAATAATGTACAATCATCAAAATTATTAGAAAAAATTGATACTTCGCATTTGCAACATATTATTGCAATGCATTTAAGTGAGAAAAATAACTCGCCGAATATTGTAGCGCCTTTATTTTCACAGGCATTAAGCTGTGATGAAAGCTGGATAGGAATTGCAAGTCAAAATGTGGGCTTTGACTGGCGTGAATTACGTTAAGAGAATAGATGATGGAAAAAAAACAAGAACTGTTTACGGGCAAGGCTAAAAGCATTTATGCTACTGATAATGAGGATTATGTCATTATGAGCTTTCGTGATGACACCTCGGCTTTTGATGGTGAAAAAATAGAAAAATTAAGCCGTAAAGGTGAAGTGAATAATAAGTTTAATGCTTTTATTATGGATTACCTAAGCAATGCCGGTATTCCCACCCATTTTGAAAAACTGCTTAGCCCTACGGATTCACTTGTTAAAAGCATGCAAATGATGCCGGTAGAATGTGTCGTACGTAATGTAGCAAGTGGTAGTTTATGTCGACGTTTAGGTGTGGAAGATGGCTTAGAATTAAGCCCGCCTATATTTGAGTTWTTCTTAAAAAATGATGAACTACATGATCCTATGATCAATGAATATCATATTGAAACTTTTGGCTGGGCCAAAGCAGAAGATGTAAATAAAATGAAGGCGTTAACGTTTAAAGTTAATTCTGTTTTAACGAAGCTATTCGCTGATGCAGGTATGATCTTAGTTGATTACAAATTAGAATTTGGTTTATTCAAAGGTGAGGTTATTTTAGGGGATGAATTTAGCCCTGATGGTTGCCGCCTATGGGATGCTGAAACACGCAAGAAACTCGATAAAGATCGTTTTCGCCAAGGTCTAGGCGGCGTTATTGAAGCGTATGAAGAAGTGGCTCGACGTATTGGCGTTCCTTTATAAGTCATAATTTTATGATTACGAAAAATACTCCAAAGTAATTTAGATTGCTCTGGGCATATAGCCAAAAAATTACTAAATTTTTAGTACAGTATTGCTAATTTATAACACTCCATTGAATTTCTTGTCCTGCGCGCATTGGCACTAAATTTTGATCAACAAAAGTGTAGTGTTCAGGCACTAACCATGGCGTTTTTTTGAGTGTGATTGTTTTTGAATTTCTGCTTAGCTGATAAAAATCAGCGCCGAAATGACTGGCAAAGCCTTCTAATTTATCGAGCGAATTTGCTGCTTCAAATACTTCAGCATATAACTCTATCGCTGCATGGCTACTATAAATTCCCGCACAGCCACAGCCATTTTCTTTGGTGTTTTGAGTATGTGGGGCACTGTCAGTGCCTAAGAAAAACTTAGCATTGCCGCTGGTCGCAGCTTCAATTAATGCCTGTTGGTGCGTGTTGCGCTTCAACACTGGCAAACAATAGTTATGAGGGTGGATACCACCCACTAACAGGTCATTCCTGTTTAACAATAAATGATGTGGTGTGATGGTTGCTGCAATGTGGGCAGCACTATTCAACACAAAATTAACAGCTTCTTTGGTCGTAATATGTTCAAAAACAAGCTTAAGTTCTGGATAACCCTTAAGTAAGGGAATTAAAATTCGGTCAATAAATACTTTTTCACGATCAAATACGTCAATCTCTGCATTAGTGACTTCACCATGAACAAGCARTGGCATCTGTAAACGTTGCATCGCTTCTAATGCTTTTGCACAGTGTTTTAAATCGGTTACGCCGGCATCAGAATTGGTTGTTGCRCCCGCAGGATAAAGCTTCACAGCGTGAAYCAGCCCACAATCATGTGCGCGTTGAATTTCATCTGCTGAGGTTTTATCGGTTAAATATAATGTCATTAGCGGTTCAAATGAATTGCCTTCGGGACGCGCAGCTAAAATACGCTCTCGATAGCGTAAAGCAAGCGCAGTAGTTGTCACCGGTGGACGTAAATTAGGCATAATGATTGCGCGCCCAAAATAACGTGCTGTATCAGGAACGGTTCGGTTTAATGCCGCATCATCGCGCAAGTGAAGGTGCCAGTCATCGGGTTGAGTAATTGTAAGTTGTTTTATGTTTGTTTCTGTCATAGCACCAATTATGCCACAGCTATGACAATTACGCTCTAARCCCATAATAAAAAAAAGGTCTTAGCCTTTGTTTTACTTGACCTTAAGCGGTATTCCACGTACATTTGGGCGTCTATATTTTTTAATAGCCGTATTGGCAATAATTTTTAAGGGAAGCACGTGGAATTAAGTGGTGGTGAAATTCTAATTCGTTCTTTAAAAGACGAAGGTGTTGAATTTTTATTTGGCTATCCTGGTGGTGCTGTATTGCATATTTATGATGCAATCTACCGACAGGATGATGTGAAGCATATTTTAGTACGTCATGAGCAAGCTGCAACCCATGCAGCAGATGGTTATGCGCGTGCTACAGGTAAACCTGGCGTGGTCTTAGTCACCTCTGGCCCCGGCGCGACGAACGCTGTCACYGGTATTGCTACTGCTTATCTGGAYTCTATTCCTATGGTTGTCATTACCGGCCAAGTAGCAACCGCTAATATTGGCAGTGATGCATTTCAAGAAGTCGATGCTGTCGGTATTACACGCCCCTGTGTAAAACATAATTTTCTGGTTAAAGATGTTAATAAAATTGCTGAAACGCTCAAAAAAGCATTTTATGTAGCCACAACAGGTCGCCCAGGACCGGTGGTAGTTGATATCCCTAAAGATATTACCGATCCTGCTATCAAAGTACCTTATAACTACCCTGATAAAATCACCATGCGCTCTTATCAGCCRACGGTAAARGGGCAYTCRGGCCAGATCAAACGTGCTRTTGATTTATTATTGAATGCAAAAAAACCAATGATTTATTCAGGTGGTGGGGTGGTGCTTGGCAATGCATCTGAAGAATTACGTACTTTTGTACACCATYTAGGCTATCCGATTACCAGTACATTAATGGGCTTGGGTTCCTATCCAGCCAGTGATGAACAGTTTGTRGGYATGTTAGGCATGCACGGTACTTACGAATCGAATATGGCAATGCATGCTTGTGATGTGTTGATTGCTATTGGCGCGCGTTTTGATGATCGTGTAACAGGTAAAATTGCTGAATTCTGTCCAGATGCAAAAATTATCCATATTGATATTGATCCTTCGTCTATTTCAAAAACAATTATGGTTGATATCCCGATAGTAGGGGATGTAGCGATTGTATTGCAGGAAATGAATCATATTCTGTCTACCGGTAATAAGCAGACCAGAAAGAAAGATATTGAAGCGTGGTGGGACGTTATTAACGGCTGGCGTGCCAAGAAATGCATGTCTTATGATAAAAATAGCGACAAGATTAAACCACAAGCGGCGGTTGAAATAGTTCATGAACTTACTAAGGGGGATGCTTATGTCACTTCCGATGTGGGTCAACATCAAATGTGGGCYGCACAATATTATGGCTTTGAAAAACCGAATCGCTGGATCAATTCGGGCGGTCTAGGCACAATGGGCTTTGGCTTGCCAGCAGCGATGGGGGTGCAATTAGCCTATCCTGATGCAACCGTTGTCTGCATAACAGGTGAAGGCAGTATTCAAATGTGTATTCAGGAGTTATCAACCTGTTTGCAATATGGTTTGCCGATTAAAATTATTGCYTTRAATAACCGTTACTTAGGTATGGTACGTCAATGGCARGAATTCTTTTATAAAGAGCGTTATTCGCATTCGTATATGGAATCATTGCCTGATTTTGTGAAATTAGCAGAAGCTTATGGTCATGTTGGGATTCGAATTGAAGATCCGGCAGATCTTCGCAGCGGCTTAGAAAAAGCGTTTGCACTGAAAGATCGTTTAGTATTYGTCGATATCGTGACAGATCAAATGGAAAATGTGTATCCAATGATTGCCGCAGGCAAAGCGCATAATGAAATGCATTTATCACCACATTGTGAGTTGCCCCAAGGTCCAGAAAGAGAGTTATCATAATGCGTCATATTATTTCTATTTTGATTGARAATGAGGCGGGAGCATTATCGCGTGTTGTTGGATTATTTTCRGCTCGCGCYTATAATATTGAATCATTGACRGTTGCACCGACGGAAGATGCCTCTTTGTCACGYATTACTATTGTGGCRATTGGTACCGATCAGGTTATTGAACAAATTACCAAACAACTTAATAAATTAGTGGATGTTGTAAAATTGTTAGATCTATCCGCCGGCCCGCATATTGAACGTGAAATGGTATTGGTAAAAGTCAAAGCAGCGACAATGGATCAACGTGATGATATTAAACGTTTAGCGGATATTTTTCGTGGTCACATCATTGATGTTACTACCGCGACATACACTATTGAGCTAACGGGTTCAGGAAGAAAAGTAGATTCTTTCATTGAAGCATTAGCTGAACATAAGATTTTAGAAACAGTTCGTTCAGGGGTATCAGGTATTGCCCGTGGCGATAAGATTTTACACGTATAAAAGACACGCCTAAATGTAGGAATGTCTTAAAAATTAGATTTAAAGATTAAGGAATTAAAAAATGGGTTTGAACATTTATTACGATAAAGATTGTGATCTATCTATCATCAAAGGGATGAAAGTCACTATTATTGGTTATGGCTCTCAAGGTCATGCACATGCATGCAACTTACAAGACTCGGGTGTAGATGTCACGGTTGCACTACGTGCTGGCTCGTCTTCAATTGCTAAAGCAGAAGCTGCAGGCTTAAAAGTAACAGATACACCGACAGCGGTAGCATCTGCTGATTTGGTTATGGTGTTAACACCTGATGAATTTCAATCTCAATTRTATAAAGAAGAAATTGAACCTAATTTGAAAAAAGGTGCCATATTAGCCTTCGCTCATGGTTTTGCTATTATTTACAAACAAGTTCTGCCACGCGCTGATTTAGATGTCATCATGATTGCACCTAAAGCACCTGGTCATACTGTRCGYAGTGAATTTGCGAAAGGYGGCGGTATCCCTGATTTAATCGCTATTGAGCAAGATGCTTCAGGAAAYGCTAAAGCCATTGCTTTATCGTATGCTTCTGCTATAGGTGGTGGCCGTACCGGTATTATCGAAACAACATTCCGTGATGAAACTGAAACCGATTTATTTGGTGAGCAAGCGGTATTATGTGGTGGTGCAGTTGAACTCGTTAAAGCGGGCTTTGAAACATTGACCGAAGCGGGTTACGCTCCAGAAATGGCCTATTTTGAATGTTTGCATGAGTTGAAATTAATTGTAGATCTTATGTATGAAGGCGGTATCGCTAACATGAACTACTCAATTTCAAACAATGCTGAATATGGCGAATATGTTACCGGTCCTAAAATCATCAATGAAGAAAGTCGTCGTGCAATGCGTCAAGCATTAAAAGATATTCAAGAAGGTAAATATGCCAAACAATTTATCCTTGAAGGTCAATCTGGTTACCCAGAAATGACATCAATGCGTCATATTAACGCTGAGCATCCGATTGAAAAAACAGGTGCTGAATTGCGTAAAATGATGCCTTGGATCCAAAAAATTGTTGATAAAGAGAAAAACTAAGATTGAGTTTTATCTTACCGAAATAGCTTATTTCCAAGGAAGGAGATAAGCAATAAAAAAGCCTCAATCTGAGGCTTTTTTTATGTTTATCACTCGGCCAATAATACTAATCACATGTAGCGGCTCTTCAATTTCAACTTTGGTATTATCAAAGATGAGTACTACTGTTTCTCGGTCTAACAATAATCGACATACAACAATCGATTTTTCATATTCGATGACGTAAATATCTCCGCTAATAATAAACTTCTGATTGATATCAACGACTAAAAAATCCCCCTTATTTACAGCAGGTACCATATTGGAACCTTGCATTGTGTAGGCTCTATAATTGTTGATTAATTCCGCATTTTCATCTTTATATATCATATTATTATTTATTCTCTAGAATACGGTAGCGCTCTGCATCAGCGTGTGGAATATGTATTTTCAGTTCTTTTCTAGACCAATAAAAATTTGCTCTCACTTTTTCCCATGATGACGACTCATCTTGTTGGGCTTCAATACGATAAGACATGTTTGAATTCAGTTCTTGGCTATAAATTACAAGCGTTTTATCATTGAATTCTATTCGTGTTTTACTCCAGGGTCTTGCTAAAGGTTCGCCAACAAATAATCCCTCCCCGGGTTGTTGAACTGATTTCCAATACGCTTCGATCAATGTATCACCATAGCGATAAGTAGGGATCAATACCTGTGGATTAGGAAATTTCTCAATGAAGTTACAAGGCTCTACTACAGCCCCGTAACTTCCGGTAACGCCGGCTTCTAACCAGCGAAAGGCTTTCATTTGGCCTGAATGTCCTATCCCCATRCCGGCAACAGAAGTGAGATGATCGGCGATAGCACCGGGTAAATAATGATTGGTTTTAATCGCCGGCACACGTGTTAAGCCAGTGTGATAAAACAGAACATTTTGTTTGTTTGTTATTTGCGTAGATGTTTTATTCCAACGGTCATCAATATATTGAACTCGGAGACCTTTTCGTTCACCCCATAAATCTGAAAATTGTTTAAATATCGGCCAGCGTGCACTACGGGAAGTATCATGTGTTCGTACTAAATAAGCATTGCCGATGGGATAAGTAGCATCGGCGGCAACACCTCTATCGATAAGCTCTTTGGCTTCAATAAGTGTTTCGCCACTGAGCATCATACTTAATCTCAGCGGAGGGTTTTCTTTCCACAACATACTCGATACATTATTAAAGTAGGGGCTATTCGCTGTCTTATGACAACCGCTTACTTTTTTAGTGGGGTGGCTACAGTATTTTTTATCAAATCCTAAAGCAAAGGCACTGGTAATAGACATGCAATCAACTCGGTAGGGTGCATGCCATGCTAATACAATTACTTTTATATTATCTGTTAAATGGGGCGAAAGCTGAGTAGTGATCGACTCAAATTTTTGCTGATTTATAGCATCAGGATTACGAAAAATGGCGACAGGCACCACTTGCGCYGAAGGTATATGTCGTTTTTCAGCATAGTATTGGGCAATTTGTTGAGAAAATGAATTAAATTCTTTGTAGAGGACTAATACATTATGACCACTCAGTTTTGAAGGTAACTGAACTTCAGGAAGTGTTTTAGCGAGCGCTAAWGTGGAAAAGACAATTGATAAGGCTAATACTCCTATAATTTGAATAATCCGAGTAATCATATTGTTCACTTTCTAGTCGAGTAACAAGGTAACTATTTTCAACATCTTATTGGTTTGAAAAATAAAATGCCAGCGCCGCCCACCTTTTTGTCGCCACAAAATAGCGGCACGAATCCCTGCTAATAATAATGCTCGTACACGATTAACATTGTCAGCATGCTGTAAAAAAGTCGGATCACCTTGCACTTGAATACGCGGATTTAATTCACTAATTGTTCGATGGTATATATCAGCAAGGCGAGCAATGATCTGTGGGTTATTTATATCGCCAAAGTATTCAATTTGTTGTGGTATTTGCTCAATTTCACGGCTGATTAAATCCATCATTGCCGGTCGTTTGGCAAGTTGGCGCTCTAAGTGAAGCAAATTAATAGCGTAGCGTAAAAGTTGAACATCTTTTTTGTCTTTGCTTTTCGATAGCTGATTATTAAGTAGTTTTAGCCCAGATTTTAATTGACTAATATTACCGTAGACAGCCTCGGTGGTAGGCGCATCAGTTGCGAGCAGACTGTTCAGTGCTGTCTCAAAGTCTGACTGTTCRATTTGACCTGTTTCAGCAATTTGTTGCACTAAGCTTATTGATTGCATTAAAGCTGCTAACGCTATAATGCGGTCGCGYTCTTKATTTGTCGTACTCATGGGTGGATTCCGGGTGCATCTGTGCTGACAATGATACCACCACCAAGGCAATCRTCMCCCAGATAGAAGACAACAGATTGWCCTGGCGTTACRGCACGCTGCTTRTCTTTAAATACAACATTAATTTGGCCRTYATCAGCTTGCTGAATRGTGCATGCTTGATCGGGYTGGCGATAACGTGTTTTTGCCATGGCTTCACATGGCAARGCWGGRGGCTTACCCGCTACCCATGATAATTGTTCGGCCATTAATGATTGACTATGCAACCATGGATGATCACCTTGAACAACATAAAGAATTTTTTTCGCCATATCTTTGCCTGCTACAAACCAAGGTTCGCCAGAACTATCTTTTCGGCCGCCAATTCCCAAGCCTTGACGTTGTCCTAATGTGTAATACATTAAGCCTTGATGCTGCCCAATAACCTCACCTTCAGGTGTTTGCATTTCACCCGGTTGAGCAGGAATATAGCGCGATAAAAACTCACGAAAACGTCGTTCACCAATAAAACAAATCCCCGTGCTATCTTTTTTGTCATGGGTAATAAACCCTGCTTGTTCTGCAATACGACGCACTTCMGGTTTAGGAAGMTCACCTAAAGGGAAGAGGGTGCGTGATAATTGATCTTGCCCTAATGTRTATAAAAAGTAGCTTTGGTCTTTATTGTGATCGAGGCCTTTTAATAAATGAAATTGACYWTCACGTTCTTCAAYRCGYGCATAATGACCTGTAGCAATTAAATAGCCGCCTAAACTCATCGCATGATCGAGAAAGGCCTTAAATTTGATCTCACGATTGCATAAAATATCAGGGTTAGGTGTGCGACCTGCACGATACTCATCAAGAAAATTCTTAAATACATAATCCCAATATTCCATCGCAAAGTTGGCTTCATGGAAGGGGATATTTATTTTATCAGCCACTGAATTGGCATCGTCACGATCTTCTGCAATAGTGCATTCACTTTCTTCAGCAAAATCTACCCAATTTTTCATAAACATGCCTTCGACATCATAGCCCTGTTGTTGTAATAACAACGCTGCTACAGATGAATCGACGCCGCCGGAAAGACCGACTACTATTTTATTTTCATTTTTATTTTGTTCTGGCATGTTCAATTTCGTAATATTATCAATGGGAAACGGTGATGTGTTAGGGAGTCATTATAAACAATCTTGTGCTAATACTGTGAAAATCTACTTTTGTTTCTAAGCTGAGCTAAACCTTAAACTATCAATAAGAAATGTTAAGCATTTGTGCCCTCTTTTATACACTACGATTTCGAGTAAATTTTCGATTTGTTCGTGCTTGATTACTACGGCGGCGCTGATGCGGAGTATTAGGATTAATTTGTGGTTTGCTCTTAGTTGAATCTAGCTTTGGAGCAGCGAGTTCTAACCATTTACCTGATTGGAGATTGTCGATAGTCCAATCTCCAATGGCATAACGTATCAAGCGCAAGGTAGGATGGCCAATCGCTGCTGTCATACGACGTACTTGACGGTTTTTACCCTCTGTTATTTTAAGTTCGATCCATTGAGTAGGAATGGCTTTACGATCACGAATAGGGGGGGTGCGTGGCCAAATATTGGGTGGTGTTATTAACTTAGCCTTTGCTGGCGCCGTTAGGCCATCTTTTAATTGAACACCTTGACGCAAATCTTCTAAAGCAGCATCACTCGGAATATTTTCAACTTGAACCCAATACGTTTTTTCAAGTTTATACTGAGGGTCACTAATTTGGTGTTGTAAAGCGCCAGAATCAGTTAGTAAAACCAGCCCTTCACTATCACGATCGAGACGACCGGCAGGATAAACACCGGTTGTTTTGACGTAATCTTTTAATGTTTTTCGTCCTGATTGATCTGTAAATTGTGTCAGAACATCGTAAGGTTTATTAAAAATAATGAGCTTTATCATGATCTGTGAGTTTTTATTATTACCGAATAAGACATCTTAAGTATTCATTCTAAACCTTGGACGATTCAACTGAAACTAAAACTGTTTTTATTTAAACATTGTACCTTCCTTATCGACAATTTCATGCCAGTTTTAGCATTTTAATACGTATGCAGAATAATTGCGTATCTCACTACAGCAATAGCAGAGATGCGTTAGATAAGGTTTAAATCGAGCATTCAGCCAAACAATTGTTCAATCTATATTTCCAAGTAGATTCGCTAAATGTTAAACTAGCGCTCTTGCTTGCTGGAAGTGAAGAGCTTTAAATGTGATTTGTGTATTCTGTTCAGAATATAATACATCTCAATTCAATGTCAGTTCTTGTCCAGAAGAAGTATATCAAACGCCATGACAATGCTGGTACGGCGGTCAAATGGTGAGCACATTAAGTTACAATGATTATGCTACAGCTATTTCTAAGCATTTGTAGTCAATGATTATTTAAAAAATTGTTTAAGGAATAAAAATGAGTATTATAGAAAATTCAGTTGTAGTGATTGATTACACATTAACAGATAATGATGGTGAAGTAATTGATAGTTCAGAGGGTGCAGGCCCATTAACCTATTTGCATGGCGCGGGTAATATTATCCCAGGCTTAGAAGATGCATTGTTGGGTAAAGAAGTAGGCGAGCAAGTAAAAGCAAGTATTGAACCTAAAGATGCCTATGGCGAACGGGTTGAAGATATGAAACAAGAAGTACCAAAAGAATTATTTGGTGGCATTGATAATATTGAAATCGGTATGCAATTTCAATCTGAAACGGATGCTGGCCCGGTTATGGTCACGGTTGTAGAAATGGGCGAAGAAATGATTACTGTTGATGGTAATCATCCTTTAGCCGGTGTTCACTTAAACTTTGATGTGACAATTCGTGAAGTACGTGAAGCAAGCAAAGAAGAGCTTGAGCATGGACATGTGCATGGCGAAGGTGGCCATCAACACTAAATATCGTTAATAAACATAACGATGTTAATATGGCGGACTTAAAGGTCCGTCATTTATTTTAAAGGACATAAAAAAAAATACATGCAAAATATTGATACATTAAATGAACAATTTGGTATTGCAGAACACCTTCAGYWTAYKKTTSAASMMGKTSSTKTKMTTGYRNCTAATAWCAAMRMKSMATMWGMAMNCGGMGCGNATTWSAAGTTATGCCGGCCAAGTACTTTCATATCAGCCGCATAACCAAACCCAAGATCTTGTTTTTATAAGCGATAAAGCAAATTATCAATCAGGTAAGTCCATTCGTGGCGGCGTGCCCATTTGTTGGCCTTGGTTTGGCGATGATAAATCAGGCCTAGGCCGACCTTCGCATGGTTTTATGCGTAATCAACAGTGGCAAATATTAGAATCTAAGAAAGATGCCGAAGGTACTATTACTCTTATTCTCGGTTTTGATTCTACGGAAAAGACTAAAAGYATTTGGCCTCATGATTTTGAATTAAGACTTGAAATAGTGGTRGGCMAAAAACTTGAATTAAAGTTAAAAACAAGAAATACCGGGCAAACTGCATTTACCATTACACARGCAYTGCATACYTATTTTAATATYAGCGATATTGAAAAAATAATTGTAACGGGACTTGACGGCAAAAACTATCTCGATAAATTAGTCGGATTTTCTGAAAGTACACAATCGGGTGATGTGCTTGTTTCASAAGAAATAGATCGCGTATATCAATCGGTAAATAATGATGTTCAGTTAGTGGATTCAGGTTTCAATCGAACCATTACTATTTCTGAAACAGGCAGTGAAACAACGGTTATTTGGAACCCTTGGTCAACAGCAATTACTGATATTACTGACTTGGATAGTGAGCATTACCGACATTTTTTATGTGTTGAAACAGCTAATGCTGCAAAAGACAGTGTTGAGATCCCAGCAGGGAAAACACATAGCATGGCCGTTGCTTATACCATTAATTGAAGAGCATAATCATACGTTGGTATTGCTMAAAGAGCGCTAAGCTCGTAACTTTGCACGGTTAATATATAACCATTGAATAGCGATGATAGGAATGGCAGAAAGGATTTTACCTTCCAGTAGTAGTTGATAGACATCATCAAACTTCATTGTTGATACTGAAATATCTTCATCTTCTTGGTCTAAGCCGTGAATTCCACCTACGTTTTGACTGTCAATTTTGCCATAAAATAGTGTTAATAGCTCTGATGTACCGCCTGGTGAAGTGAAAAAATCATTAATTTTAATCAGTTCTTGTATCTCACAACCTGCTTCTTCTACAGATTCACGGTAGGCAACTTCTTCAGCTGTTTCCCTCGGTTCTATTGCGCCGGCTACTATTTCTAATAACCAAGCTTGCTCTCCCAATTGTAGAGCACCAACACGAAATTGTTCAATAATAACGACTTCATCTCGTATTGGATCATAAAGTAATACCGCAACACAATTACCACGCTGAAAAAGTTCACGTTTAATTGGTCTGCTCCAGCCGCCTTTAAATAAGGTGTGCTTGAGTTCTATTTCTTTGATGCTAAAGAAACCTTTATAAGGTGTAGTTTCATTAATAATAGTAAATTTTTTAGTCATCTTTTTAGATTCATTTAATGTAASGGATCGGTATTTATTATAGCGACTTTTTTCTCAAATGCAGCGCTAGAATCAATGCCTTTTAAGCGTCGTAATTCAGCAGTGAAATTTGTACCATCTTTTTCAATATGTTCTATTTTAACCGGAAGGTAATGGAGTGATGGAGCGCACCACAGCGTTGTTTTACGCTGTTTTTTGCTACCACGTTGACGGGTGAGTTTAACGGTTTCTATCTTTCCCAATGGTGTGTTAATTATTTCAGTACCCAATAGGATAATATCGTATGTTTTAAATTTATTGCCATCGGCAATGTGATAGCTAAATGTTTTCTTTTCTTGTGCAAGATCTAACATTAAGGCTAATTGGTAGCTCAACTTATCTAAGGTATTAGCTTTACTTTGCAATGACAAAACGTGCTTGTTGTCATCCATTTTTATTTTCTGGTTTTGCCAGTCGAAAGTGAGGCTTAAATACTTGTCTTTCTTGCCACCTGATCGCTGATATAAATAGGATTGAGGGCGAATGCCTTTTCCTTCTGTTTTCCAGATACTGGTCTCTTCAATAAGATCAGGCTTAAAAAAAGCAAACAGGCCTTTTGCTTGGCTTTGAGATGAAAAGGTGCGGCTACCATCATCGTTAGTAGAAAGATTACGTTTTAATTCACCGGCAGACATGCCGTTCAGTTTTACTCGGTAGTTAGCTGAAAAATCAGGAATATCTTGTGCAAACAGCCATTGTGGCATGCATAAAAGAAAAAACACTGTGAAAATTCGATTTTTCATACCGGTTTATGAGTGACTAGCATCCTCAATGAGTTTTTGTATAGCAGCAGGGTAGAGTTTATGTTCTTGCTCAAGCACTCTAGCGGCCAATGTCGCTGCGGTATCAYCTTKCAATACTGGCACGCGTGCTTGTAAGACYACAGGACCATCATCAAGTTCAGGGGTCACCATATGAACGCTAGCACCATGTTCTTTTTCACCTGCATCGATAGCACGTTGATGTGTATTTAAGCCTTTAAATTTTGGCAATAAAGCAGGATGAATATTAATTAATCTATCTTTAAAATGATTGACAAATTCGCTTGTTAAAATACGCATAAAACCTGCTAAAACAACGAGCTCAGGTTGGAACTTATCAATTTCATCCGCTAAAGCYTGATCAAATRRTTCACGTGATTGAAATGCTTTATGGTCAAGTATCGCTGTTGCAATGCCGGCTTTATTGGCATAKTCAATGCCYGCYGCATCAGGACGATTACTAATCACCGCTGCGACACGAACAGACAGTAAACCCGATTCAATCGCGTCAACAATTGAAATCATATTACTACCACGACCTGAAATCAGGATAACAATACTGGGCGTTGTCATTAGTTGTTAATGATAACAGTAGGTGTTGTTTGCTCTGAAGCGTCAATATGACCCATTTGAAACGCTACTTCGCCCAAGTCAGCCAACATAGATAATGTGCTTTCAGCATCTTCCTTCGCCACCACAACAACCATACCAACACCGTTATTAAAGGTGCGATACATTTCTTCATCAATGACATTGCCTTGTTCTTGCAACCAGTCAAAAATCAATGGACGAGTCCATGACTTAGCATCAATAATGGCATTAACATTATCAGGCAAAACACGAGGAATATTTTCTAATAAGCCGCCACCCGTAATGTGAGATAGGGCATGAATATTAATTTTTTCATGGAGTTGGAGAAGGTTCTTAACATAAATTCTTGTTGGCTCTAGAAGATGTTCACCCAAGGTACTCTCACCGAATTCATCACTTAATGCTTGCCCACTACGTTCAAGGATTTTACGAATCAATGAATAACCATTCGAGTGWGGKCCAGATGATGCTAAGCCAATAAGTACATCGCCTGCTTGTACTTGGCTGCCATCAATTGCATTGTCTTTTTCAACAACACCGACACAAAAGCCTGCTAAGTCATAATCGCCTTCTTCATACATACTTGGCATTTCAGCTGTTTCACCGCCTACTAAAGCTGCACCAGAAAGAATACARCCCTCTGCAATACCTGAAATAACGGATGTGGCAACATCAATGTCTAGCTTGCTGGTAGCATAATAATCTAAAAAGAAAAGAGGTTCAGCTCCCAATACAATAATGTCATTAACGCACATTGCGACTAAATCAATACCAATCGTGTCGTGAATACCAGATTCAATGGCCAAACGTAGCTTTGTGCCTACGCCATCGGTACCTGAAACTAAAACAGGCTGCTTATAACGATCTACTGGCAATTCAAACATGCTTCCAAATCCGCCYAAGCCAGCCATAACACCTGGGCGACGTGTYTTCTTAGCTAAGGGTTTAATGCGATCAACTAAGGCGTTGCCGGCCTCAATATCGACGCCTGCATCGCGGTAGCTAAGCGAAGAATTTTCATCACTGGTATTAGACATGTATTTTGTTCCTGATTTTAGTATAGAATCTAAAGGTATATACCCCGAAAACAGCGTGATAGAATACCACAATGCATAGGTTAACTTTAATACTAATTTTGTTATTCATGTCGGGTAATAGCTTTGCTATTGAGCTTAGCGGCTTATATCAGGCTCAGCTTCCTGTCGTGACGCAGACTGCAGCGGAACGCAAAAAAATAGCGCCTGAAGTATTAAAAAAAGTATTGCTTAAAGTCGTGGGGGATAATGCGATATTAAATTCGACTAATCTAGCCCCAATTCTGAGCCAATCTGATCATTTTATTCAACAATATCAATATAGAGTGATGAATAAAATGACTAATGATCTCACTCAACCAGATATATTGGAACTTCAACTTAGCTTTAATGAAAATGAACTCAATCGTTCACTGATTGAATTAGGCTTACCTATTTGGGAGGCGTCGCGGCCAGAAATTTTGCTCTGGTTCGCTATAGAAGAGAGTGATGGCGTGCGTAGCATTATAGGTGAGGAGAGTATTGATAGTGATCTGTCTAATATCTTAAAGCAAGCATCCATCAAAAGAGGTTTGCCCTTGTTCATGCCGTTAATGGATTTGCAAGATCAAATGCAGGTAARGTTTTCTGACTTATGGGCAGGATTCCCTGAGCCAATATTAAAAGCATCGCAACGCTATAATGCACCAATCATTGTTATAGCCCGTGTAGTCAAAAGTGAAAAGGATGGAATGCAGATTAGATGGCAATCACTCAGYAATAATGAATCTGAACAATGGCAATCAAGTGGTCATGATGCATTAAGTTCAGGCATAGCTGAATTAGCAGATCGAACGGCCAGACGATTCACGCAGACAGTCGRCAATCAARATGRRCAACGCATTACCTTACATATCAGTAATGTAACAGGCTACACCGACTACATTCGCATTAAAAAATACCTGTCAAAGCTACACGCTGTTTCCGATGTTCAGCTCTCGARCTTAGCAAATAATAGGCTTGAAATTAGTATTTTATTATCTTCAAACTTAGCSGGTTTTAATCAAATGATTGCACTAGAACGTGTGTTAGAAGAAGACCCKAACTATCATTCAGATGATGCGGTTTATTATAARTTAGTGCTATGACCCGCCAAGATATTCCTAATTTTATTTCCATTTTAAGGATTGTATTAATCATTCCAATTGTCTGGATGTTAAYATCAGATCATTAYGGATATGCATTGTTCACTTTTGCTTTTGCAGGCTTTACCGATGCTTTAGATGGTTTTCTAGCAAAGCAATATAATTGGCARTCACGCTTAGGKACAATCTTAGAYCCGATTGCGGACAAATTATTACTGATTGTGAGTTTTACAACACTTACATGGTTGGATCTCATACCATTTTGGTTGTTATTACTTGTATTAATACGTGATGTGTTTATTGTATCGGGAGGATTGGCTTATCACTACCTTGTAGGTCAGTTTGATCTGACACCTGTATGGAGCAGTAAAATTAATACTGTGGCACAAATTAGCTTGGTATTGGTTGTTATCGTGCAGCAATATGGAATAATGGAATTGCAATCGGTAGTAAATGCAGGTATTTGGCTCGTTACCGCTAGYRTAGTAATTAGTGGAACTGAATATATTTTAATCTGGAGCGTGCGCGCATGGCAGCAGAAAAACAACAATCAATGACCGAGATCCATAAATTATATTTAGCCATTATTGTCATTGCATCAGGCTGGCTTTTTTATCTGCTTTCACCCATTTTAATGCCTTTTTTTGTATCGGTATTATTCGCYTATCTGGGCGAYCCGATTGTTGATAAATTAGAAGCTAAAAAACTATCAAGAACCCTATCTGTTTCTATTGTTTTTGGTGTTTTGTTGCTGATTAGTCTTGCTTTATTATTGGTACTATTGCCGATGTTAACTGCCCAAGTCGGCGCTTTATTGCAACGCCTTCCTGACTATTTAGCACTTTTCCAAACAAATATTATTCCTTGGTTAGCATCTTTTGGTTTTCCTGTTGAAGTATTTGAAATTGAAACTATTAAACAACATATAAGTAGCTATTGGGGCGAAGTAGGGCATGTTGCCAGTAGTATTGTTCAATATATGACGCTGTCAGGTTTTGTGGCGCTGCAATGGCTCGCAAACATGGTGTTAATTCCTGTGCTGACCTTTTATTTACTACGCGACTGGGACCTGCTGGTTGCCCGATTTAGAGAGTTAATTCCCCGTAGTAATGCCGAGAAAGTGATCAAATTGTCACTCGAGTGTGATGAAATGCTTGCGGCATTCATCCGTGGTCAATTGATGGTTATGTTGGCCTTAGCCACTATCTACACTATTGGCTTAGCAATGATCGGACTTGAATTAGCACTGTTACTCGGTGTGGTTGCTGGCATCGTTAGTTTTGTACCTTATCTGGGGCTGATCGTAGGCATTGGTTTAGCAGGTTTGGYAGCATTTTTACAGTTCCATGAATGGATACCGGTACTTATGGTGGTCGGTGTCTTTAGTGTTGCTCAGATGATTGAAGGCATGGTGTTAACACCACGCTTTGTGGGAGAGCGAATTGGCTTRCATCCTGTTGCTGTATTGTTCGCGGTGATGGCCGGTGCGCAATTGTTTGGCTTCACTGGCATACTGTTAGCCTTGCCCGTTGCAGCGGTGGTGATGGTATTGCTGCGTCATGCACATCAGCAATATATTGAAAGTCATTTATACTCATAAGCAATGGCACAGATACCTTTACGATTAAACCTCCAGCAGGTTTATACCTTATCTAATTATTACTATGCTCAAACTGAATTGAAGCAAGTAATTAGCCGTTTTTGTGAATTGGGCGAAATTGATTTTTTGTACTTGTGGGGCAATGAGTCATCAGGTAAAACACACTTATTATTAGCCATAGCAGAGCAGATTCAAAAATCCGCTAAACGCGCCTTATATTTACCRTTCGCTGAATTAGTGGAATCTGCAAGCCCCGACGTTCTAGAATCGGTTGAAGACTTAGATTTACTTTGCATCGACGACTTAGATGCGCTTGCTGGTTCTCYAGAGTGGGARGAAGCCTTATTTCATTGYTTTAACCGYCTGCAACATACGGGRTGTAAATTACTGGTGTCATCACAGTATAACCCTGCTATGACAACGATTAAATTAGCTGACTTACGTTCACGATTAGCGACCGGTTTAGTCTACCAATTAGAAGCATTGAAAGATGAAGATAAACATCAAATGTTRATGTTGCAATCGCAATCACGTGGGCTTAAATTACCAGAAGAAGTGGCACACTATATATTACGTCACCATAGCCGTGACACCCATGAGCTTATGGAATTGTTAAAGCAGTTAGACAGTGCATCAATGGTAGAGAAGCGCCGTTTAACCATYCCTTTTGTGCGCCAGATCCTCAGCAATGACTAAAAAAAMMCTGACGATTGTTTTACCTGGCTTGGCTAATATCGTACAACAACAAATCAATGCTAATATCCTGCCGCCATCATTAAAAAAAATACTCTCTAAAGCACGATTTACTGCTGATAATTCAAACCTTAGCCGCTTATTATTTAATCTTTTTAGTGAAACACCCATAGRAGGTTCAGAYCTGCCTTATACGCAAYTATTGAAYACGRYAGAGCCRGTRTTATGYGCCACACCAAGTTACCTTTATCCCGACCGYGATCAMTTATTATTATTCGCCAATCAACAGCCACTGACAAYACAAGAAAGTAATGATCTTATTAATGAATTACAGCCATTATTTGAAGAATTCAATGCTACRTTAATACACSAYGAATCAGCTGGGTTTTTATTACAATTAAAGGCATTGCCGAAKGTGCAGTTTTCAGCTTTAGCSGATGTRGATGGKCAATCGGTGACACAWTATCTRCCAGAAGGTGAMGASCAAAGTAATTGGATCAGACTGTGGAATGAAATTCAGATGCAGTTATATGAGTCAACGTTTAATCAGCAACGCGAAGCAGCCGGTAAAATGCCTATTAATAGCCTCTGGTTTTGGGGGCAAGGGGAATTAAAGATCAAACATGATTACTGGCAAAGCATACAGGGTGAACATGCYRTTCTTCTATCGCTAGCCCAAGCAGCTTCTGTACCCCAAGCCAACTCGATTACAACGGGGCAACATCTACAGGTATTAGATGAACTTAATTTAGAGGCAGATTGGCAACAACAGCTAGATCAATGGGAGMACACTATTCTCAAACCTGCTTTGCAACARTGTCGACAARCAAAAATRCGTCAATTAACACTGATTATTCCAAATTATGGAAAATATSWATTAACACCGCTCAGTAGCTGGAAATTTTGGTAAACCATGACAATGMAAATCACCACACGAGATWGTACYGGYTGGCAAAASCTACCTAAAGACTGGCCTGACAGTTTGCGACGTGTTTTAGCYGCCMGAGGCATTCAAGCTGAATCTGATCTGACTTATCCATTAGCCGACTTACCCAGACCTGATCTAATGATGGGGATGAATAGCGCGGTGATACTACTTGCACAAGCSGTCACAGAACAATGGCGAATTATGATTGTGGCAGATTTTGATACYGATGGTGCAACCAGTTGTGCGGTGGCCATTCGTGGTTTAAAAATGATGGGCGTTCAATATGTTGATTATATTGTGCCGAACCGCTTTATTCATGGCTATGGTTTAACCCCTGAATTATTAGCTGAAATCCCAGAGAATGAACAGCCTGATTTATTGATYACAGTTGATAATGGTATYGCCAGYATTGAAGGTGTTGCAGCCGCACAGAAACGCGGTATAAAAGTCTTAGTCACCGACCATCATTTACCCGGTGAGACGCTACCCGATGCCGATGCCATTATTAACCCAAATCAACATGGTGACAGCTTTCCCAGTAAAAATATGGCGGGAGTAGGGGTTTGTTTTTATTTGTTATTAGGGTTACGTCAACAACTACGTAGTCAAAATTGGTTTGAAGATCAGAAAATAGAAATCCCCAAACTCAATGCATTGCTCGATCTAGTTGCACTCGGCACGGTGGCCGATGTGGTGCCACTTGATAAACTCAATAGAACCTTAGTGAACCTAGGCTTAGCTAGAATTAGGGCTGGCCGTGCATGCGCCGGTATCAATGCCTTGATTCAAATTGCAGGAAAAGATAGGCAGGCATTAGCAGCGCCCGATATGGGGTTTGCTATTGCGCCACGCTTAAATGCCGCCGGGCGGCTAGAAGACATGAGTATGGGGATTGAAACGTTATTAACAAATGATCATAGCGAAGCAAACGACTATGCCGCGATGTTAGACGACATCAACAAACAACGCCGAGAAGTCGAACAAGAGATGCAAACAAAGGCGTTGACCATGTTAGACAAACTATCTTTTGATGAAGCATTACCACTAGGCTATTGCCTATACGATGCACAATGGCATCAAGGTGTTATTGGATTATTGGCTTCACGCATCAAAGAACGACAGCATCGCCCCGTTATAGCCTTCGCTCCCGGCAATKARGRTSWAANWHRMVRDTHYRNNTCKYYMWATYYMWRGCNTTSATRYKCGTRMTKTSNNTTGRCMNNAKYRSCAMKMCMRKMTYCMGMRGGCCTGCTTACTAAATTTGGTGGTCATGCAATGGCGGCAGGTTTAACCCTTGCCAAACAAGACTTGGCACTATTCGAACAACATTTTCTAACTGCGCTTAAACAAACCGTAGAACCGAGTGTGTTGCAACAACAGTTATTCTCCGATGGCGAGTTACAGCCTGATGAGTTTTCACTGTCATTTGCAGAATTACTTCCCACTGCGGCTCCATGGGGGCAAGGCTTCACCGAACCTCAATTTCATGGCATATTCACCGTTATCGCGATCAGAACAGTAGGCCAGCAACAAGATCATTTAAGACTCACCGTTGATAGCGGAAATGGCCAACACATTACCGCCATGGCATTTCGGCAACAGCAGCCTGACTGGTTAAACAAGGGCGACCAAGTTTTGCTTCGATATCGCTTAGCTGTCAATGACTTTAGGCAGCAGCGCTCTGTTCAGATCTTAGTTGAGAACATATTGAAAAGCTGAATTGATAMGCTTTTTTACTATTGAATAGAGCCATAGACAAAAAAAGCCGCGATGAACTGAATCATCACGGCCGGTTTTGTTACTTAAATTGTTTTAAATTAAGATGTAAGCGCTTTTGCTTTGCGTCGTAAACCCATAAATCCTATTAGTGCAGGGGCAAATAGAAACAAAGCAGCAGGAACAGGAACCGCAGAAACATTGTAACGAACGGTTGTGCCACTTACTTCGTTTGTGACTAATAAGAAAGCTATACCATCATTGCTATCCTCAGCACTTACAAATGTTAATCCTTCAGGGGCAATATCTAAGCCGCTAAAAATATAATCAAGAAACATTGGTACTTCAGGCGTTGTAATATCAAATATAGCAACACCACCGGCACGCTCTAAACCAATGAATGCAAGCACCATATCATCAAGCATACCTAATGCCACACCTTCTGGCTCAGGGCCTTTATTATCACTACGGCTTTCAATAAACGTACCGCTATCAATCGTTAACTGCTCAAGTGCATCTCCGCTATCAAAGACTAAATTACCTTCATCATCCCAAATAGAGAATGAACGTGCTCCATAGCTATAAAGCTGGTCTATATCACCATCATTATCGGTGTCGCCATCGATCGTAGATATTTGTAATCGACCATCTTCAATTAATGATACAGAAGCGTCGAGATTTGCATTTTTCATTCGCTCAGCTTCATCCCGTGCATCGCCTTCATTAGCCGTAACCAAATAGGTTTCTCCACCGACTTCATAAGCTGCGATAGCATCAGGTTGATACAATCCTTTCAAATTATAAGTCTGAATATTACCTTCATCCTGTTTATCTGATGCATCTAAACCATTACCTGGCAAACTATGATCTTTGGTACCAAAGGATATAATATCGGTTACCGTATTTGTTGCAATATCAATAATAGCTAAGGCATTATTTTCTTGTAGAGTGACATAGGCTTTGCCATTTGCTGTTGCAATATATTCTGGTTCTAAATCCTGAGCCACTGAGTCGGCACTATCAAAAATTCTCACGCCATTGTCTTTTAATGTGGTGCGCTGTGAATTAAATGCAGAAAAATCGGCAGTTGAGACCACCGCATTGTTYAGACCACTGCTTAAATCAATAATTGAAACCGAACCTTCGGGATCGATACCCCCCTTACTYTCGCCTTCATTTGCAACAAGRAGATGTTTACCATCTTTGGTGAAAGTCAGCATATCCGGYAACGCACCYACAGTAATTTCTTTCTGRAATGCGCCGGTATTTGCATTGAAAAAGACRACCTTTCCTARATCTGTTTTRGTAGCGGCTTCAACKGCAACKGCAACAATACCGTCATAAGTCGCCACACTGTTGGGAGCGCCATATGCAGATAAATCTATTGTAGAAACGAGTTCCCCTGTTGAGGCACTTAATACATCTAATTTCTGATTRGTGTTCGATGTTATATAAATGTTCTGGCTAGTTTTATCATACGAAGAAATTTCAGCACCATCTTCTAATTGCACACCGACAGTGCCTGAATGCCAATAGCGCCATTCTTCAGTAATTTCAATCGACGTAGCTGATACTGTAAATGGTAAGCTAAGAAGMAGCAGTGATAACATTCTTTTTTGGTTTTTTAATTTCATAATAATCCCTTGTTAATTTGTGTGATGTATATTGATAACAACACGAATTTTAATAGGAGTAAGTGACAGTGATATGACAAACGTCAATTTAAATTTGGTTTGGATATTATGTGAAAAATACTTCATTTTTAACTAAMAAAKGGRAGACTCATATTGTCRMTTATTTAAAGTGTCCGTTAAACTAGGGGGGCATGGTGAAGATAGAAAGAGGGGGATATGACAAAAAAATCGAGTTTGACCGCATTGGTTTTTGATTTAAAGTGATTATTGGCGCTTCTAATGACTGCTTTTGTCTGGGTCGCGCTGTTTCAAATTAAATGACCACTGCCGAACCAAAGCAGGCATCATATATGAAGTATTAATCAATCCAAGGAATATGCATCTATGTCATTTGGCTCTTTAGGCTTGTGTGATGATCTGCTTAAAATCGTTGAAGAACAAGGTTATATAACGCCATCAGAGATACAGCGTGAAGCTATCCCGGCCGTGCTTAGTCAGCGCGATGTTATGGCGGTGGCACAGACGGGCACGGGTAAAACGGCTGCTTTTACCTTGCCCATGGTGCAGCTATTATCGGGTGGGCCCAGTCCACATAGTAAAACTGTACGTGCCTTAATCATTACGCCGACCCGTGAGCTGGCAGCTCAAGTTGAAAAGAGTGTTCAAAACTACAGCCGCCATATGAATATTAGCTCTGCGGCCGTGTTTGGTGGCGTCAGGATTGAGCCACAAATATCCCAGCTGCAAGCTGGTTTGGATGTGCTGGTTGCTACGCCCGGTCGTTTGATTGATCTTTATAATCAACAGGCCATTAACTTTGATCAGCTTGAGATATTGGTTTTAGATGAAGCTGATCGCATGTTGGATTTGGGTTTTATCGATGATATCCGTCACATTCAAACTCTGCTGCCTACTCAACGCCAAACCTTGATGTTTTCAGCCACATTTTCTAAAGCGATAAAATCACTTGCTCAAGGTATGCTCAATAATCCACTGTTGATTGAAGTGACTGCCGCCAACAGTATTGTTGATAGCATTAAGCAGAAGATACATCCGGTAGACAAAGAGCGTAAAACTGAGCTGTTGATTCACCTGATTAACAAGAAAAAATGGCATCAAGTGTTGGTGTTTACGCGTACCAAAAAAGGTGCGGATAGTTTGGTCTCACAACTGGAAAATTCAGGCCTTAGTGCCGCATCTATCCATGCTAACAGAACCCAGCATGCACGCACACTGGCCTTAGAGGGGTTTAGAAACGGCAATATTAAGGTATTGGTCGCCACTGATATTGCCTCTCGGGGCATTGATGTAAACCAACTGTCTTGCGTGGTTAACTTTGATATGCCCTATATAGCAGAAGATTATRTRCAYCGAATTGGTCGAACGGGTCGKGCTGGCAGCTCTGGTTTAGCCGTTTCATTATTCAGTGAGGATGAAGCTAAGCAATTACAGTCAATTGAACGTGTTATTGGYCGTAAGTTTGAGCTAGAGACCATCCCCGGTTTTGCCCCGAGTAAGAAGGCGCCAGCRAGCCCATTCGATGATGAGGAATATGGTAATTTTGAGGCCGATCCTAAGCCCGGTCGTCGAGGTCAGTCTAAGCGTCGCGGAAACCGTCGCAGTCATTAATATAATCGAAAACATCCTCATTTTGAGTTACTATCACCTCCCTCCAAACCAAGCGCCAAAGGCAAAACCGTGACTCCATTGGGCCTCCCTGTTGAAGATATCTTAGACAATCTTAAGCAACAATTATCTGATCGGCATGAAGTGGTACTAGAAGCACCACCGGGTGCAGGCAAAACCACTTTAGTCCCGCTCGCCTTGATGCATGAACCTTGGCTAAATAATAAAAAAATTCTAATGTTAGAACCCCGCAGAATCGCTACTAAATCTTCTGCTCATCGCATGGCCAGCCTGTTGAATGAAAGCCCYGGGCAAACGATTGGTTATCGTATGCGYTTAGATACTAARGTCRGCAAGCAGACAAAGGTGGAAGTRATCACYGAGGGTATTCTTACCCGAATGTTACAAAATGACCCGTCGTTAGATGAAGTGGGTTTGGTGATATTTGATGAATTTCACGAACGCAGTTTAGATTCTGATCTGGCGCTCAGTTTGTGCCTTAAAGGTCGYGMTTTRTTTAGAGATGATGATAACCCGTTAAAAATACTGGTYATGTCAGCCACMCTCRATAGYGATGCTACATCGGAATTACTYGGTGGTGCGCCMGTGGTGAAAAGTGAAGGCAGGGCGTATCCTGTCGATATTATTTATGGTCAGGCTAGGCAACCTAAAGAGCGCCTGATTGATCGCATGGTGGCGACTATTAAACAGGCGATTGATGAAAATCCRMRCAGTAGYGTGCTGGCTTTTYTRCCYGGWCAGGGAGAAATTCGACGCGTTGCARMKGAGCTTTCGRACTGGATTTYCGATAGAAAWTTAYGCGGTATTCACCTGCRTCCGCTCTATGGCAATYTATCGATTGAAGAGCAACAACAGGCMATCGCRCCAYTAACAGGWCAACAAGCAAACGATCAGAAAATYGTRYTGGCCACYAATATTGCAGAAACYAGCCTYACCATTGATGGCGTTGATGTSGTGGTCGATTGTGGCCTTGTGMGGGARGCMAWATTTAACCCRTCGATTGGCATGAMGGGWTTGYATACYGTCAAAATTTCGARAGCATCCAGCGTACAAAGAGCAGGGCGWGCAGGGCGGMTAAGGCCCGGRAAATGTTACCGGCTYTGGTCAGCCGAACAACARCGTCAACTTGCAGCACAYAGCAYCGCCGAAATTATAAATGCCGACCTMGCMCCGCTGGCRCTGCAATTATTMCAATGGGGCGTAGACGAYCCMACTGAATTAAGCTGGATCGATCCACCGCCAAAAGGGCTATGGCAACARGCSATGGATTTACTYAGATCGCTCGGTGCGATTGAACGTSAAGMYCATGGCTGGCTTCTGACCGATCATGGCAAGGCAATGACGTCTCTGCCGAYACACCCAAGGCTTGCACATTTATTACTGTGTRGTGCTGCGGTCGGYTTTATTAAACCAGCAKCCTTACTCGCCAGCCTGTTATCTGACCATGACCCTTTTAGTCATGACAATGCAGATATTGGCYACCGCCTTGATATTTTGAACGGCAASTCACATTGTCCACCCCAGCATAAGGGCTGGTTACAACGYACTCATCAGTTAGCACAACAATTCGAACAACAGCTATCTAWGGTGAAGCGTYCCAGTAAATTATCGTTYTTGATAACKGCTGAGCAATTGCCTGGATATCTACTCGCCTGTGCTTATCCAGATCGAATCTCGCGYCGTCGRCATTCAGGTGGTTATCAACTYGCTAATGGCCGTAGYGCCAARYTGATRGGGCATCAACACCTTTCTAATAATGCATGGCTMGYRRTCGCCGAWGTTTCAAGCCAGCAGGGTGGCARCGGCGATATTATTCRCTCAGCSGTGAARCTTGATGAAMGMYTGTTTRATTCAGCCCTTAGCRACTCGATTCAATTAGAAACCATTGCYGAGTGGGATAAACAAASCAATCGCTTTATCGCCGAACAACAAMAAAAAATCGGCATYCTCATTCTCCAACKCACCCGCTTAAACACCGTRCCCGCACWAGCCAAAAGCGCCGCATTGATTGAGCATATCCGCAAACAGGGRMTCAATCTTCTCCCTTGGACCGCCGGGCTTACACAATGGYGTGCCAGAGTATCRCTSSTACGATCTATTGAAGGTRATAACTGGCCAGATGTGAGTCATGAGGCMTTRCTTGCYACMCTTGAGGATTGGTTRGCGCCTTATCTGAAYRMRGTGAATTTATTAAACGAYTTCAARAAAGTTAAGTTAACTGARATCCTGCATGCRCTATTRCCKTGGGACAAACAACAAACACTCAAYAAACTGGCWCCAACYCRTTTAAAGGTGCCDTCNGGTTCTAAYMTYCGCATYGATTACACCGAGTCKCCACCYGTACTGGCRGTGAAATTACAGGAAATGTTTGGTTGCGAGCAAAGCCCGGCTGTTGTCGCAGGCAAAGTACCTCTGTTGATTCACCTCTTGTCACCCGCAGGCAAACCGCTACAAATCACACAAGACCTCGCCGGTTTCTGGCGCTCCTCTTATCACGAGGTTAAAAAAGAAATGAAAGGGCGTTATCCCAAACATCCATGGCCCGATGATCCGCTGGTTTCAATTGCGACATGGAAGACTACAAAGCGTATGTGATTGGGTGGATGAATACTTAATCTAGCATGAAATATGCGTATAATTAAAATATTGGGGCATGGAGAATAGAACAATAGCTTTCGAGCTGACTTTGGCTATACGATACTTAAGTTAKTGAAATAGCTGATTAAAAGTATCCCTTAAGGTTCTTGATAAATTTGATTAATACCACTATCAAGTGATATGATATTCCTAATTAAATAATTTCATATGCACTCAAATATATGCCAATTACTAGTCAAAACGCTGTMAATCAAGCTATAGCAAATATTAATTTAGAGTCTCTTTCTTTATCGACAGAAATTCTAAATTTGATTAATGAGTCTTTGGAAGGTGGTTCTATCGATACTACGTATATTTTAAATYTATTGCGTGGCTGATACTGTTTTCTTTGATAGTGTTGAGCCTGTACATTACAAAAACAAAACCTTTGAAAATATTTTAGGAATTTATAGATTCTAAAAAACTAAGCAATGTAGAAGCTAATATTACTGCGATAAGATCAATAGAACTATTCCAAGACAAAAATTTAATTCCACAGTCTTTTGACTTTAATCATCTAAAAGCAATTCATTTTCATTTGTTTCAAGACMTATATTCTTGGGCTGGAAAGCCGAGATCATATGATATAAAGAAAGGTGAAGATACATTTACTYCTGCAAGATTACTACCTCGTTATGAAAGTGAAGTCTTTACTAGAGCAATTGATTACTTTAATAGTGAGCAAAGACCTTCTATATCTGAGTCTTCGAAGAGCTTAGCTTTGTGTTTAGGGATAATCAATATTTACCATCYATTTCCTGAAGGAAATGGTCGAGCACAACGTATATTTCTATCTTCTTTAGCAGGTGTTTTTGAATATTCGTTGAATTGGGCAGYTTTGGTTCATGGGGAAATAATTGGCCCTTTAAAAAATGTCCATCAAGAGGGGAACTATAAGCCACTTGAAAACCAAATTAGACGAATCATTTCAGATGACAGRCTGGTAGTGTAGCTTTTTTCTTTTTGAGTATTAGACCGTGATATCAATATTGTTAGCNACNTWGCSASNNNTNANGCTTCAATTAACTGTAATACAGCTTCTCCTTGAGCCTCAATTTGGTCATTTGCTAACTTAACAACTTTCACTTCCAAGCTCGCGGCATCACGCTGAGCAGATAAGTAAGAGGAGACTTGAATAATTCTTTCAACATTCATACATAACCTTCGAAATTAAGACGGTTGGATAAAATATTTCTGATAGATAGCTTATCGGACAATAAAATTAATTSATTAGGACATTTAACAATAAAGAAGAGGATATACTGGTATTTAAGTAATATTTGAATGGCACATTAGCGACGGGTTGAGCTAAGCTGAGTGTCAAAGGACAGTATTCATCCCACAACGGTCAATCATTGATTCKTMWAWCATCKCMKWAYWTYTCNYKTATYTYTNKYWWRTWCNTNKTTAMTKATATYMAWGCGTTCGCGCTACATCCCAATGAGAAAGAACCCTATGTCTAATCCAGAAAAACAAAGCCTTCCCCACGCGTTAATCGTCGCCGTGCAATTGGACTCTGTCAGCGATGTCGAGTTTGAGTCATCGTTGGCCGAGTTAGCTGATTTGGCAAAAACATTAGGTCTGCAAGTMGTCGGACAGATTACTCAAAAGCGTTCGTCTTTTGACTCTACGGCGTATATGGGCACGGGTAAACGTGATGAAATACGACAATTTATCGATGCTCACAATTCGGGTACTAAAATAGTGTCGGAAGTTACCCCTCAAACTACGAGTGAGGGAGTTGAGTTTATTCTGGTTGATCATGAAATCTCGCCATCCCAAGCGCTTAACTTAGAAAATGAAGTCGGTTGCGAAGTCATGGATCGTACCGTCGTTATCCTTGAGATTTTTCATCGTAATGCCAGCTCACACGCAGCGCGAGTACAAGTTGAAATTGCACGGTTAACCTATATGGCACCGCGTTTGCGTGAGGCTGCCAAGCGAGCCGGACCTGCAGGCAAACAACGTAGTGGCACCGGTGGACGAGGCACAGGACAGTCTCGCGCTCAAATGGACAGCCGCAAGGTTCGCGATCGTATTGCTGAGTTACAAAAAGAAATTGATGCAATGGAAGCGGGGCGTGAGATCCAACGAGCACTACGTCAGAGACAAGCGGGACTAACGCAAGTGGCACTGGTCGGTTATACCAACGCGGGCAAATCCACCTTGATGCGAGCCCTTACCGGTAAAGAAGTGTTAGTTGCTAATAAATTATTTGCCACCTTAGATACCAAAGTACGCAGCCTCTATCCTGAAAGTGTGCCTAAAATTTTGATGAGTGACACGGTGGGGTTTATCAAAAACTTACCGCATGGCTTAGTTGCCTCGTTCAAATCAACGCTGGATGAAGCCCTTAGCGCCTCGCTATTGTTGCACGTGATTGATGCGGGTGATGCCGGGTTTGAGATGCAGCTTGAAGTGACAGATAAACTATTGGCTGAAATTGGTGCCGATGATGTGCCGAAGATTCGAGTGTTCAATAAAATTGACTATCTGCAAGGTGAAGCCGCTCAAGCAGAACGTACTGCAGAGCTGAAAGAAAAATATCCGGGCTGTATTGTGCTTAGCGCACGTAATAAGGACGATGTAGCAGAATTGCATAAAGCGATTGTGAATTTTTTCCAAAAGCAATTAGTTGAATCTGAGATTTTCTTACCGTGGTCAGCACAAGGACTACGTGGCGAGATCTTTGCCTCTTGCGAAGTGCTTGAAGAACGGGCTGATGCCGAAGGTGCCTTTTTTCGATTCCGTGCTGCACCGGATGTGGTTGCTAGGCTTCAAGATCTTTCAGATAGTGAGAGCTGAGGTTAATTTAAGGGCTTTTAGGCTTTCAGTTATGATTAATAAATCAATAGCCTTAGATTCGATAGAACTAAAAGGGTAGCGTCCCCTTTTAGTTCCCTTTTAGTTCTTTTAGTTTCGATCAAGGTTCAACCTACCGAGCCTATAGTTACTTATCTTTATTTAAGAAGAACAATCTTCAACAGAGTATGAGTGCTAAAGGAAACTGTCATGATAATGCCGTGGCAGAAAGTTTTTTTAATACGCTCAAAACAGAGCTTATCAATGGAAAAATCTATCAAACAATTGAACATGCCAAAAGAAGTATATTTGAATATATTGAAGTGTTTTATAATCGAATTAGACGACATTCGACATTAAACTACCAATCACCTGAAAACTTTGAGAAAGCATTCTATAATGAACACTAGTGTCCAGTTTTATCGGGGAATCTCACTGTGACCCTATTGATCACCCTTTTAATTTTACCCTACGGTTTTACACCGTATAACGCAGTCAGCAGCGGCGCAGCTTTGCTGCGCCCGACTGATTTTATTATGCTTTCTGCGTGCGGTTAATACTCAACACATTCTTTTGCCAACCGAGTACCAAAAGCATAAACTGATACGCAAGCCTCTTCCAAATCAGCCTCCAATTTGATATTAAAGATTTTTAGGTCGAATTCCCAATCAGCTCCAATTTTCAACTCTCTATAATCAGATATTGTTGCTAATGTATCCCAACGTCTATTGTCCCTGCGTTTAGCTTCAAATTCTATTTTATATTCAACTCTAACTTTAGACCCAGATATCTTTGTGGCATTGGCCACCACTTGAGCATCCCACTTGTAGTACCTAATTGGATCCCATAGTTCACTAGCTTTGGACACTTCGCCAGAAAACCCAACAATGTTGGTATCTTGTGGTATAGCCCATTCAACTACATTGTCAAAGCCACATTCGTTTGAAGGTTTTCCTTCGCCAGGAAGAATGAAAAAACGCGGTTGATCAAAAGTTTCGCATTTTCCAAATAGCTTAGCGCCTTTTATATGCACAAAGTACAGCTTCCCTTCATAAAAACTCTGAGCTGACGAGAAATTTATACCAGACTCGGACGGAATTTCGAAAATAATTTCACCGAACACTTTTACAAACATACTCTGATCAAGCATTTCATTTAATATCATTTTTTTCTCCTTTTTTAATAAAAATGTAATGTTAAATTCTCTATTCTTTAAGTACTTTCTTATTTCTTTCTCAATCAGAAAGCATGGATAAGGAATACCAGAATTCACTGTTAGCTTGAGGAACTCTCTTTTATCAAAAGAGTATCGAACTTCATAAAAGGTGGGATCACTTCCGTAAAACCTTCCTTTCTCATAATCCCCGTCGAATGTTCCGCCTGTTGATTTAACTCCTCTACGAATTTCATCAATTAAACTATTTCTATCACCATAATCTTCGAACTCAAATTTACAACTCATAGTTTCTCCTTACGGGAAATCATCAAAAAAAAATCAATAGTAAAATCAATAGGGTCAGACTCGATTGATTTTTAATTAACATCATGATTTTTCGCTTACATGTCACGTCTTCCCATAATCGTACTACATAACCAGCCTTTTTTCATCAAACCGACTGTAAGGTGGTCAAATGGTCGAGTATTTATAAACTCGGGCCGCTTAATAAATAACAAGCACTTTACTGATCCTTTATACTAGCGTTGTTGAACACCTTWCAATTTTTAGTTAAAAATACAGTGTAATTATCTTGGTTCAAAGCACCTTTAAATCTATCGAAGCATTCATGCCTGATTTCAAGGCTCGGCCTCAGCAAATTGAGATGAGTCAATTTATTGCTGATCGAAWGAAACTGCCTGAACATCAGCGTATGGCTGTAGTCGAGGCGCCAACCGGTGTCGGCAAAACCTTAGCCTATCTTGCAGGTGCCATTGATATTGCACTTCTACAAAAAAAGACAGTGGTTATTAGTACGGCAACAGTCAATTTACAACAGCAATTATTACAAAAAGATTTGCCTGAATTTACCCGTGCTACCGGTAAAGAAATCAAATTTATTCAAGCAAAAGGGCGCAGGCGTTATCTCTGCCCAAGCAAATTAACAAGTGTCATTGATGATGACCAACGCGATTTATCCTTTGATGTCGATAGCAAATATCTAAAAGACAAACGTCGGGCAAGGGCGAAAGARTTATWTGARCARTGGGATARCAMYWSMTGGGATGGTGACCGAGATAGTCGCAGYGATGCRATTGWYCCRTCTTTATGGCATGACATATCGACTGATTCAGAAGGYTGTGCAGGKAAAAGTTGTTCAAAATATCTRCGKTGCCCSTATTATTTAGTACGCAAAGAAATGATTACSGCACAGGTGATTATTGCTAATCATGATTTAGTRCTGAGTGATGCTGATTTAGGKGGSGGYTTRGTRTTGCCTAATCCTGAAGAAGTRTTATTCATYTTTGATGARGCSCAYAACTTRCCTCAAAAAGCCTTAGATCATGCCGCYAAGGCACTYAACTTTAGTCAACTGTATCAAACCACYGAAACMGCRGATAGYGTGTTAAAAAAGCTAACTAARGCTTTAGYACATCGCCAACATGATTTTGGTTTTATGCTGATGGAATTACGCCGTGATTTGCCCGGTGTTATMACCTTRTTACAGCAATTAGAAACCTTATTGMTGAGTGATGMKCTYGTTAASGAYGTGGTGGYWGGTAAAATTAGTGAGCCACGYATTTATTGGCAAAGCCCWTTAGTTARGGCMATGGTKGYGCCATGCCAAGGSTTATTGCARCGYGCCAATATCATTTAYAAACACTATAAGGTRTTTTCTCAGTGGCTAAAAGAYGGCATTGAGACTCAGCAAGTGCCYAATAAAGTGGCTGAGGTATTATTGCCACAAGTTGGCACGGTGCAGAATATATTTGGTTATTTAATCGATTTTATGGGCTTATTTTTAGATGAAGACAAGCCGAACCTACCACCTAATGTACGCTGGTTGTCGTATGAAAAATTTGCTAAGACAAATACTTTAGTAGTGAATGCTGGGCCAATGACATCGGCTTATTTTCTTGAAAGTAGTTTGTGGAATAGGGCATACGGTGTGGTATTAACGTCGGCCACGCTGCGMGGTTTAGGTTTATTTCAACGCTTTAGAGGTGATTGTGGTTTAAAACGCTTTAATGAAAGCCATTTTTTAGCAGTGAAATCACCGTTTAAYTATCCACAACARGCRACATTRTCATTGCCAGAGATGAAATCACTGCCAAATGATAACTATSAAGATTGGCAGCAAGAATTAGTCAAAAARCTCCCCGCTATTATCGACCCAAACGAAGCGACTTTAGTGCTKTTTACCTCAAAAAAAGTGATGGATACSGTATAYMAKCAGTTACCKATYGCRTTRTCCTCAYGTATTTTATTGCAAGGYGATAGTTTGTCACCTAAAAATATGTTGSTGGAGCATATCAAACGTGTTGAAGCAGGCAAGGGCAGYATCATCTTTGGTATGGATAGATTTGCCGAAGGTGTCGATTTGCCRGGRAAGTTGTGTAGTCATGTRGTGATAACRAAACTGCCGTTCCCKGTGTTTACACGTCCTATCGAACAAGCAAARCAAGAGTGGATMTTACGTTCTGGAGGACAACCTTTTGTSAGTTTATCTCTGCCTGCGGTGAGTATTAAACTTATTCAAGCSTGCGGTAGATTGCTTCGAAAAGAAACAGATTCAGGGCGGATTACCATTTTAGATCGYCGTTTATTGACCAAGTCCTATGGCAAACAATTATTAGAACACTTGCCCGCATATAAAATTTTGTAAGCTATTCTATTTAAAAARCGTATAAACTCAGAGCGAAGTAGGGTAATCATCTTTATTTTGAATCTAATGCTTTGAATTTGCAATTATGGCTKTAGAAGCACARAATGAAATNATTTRCAGCCTTATCYAYARAAGGATTAAAACATGACCGTAACACGACTTATTACTYTTGTTCTTATTGGYTTRMTRGCTTGGTTCTTATTTACTGTGGCTAAAAAATCAACAACGATTATGACTGCAACTGAACAGTATAAAATAGGCAGTGCTGTCATCAGTAAACACCGATCGGAGCGTCATAAAACGAGAGATGTTTATCGCCATCCTGCCCAAACGCTGGATTTCTTTGGTGTTCAATCTAATATGACYGTAATTGAAATATGGCCWGGRAAAGGTTGGTATASYGAAATTATTGCKCCCTTTATTAAATCAGGAGAWGGACARTTTATYGCYGCAGGTTTTCCGCAAAATACAGGSCCMGAATGGCGTCAGAATATGCARCRAGACTAYCARMAATGGCTGGAACWYGATCCTGAACARTATGGSCCAGTAAAAATTGTTGAATTAGGYCCMCCTTCTTATTGGCARATTGCSCCCRATGAAAGTGTTGATGCYATTTTAACTTTTAGAAATGTTCATAATTGGCTAAAAGGCGGYTATGAGKCRGATATGTTCAATACSTTTTAYAAAGCGYTGAARCCRGGKGGGMTATTAGGTGTRACCGATCATCGAGCACKWCCAGATACGGATATAGAAACAATGAAATCTTCTGGTTATCTCACTGAGAAACTAGTGATAGAACTGGCGCAGAAAGCAGGATTTGTATTAGAAGCATCATCAGAGATTAATGCGAATGCACTGGATACTACACAGCATCCCAAAGGTGTTTGGACATTGCCGCCGACATTACGCTTAGGGGATGAAGATCGTGATAAATATTTAGCAGTGGGTGAGAGTGATCGAATGACGCTTAAATTTAAAAAACCATTGTAGAAAAGAGTTTTAGAAAGGCGCTTTAGAAAACCATTTTAGAAAAGGGTTTCAGAAAGGTGTTTTAGAAAAGCTGAATTTATAGACTTATGTGGTGAGGCAAGCTCACCACATTCTAGCTCGTCGTTTAGTCTTCTGTGCGGCTGGTTACTTCTAATAAGTGATAGCCAAATTGTGTTTTWACAGGYCCTTGAACAGCATTAAGAGGAGCCGAAAATACTACAGCATCAAATTCAGGCACCATCATACCAGGACCAAATTCACCTAGATCGCCACCTGTTGCACTAGAAGGGCAAGATGAATTGTTCTTTGCTACATCAGCAAAATCAGCACCTTCTTCAATTTCTTTTTTAAGTTCAAGACAGATTTCTTCATTTTCTACTAGAATATGTCGCGCAGTCGCTACAGCCATAATTTTATTCCTACTAATTTAAAAAGCCRAATTATATCAGACTATCCRCTRATCTCTAATATGTTACTGTCAAATTCAACAATATCACCYACYACTATTTTTTTACGYTTTTGYTTTTCTRTTTCACCRTTCACTTTAACAAGACCGKYTGCAATSACCATTTTGGCTTCTGCTCCACTYGARGCTAAACCTTCAAATTTTAAAATTTTGAAGAGYTCTGTTGGGGATTGCTTAAGTACAACAAGGGTAGTTTTTTGAGTCATAAAAGGGATCTATTTAGTTTTGGATAGGTGTATTATAGAGGATATTTACACGCATACAAAGTTAAGCTAGATGGCTAATGATAAAAACAATCGACTTGATGCTATTGTTGCTCAAGCAAAAAAATACCAAAATGAACGTGAACAATCCTATCGTGGAAGAGCGTTAAAGCTCTACCCATGGATATGTGGCAGATGTTCACGAGAGTTTATTCAGAAAAACCTACAAGAACTTACTGTTCATCATCGTGATCACGATCATGACAACAATCCTAGTGATGGCAGTAATTGGGAGCTACTTTGTCTTTATTGCCATGATAATGAGCATTCTCGCTATATTGAACACGTACGCTATGGTACATCAGAAAGTGGCGATTCAAATCAGAGCCAAGCGACCCATAATCCTTTTTCAGATTTACAGGCGCTATTAAAAAAATAGCCCTTTATGCGGCAACATGCAGGGCTATTTGTAAAACAAGAAAATGAAGGGCAGGGCTCAATTAATGGCCGCTACTATCCACCAGCAACATAGTTAATCATAATACCTGCCGCAACGGCTGAACCGATAACGCCGGCCACATTTGGTCCCATAGCATGCATGAGTAAGAAGTTATGTGGATCAGCTTCTAAACCTAGTTTGTTCGATACACGAGCAGCCATAGGCACAGCTGATACACCCGCTGAACCAATTAATGGATTAATACCGCCACCACCAAATTTATTCATCAGTTTAGCCATAATGACACCTGAAGCGGTACCGATAGAAAATGCACCGAGTCCAAGAATTACAATACCTAAGGTTGTGATATCTAAAAACTTGTCAGCACTCAGTTTTGAACCGACCGCTAAACCTAAGAAGATTGTTACAGTATTGATTAACGAGTTCTGAGTTGTGTTACTAAGACGGTCAACTACGGCACACTCTTTCATTAAGTTACCAAAACAAAACATACCTAATAATGGCGCTGCATCCGGTAATAAGAAGGCGACTAAAAGCAGTAATAATAACGGGAAGATGATTTTCTCACGGTGTGAAACTTCACGTTGTTGCGTCATTTTAATCTTACGTTCTGCTTCGGTTGTTAATGCACGCATAATCGGTGGCTGAATCAATGGCACTAGCGCCATATAAGAATAAGATGCTACGGCTATGGCGCCTAATAAGTCAGGTGCGAGCTTACTGGCAACGTAAATAGAGGTTGGCCCATCAGCCCCTCCTATAATTCCGATAGCAGCAGCATCCGCAAGGCTAAAGTCCATAATGCCAAAATTTGACAATAGAATGGCGCCCATCAATGTCGCAAAAATACCAAATTGAGCGGCAGCACCTAAAAATAAGGTTTTAGGATTGGCGAGTAGGGGGCCAAAATCAGTCATGGCACCCACACCCATAAATATAATCAGTGGGAATGCACCACTTTCAATACCCACGACATAAAACATGTGTAAAACACCACCTGCTTCAGCTAAACCCGCACCAGGAATATTCGCTAATACACCACCGAAACCGATAGGTACTAGTAATAAAGGCTCAAAATTCTTATTAATGGCGAGATAGAGTAGCAACATGCCAATCAAAATCATAAAGCCTTGTCCGGGCGTCATTTGATAGATGCCTGTGTTGTGCCATAGTTGTACTAATTGTTCCATATTTAAAACTCTTTATGCAATTGAGACAAGAAGATCACCCACTTTYACGGTGTCTCCHGGTTTAACTGAAACAGATGAAATTGTGCCGGCATTTTCAGCTACAATCTGTGTTTCCATCTTCATCGCTTCAAGRATAACAAGTACATCACCTTCTTGAACTTGYTGRCCTACWGYYACTTCAACTTTCCAAATRCTRCCTGCTARYGGWGCWKTAACGGGCTCRCCAGAMGYAGGTGCWGCARYRRGTGAWGCYRCAGSMGCWGATGCCGATGTTGTAATATTACTAATATCACCACCTTCACTAACTTGCACCACATAGCTTTGGCCATTCACTGCAATGGTATACACTTCTTCATCGCTTGGTGCTCGTGTGGCCGCTTCAGCTGCTTCTATTGTTGGAATAGGTTCAAAAGCATCAGGGTTGTTACGGTTTTCTAAGAACTTAAGTCCCACTTGAGTAAACAAAGCATACGTTAACACGTCATCTATTTCGCGTTCGCCCGTTTCAAGTTGAATATYGTTTTCTGMTGCCAGTGATTGTAGCTCGGCTAYCAATTTGTCCATCTCTGGCTCAATCAAGTCGGCTGGGCGGCATGTAATTGCTTCCGCTCCGTCAAGCACTTTTTGTTGTAACTCAGTATTAAAGGGAGCAGGGGCAGCACCATATTCACCTTTTAATACACCTGCTGTTTCAGTGGTAATTGTTTTATAACGCTCACCSGTTAAAATATTTAATACTGCTTGTGTGCCCACAATTTGAGACGTGGGTGTCACTAAGGGRATAAATCCTAAATCTTCACGAACGCGCGGTATTTCAGATAACACTTCGGCAAAACGATCGCTTGCACCTTGTTCACGGAGCTGACTTTCCATATTAGTGAGCATGCCACCAGGAACCTGTGCATCAAGAATACGTGCATCGACACCTCGTAATGAGCCTTCCCAAGGTGCATATTTTTTGCGTACTTCACGGAAGTAATCTGCCACCTCAGCTAACAGTTCTTTATTTAAGCCAGTAGCATGTTCAGTGTCTTCAAATATAGCAACGATGSTTWMMGKKGYTKWMWKGMMRWWWKKCAYMRWSMKRSYARAWAWYKCRYYATCAATATTATCTATGCCCGCTTCAACAGCTTTCAGAATGGTCGCTGTCGATAAGCCTGTAGTCGCATGAGGATGAAGCTGTATTGGAATATCAACCGTTTCCTTAAGACTTTTAACCAGTTCAAAAGCAGTATAAGGTTTAAGCAAGCCCGCCATATCTTTAATACATAAAGAATGCGCGCCCATATCTTCAATTCTTTTTGCCATATCAAGCCATGTATCTAAATTATGAACAGGGCTTAATGTATATGAAAGTGTACCTTGTGCATGACGATCATTTTCGCGTACGGCTTTGATTGCTGTTTCAAGATTACGTGGATCATTCATTGCGTCAAATATRCGGAAAACATCRACACCATTAATGGCRGCGCGTTCAACAAATTTACGCACTACATCATCGGCATAATGACGGTAGCCTAATAAGTTTTGRCCRCGTAAYAACATTTGYTGRCGTGTATTMGGCATYGCTTCTTTCAARCTACGAATKCGGTGCCAAGGATCTTCACCTAAGTAACGAATACATGAGTCAAAGGTTGCCCCTCCCCATGTTTCAACTGACCAATAACCAATTTGATCAAGTTTGCCCGCAATGGGGAGCATGTCTTCTAAGCGTAAACGAGTTGCAAATAAGGACTGGTGTGCATCTCGTAATACAACGTCTGTAACACCTAATGCTTGTTTAGATTTTGCCATATTTTCAGTATCTTCTAATTATTTATTGCGCGAACGAAATTTRTGTAYAGCGGCGGTTATCACCGAAATCACTGGARCATCGTTGTTTGTAGSATGGGAAGGGGGCTCAATGAGCGGGCCATGCCTGGGGATATAAGTAGTGGGAGAAGGCACTCCTTCATCTGGAATTACGCCTACATTTTTCTCATATTTRGTTATTAGTTTTGACATTAATGMGGTTRCAAAAACTAATARKGTYAAAAAGASAAAAACAAAGCCCATACCAAATAGCATCAATGTMAAACCTTCGTTTAATAAGCTATATTCTTCCACTTACCCGATCCTTTTTGAATTAACTAACTACAAATTAATAAGCTATTATATCATTTATTCTCATATTTAGATTAAACAGTACGGAATAACTTTAATAATGATGGCTAAAATATACTATGACACCTGATGCATCCGATTTTTGGTTTATCCCCTTAGGGGGCACGGGTGAAATAGGGATGAACATGAATCTATATGGCCATGATGGTCAATGGTTAATGGTTGATTGCGGTGTCACCTTTGAGAAAAATACTGATATCGATGGTGAGGCACTTACACAGAGCAGGCCCCATATTCAAATGGCTGATCCTGTCTTTATTAGTGAGCGTCGTGACTCACTGGTCGGCTTAGTGATTACCCACGCTCATGAAGATCATATCGGCGCGGTGCCTTATCTATGGCATCAATTACGCTGCCCAATTTATACCACCGCATTTACTGCTGAAATATTAAAACGGAAGTTAACAGAAGTAGGGCTAGATAAAAAAGTACCTGTCATCATTGTTGAGAAAGGTGAGCATCGCCAAATAGGTCCATTTGATGTTGAATGGGTGGCCTTAACGCATTCCATTCCTGATCCCTATGCCTTAATTATTAGCACGCCCGTAGGCAAGGCTTTTCATACTGCCGATTGGAAATTAGATTCAGCCCCGCTTGTGGGTGAGAAATTTGACAAACCACGCTACCAATTGATGGCGAATGAACAGATAGACGTGATGGTGTGTGATTCTACCAATGCCAATATTCAAGGTCACTCTTGCACGGAAGCAAGTTTATATAATGGTTTAAAGCAACATATAGAAAACGCGACAGGCCGTGTTGTTGTTGCCTGTTTTGGTAGTAATATTGCTCGCTTGCACACGCTGGCAAAAATTGCTCAAGAAACAGATCGGCATCTAGGTCTGTTAGGTCGCTCTCTAATTAATATGGTTTCTGCTGCACGCGTCAGTGAGGTTTGGCAATATGGTAAGGCCTTAGTTGATCCGGCACATTTAGCTTATTTACCAGCAAGTAACGTATTGCTTGTGGCCACGGGCAGCCAAGGCGAGCCACGCACGGCTCTAAATCGATTAAGTATGAATACGTTTCGTGACTTGCAGTTGGAACCAAACGATACTGTTATTTTTAGCTCAAAAGTCATCCCTGGTAATGAATTAGCCATTGAAGCATTAATTGAACGGCTTAAAACGATGAAATTAAATGTCATCACTGCCGACAATAGTGCGGTCACCATTCATGCTTCAGGTCATCCAGCGGCGGATGAACTCAAGCTAATGTATGACTGGGTCAAACCCAGTTGTGCTATTCCTGTTCACGGTGAGCTACATCATTTAAAAGCCAATGCCAAAATTGCTAAATCAGTAGGGGTTCAGCAACAACTATTAGGACAAAATGGTGATCTTTATTTTATTGCACCAACAAAAGGAATAAGGCGTAATGCCGTTAAAGTTGGACGAGTTGGAATACACAATAATAAGTTAATTAAAATTAATTAATTCGATCCAATGCTGAACAGGAGTTTCTGTGCCTTTTGAAAGGTGCATTAAACAGCCTATATTAGAAGTGACAATAACATCAGGCTCACAAGCAGATAAATGTTTAATTTTATTAGCCCTTAATTCTTTAGAAATTTCAGGCTGAAAAATGGCATAAGTTCCCGCAGAACCGCAACATATATGCGCATCGGTAATGGCGTTTAATTGATAACCCAATTTACTTAATAATTGTTCTGCCACCCCCGGTAGTTTTTGACCATGTTGCAACGTGCAAGGAGCATGATAACTAACGTTAGTTGTTTTTACCTTCAGTGCTGAAATGTCTTTACTCAATAAATATTCAGCAATATCTTGGGTTTTCTCAGAAACGGCAACCGCCTTTTGATAATACGGATCAGTACTCTCAAATAGCGTGTAATAGTCCTTCACCATTACTCCGCAACCACTGGCTGTAGAGATGATTGATTCAACACCTGATTCGAGCAAAGGATGCCATTGATCAATATTATGTTTAATTTGTTTAAGTGCCGACTGTTGAGCAGATAAATGATGTGACACGGCACCACAGCACTCATTTTGTGGCGTTTCTATTGCTTCGATATTAAGTTTTGCCAACACGTTTTTAGTAACATGATTAATATTAGGGGCTAAGCTTGGTTGCACACAGCCCCTTAATAATAATACCCGTGAATTAATGGTTTCTGCTTCGATTTTTGGTGTAGTTATGGAGGAGTGTCTAAAGAAAAAACCAATCGCATTAAACACTTTAGGAGAGGTCAAAAATAATTGAACACTTTTACGATACACTTTTTGCCATAAGGCACGTTTCGGTTCAACTAATTCTCGACCGATATCAATTAATTGGCCGTATTCAACACCAGAAGGGCAGGTTGTTTCACAAGCTCGACAGGTCAAGCACTGATCTAAATATTGCAATGACGCTTGGCTCACCTCATTATTTTCTAATGCCGATTTAATTAAGTATATGCGGCCTCTAGGTGAATCCAGTTCATTGCCCGAAAGCTGATAGGTTGGGCAAGTGGCTAAACAAAAACCACAGTGCACACACGATCTAAGAATTTCATCTGCTTTTTTGCCTTGTGGCGTATTTATTATTTGTTCRGGTATCTTGGTTTGCATTAGATAAATACATCATTAGGATCAAAAATATCTTTTAACCCACGTTCAATTCGTTCTACGAACAATGATGAATTACTAATACTGTCTGCTTGCTCCGACATTGCAATATAGGCCTGGGGTAACACTTTAAAACTGATCTCACAAATAGCAGCCAATTTTCCTTGAGACCCCACCAATAAACGTGACACATCATAGCCCGCGACATTTTTCATCACCTGACCGCCGAAATTTAGTACTTTGCCTTGACCATTAATGATTTTCACACCGGTGATAACATCACGCAGTTCGGCACTGCCGATAGCATATGCAGCACCAATGGTTGTTTTATCATCTGTTGAGCAAGAAAATGTAAGTGCTTGGCCTTTATCGGCAAGAGCCTGCTTAATCTCTTTAATTGKYGWASSYSYKYWAAYGSKYWYSMYYAAWKYWTMWGRGKMRKRCWRRRSHAMMSMWRMRYWRYTYSAMATCRTYMRYAATGAGGGGTAATCGGTTTGAAGTTGACTATTATTACCCACAATTTGTATACGATCGGTGCTGATAATGCTGTGTTGAATGTCGGCAAGATTCATTATCAAAAACGCTCCAACTCTGGATGTGGAAGTTGACCGTTATGAACATGCATGGCACCCAGTTCTGCACAGCGATGCAGTGTTGGCACTGCCTTACCTGGGTTTAACAATGATTGAGGATCAAATAACGTTTTTATTTGATGAAACACCTCAAGTTCATCAGATTGAAATTGATGGCACATCGCATCGAGTTTTTCCATGCCCACACCATGCTCACCCGTAATACTGCCACCGACATCAACACATAATTTGAGAATTTCGGTACCAAATTGCTCGGTCCGTTCTAATTCACCCTCTTTATTCGCATCATAAAGAATGAGAGGATGTAAATTACCATCGCCAGCATGAAAAACATTGGCAACACGAAGACCGTAATGTTTGGAGAGTTGGCTTATTTTTTCTAACACTTCGGCTAGATAACGTTTAGGAATAGTGCCATCCATACAGTAATAATCAGGTGAAAGTCGACCAACAGCAGGGAAGGCCGCTTTACGACCTTTCCACAGTATTAAGCGTTGCTGTTCAGTATCTGCAACCGTTAATGATGATGCCCGTTCTAAAATAGATAATACCGTGTCTAGTTCATGCTGAACACGTTGTTTATCGCCATCTAATTCACACAATAAAATCGCTTGAGCATCTTTGGGATAACCGGCATGAGCGAAATCTTCTGCGGCTTCGATAGCAAATTTATCCATCATTTCCAACCCTGCTGGAATGATACCTGCCTTAATAATATTAGATACGGCATTGGCACAATCAGCAATGTTATCAAAGCCCGCTAAAACCAACTGTACGTGTTCAGGTTTTGGCAATAATTTAACGGTGACTTCGATAATCATGCCTAATAAGCCTTCCGAACCATTCATTAAGGCTAATAGGCCGAGTCCAGCATCATCCCGCGTTAATGTGATTTCTTCACCATCAATTGTGAGCAATTTTATGGCAATAACATTATGTACCGTAAGACCATATTTCAAACAATGTACGCCTCCAGAGTTTTCAGCCACATTACCGCCTATAGTGCAGGCAATTTGTGATGAAGGATCAGGCGCGTAATAAAGACCATATTGCGCGACAGCTTCACTTATTGCGCTATTTCGTACGCCAGGTTCAACAATGGCATAGCCTTTTTTTTCATTGATGCTTTTAATTCGTGTCAATTTAGATAAAGCGATAACGACACTGTTTTCTAGCGGTAATGCACCGCCGGAAAGCCCTGTGCCTGCGCCACGTGTAACCACAGGAACACGGTGTTGTTTACATATTTTTAAGGCGAGTTTAAGTTGTTCAATATTCTCAGGTAAAACAACTGCCAACGGCTTTTGACGATAGACACTGAGCGCATCACATTCATAGGGGCGCGTGACTTCATCGCCAATAAGCACAATTTGTTTCGGTAATTGGCGTGATAAATCTTGAGTAATTAACATAGGTATTACTATAATAGTTTCTTTATTCTAATAAATCCAGACACTATGCAATCATTTAACCCTCCTGTTCGTACTTTAATGGGCCCTGGTCCTTCAGATGTCCACCCTCGTGTTCTTCTAGCAATGGCGCGACCAACAATTGGCCATCTTGATCCCGCCTTTATCGGCATGATGGATGAAACTAAAGAAGCCCTTAAATATGCATATCAAACTGAAAATGAGCTAACTATGCCCGTTTCTGCACCCGGTTCTGCTGGTATGGAAACCTGTTTTGCTAATTTAGTTGAGCCGGGTGATAAAGTCATCGTCTGTATTAATGGCGTGTTCGGCAATCGGATGAAAGAAAACGTCACTCGTTTGGGTGGTGAAGCCATTATTGTTGAAGATAAATGGGGCGAAGCGGTTTCTATCGACAAAGTAGAGCAAGCATTGAACGATAACCCTGATGCAAAAATTCTAGCCTTTGTTCATGCTGAAACGTCAACAGGTGTAGCATCTGATGCTAAAAAGTTATGTGCAWKAKCAMATNCAKCNTGWTTGTYTKACCATTGTTGATGCAGTGACGTCATTAGCCGGTTCAGAACTACTAGTTGATGAATGGGAAATTGATTCTATTTACTCTGGTACACAAAAATGCCTTTCRGCACCGCCTGGGATTTCGCCGATTAGTTTTAATGAGCGTGCTATTCACAAGTTAACAAACCGTMAAACGCCTGTTTCTAGCTGGTTCCTCGATCTTAACCTTGTAATGGGCTACTGGGGTAAAGGCGCTAAGCGTGCTTATCACCACACCGCACCCGTGAACACTCTTTATGGTTTGCACGAAGCATTAGTCATGTTGACGGAAGAGGGCCTTGAAAATTCATGGGCACGCCACCAAGCGAACCATCAGTTACTAAAAACAGGTCTAGAATCATTGGACATGGGGTTTTTGGTTAATGAAGCAGATCGTTTGCCACAATTAAACACGGTTTACGTACCTGAAGGTGTTGATGAGGCCGTTGTTCGCTCAACACTGCTTAATGACTACAACCTAGAAATAGGCGCAGGCTTAGGTGGTTTAGCAGGRAAAGTATGGCGAATTGGTCTTATGGGATATTCAGCTCGCCGTGAAAATGTAGTGTTATGCGTATCAGCATTAAAAGAAATTTTCGCTAAAGGTTAATGCCTAGCTATGTTAGCAGCATTATTACAAATGGCGTTGTTAATCACCTGTGGTGTGGTGTGGAAACATGTTGCACCACAACATATCTCCGTATTGGCACATCGCCGCGCCATTACCGATTTAGTCTTTTACATATTACTGCCAGCACTGGTATTAAACGTAATATGGACAACACCACTTAATAGTTCATCCCTGCAGATATCTTTTTTGGCCTTCTGYGGGATAACYATAGGTTTGTTGTTGATGTGGTTGGCTTTGCAATTTTTCAACGTCAGCAAAAAACAAACYGGCGCCTTATTGCTAGCGGCGGCTTTTCCTAATGCGACCTATCTTGGTTTGCCGGTATTAGATCGGGTTATAGGCGAGCATAGCCTTGCTATCGTATTGCAATATGATTTCTTCGCTTGCACACCAATCTTATTATCGTTCGGTATATTATTAGCACATCATTACGGCGACCATAAAACCAAGGTTAATCCGCTACGTGAATTAATGAAGGTCCCCCCCTTATGGGCTGTGGCTATAGGGGTAACACTTAATTTAACTGGGGTGGAACAACCTGAATTTTTGCATGCTAACTTATCAATATTAGCCTCAGCCGTAGTGCCTCTAATGATGATAGTGCTTGGCATGAGCATTCAATGGAATAGTCTGCGTCTACGCTTTTTGCCATTACTATCCATTGTCGTCGCTATTACTTTGATCATCGTGCCGCTCAGTGTGTTTGGACTCAGTCATGTGCTTGATTTAGCGGATCAACTTATTATTCCCGTCACCTTAATTGCTGCTATGCCAACAATGATTTTTGGCATCGTGATTTGTGAACGCTACCAGTTAGATAGTGAACTTTATGCCGCCGCAATCACCTTAACGACAATCGCTAGCTTAGTAACATTAACCACCGCTTTTTATTTGCTTTCACCCAGTTGATCTGACCAAGAAAATCCTGCAATATCAATTGCTTCTGTCATTAACTTCATGGCTTTTATTATTGACTCATTATTRCCTCGCAAACTGAGTTCAATATGAGGTTGTTGGCCGTGGTGAGGTAAACTTGATAGTCGCAATTCGGGATAGTCCTGCGCGATTGTACCCATTACATCTAATAACTCTGATTCATGGCCGTTGAGAATATAAATGATTTGTTCATTTKCTGGTGATAAATTTCGTAATTGAGGATAAAGCGTATCAAATAATTATGAGYAATAATCCTCCTATTAGATAACGATATTGTTTAGATCATTACAGTTTATTTTTACAAAATTTATAGCTCAATACATGGTAAGTTTTACTGGCCTTATTGGGTCTACACTGAAGGTGAGTTTTATGTTACCCTTATATCCATAATAAATTTAGGGGATTACCTTACACGCCTCACCATACTTGAAGCATGGTGATTCACTCCGAATATATTATTGTCAATATAAATTGAACCCAACGAAGGGCCAATTGTTGTCTTAATTATATCTACACAAGGTATTTAATTGGCTTGGGAATCTCATANNNGANTNGNNNAWTARAWYARKWWWTMGRTTNNWTYGWTTCYRYWRWTKCWKYWWAWSCRWWKKAWYMGMANSATTNKMAYATNKYAATWTGGCATTAATTTAAGACTATAAGATTAACTATGGAGGAAAAGTATTAGCCCGTCACGAGTAATGATATCGTTAAGAGACGGAAAAATCACTTTGTGRTGTTTAAAACTGAAGCTAGGGATTAGTAGGGTAATTATTGTATTTTAGGGTGTATTTAGTCTTAACTGTAGTCACCGAGATCAGGTGATATTAATAGTTGTTAGAAGGTTACTGGATAGTGAATAGACGTGAGTTGAAAAAGGATGTTTGGGTCGATGAAAATACTGGTGTCATATTGGCATATAAACGGACGCTTACTCTGCTTTTTTTCATATCGTTTATATTTCCTTTGAATGGAGGGGCGCAGACCCTTGAACAGTTAATTACAGAGGCGATAAAAACGCACCCGATTGTACAGTCGCGAGTCTCCCAAACAGCGGCAGCAACAGTGGCTCTGAAAGGGGCTCAATGGCAGTATTTTCCTACTCCCTCAGTCTCTTTTGAATCGGTTTATGGTTCAGACACAGATGTATCCTTTAGGGGCGATGACCATGTTACCCAGTTTCGATTAGAGCAGCCTCTTTGGACTGGAGGGCGTTTGGAGGCGGGTATGAACCGGGCTCGCGCAGGTGTTTCATCAAGTGATGCTTTTTTGGAAGAAGGGCGGCGTGAAATAGCATTGAGAGTGATTCACTCCTATGGAGAATGGTACTCTGCATGGTTGAAGCGTAACGCTTGGGAGAAAAGCCTAGCCACACATGACCGTCTTAAAAATCAGGTTGGCCATAGAGTTGAAAAAGGTGCGTCAGCAGAGAGTGATTTATTACTGGCGCGTGGCCGGTATGAATCAGCGGCGGCAGACCTCTCAGCTGTTAGTGTCGAGGAGGTTGTCGCTATCTCCAAGTTATCTCAGTTAGTGGGCCGAAACCTTACACAAATGACTCTTGCTGTCATCAGCTTACCCGAGTTGGCTCAAGCAAGTCTTGCCGATTTATTAATTCAGGCGGAGAGTATCAGCCCCGGAATCAAACGGGCCCAGTCTGAAGTGGCGGGTGCTGAGGCCCTAATTTCTCAACGCAAGTCAGACCTCTGGCCCGATGTTTATCTAAGGTTGGAGCATCAGGTAGGTAATCTCACCTATGAAAATGCAGACGATGAGAGCAGAATATATCTAGGTGTTCAAAGTCATTTTGGTGCGGGTCTTTCCACTCTTTCCAATGTTAGTGAGGCACGGTTTCGTCATCAGGCAGCTCGTTCAATGGTGGAGATTCAGAGGCGGGCCGTTAGAGAGCAGGTGCAGTCCGATTACTCATTGGCGGGGTCATTTGAGCAACGTATCCGTGCATTGAAACTATCCCTTGATACGGCTGAAAGTGTTTATAACTCCTACGAAAGGCAGTTTCTGGCAGGCAGAAAAAGCTGGTTGGATGTTATGAATGCTGCTCGTGACCTTGTTAGTACAGAAGTACAATTAGCTGATGCCGAGGCATCACAGCTTACCGTACTTTGGCGTTTGTCGGTGACAGCAAATGGGCTGCTTGAAACATTGTCAGGTGGCAACAATTTATAATGATGTCTCTTAACTTACTGCCGTGTTTGGATCGCCTGGCCCAGTTGCAGAATGTAGTGATCGATAACTTGGCATTGCAGGAGGCCGTTGAATCATCCATGCAAGCGGATAGTCCCAAAGCATTGCTGCATRAAATTGCTAAGCATYTACGCATTAATCAGCCCAACTGGTTGAAATCACCTGATCCGAGTTTRACACCTGCACTTATTTGTACTGCTGATGGTGAATGGGGTTTACTGCGTGGGCTAAATTCACAAAACCAATGGATAACTAATTGGTGGGATGCCCAGAATAATCAATGGGATGAAATTGCAGACCAGGATATATCAAGCAGCCATTTGGTAGCACTTAATCTAGCAAAGCCCTTCAGCGCCAGCAATAGCCCTGTTTACAATTTAATTCGAGAAGAAATATTTTCTCGAAAGCGCCTTCTTTTTGAGGCTATTCTTAGTGGTATCATCATCAATGTTGTGGCATTAGCAACTTCATTTTATACCATTCAGGTTTATGAYCGTGTAGTACCGACGGGTGCAACTCAAACCCTGTTAGTGCTCACCCTCGGTGTTTTTATGGCCGTTATTTATGAGTTGGTTACAAAAAAAGTACGCGCCAAACTGTATGACAGACTTACAGACGACGTTGATAAGCGTCTGGCGAGAAGTATTTACATGCGCTTTTTGAATGTCAGACTTGATCAGTTGCCACAGAGTGTCGGAGGGCTTGCTTCTCAGATGCGTGGCTATGAAACCGTACGTGGTTTCTTGACCTCAGTGACCTCCCATCTGCTTGTCGACCTTCCCTTCGTTATCATTTTTGTTGCCGTTATTTTTATGATTGCGAAACCATTGGCAATTATTCCACTTGTTTTTTTCTGCCTGAGTATTTCAACAGGTTTATATTATCGTCGCCGTGTTGACACCTTGGCTAGTGATGCAAACAATGCCAGTAATTTTAAAACAGGGTTATTGGTMGAGTCTGTTGAAGGCGCTGAAACGATCAAGTCAGGGCAAGGTGGCTGGCGCATGTTGTCGCGGTGGATGAATACGACTGACGAAGCGCGAGGTTATGAAACCAAAATGCGTAATATCAGCCAGCATACACAATTTTTAGCCGCATCATTTCAGCAGCTTTCTTACATGGCCTTGGTGGCCGTCGGTGCAATGATGGTGAGCCAGGGTCAGCTCAGCCTTGGTGGTCTGATAGCCTGTTCTATTCTCTCAGGCAGAATTCTTGCGCCAGTGGCAGGTATTCCTGGACATTTGGTGCAGTGGGCGCATAGCAAGGCTGCTCTTAAAGGCCTAGATCATTTATGGTCATTAGAAAGTGACCACCACGGACAAGAGCAGCCGGTGATCCTGGAACATATCCAGGGGAATTTTCAATTTGAAGGCGTCTCTGCCCAATACGGASACCGTACCGCTCTCAACGTGCCATCACTTACCATTAATCAAGGCGAAAAAATAGGTGTTTTGGGCCCTGTTGGAGCAGGWAAAACAACGTTTCTTCGGTTGCTTTCAGGTATGTACAAACCCCAGGAAGGGCGCATTTTACTTGACGATATAGACCTAGCACATATTGCCAAACCCATATTAGCTGAGGATATCGGGTTTGTTCARCAAGARGGYCGTTTATTTGCGGGCACCTTGCGTGAAAATTTAATTTTGGGTTTGCTTGATCCCGGTGACCAAGCAATTTTATCCGCAGCCCGGATAACAGGGCTACTTGATACGGTTATTACGTCACATCCCAAAGGATTACAACAACTCATCCATGAAGGAGGTACAGGGTTGTCRGGGGGGCAGCGTCAGTTGGTCAATCTTACTCGTGTGTTTTTATGTAAACCCAAAATATGGCTACTGGATGAGCCTACAGCATCAATGGACCGGACGTTAGAACTTAACGTGCAAAAGGCACTTCGTAAATCTGTTAAAACTGACCATACATTGATTTTGGTTACTCATAAAATGGAGATGCTTGATTTGGTCGATAGAGTGATAATCATCGCCAATAACCAGATCGTGATGAATGGTACTAAAAAGGATGTGCTGGAAAAACTGCAGCAACAGGCTAAAACACAGGTAAAGAAAAAATAGTATGAGCAAATTTCAATCTGTTATTGACTCAAACGAGGGTAAGTCTAAGTTACTAAAGACTAAAACAGTGAATCAATCGTTATTTAATACRCTCGGCGCACAGGATGACATCCAAGAAACCACATGGTTCTCRGTGCCACTTGTGCTTTTCCTTGGTTTAGTAATTTTTATTGGCTGGGCTGCAATATTTGAAATTGACCAAAGCGTTCGTGCCACAGGCTTGATAATCCCAGGAGGACGAACACAAATTATTCAAGCAGCTGATGGCGGAGTATTAGCAGAGATTTTGGTGCAAGAAGGTGAATTTGTCACTATTGGCCAAAGGCTCGCAACTTTGGAAAAAGAGCGAATCAATGCCACCTTTAAAGAAAGTCGATCAAATGTTGCAGCGTTAAGCGTAGCCCTTGAAAGAGCTCAAGCAGAAGTCAGCGAGAAAACACTCAAGTTTAGCGATGAATTCAATGACTTTCCAACCTTTATTGATGCGCAGCGCAACTTGTATCAGCAGCGCAGAAAAAGCTTGAATGATGAATTGAAAACACTACAAGTTGACCTAAATATGGCGAAGGCGGTGCTTGATATACAGGAAAGCCTGATGGCTTCAGGAAGTACTAGTAAACTTGAAGTAATGAATGCACGGCAAAAGGTCAATGAAGTTCAAGGGRTCATTATTAAGGCACGTAATAAATATCTCAATGAAGCCTATCAGGAAATGACAAAACTAGAAGCAGATCTGGACATTGCCCGTCATAAACAGGATGAACGACAAAGCGTACTTGAACAAACAGATATCAACGCCCCGGTAACCGGYATARTTAAATCCATCAAACTCACCACGCTCGGTGGAGTACTGCGTCAGGGTGATGAATTGATGCAAATATCGCCAACAGAGAGCGGCATGATTGTTGAAGTAAAAATAAATCCTGTTGATATTGGTCAATTGTCTTTAGGTATGCCCGCATCTATCAAGCTTGATGCATTTGATTATTCAATCTATGGCAGCTTGAAGGGTACTCTCAGTTATATCAGTTCCGATACGCTGGAGGAGAGGGTAGGAGAGGAAACGGTCACCTATTATCGTGCAAGAATCAATCTTGATGAGATATCAAAAAGTAACAACCACGAACTGGCTGATGTTGTTTTGAAACCCGGTATGACAACCTCTATAGATATTCAAACGAATAAACGAACAGTTTTGGCATATCTGGTCAAGCCCGTTACGAGAGCTTTTGGAGGTGCATTTAATGAGCGYTGATATTCGYTTTCAAGGCAAGCTCCACTACTTATTGAACCCAGTTCCTACYGRKGGAAAAGAATCAAGAAAAACAAAATCAGAAATAAATTTAAGGGATGAAATATGAGCTCGTTGAATAGCAGTGTATCTGTAATTATAAAGTTTGAAACTGGYGAAAAATCAATGGTATTGAACTCTGATRAACACAGYATTATTAATGCTAAAGCTGGAGAACATTAYCGAATTGTTACRAAAAAAGAGRACATTGAAACGTTGCTCGATAACGTCATTGCCTTAAGAGTAGGTGAYGACTTGCATCTACAATATGCTGATGGAACCCAAATCGTTTTCAAAAAATATTTTACTGAATGTGAAGATAATGCCTGCACTGTTACATTAGCAAGTGATCAGTCAGATGGCTACTTGCTAACCGCTGATTCTGAAGATGTTGCTGTTGGTGAAAATAGTAGCCTTGTCTATGCTCATGGTGATAGCAATACCCTGATGACTATGGCGCAAGGTAATCAGCCAATGACTGACGCCTTTGTGGCTCAGTTTAGCCTGAACGATGGTATTGTTACCTGGCTGCCTACTGAATCAGAATTCATGGGGCTTGTTCATCCAGAGCTTATAATATTAGGACTGGGCGGCGTTGCCGCAATCAGCGCTTTAGCTAGCTCATCCGGTAGTAGTAATGGCTCTTCAGACACTACAGCCCCAACACAAACAATTGCCACCACCGCTCCGACTCAAACGATCATTATCGATAGTATCACTGATGACACCGGCACCGCCGGTGACTTTATCACTAGTGATAATAATGGTTTAACGATTGGCGCTACGTTAAGTGCCGTGCTTGGTGCGGGTGAAACACTGGAATACTCAAACGATAATGGTAGCRCTTGGGTCGATGTAAGTGGGGCGATCTCTTCAGGCACCGCAATMTCTGTTATTGATCCTACTTTAACCAGCACCAATACCGTTCAATTTAGAGTCAGCGATGGTGCCGATTACGGCACTGTTGCAACACAGTTAGTCACGATTGATACTACAGCTCCGACTCAAACGATTGCCATCGATAGTATTACCAATGATACCGGCACCGCCAGTGATTTTATCACCAGTGATAACAATGGCTTAACGGTTGCAGCTACTTTGTCAGCGGTATTAGGTACCGGTGAAACACTGGAATACAGTAACGATAACGGCAGTACTTGGATCGATGCTTCTGGCTCTGTTACCGGTACCGCAGTAAGTCATATCGATGGCACATTAACCAGTACCAACACGGTTCAATTTAGAGTGAGTGATGGTGCCGATTACGGTACTGTTGCAACACAGTTAGTCACGATTAATACTACAGCTCCGACTCAAACGATTGCCATCGATAGTATTACCGATGATACAGGCACCGCCGGCGACTTTATCACCAGTGATAATAATGGTTTAACGATTGGCGCTACGTTAAGTGCCGTGTTGGGTGTCGGTGAAACACTGGAATACTCAAACGATAATGGCAGTACTTGGGTTGATGTAAGTGGGGCGATCTCTTCAGGCACCGCAATATCTGTTATTGATCCCACTTTGACCAACACCAATACCGTTCAATTTAGAGTGAGTGATGGTGCGGATTACGGCACTGTTGCAACACAGTTAGTCACGATTAATACTACAGCTCCGACTCAAACGATTGCCATCGACAGCATTACCGATGATACCGGTACCGCCAGTGACTTTATCACCAGCGATAATAATGGTCTGACGATTGGCGGCACACTTTCTGCCGTATTAGGGGCTGGTGAAGTTCTTGAATATAGCAACGACAACGGCACTAGCTGGACAGAGATCAGTGCTTCGGTCACCGGCACATCGATCAGCCATACCGATACCTCGTTAACCAGTACTAATACGATTCAGTTTAGAGTGAGTGATGGTGCGGAT
>NVVK01000018.1 GCA_002733335.1 Methylophaga sp.
ACAAATGAACCGGGAGGGGCTGCCTCGGCTAGCAGGATCGTAGTTGAGGTTAATACCGTTATACGTCAGCCTATAATATCCGAAATAACGCCGCCACCACCGCCTGAAAGAGTCAAACCACCAGAAGTTGAACGTGTACTTGCTGTAGATACGCCTGATATTCCCAACGATTATCAGGTGTTGGCAAAACCAGAACCAGTGATAGAAAAAGTGCAGCTAGTAAAAAAAGTTAGCATCGTCAAACACGTTAAGCCTGTAGAAAAAATTAAGCCGGTGGAAAATGTTCAATTAGAAGAAGTAGTGCAAACGGTAAAAACAACAGATTCCACACAGATAGCAGAAAATGCCTCGACTACTACGAGTTCTTCCGTTAAAAAGTCAGCAAATGGTAATTCTGACTTTGCTAATGAAATGGCATTAAAGGAAGCGGCTAGTAATAAAAAAGCATCAAATAATTATGGCGCATCGTTATATGACATGGTGAATAGGCATAAAAAATATCCACAACTGGCGATTCGGCGTAATTGGCAAGGCGAGGTCAAAGTGGTTGCCAAGTTTAGCAAGGGAAAATTGATTGATGTGGTGTTACTCGATTCATCTGGTCATAAGATATTAGATAAAGAAGCACTGGCGATGCTACGTAAAGCAGTAGCTCGATTACCTCTACAGGGCAGGTTATCGGGTAAAACATTGAATATAACAGTGCCTGTTGATTTTAGGCTGGCTCTACAGTAGCCGTTTGCTGATGTTTAATAAATTAAAGCTACAAAAAAATGAAATTATAGAGGTCATCTCTGGCTATAAATCTGTATTTATCACAATAGGATTTTTTAGTGCCATTATCAATGTGATGTTGCTAATCCCTGCTTTATATATGTTGCAAGTGTATGACCGAGTATTAGCCAGTCAAAATCAAACTACACTGCTGATGCTTACACTGATGATTGTAGTGGCGTATTTTGTTAACCATTAATAATAACAGTGATAAAAAAACGATTAATGAGAGTGTTATCAAAAATGAGGGTAGAGAAATAAAGCAATTACCTGTCAGCTCAGGGATGAATATTTTTAACCTATATGTCTATGTGACAAGGCTAAGCAGTGTAGCTAGAACGGAAAATTATTCTAGAACTCATTTCCGCATCATTTATAAAGAGCAGACTGAATGAAAAAAATTCGTGTTTTATTGGTTGATGATCATGAGGTAGTTCGATCTGGCTTACGTCGACTGCTGGAGCTTAATGGTGATATTGAGGTAGTAGTAGAAGCCGACAGTGGTGAACGAGCCTACCTTATTTGCAAAGACACAGAGTTTGATGTGATCGTTATGGACTTATCAATGCCGGGAATTGGAGGTCTTGAAGCACTACGGCGGATTGTGCAAAAAGATCCCAAGGCAAAAGTAGTCGTATTCACCATGCATGAAAATACAGCATCAGCCACACAGGCTCTTTCTGCCGGAGCACGAAGTTATGTGATTAAATCTGGCCCAGCAGATAATCTGGTGACCGCAGTACGTGAAGCCTCGGCAGGCATTGGCTATATTAGCTCCAGTATTTCTCAAAAGATTGTACTGCAAGATATTTCAGGAGAGTATGACCCGATTAAAAGTTTATCCACCAGAGAGTTTGAAGTATTCAGAATGTTAGCAGAAGGTTTTCATATTGATTCCATTGCATATAATCTAAATATCAGTCATAAAACCGTAGCCAATTACCAATCAAGCCTTAAACAAAAACTCGGTATCAGCTCAGCGGTAGAATTAGTTCGCTTGGCAATTCAAAGTGGAGTGATTGCTAAAATTAAGCCGAACATTGAATTGATTTCTACTAGCCCGCTATACGTGCACGGTAAGAATTAAGGCATATACATTGTTTATTGTGGCTACTGCATCAGTATTTATGAACGATCTGCTTGGGAAAGTGTGAAGTATCCATTTTAAAATATATAACAAAACTCCCGTTCGTCCTGAGCTTGTCGAAGGGTCATGGTTCGACAGGCTCACCACGAACGTGTGAAAAGAACATCGAACGGATGAAAAATTCCAGGTTCGGGAAAACAGAGTAACATCAGCCGTTAAATAAAAACTCAGCAGTAAAACTAGTCCGCTTGGCAATCCAAAGTGGTGTGATCGCTAATAACTATTTCAGCTTATTATTCTATTTCATACTCTTATAAAGACTTCGCCCCCCCTCAAATTTCACCCTTTTTCCTTAAGAGAAATACCCATTTATTTATGCGGTATTACTCCTTATTTCTCGCTATGTTTCAACCTAACTTTGATGTGGTTATCACCTAATATAAGTCGTGAGTTACTCACAAAGTAACGCGGGCGCTTCTCTCTTCTGCAAAGTTCAATAAAACAATAATATTCTCCTCTACTTTTTTACAAATGCTTACACACGCTTACGCAGAGAAACAGGAGATTAAGCTTGAGAATATCGCAGCCCAGTTCATTTGAGTTAAACAGTGCTAAATTAAGGCCCCTTTTTATTATGGTTTCATTATTGTGTATGCATGTCGCGTATGCTGAGGAAGCCAGTGAGGTGGGTGTGAGTGCTGATAGCCGCGTGCCGCTTAATCTTTCTATTGAAAATATTGTGGTGGCAGAAGCCAGTACAGATGATGAAGAGATTAAAACTGAAGAGGTTGAAAAGTTAACTCTAGACTTTGAAACACCACAAGTGAAAGTACGCGCCAAGCGTTATCACGAAATTGGCCCACTACCGGGTTTGGCTCTGACTAAAGAAGAGATCCCCAGTAATGTGCAAAGCATTTCGGCTAAACAAATTAAAGACTCCCGTGCTTTAAGTTTGACTGATTTATTTAATACCCAGCTACAAGGTGTCACGGYYMAWGRKYACSWAGSWMWTCCCTNTKCAAANRKMKRYKCRKTWMCGYGRYWWYWSWGCTGGCCCGCAAATTGGTTCGCCACAAGGCTTAAGTGTCTTTATGGATGGTATTCGCGTTAACGAACCGTTTGGTGATGTAGTGAATTGGGATATGATTCCGATGAATGCCATCGCCGGTGTGGATTTATTCCCCGGTTCTAACCCAATATTTGGCCTGAATACCTTAGGCGGGGCATTTTCCCTAAAAACCAAAGATGGTTTTAACTTCACTGATTTTGATGCTGAAATCCTAGCAGGCTCCTTTGGCCGCAAACAACTGCAAATCGAAAATGGTTGGAACAATGGCAAAAYAGCAGCCTTTGGTGCGGCTACTTTATTTATAGAAGATGGCTGGCGTGATGACTCACCGAGTGAAGTGAACCAGTTCTTTGGTAAAGTCAGTTATCGGAGTGACAAACTAGACTTRCATTTCAGTAGCTTAATCGTTGATACCGAACTTGTTGGTAATGGGCTCATTCCCTCAGAAGAATATGCAGATGATCCCACTCGTGTATTCACATCACCCGATACGACAAGTAACCGACTGCAACAATTTCAGCTGTCTGCCGCTTTTCAGGTTAATGATACCTTTAGCATCACCGGTCAAGTATATCGTCGCAATAGCAAGCGTCATGCCGAGAGCGCTGATGTCTATACTGATCATGAGGAGCAGAAAGCACTACGTAATTTAGATGAGGGCGAAGAATATACCTGTCTATTTGAGACTACCAATGATTATAACCTRCCAGATTATTATGTATATGATCTTCCTGGTGGTGATATCTTTGGCCTTGTAGCATCTATGGATTTTTCAAATCCAGAGTTCGTGAAAGTATTTAACTTTCTTACTGCCGCGAGTCTTGACGATGCTTTAGCTACTCTGGACCCCAGTTCGTTCAATGCTGAGTTACCTGACTATTATGTTGCGGCGGCATTAGATCAATTCCAGTCCAATCAAAATCTCATCAATTATATATTTAATAACTCTACTGATACTATCTACGGCCCCGTATTGGCAGCCTATGGCGAGGTGACATCCTATTCAAACGGCAGTCCTTCCTATGCTTATCAACCACAGACTTCGCTAACGGCTTTGAAAAATGCTACTAATGATCCTTTTGCTGTACTGCTTACTGGAGCCATCGAATTTAACTACTTTACCGCAGATGGTGTGCAGCATATATTGATTATTAAACCACCGACAAATGCGGATGAATGTATCGGTGATGCCGACGTAAGTCCGGCGCAAAACCTTGGTACTCCATATCTAGACGGCAACAACCACTATTCATATGTTGATGGGGCAGATAATAGTGTGACGGCTCCCGGTATTGTTGATGGTACCCCGACAGCGGTATTCACGGACAGTCAGATCAATCAGGTTACCGACGGTGCCTCTATTCAATTTAACTGGAATACGGATAAACACAAGTTTATGGTGGGCGCTTCTGTGGATAGGCCAACAGCAGAATATATAACCACCCAACAGTTGGGCTTATTAACGGCGGATCGTGAATTTTATTTCGCACCCGATGAAATTCGTGATCAGTATCTTGCTGCTGATTATGCCATTGCTAACAATAACTTCGAAGGCGAACAGCTAACCAAAAGCCTCTATTTCAGTGAAACATGGAGCCCGGTTGAAACATGGCACTTTAATGCTTCAGCGCGTTATAACGATACCCATGGTGAAAATAGAATTAAAGCCCGTGCTTGGGGGGGTGCATCGGGAAGCTATGTATCCAGTTTAGCGGGATATAGAGCATATCCTAATGCCTTTGATGTCTGTGCACCGGGTGAGGACTGTGAAACGGGCTATACCATTCCAAGTTCATTGGACTTTCTTAATGCCGAAGAGTCGGAAGAGTTCAGCTATTATTCGCTCAACCCTTCTCTTGGTGTCGCTTGGCAGGCTAAGCCGAGTCTAAATGTCTATGCTAATTTTGCTCAAGGTGTTCGGGTGCCTTCCGTTATCGAGTTAGGTTGTGCTTTGGATAAAACACCTGTTTTCGCCGGAACAAATGGACAGACTGGTGAAAAATTATATATGTATAAAAGCCTCAGGGAAAAACGCAGTTGTTCGTTGCCCTCCACCTTATCTGGCGATCCGTATTTACCTCAAATCCAGGCACAAACGGTAGAAGTCGGTATGAGAGGAGTGTGGCGGAACAATGTGGCATGGAATCTATCAGCCTACCAAACTAATATTAAAGATGACCTTTATATGGTGTCTTACTTTGGTGCAGGAGACTTCTTTGACAGTATTGGTAGCACCCGTCGGCAAGGGATTGAAGCCGGTCTGTCAGGACAAACAGGCAAGTGGGGCTATAGTGTTAACTACTCGCTGACCGATGCCACCTTTGAAGATCACTTTACCACCGGTAGTCAGCATAATAGTAGTTCTTATGAGGGGTTCACAGGAAACTATAACTATAGCCGCCTGATCGATGTGGAGCCGGGTGCGACGATGCCAGGTGTATCGCGACATAATCTAAATGCAACGGTTAACTATCAAGTCACGCCTAAATGGCAGGTCGGCTTGACAGCGGTTGCACATTCATCAAGTTATGTGCGAGGTAATGAAAATAACAAACATCAAGCAGGAGGCATTATCTACGAAACTGTTCAGACAACGGATACATCTGGGCAGGTTAAGGTGGCAAGAACAGCAACAAATAACCCAGGTAAAACACCGGGTTATATATTCTTTAATTTTCAAACCACCTATGTGGTGAATAATAATTTAAGTTTCAATCTACTGGTGAATAATGTCTTTGATACCGAGTATTTCAGTGCCGGTGCACTGGGAGTCAACCCGTTTACAGAGGGCACTTATGGCGCCATAGGAGCAGATGGTTATAACCATAATTCATCGGAATGGAGTAATACTAACTTTGTTGCCCCAGGTGCACCGAGAGCAGCTTGGGCGAGTGTGAGGTATCAGTTTTAAAATATATAACAAAAATATCAAGTTAGTTCCCGTTCGTCCTGAGYTTGTCGAAGGATTGTRGTTCGACARGCTCACCATGAACGAGTGAAAAGAACATCGAACGGATAAAATGCCACGATTGGGTAAGAAATGCAGTGGAATCAATCGTTAAGAACTCGGAAATCCATATGTTTGGAATATTTAATAAGAAGAAAAGCGTCTTAAGGGAAGAACGTAAAGCGGGTGACTATAGATTCCTTGGGGCAGAAATTAAAGAGAATGGCGACTTATTGTTTAAGGGGCAAGACTTGGGTGCCGGTGTCGAAGAAGCCTTTGGCAGCACTGAATATGAATRGTGCGGACAGTCAAAGCAGTAGATATTCCAAAACTCCACAGCGCTATAGGTGGCAAAGGTAATATACTAAAGCTGCTAAAAAATAACTTTAGCGATGAAAGAGCCGCTGGCCTTTACGCGTTTATCCAANGAAAATAATATASCCTTTGAGTCATGGAGCCGTATTGGAGACTAAGGCACTTTCCCCATTAACCCAACGAGGTTCTGATGATGTGTAATTATAAATTAACTGAAGCTGAAATTGTAAGCGCAATGCAACTTAATGGCCGAGGCTCAAAGAACATGTTGATAGTGCTTGTCATGGTATGTGTTGCTTTAGTTTTGGTTGGGATTTTTACGGAGTACAAACTAATAGGCTTCGGTAGTGCCATCGGCAGTTTGGTTGGTTATTTTTTAATTCTATTCATCTTAATACCTTTTCGCGCTAAGAGGCAGTATCGACAACATCGAGCATTGAGAAATGAAACTACCATGCTTTTATCGGAGCAAGGGATTAATTTCAAAAGTGAATCCGGAGAAAACAAACTGCAATGGTGTGATATTCATAAGTGGGGGTATGGTAACGGCATTTATCTGTTATATATCACTAGTAATATGTTTTATATCGTTCCGGCAAGGGCGCTTTCAAATACAAGTGAACTAAACACATTACTAGAAAAGAATATTGGCCCTAAAAAAGCATTATAATTATGTCGACCGGACAATTATCGGAATAATATTCTTAAACTTATGACTATTATTGCTGGTATCTGTTAGATTTTTTAGTAGCGATGTAAGTGAAGTGTTTCTAGTTATATGGTTTGTCTTAACCAACAACAATAGTGAGCCATTGCAAAATTTGAYTCACAATTCAGATCCATTTTCATCCTATATTAATGATTGCAAAGGGTATCGCGTCCATGACACATCCTGTAATTGTTAAAGCGACGGGAAGGGAATAAAATAATTACCTTAAAATGTGATCTGTTGCCTAAGAAATTTTCTTGTCATTAAAATACCTTTTTATCGTCATTTATTCGTCATAAAACGTGCGTACCCTTCTTACACTGATTTAGTACATCATAAAAATAATGTCTTAATTCAGTCCTGTATTCGGAGTATATAATGGCAGACAAAGTAATATTGATTGTTCTCGATGGCTTAGCGTATAAGATTGCCGAACAATGCATGGGGTTTGTTCAGGCATTAAGAGAGCAACGTTTGGCAACTCTTTACAAAGTGCAATGCGAATTACCATCCATGTCTCGCCCGCTCTACGAGACTATTCTAACGGGGGTAACTCCTTCCGTTAGCGGARTCGTTCACAATCAAGTGGTACGTAAYTCCAACCAACAAAGCGTTTTCAGCTTGGCTCGCGAAGCAGGCTTGTCCACTGCCGCCGCTGCATTTCATTGGTTCAGCGAGCTGTATAACCAAAGCCCTTACAATGCAGTACGAGACCGTCATACGATAGATACTGAACAACTCATCCAATACGGTACCTTTTACCATGATGGGCAATACCCTGACGGTCATTTGTATCTTGATGCTGAATTATTACGCCGCCGTTACGACCCTGATTTTCTATTGATTCATCCGATGAGTATTGATGAAGCGGGTCATCGCTCTGGACTGGACAGTTCGCATTATCGCAACACTACTCGTCGTTCAGATAAAGAGCTATCCGAATATCTGCCAACGTGGATTGAAGCAGGTTACCAAATTATCATTACCGCAGATCACGGTATGAATACGGATAAAAGCCATGGCGGCGCTTTAGCCGAAGAGCGAGATATTCCCTTCTATGTCATTGGCGATCGTTTCTCTCACCAAGCAGGTTGTGCACCGAAACAAACAGAGATTTGTGGCATTATCTGTGAATTATTAGGGCTCATCGGTCATAGTAAAGCTGTGACTGAAAATTTATTACTGCGTGAAGAGTTAGAGCAACCAGAACACAACGTCATAATAGGTGCTTGGTCGGGTAGCTTGTCTCAATAGSGYTGTAAGRTCAGACTYGGTTGAYAATTAAAGRGGTTTAAAGATGGGGNCGACCGACGCTTAAARCTAAGCTTTGAGCTATTTTCCGTTCGTCCTGAACTTGTCGAAGGATGATGGCCCAACAGGCTCACCACGAACAAATGAAAAAGTACAATGAGCGGGTAAAAATGTAGTAAGCATAAGTAGGTGCGGTAATAGCTGGTTTATAGAAATGTTATCGCTTTTAACGCATTCACAAAGACGGACCTTTTAGCTTTTCCTCCTTGCAGCCAAATGCTAATTGATGAAATAAGCTAACATCATTCAATTCAGGATGAAATGTTAAGCCAATATGATGGCCTTGACGCACCGCAACAGGCTGAGCGTTATAACGTGCTAGGATCTCAACATTCGATTCAATGGCATTAATCTGTGGTGCACGAATAAAGGTGGCTGCAATTGTTTGTTGCTGTCCATCAAAACTGACGGTTAGATCATCAACAAAAGAATCTAATTGTCGGCCATAGGCATTGCGCGTTACTGTCACATCGATAAGATCTAACGTTTTCACCCGTTCGTCTTGTTGCTGCAATGTTGCCATCATAATCAAACCGGCACAGGTTCCTAAAATAGGATATTGCTGTGCAAATGCTGTTAATGGTTGACGAAAACCTGTGGCGTCAATCAATTTACTCATCGTAGTCGATTCGCCRCCCGGAATAATTAATCCTGATACCTCATCCAGCTGATGTGGATAACGTATCAAGATTGRTKTCAKACCTAAGCGGTCTAGTATCTGACYATGTTTATCATAATTACCTTGTAAAGCCAGCACCCCGACTTTGACTACCATCCTCGGTCTTGCARGCGYTGWYCGGCAGGAATATCAGCAATATTAATGCCTTTCATCGCACTTTTTAAGCCCGTAGAAAGTGCGGCGAGCTTTTTGGGATCATTATAATAAGTGACAGCTTCAACGATTGCTTTTGCACGCTGAGCCGGATCGTCACTCATAAAAATACCTGATCCCACAAAYACYGTTTCAGCACCTAACTGCATCATTAAAGCCGCATCTGCGGGTGTTGCAACACCGCCAGCMGCAAAATTGGGCACAGGTAACTTTCCTGTTTCGGCCACTTGGCGYACTAAATCAAACGGCGCACCAAAATCACGGGCTTGCGCCATCAGTTCTTCAATTCCCAAACCTTGAAGACTTTTCATATCGTATTGAAGTTGACGCATATGACGCACAGCTTCAACRATATTTCCGCTTCCRGCTTCACCTTTAGTGCGGATCATAGCRGCACCTTCGCCAATGCGGCGTAAGGCTTCACCAAGGTTACGACAACCACACACAAACGGAACTTTATACTCATGTTTCCAGATATGGTTTGTTTCATCTGCGGGCGTAAGCACTTCACTTTCATCAATAAAATCRACGTCTAATGCTTCCAATATCTGTGCTTCAGCCAAATGACCAATTCGGCATTTAGCCATAACAGGAATAGTCACCACTTGCTGAATACCCATAATCATTTCTGGATCACTCATCCGYGAAACGCCACCTTCTTTTCTAATATCAGATGGAATACGYTCTAATGCCATGACAGCGACCGCTCCTGCATCTTCTGCAATTTTTGCYTGYTCYGGATTGGTRACATCCATGATCACGCCRCCTTTAAGCATTTCTGCTAATCCTACTTTTATTGCAAAAGAAGTTGTCTCTTTATCCACTTTTTAAGTCTCCATAAATCTATCCCTTAATAGAGATAGYTATTTTATTTATTGTTAATGCTAGATTCGTTCAAAACTAATGTGATATTAGAACAAATATTACGCTTTAATTCTAGCTATATCTAAGATGCAGTGACCAYATCACAGCCATCAACAGCGCAAGWYCTATCCAGTGCTATMTTGAATTACACACMTTAAATWTMACTTAYGAKCTTAAKCMGCTAARCCTTAGYACCTTCATTTTATRGCTAAAGTCCTATGTAGGATAAAACACCTTATTTCAGCGTTATTTCTATACTATCAAGTGATTATGRGCTATAATCTGCGACTCAAAAAACAAGACCACATAAGGGCTGCGTGGCAGAGTGGTTATGCAGCGGACTGCAACTCCGTAAACGCCGGTTCGATTCCGACCGCAGCCTCCATTTTTCCTTTTNAAATCAATGCGCTTAGCCTTTAATCGTATAGGGAAATTGCATTTAAAGCGGGTCMGCACAAATGCAACAGCAATCAAAAGGCCTTATTTTAGCTATTTCGGCCTACACCATCTGGGGCTTCTTCCCCCTTTATTTTAGCTATCTAAACTCCGTATCTTCGACTGAAATTCTAGCGCACCGCATTATCTGGTCTCTTGTCGCAACACTTTCTATTGGGCTTTTACTCGGTTATTCTCATAARTTACTCATTGCCCTAAAAGATATAAAGCTTGTCGGATGGTTAGGGTTGTCGGCTATATTAATCAGCATTAACTGGCTGGTCTATATTTGGGCTGTAGGGCAACATCGTGTGCTTGAAGCCAGCCTTGGTTATTTTATTTCACCTGTTGTTAGTTTAATTCTCGCACGTTTCTTTTTTAACGATAAATTGCATCCTCTTCAAGTGTGGGCGGCGATTATCGCTGGCATTGCTATTCTATGGGAATTTGTCAGCATAGGTCAGTTACCCTGGGTGAGCATTGTTTTGGCCATTGCTTTTTCTCTGTATGGGGTCGTTAGAAAACACTGCATAGTAGATGGCATTAGTGGCATTACGATTGAAACCATGTGGCTGCTACCATTCGCGATGATATGGATCAGCTGGCAAACGTTACAGCCATCAAATTTACTTAGTTTTGGGAGTGATCAGGCTACAACACTTCTTTTGATCGGTGTCGGCTTTCTTTCTGCTTTTCCTTTAGTGTTATTTGCGATGTCAACGCGCCGTATTGATTTATCGGTRGTRGGATTCATTATGTATATCAACCCAAGCATGCAGTTCTTAATTGGCGTRTTTRTRCTCAAAGAATCCTATCCMCCAGAAAGACTCATTACCTTTGCTTTAATYTGGTTTGCATTACTGCTTTTTACYATCGGCTTATTTAAATTACGTAAAACACCAATARCTTTACCTTARCGGCACGCTAGCTAGCCATGGCCAAATAAATCACGTGTATAAATCTTATTTTCGACATCTTTAAGCTCATCGGTTAATCGGTTTGCCACAATAACATCTGCTAATTCTTTAAATTCACCTAAATCTTTAATGACCTTGGAACGAAAGAATCTTTTCTCAGCAATAACCGGCTCATAAACGACCACCTTAATGCCATGCGCTTTGATACGTTTCATAACACCTTGGATAGAAGAGGCACGAAAGTTATCTGAATCACTTTTCATTATCAGCCGATAAATACCCACTACTTTAGGTTTCAATTTTAGAATGGATTCGGCAATGTGATCTTTTCGCGTATTATTAGCCTCAACAATAGCACCAATTAAACAGTTGGGAACGTCTTGATAGTTCGCAAGCAATTGCCTGGTATCTTTCGGTAAACAATAGCCACCATAACCAAATGAGGGGTTATTGTAATAATCCCCTATTCTAGGATCTAAACAGACACCTTTGATGATCTGCGCTGTATTCAATTTATGCACTTCTGCATACGAATCGAGCTCATTAAAGTACGCGATACGCATTGCCAGATAGGTATTAGAAAACAACTTAATGGCTTCCGCTTCGGTCGATTCGACAAACAAGATCTCAACATCTTGTTTCGCTGCACCTTGCAACATTAAATTCGCATATTTTATCGATCGCTTTGATGTCTCTCCAATAATAATTCKAGAAGGATAAAGGTTATCGTRYAAGGCCTTACCTTCWCGAAGAAACTCCGGTGAGAAAATAATATTRTCGTTGCCCAGCTGCTGCCGAATTTTTCGTGTATACCCCACTGGAACGGTAGATTTAATAACAATAACCGCATCAGGATTGATACTACTTATATCTTTTATAACCGATTCAACAGAGCTGGTATTAAAATAATTAGTTTCCGGATCATAATCTGTTGGGGTGGCAATAATGACATAATCTGCATCTTGATAGGCTTTATTTTTATCTGTGGTTGCCGTTAAATTTAAATTTTTCGTGCTTAGAAATTCTTCTATTTCTTTATCTATAATCGGTGATTTTTTATTATTAATGAGGCTTACTTTTTCGTCGACCACATCCAACACAGTTACGTCATTATGCTGGGAGAGCAATACTGCATTTGAAAGGCCAACATAGCCAATTCCCACCACCGTAATATTCATTTTAGCGCTCCTGAAGATGCGTGTTTCTGATGGMAATCAAAATAAATCAGACGTTATCACTGARGCTCTATATGATTTTTCATGTGAATTATCATGCATATAATGCGCAAACACTTCTGAGCAGGCCTGCCAGCTATTTTTTCTTGCATAATCAATACAATCTTGAGAATTAAGGTGGACTGCGATACTGATGGCTTCGCCTAAATCTTCATTTAAGATGCCGGTCTTRCCATCAATAATGACATCCTTTGGCCCAGTAACAGGATAGGCTGCGATAGGCACCCCACAGGCCATAGCCTCTAACAATACCAAGCCAAACGTATCCGTTTTGCTTGGGAAAACAAAAACATCTGCCGCGGCCACCCACGATGCGAGTTCCTGACCAAATTTAGCCCCAGTGAATAATACATCGGGGTAACGTTTTTTCAACATTTCCAAATCTGGGCCATCACCCACAACGACTTTACTACCAGCTATATCTAGCGCTAAGAAGGCATCAATATTTTTCTCTACCGATACCCGTCCCATATTAAGCAAAATAGGTTTAGGCAGATCAATCAACTGAGGATTTTCTGGCGTAAAGATCTGAATATCAACGCCTCGCCCCCACACATGCACATTATTAAAGCCATTCTTTTCCAACCGTTCTCGCATTGACTCTGTGGGTACTAACGTTCTCTCTGCACGCCGATGAAATCGTCTAAGCCATGCATAGGTGAGTCTTATAGGAATGGGGAGTCGCAAGCGTAAGTACTCTGGGAATTGGGTATGATATGACGTGGTAAAACGTACTTTATTCCGAATGCACCAGCGTCGTACCGCCATTCCTATTGGTCCTTCTGTGGCAATATGAACAGACTGAGCATTAATTTTATCTAAATCGGCGGAGACTTTTTTACCCGGAAATAAAGCTAAACGAATAGACGGATAGCTCGGACAAGGAAGAGTGCGGTGACCTTCAGGACTGATTATAAATACCTCATGTCCCATCTCAACAAGATGATTAAAAGTCTGGTTGAGCGTTCTCACCACACCATTAACTTGTGGCTCCCATGCATCAGTTGCAATGACAATCTTCATCTAAGCCGCCTTTGGAAGGTAAATAGTTTGATTCACCAGCTCGGCCCAATTAATAATCTCCATTGAGCCATCAGGATGTTCAACTAGGGCTGTGCAACTCTCAACCCAATCACCACAATTGTAATAATCCACATCATTGATTCTGCTAATCTCTGCTCGATGAATATGCCCACAAACGACCCCATCTACACCTTTTTCTGATGCCTCCCGGGCAACGGCTTCTTCATAATCACCAATGTATTGAACTGCATTTTTTACTTTATGTTTGATGAAAGCGGCAAGCGACCAATAKGAAAACCCCAATTTCCTGCGGACAATATTTACCCAATGGTTAGCCCGTAGTAGATARTCATATAATCGACCACCGATTTTGGCCAAAAAAGGAGAGTGTTTAACAACACAGTCGAACTTATCGCCATGTAAAATAAGTAATTTCCGGCCATCAGCTGTTGTATGAATAGCTTCATTGCGGATTTCAACATTGCCAAATATGGCACCATTAAAATCACGGAAAACTTCATCATGATTGCCTGGAATATAAACAACTTTGGTGTCATGCTTAGCCTTACCTAGAATGGTTCGAATGACATTATTATGTTCCTGAGGCCAGAACATGCGCCTCTTCATCTCCCATACATCAATAATGTYRCCRAYMMGRTWRNGAKAAYMGMAYTKKMMATRNATGCAAAAAATCTAACAATAAGTCAGCACTGCATCCGCGAAAGCCAAGATGAATATCTGATATCCATACACTTCGAATCTGTGTTATTTGTTCAGGATCAAACTGCGTTTTCATTTCCACACTCCCAACTCTAGTTTTGGGCACAGTAACGAAAGTTTATGACAGTCTTATGATTCTTTTATTGCAGATTAATGACCACTAGATTTTCTATTTTGACATTAAACTGTCATTTTTATTATTTCTAGTGAGGTGAAAATAGCCTTCAGCCACGTTGGATTCACTTTTTACATCCGCAATGTGCATTAAGCCTGTGAAATAAAACCATCGCTGATCATCAGTTCTGTCGCTTGTTTAGGATCCTGTTCATCTATCGGCAGGCGCAGATAATAAGGAAGAAGTGAGGGCCGCATGGTGAGTTCAATCACATTGTTCTCTGTTAAACGCGTAATCACCGAGTCAATTGTCTCACTCAAATTATCTGGAGCACCCTCAGGATATTGTGCCGCAAAATGCTGAACTAACTGATCAATCGTATGTTGTCCATCAGCCAATGAGACAACCTTCGCCATCCAAGGRTCAAGCGTTGTCAGRCTATTATTGTCTTTTACGTCGACAACTGAGATATCATCGCCATCAACCTTATAAACCGTATTACGTTTAAAATAGTATGCGTTCTCCAAAGATAATCCCTTTTATAGCTTGCGTCGCGAGGCAATTGACCACTCAACATTAATAAATATTACAATTGTTAGATTATTGTACATAATCATCACGATGAAAATGATCTGTATCAAGTATAAAGATATGAAGCAGCATTCTGTTACCATACCATCCGAATAAAAAAACAGTTTATAAATAAGGTCTTATGAAATGAAAATATGGGTTGATGCTGATGCCTGTCCTGCGGTCATTAAAGAGATTTTGTTTCGCGCCGCAGTCAGAACTAAAATCAGTACTACGCTGGTTGCTAATCATGCTTTACGCGTGCCTCCCTCGCCTTATATTAGCTTTATGCAGGTTACTCACGGCTTTGATGTGGCTGATAATGAAATTGTCACTCGGCTTAGCACGGGTGATTTAGTTATTACAGGAGAYATCCCTCTTGCCGCAGAAGTAATYGANAAANGGCGGGCAAGCACTCAATCCTCGGGGTGAACTGTATACCCTTGAAAATATTAAAGCACGCTTAACAATGCGCGATTTCATGGACACRCTTCGCTCCAGTGGTGTTCATACTGGCGGGCCTCCCACATTAAGCCAAAGCGATCGCCAAGCGTTTGCTAATCAGCTAGATAAAATACTACAGAAGCAAGMAAATTAAATAAAGATCTTAGTCTCTATGCCGCTATTAGAGAGTGTGATAATTACTTGAGAGGCTTATATGACCAAGCTCACCTTTTATTCAGTAAAGTCCCTATTCCTCTGGTTTTCTTTAAGCCTTATCCTTGTTGCTTGCGGCCAAGAACCCAGCTCTGAAAAGGTAGAAAAAATAGATATTCCCCAATTGAATAACGGCAACATTCATGCTTTTTCCGTTGCTCTCAGCAAAGAGTATTTCAATACTACCAGTAGTTTAATCACCGCGTTTAACTCACATAAACAAKCCGGCAAACATTTTGAATTTACTCAATTTAGGAATAATACGTGGACGCCAGCCTATATAAAAGAGAAAAGGTTTTATCAGTCCGTCTACMAAAAAAATAAGGRATTTATCAATTCTGGCAATACAAAGCCATTATTTTTAGCGTATGAAAACTTAATTTATATTGGTATTGGTCTGAAAAATTCACTCTTAGATCAAGATATTGCATTGGAAAAAGAGGCGATGAGTTCACTTGAACAAGATAAAGCCACCATAAATACGATTCTYAACGTTAAAAAATAGTCCCCGCCAGCTAGTTTAAGCCTAGCAACGCTTTCTTCAACTTCGCTTTGACAGGTTTATCAGAAAGCCAAATTCCAAACAATGCCTGTTTAAACGCATGCGATGAAATGGTTTGATTTTGTACATTATTTTTTATAATCACCACCCCATGTTCACTAGCAACAAAYTCAAAAACATCCCCCTCTTCAACGTTGTCACTAAATGCTGTTAAAAATTGTTCTATTTCCAAGGCTATTGGCTCAACRTTGCCATTTGTTGCTTTTTTGAAACCTGATTGAATCCCTTTTATCATCTTTTTTGATGTGATTTTCGATGAAATAATATGCARCCGTAATGCCATCGGCWCGGTTGATTCAATTATTTTTACGGCATTGCTTTCYTGAGCACTAAGATACAAACCTGCGACATAAAGATCAAAAACAAATTTACTTCGAATACCTGCACCATTGAGTACAAGTTYTTGCTCCTCTATCTGYAAAGTATTGGGCATAGTAATGCCACCCAACTCTACAGCTGAGRCTGWAAATGATAAMAAKACTAACGAAACAAACATMATGARTTTRCGCATKTCTTACACCACYYTCAGTCTAAAAATAGAWCGRTTCRMYTWNTTGTTAGAATTTRTCCGTKNCTTAAAKTATTAAGATTCMACTTTTTCAGTAAAACCGCATTCTTTTTGYGGACAAACTTTTTCTGTGCCACGACTTTTRGTCGTYTTCATCGTCAGGATTGGCCACTTACAATCTGGACACTCTTCTTTTAAAGGTTCATTCCATAATGCGTAATCACAATCTGGATATTCAGAACAGGAATAGAAGATTTTTCCACGACGTGATTTRCGRACTAAAATTTCGCCTTTGTCACACTGCGGACAACTTACTCCGGTATTTGTAGGCTGCTCTAATGATTCAATATGCTTACATTTCGGATAACTACTACAGCCGATAAATTTACCATATTTTCCTACCCGCACCCACAAATCTGATTCACATTTTGGACATTTACGATCAGCAACAACTTCAGGTTCACTGGCCGTTGTTTCTTCACCATCAAYATTGCGGGTGTAATCACATTCAGGATAGGCCGTACAACCGATGAAACGTCCACTGCGTCCTAATCGACTTGATAATGGCTTGCCACATTTTGGACAATCTTCCCCAATATCCTCTTGCGTCACATCGCTACGTTGTACTTCTTTATCTTTGGTTTCTACTTGCTCTTTAAATGGCCCCCAAAATTTATGCAGCAATGGGATCCACTCTTTTTCACCACGTGCAATCGCATCTAACTCATCTTCAAGATTCGCTGTAAAATCATAATCAACATATTTAGCAAAATGCTTCGCTAAAAACTTACCCACCACACGTCCAACATCTGTGGGATGAAAACGTTTTTTCTCTAGCTCAACATATTCACGCTGCAATAATGTAGAAATAATRCTGGCATAKGTTGATGGYCTGCCAATATCGCGATCTTCTAATGCGCGCACCAAACTTGCTTCACTAAAACGAGGWGGTGGCTCGGTAAAATGCTGTTCCGGCCKAATCGCTTTAAGATCAACAATRTCACCYACTTCCATTGCWGGTARAAGTCGCTCATCTTTATCTGATTTAGCCGTATCATCTTTACCTTCTAGATAAACACTCATAAAACCAGGATTAACAACGGTCGAGCCCGTAGCTCTGAAGGTATTACCTGTTCCACACCCTAAATCAACGGCAACAGTATTCATCGTTGCATGCACCATTTGACAAGCAATAGTRCGYTGCCAAATAAGCGTATAAAGCTTCAATTGATCGGCTGATAAATAGGATTTTAATGACTCMGGTGTACGCAAGATAGACGTGGTTCTTACGGCCTCATGCGCTTCTTGAGCATTTTTTGATTTTGTTTTATAAACTTGCGGTTTTGCAGGCACTGAGCTTGCACCATATTTCTCAGCAATATACCCCCTGATTTCTTCAACGGCTTCGCCAGCTAATGTCACGGAGTCAGTACGCATATAGGTTATCAAACCTACCGCACCTTCACCGGTATCGGTACCTTCGTATAATTGTTGAGCAACACTCATTGTGCGCTGGGCACCAAAGCCTAATTTACGTGATGCTTCTTGTTGCAATGTAGAAGTTGTAAAAGGTGCTGCAGGRTTTCKYTTTCGTTGTTTTTTRTCAACYTTMGTGACCAGYAACTTRCCTTCTGCAGTCTTATTAAGCRCTTCAACCACTTCCGCAGATTGTTGYTCATTATTAACRGTGAAYTGTGAAAGTTTTTCACCTTTAAAATGRSTCAGCTTCGCTTCAAATGYTTGCTTTTTAATCGCCGCATCWGCTTCAATGGTCCAATATTCTTGTGGGATAAACGCTTCAATATCAAGCTCTCGYTCYACAATCATACGYARKGCAGGGCTTTGTACTCGTCCTGCCGATAAGCCTCGGCGTACTTTTTTCCATAACAATGGAGACAAGGTAAAACCAACAAGATAATCTAATGCGCGACGCGCTTGCTGCGCATTCACCATCTCCATGGATAATTCTCGTGGGTTGGCCACAGCATCATTCACTGCTTGCTTGGTTATCTCATGAAAGACGACACGATGCGTTTTTTTATTTTTGAGCACTCCACGCTTTTTTAATAGCTCAAATAAATGCCATGAAATCGCTTCTCCCTCRCGATCCGGATCCGTTGCAAGATATAATACATCTGCTTTTTTCATTGCTTTTGCAATCGCATCAACATGTTTACTGTTGCGTTCAATAATCTGATATTTCATTGCAAAGTCATTGCTTGGATCAACGGCACCCTCTTTAGGAAGCAAGTCTCGAACATGACCATAAGAGGCAAGCACTTCCGTGCCTTTTCCAAGATATTTTTTGATTGTTTTTGCCTTTGCAGGAGACTCTACAATGACTAATTTATTTTCCATATATTCCTTACCAGATCTAGCTGGTGCAGCAAGAGTTAAGATTTACATAGTTGTAAATCTATCTTTAAATTTAGTGAATAACCGCTTCCATATCTTCAAATACTAAGTCTTCCATCCATGCRTAAGCTACATCRTGATCGGGTTGRAAAAATAAYACCATCAACACAACCCATTTCATTTGATCTAGATCGATTTCATCCACATTCAGCGCTAATAAGCGTTCGACCACTATTTCACGGGTGCCAGCATCTAATACCCCAATCTGCTCCAAAAACAGCATATAWCCMCGGCATTCAACCGTTAAKCGCTCTTGTTCCTTTGSCGTATAGTGRCGCATTGCCAAYTCTGGCTCTTCTGTATTAACGTCTTCAGGCTTCTGCCCTACCACCGTCATACTTTCTAACCATTCAAATGCTTTATGGATCTCACTTTCAGGAAATCCCACTCGCTCTAATTCTGTTTCTAAAGTATCTTGATCTGGTTTGTCCACTTCATCATTATCAATGTAGTTCTCAAACAGATACAACAATACGTCAAATACATTTTCTTTCATTTTTTTCCTCATGTACCGATGCGGACATAACGTCCTCCGGATAACGATTCTACCTGACCTTGCAATTCTAATAATAATAGCATGGAGGAAACAGCTTCCGCCGTCAATCCACTTTTTTGGATTATGGTATCTATTTCGATAGGGTCATAACCTAGATGCTCAAATAAGCAATGGTAATCGGCATCCTCATTCATTATTGTTGTTATCTCTGGCTCCGCTTGCTCTGCTTCAGCCAAACATTGTGCTCCCGCCAGCGCCCCAAGCTCTTCTAAAATATCTTGGGCCGTTTCAACTAATTTAGCGCCTTCACGAATTAACCGATGGCATCCCCTAGCAAGAGGATTGTGGATTGAACCTGGGATTGCGAAAACTTCTCGCCCTTGTTCCAAGGCCATACGCGCTGTAATGAGTGAACCACTCCGAATCGCCGCTTCTACAACAAGGGTCCCTAAGGAAAGACCGCTAATAATACGATTTCGCCTAGGAAAATTTTCAGCCCGAGGCAAGGTGCCTAGCGAAAATTCAGAAACTAAAGCKCCTTTTAATAGGATSTCATCTGCCAATGCGCGATTTTTTGCAGGATAAATACTRTCTARRCCRGTACCCATAACAGCAATTGTTTTGCCTGCTACTAACGCCCCCTTATGTGCTGCGGCATCAATTCCCATTGCCAAACCACTGGTAATTGCAATCTCTCCCTGCGCCATATAGCGTGCAAATTCATAGGCTGTATCTCGCCCTGAAGCAGAAGGGTTACGGCTACCTACCACGGCAATTTGCCATTGAGATAAAAGGTCTACATCCCCCTGAACAAATAATAAGCTGGGAGGATCGGCTATTTGTTTAAGTAAAGCCGGATAACGGGGATCGTGCAATGTAACAATGTGGCGGTTAGGTTCATCAAACCATGTTAATTCTTTTTCGACTTTATCCCAGTCCGGATTAGCTAATGCTGCTCGCGTGCGTTCTGAAATATTCTCAGCCTGGTGGGGTGTTACAAATACAGCTTCTGGCTCACTAAATTGCACTAATAATCGAGCAAACGTTGCAGGGCCCACACCCGGTGTGTGATACAAGGCCACCCAACATGCTAATGACCGCTGTTTATCAGAAAACCTTTTCAGACTAAAACCCAATCCCTTAGAAAATACTACTCTTACTCTACGTCACTTATTTTATCGCCGATATGAATAGCTCGCGTTGCCTTCATTACGATAGCATAGCTCACTTTCTCATAGATTTTAAAGATCATCGCCACACCCGCAGTTTCATCCGGAAGTGTGACCGCCTCATTTTTATGCCCTCTGTTTTTGAGGTTAAAATAATCTTCTTCCTGCACACCTGAAAGCACAATATCTCTTACCGTCTCACCTTTTTGCCAAATAGAAACCACATGACCCACTTCAAGGTCGTCTCTTGCCCCTCGGTTTAACACGATCACCTGATATTGGCCTATTTGCGAAACACCATCAAAAACCGAAAGAATAATGCCATCAACTTCATGGCTAGGTTGGCGAGGAATAAAGTTTAAATTATAGTCTGTATCCTCTATTTCTAATAAACGGTCACCGATCATCACTTCTCGTGATGTTGTCCGTAAATCTACCGTTGAAGGATCGCCCATTTTAAGTAACCAAGCATCGGCTAAATAAAGAGCTTCAAAGCCTAATACCTCTCCTGTTTCAGGATCCTGATAAACGGCTCCTTCACGGAAAATATTATAATGCTTTCTATTCTGTTCCTCTATTCCACGTACATAAACGCGGTCACCTGCACCTGAAATTAAACGCTCTTCAGAACCCGCCACAACATAAGGTGCGGAATCTAACACCTCATCGCCTACAACTCTAGGACGAGAAAGAAAAGGGCCAATTGCTGATAAAGGAATGGTTGTAATGGCTGAATCTAATTCGATTTCACGCATTTCTGGTGATAACTTAGCGCCTCTTAACCCTCGCGTCAGTTTGATACAAGGCTTACCGTCACAGTCTGCCAACCAAAGATGGTCGCCAGGATAAATTAGGTGGGGATTCTCAATCTGTGGATTAACGCTCCATATTTCAGGCCAATGCCAAGGGTATTTAAGAAATTTCCCTGAAATATCCCATAGCGTATCTCCTTTCACAACCGTATAACTCTGTGGGTGATTTTCATTCAATTCTACTGCCTGAACAGCAAATACAAAGCCTAAGAAAAAAAACAATAAACTAAAATTAATACGTCGAATCATTAAAATATCCTCATGGACAACTTTGTAAAATCACCTTAACTTTAACGTGAGCAACAGGCATGAATATGCTTGTAGTCTGGTACAAGCGTAAACGCTAATCAAGCCTTATAGCAACTTTTTAGATAAAAACCAGCAACAAGTCACGTAAAGCTCATTTATATTATGATGTCATCGCTTACTTATAACCTATCACTTTAAGTTCGAAAATCAAATGTAAAACACCGAGAAACGCCCTAAATGAATAGCTCTACCGCTTATTAGGCTGTCTCATATAACACTGCATTCATACAAAATAATGACCAAATCCTACCTTCTATAGCCTTTAGCATCAAATAATACTGCTTTTTTAAATAAATGCCTGCCCGCGCAACCACAACTCTACACCGTAAGTTATACAAAGCCACCTAAGCGTATTACAATAGTATCAATATACTATTTTAAAGATAACCTTACCTTCATGGCTTTACTTGATATTCTTCGTTTCCCCGATCCTCGTTTACGCAAAAAAGCATTGCCTGTTGCCACGGTGACAGAACGCACCCGCCAGCTTGCACAAGACATGCTYGAAACSATGTATGCTGCYCCAGGYGTGGGTTTRGCTGCAATTCAAGTGAACGTGCAACAGCGTGTTGTAGTCATTGATATTTCTGAAGAYAAATCGGCACCYCTTATTTTTATTAACCCAGAAATYATTMATSAAGAAGGCGAACGAGAACATGAGGAAGGCTGCTTATCCGTCCCTGAAGCTTATGAGCTTGTTACGCGTGCAGATACCGTCCGTGTCAAAGCGCTAGATCAAAATGGCAAAAAATTTGAATTAGATGCAGATGACTTATTGGCAACCTGTATTCAACATGAAATCGATCATTTAGATGGCAAGCTCTTTGTTGATTACATCAGCAATCTAAARCGYCAACGAATCAAGAAGCGCTTAGAAAAACAAGCCAAACAAAATACGTAGCCTTAACGATGAGADTTATCTTTGCTGGCACACCTGAGTTTGCYGCTGAAACACTMAAAKCATTGCTCACAACAGGGCATGATGTTTGTGCCGTTTATACACAACCTGATCGCCCTTCTGGCAGAGGTAGAAAATTAACGGCCAGCCCAGTCAAGCAGCTTGCATTAGAAAATAATATCGCGATTGAACAGCCTTTGAATTTCAAAGAGACCGAAGCAAAACAAATACTGGCAAACTATRATGCTGATTTAATGATCGTGGTTGCCTATGGTTTGTTATTACCACAAAGCGTGCTTGATACACCCACGCTAGGWTGCATCAATATTCATGCATCACTGCTTCCTCGCTGGCGCGGTGCCGCCCCTATTCAACGTGCAATTCTTGCGGGRGATRCTCAAACAGGCATATGCATTATGCAAATGGAAGCAGGCTTAGATACYGGGCCTRTTTTAGCACGAGCAGAATGCCCCATTCATCRAGATGATACCGCKCAAATTTTGCATGACCGCTTAGCCCTYCTTGGCGCAAAAACACTGTTAACAGCACTGCCYAAYATYRSTGAGTTRCAACACRCTGCAGTGAGCCAAAATGATAGTTTAAGTTGCTATGCCTCAAAACTAAAAAAACAGGAAGCCGAYATTGATTGGCAACAAWCTGCCCGCCAAATTAACCGCCAAATCAATGCATTTAACCCGTGGCCCGTGGCTCAAACCCTCTGGCAAGAGAAAGTGTTCCGAATTTGGTCCGCGACAACATTCGATGGCATCAGTCAGGCCGCTGCAGGTGAAATCATTGCCGTAGACCGTAAAGGTATAGACGTAGCAACGGGGGATGGAATAATACGCTTACARCATATTCAAATACCCGGAAAGCGTACGATGTCTGTTACTGATTTTTTAAATGCAAACACTCCAGTTATAGGCGAACRACTTGGCTAAAAAAATAAAAGTGAGCGCWCGCTCAATAGCSGCACGTGTTATTGCTGAGGTTGTTCAAAAAAAACACGCCTTGAATGCCGTATTAGCAMAGGCACTYACTGATCTACCTGAAAATGAACGCAGYTTATGTCAGCAACTCTGTTATGGCGTTATCCGCTGGCATTCACAACTCGATGTGATTAGCCAACAATTACTAAATAAACCTTTGCGCGCTAAAGATGGTGATATTGCRGCCCTACTGCTATGTGGTATCTATCAGCTCCGGAGCATGCGCACRCCCGCYCATGCTGCACTCTCTGAAACCGTTAATGCCTGTAAATCGCTTGGCAAACCATGGGCCACAGGCTTAATTAATGCTAGCTTACGTAATTATCAACGCAAACAAGAAGAAATCGACGCCTCATTAGAAGCCCACGAAACGGCTCGCTACGCTCACCCTAGCTGGCTCATCGAACGCTATAAACATGATTGGCCTGAACAATGGCAAGCTATTTTGACGGCAAATAATCAAGCTCCGCCCATGATATTGCGRGTGAACCAACAGCTTAGTACTCGTGATGACTATCTCTCCCAGCTTGCCGAGGCCGACATTCAAGCCTATGAGATTACACCGTGTCCAAACGGYGTGTTACTTGRGTCACCTTGTGATGTCTTCGCCTTGCCTGGATTTTCAGCTGGCAAAGTATCTGTTCAAGATGGCGCAGCTCAACTGGTTGCTCTCATCTTAGATTTAAAACCTAATTTGCGGATTCTAGATGCCTGTGCCGCACCAGGCGGTAAAACAGGGCACATCCTTGAGCATAACCCTGACAATCACATCGTTGCACTTGATATTGATCCATCACGCTTGCATCGCATTGAGCAAAATATGGATCGCTTAAGCCTTAATGCTGAACTCATCGCTGCCGATGCAGCGGAAACGGCATCATGGTGGGACGGCAAGCACTTTGATCGAATTTTAATCGATGCACCTTGTTCTGGCACCGGTGTGATCCGCCGAAACCCAGACATTAAGCTGTTGCGAAGGCCTGATGACATTGCAGCATTAGCCTTGCAACAACAACGTCTTTTGGATAGTTTATGGCCTCTATTGAAGCCAGGAGGCTTATTGGTCTACACTACCTGCTCAGCACTAAAAGAAGAAAATGAACAACAAATAGCTCATTTTTTAACGCGACACCCTGAAGCACAAGAATATGAGCCCCCTAAAATACCAGCAACACGGCGAGAATTTGGCTATCAGCGTTTACCTGGTGATGACAACTTAGATGGTTTTTATTATGCCTGTATCCAGCATCGGTAAACTGYTTTTATTAYTTATWATCAGCCTGCCCATCCATGCTGAGAGCTTTAGCATAGACTATGCTCGTGTGACCAAAATTGGTAATGGTTATGTACTTAACGCGCACATCACCTACCCACTTACTGCACGGGTTAAAGAAGCCATAGCCAACAGTGTTCCCATCGTGTTTTCCCAGCAAATTAAACTKATCCGCCACACACCGCTACTCGGTAAGTATTGGGTATGGGAACAAACACCGTGGCTCACTGAAATTCGATATGAAATTCGCTACCATGCGCTTTCACAACAATATATCGTTCAAAACCTAGGCACGAAAAACCAAAATACTTACCCMTCYCTTRATGATGCATTRCAAACGTTGGGGAAWATTAATGCWCTCAGCCTGCCCCCTGAACACCTGACTGAAACCCAAAAYTTATCACTRCAACTTCGCAGTGACATTGATCTCTATGCCTTGCCCACCCCCATGCGTCCTGGCGCACTTCTTTCTAAAAAATGGCAACTCACTAGCCCATGGGTAAATGCACAATGGGATTRAGTTTAATAAAACGCCTTAGCTCRGGTACAGCACCCTATTTATATTTAGCTGTGCTGCTGGTCRCATTGGCTTATTTGCTAAGCATTGCCACGCAAGAYAGTTCTCGATTAAATGATTTATTCCTTGTCATTTTTGGTCTCGCRATTGTTATTACTTTGCTATTACTTRCGCTACTCATCCGCAGTATTTACAAGCTATATCGTGATTACAAAAACCAAGTTGAAGGTTCYCGRTTAACCGTTCGCCTTGTCAGTCTCTTTGCTTTATTGATTATCATTTCAACTACCATTGTATACAGCTTTTCTATTCACTTTTTACATCGCGGCATCAATAGTTGGTTTGATGTTGAAATCGAACAAGCCTTRGATGATGCCTTAGAATTAAGTCGATCRTCRCTTGGTATCCGAATGCGGACGATGCTCCGGCAAACACGCATGATGTCGGGGGTGTTAAGCGAACTACCCGAACAAGATCTCAACCATAACGTCCATGAGCTCACCAAACTAAGTGGTGCAATGGAAGTCAGCATTTGGAGTGTAGAGGGTGAGCTGATTATCTCTAGCATCGAAAATGACTCCATCGTCCTGCCAAACCGGCCCAGTGAAACCATCTTTAATCAAATCAAGCAAAAAGAAGACTATATTAGCCTTGATCCTAGCGATAATGACGGCTTTCAATTACGTGCTGCGGTACTCCTACCAAAAAAACGTGCGTCGCAACAAGCGCAATTCCTACAAGTTATCTTTCCTGTTAATAAACGTTTAAGTGCATTGGGGAAAACCGTTCACGATGCATATGCTGATTATAAAGAACTCAGTTACCTCCGTAAGCCGCTCATCACCATCTTCACTTTAACCCTCAGCCTCATCGTATTGCTCACCACCTTAGCTTCAATTTGGTTTGCTATTTGGATTTCACGCCGCATCGTTGAACCTTTACAAGCGCTTGCCGCAGGTACCCAAGCTGTCGCGGCCGGTAATTATAATATGCAATTAACCGCTCAGGGCCATGATGAAGTTGGGTTTTTAGTGCGCTCCTTTAACCAAATGACACAACGTCTCACCCATGCCCGCAACGCCAACCAAAATAGCCTTCGCAAACTAGAGCAACAAACCAATCACCTTGCTACCGTTCTTGGCAGCTTATCGAGTGGTGTTATCACCATTGATAGTCGCCATTTTCTACGTACCGCAAATATTGCCAGTAGTAGAATTCTAGGTGTTGATTTACAGCAACGCATTGAGGGAATGGTGAGTAACTTAAGCACTCATCACTCAAAATTAAGCCCACTTACCTTAGTAATAGAGCAGCACTTCACCTTAAAAGAAAGCTGGCAACAACAAATTGAAATACAACAACAAAAAGGYATGCAAACCTTAATGTGTAACGGAACCCCCTTACCAGATGATACCGGATATGTCATTGTATTTGATGATGTTACGGCACTTTTGCAAGCCCAACGTAATGCAGCATGGGGTGAAGTTGCAAAACGCCTCGCACATGAAATTAAAAATCCACTGACGCCTATTCAGCTATCTGCAGAGCGTTTGCAGCATAAATATTTACCTTTATTGCCCGCCGATCAGTCTGAAACACTCACCAAACTAACAAGCACTATTGTTCAACAAGTTGAAGCTATGAAAGGCATGGTGAATGACTTCTCTGATTACGCTCGCAACCCTGGACTTTCCTTAAGCAAACAAGATATCGGCGAGTTAATTCGCGGCGTATTAACGCTTTATCAAAGCAATCCACAACATCAATTTACATTGCTTAATAGCGCTCAAAATATAACWTTGAATCTTGATGCTAATCGTTTCAGGCAAGTGCTACATAATTTGCTTAAAAATGCCATTGAAGCCAGTGAAGATGCCAATATGCACGTTGATATTATTTTAAGTTATCACACCCTCTTGCAAGATRATCACACTCTTKTAGAAATAATTATTCACGATCATGGTCCGGGAATTCCAGATGAAAAGATCAATTCAATCTTTGAACCCTATGCCACGAACAAACAGAAAGGCACGGGCTTAGGCTTAGCTATTGTTAAAAAAATAATTGAAGAGCATCATGGTCATGTGTGGGCAGAAAACGACGATATGGGTGGAGCCCGTATTGTCATGCACTTGCCTTTAGAATTAGAGATAAAAGGTACACCTTAAGCATGAACGATAAATCACTCTCCATTTTAGTTGTTGATGATGAACCCGACATTTGTGACCTCATTAAAGATATTCTTAATGATGAAGGTTACCGAGCAACGTCGGCKGCCAATGGCGCGGAGGCGCGCGTGGCTTTTTCGGCCCAAAAACCTGACTTGATTTTATTAGATATCTGGATGCCCGACATTGATGGCATTAGTCTATTAAAAGAATTTAAACAACTAGATGCTCGCACCACTATTATTATGATGTCGGGTCACGGCACAATTGAAACAGCCATTGAAGCCACCCGTTTAGGCGCAGCTGATTTTATTGAAAAACCGGTATCCATAGCCAAGCTATTACGCAGCATTGAGGCSGCACTCGAAAAGCATAAAAAGCAAACSGTTATTGAACAACAACACATCATCGAACCCGTCGGRAAAAGYACGCAATTAACCTTATTACGAGAGCARTCTCAACGCGTTGCTAAACATGATATGCCTATTTTATTGCTCGGTGAAGGTGGGGTCGGCAAGCACTGTTTTGCCCGCTACCTGCACCAATTAGGCGCTTACTCTGCCAATAAATTGATTGAGCTTACGCCAGAAAGCTTTCCAACCGACAGTAGCAAACTAACGGCTCTTGCAGAAAATAACTGCCTCTTTATTAATGATATAGCCCTCTTGTCTGCCAATGCTCAAGCATTGCTATCACATATGATTGATAACCAAAAACTAGCGAATTGCCAATTAATTTGTGCAACGCAATATTCACTCGAAAAAGCCATAAATCAAGGTGAATTTCTTGAAGGCCTGCTGTATCAAATCAATAGCATTACACTGTCTCTCCCCGCACTCAGAGATCATATTGAAGACATTCCTGATCTGGTGCACTAYTTCGTTGATGAACAAACATCGCAAGGTAAGCTACCCTATCGCCATTTCACCGTTGCCGCCCAGAATCGCCTTCGCAATTACCCTTGGCAAGGAAATATATTAGAATTAAAAAATGTAATTCAGCGRCTGTTRGTTTTAGGTGATACCGAAGAAATTGATATCGAAGCAGTAGAAGAAGCCCTGAAAACYGAAGTTTTAAACTCTGGAACAATCGAAAATATCATTAATYATGATTTACCTTTGCGTGAATCACGAGAACAGTTTGAACGCATTTATCTACTTCATAAACTCAAGCAAACCGAAGGTAATGTTGGTAAGGCCGCTAAGCTTGCTGGAATGGAACGTACTCACCTTTATCGTAAGTTACGTACTTTAAATATTGATGCCAAACACGTTTAGGACATTATTATGAAAATTCTTATTCTCGGAGCAGGTCAAGTAGGTTCATCCGTTGCGGCAACACTTGCCCGTGAAGATGATGATATTACCGTTGTTGATGAAAACAACGARCTATTACAAGCACTACAAGATCATTATGATATCCGCACGGTTCAAGGCCATGCYTCTCACCCCGATRTCCTAGCAARAGCAGGGGCTGAAGATGCAGATTTAATTCTTGCTGTTACCAATAGTGATGAAGTCAAYATTGTCGCCTGCCAAATTTGCCAYACGCTTTATCATACACCGACTAAAATCGCCCGTATTCGCAGCAATGAATACCTGAATAAACCCGAGCTATTTAATGATGATGCACTTGCCATCGATATGTTAATCAGCCCAGAACAACTGGTAACAGATTATATTGAACGCCTAATCAAGCACCCCAATGCATTGCAAGTTCTTGACTTTGCTGATGGTCGCGTGCAATTAGTCGCCGTTAAGGCTTTTCATGGTGGGCCTCTTGTCGGCAATCCCTTATCAGAGCTTCGCAAACATATCCCTAAAACCCAAACSCGCGTAGCCGCTATTTTTAGAAATGGTAGCCCGATAAYTCCTAAAGCTGACACTATTATTGAAGCCGATGATGAAGTATTTTTCATTGCCGCTAGCAAAGATATTCTATCGGTGATGGCAGAATTACGTCGATTAGACAAACCCTACAAACGTATTATGCTTGCTGGGGGTGGACAAATAGGCATGCGCGTTGCCAAAGCATTAGATGGTAAATATCAAATAAAGCTTATTGAAGCGAATGAAGAGCGAGCACGATTCCTATCTGAAGAACTGGTGAACACCATCGTACTTCATGGTGATGTTGCCAATGAAGAACTTCTGCAAGAAGAAGATATTGATAGTATTGACTTGTTTTGTGCACTGACAAATGATGATGAAGCCAATATTTTGTCTGCAATGCTCGCCAAACGCCTAGGGGCACGAAAGGWSCTSWCAMYWRYWRRSCGTGCGGCCTATGTTGATTTAATTGAAAGCAGTAGCATTGATATCGCTTTGTCACCACAACAAGCAACCATCGGCAGTTTATTAGCACATATTCGTCGTGGTGATATTGTCGCTGTTCATTCTTTACGCCGTGGTGCCGCTGAAGCACTCGAAGCCGTAGCACATGGCGATAGAAATTCATCGCTCGTRGTTGATCGGCGCATTGATGAAATCAACCTGCCGCCAGGCACGACCATTGGTGCTGTTGTGCGTAATGATGAAGTTATTATCACCCATCATGACACTATTATTCGCGCCGAAGATCATGTTATTTTATTCGTAATTAATAAACGCTATATCCCTGAGGTCGAACGTTTATTCCAAGTAGGATTTAATTTCTTTTAAAAAGAAAAGGACATCGTGGGAATGACATCATCTTTAAAAGGTCATTTTTTAATTGCTACACCGGCATTAAATGGCTCCTATTTTCATCATTCCGTGATCTATTTATGTGAACACGATGATGATGGCGCAATGGGGATTGTCATCAATCAGCCCGCCGATCTTATGTTAGATGAACTGTTCACACAGGTTAATATTGAAAATAAATTGCCCAACGCCGCATCAACGCCCATCTTATTTGGTGGACCCATGCAACAAGATCATGGCATTATTCTCCATGATTCACCCAGCAATACTGAAATAAGCAGTCAGATTATCGGCGATGTTTATCTTTCTGCCTCGGTAGAATTACTCCGTACACTAGGCACAGATCAATCCCCCATGCACAGCTTAATTGCCTTAGGCTATTCTGGTTGGGGTGCAGGCCAGCTTGAACAAGAAATTATTGATAATAGTTGGTTAACAACTGCTGCCAATAATACTATTTTATTTAACACCCCTAGTGACAAATGCTGGCACGCAGCTGCCGAATTATTGGGCATTGATATCAATCTGATTTCAGATACCGTAGGTCATGCATAATGCGTACTATACTGGGCTTTGACTATGGCCTAAAAAACATTGGTGTTGCCGTTGGACAAGAGCTCACCAAAACCGCCAACCCTTTAACAGTCATTAAAGCCCGAGATGGCATACCCAACTGGGATGACATCGAAGCCTTGCTGACAGAATGGCAACCAGAATTGCTTATCGTTGGTCTACCCCTTAATATGGACGGAACGGAACAAAAAATGACACTCGCTGCCCGAAAATTTGGTAACCGCTTAAATGGCCGTTTTCAAATTGCTGTTGAATGGCAAGATGAGCGATTAACTACCTTTGAAGCACTTGAACAACTCGGTATTCGTAGCAAAATGCAGGCTAAAAATCGCAGTGATGTTGATCGTATCTCTGCACAATTAATTCTCCAATCATGGCTCAATCAAACCGTATAGAGACGCCCCTAATAATGACTACTTCAATCACAAATATTGATACCTTATTAACCTCCATGGCCAATGATATTCGTCATCAACTTGCCGATAAAAATGTCTTATTAATTGGCATCCACACGGGTGGAGTATGGATTGCTAAAGCATTGGCCGAACTATTGGGCGAAGATTTTTTTGAGGGTGCGCTGGGCACACTTAACATCGCCTACTATCGCGATGATTTCACCCGTATAGGGATGCATCCACAAGTGGCTCCTTCTGATTTACCCTTTAATATTGATGACCGCCACATTTTACTGGTTGATGATGTGCTTCATAGTGGCCGCACCGTGCGTGCAGCGCTGAATGAAATATTTGATTATGGTCGCCCTGCGAGTGTTAGTTTCGCCGTGCTTATTGAACGTTCAGGTCGCGAATTACCTTTCCAAGCTGATATAATAGGTCAGTCCATTCATTTAACGGGCAATCAGCATATAAAACTTAGTAATGGTGACTCAGGCTTGCAACTAGAACTTAAATCCAGCGAGGGTGGAGCATGACCAGCAACCAGCTTACCGATAGCGGTCAACTGCGTCATTTTCTAACCATTGAAGGGCTTAAACGGCCTTTGCTCACTGAAATCATGGATCGCGCTGAACAATTCTCCAGCATTTCTAACCAACACGTTAAAAAAGTACCGCTACTGCGCGGTAAAACTATTATGAATCTGTTTTTTGAAAACAGCACCCGCACACGTACCACGTTTGAACTGGCTGCTAAGCGCCTATCTGCCGATGTAATGAATCTTAATATCAGCACATCGGCTACCTCTAAAGGCGAAAGCCTATTAGATACCCTTCATAACCTAGAGGCGATGCATACTGATATGTTTGTGGTTCGCCATAATCAAAGTGGCGCAGCAGAGTTTATCGCTCAAAATGTTGCTCCTCATGTCAGTGTCATTAATGCTGGCGATGGTTGTCATGCCCACCCYACTCAAGCCATGCTAGACATGTTTACCATTCGCCGCCACAAACAGCATTTTCCCGATCTTCGTGTTGCTATTGTCGGTGATATTTTACATTCACGTGTTGCMCGCTCCCAAATTCAAGCCTTATCAACACTTGGGGTCGGYGAAATTAGAGTGATTGGACCCAAAACATTATTACCTTCCGACTGCCAAACATTAGGTGTGCATGTCTATYATGATCTCGATGAAGGTCTACGTGATGTCGATGTTATCATCACACTACGCTTACAAAGTGAACGTATGCAAGGTGCRTTATTGCCCAGTGCACGTGAATATTTCCAATGTTTTGGCCTAACAGAAGATAAACTCAAACTTGCCAATCCTGATGCRATTGTGATGCATCCCGGTCCCATTAACCGCGGGGTTGAAATTGCCTCAACCGTTGCCGATGGTCCACAATCCGTTATTCTTGAACAAGTCACCCACGGTATTGCTATTCGTATGGCAGTAATGGCGATGACACTAGGTTCGCAAGCAGAACAACAAAAGGATRSMTCATGAAGCTTCRTATAAGCAATGGGCGCGTCATTGATCCTGCCAGCAAYCTTGATTCACAACTTGATGTATTTATTGACGAYGGTAAAATTATTGCTATCAGCGAACAATRTGATGACTTTKATGCCGATCAAATTATTGATGCTACCGGCTTAATTGTCACCCCTGGGCTCGTTGATCTTTGCGCCCGCCTTCGGGAACCAGGCCAAGAATATACGGCCACCATTGATAGTGAAACSCAAGCAGCAGCAAAAGGTGGCATTACCTCACTTTGCGTGCCGCCCAATACCGATCCTATTATTGATTCGCCTGCTGTTGTYGAGCTTATTGAAGACCGTGCAAAAAAAGCGGGCCGAACAATGGTCTACACCATCGGGGCACTCACCCAAAAATTAGAAGGTGAATTACTCAGCGAAATGATGGCCTTAAAAGAGGCTGGCTGTATTGGTATTAGCAACGGACTTTCACCGATAAAGAACAGCTTAGTATTACGTCGCGCAATGGAATATGCTGCCACCCTAAATTTCACTTTATTTATTAATGCGGCCGATCCTTGGTTGCAAGCCCAAGGTTGCATACACGAAGGCATGGTCAGTGCCCGCCTTGGACTGGGGGGTATACCGGAAGCCGCGGAAACAATTGCCGTTTCACGTGACCTACTTCTTATAGAACAAACAGGTGTTAGCGCHCACTTCCACAATTTATCCACGGCTAAAGCAGTTGATATGATTCAAAAAGCACAACAGCGAGGCTTGAAAGTCACGGCAGATGTTAGCGCCCATCACTTACACTTGAGTGAACATGATGTCGGTAACTACGATAGCCTAAGCCATGTTATGCCCCCACTTCGCAGCATACGTGACCGTGAGCAACTTCAACAAGGCTTACGTGACGGTGTCATTGGAGCCATTTGCTCAAACCACCAGCCACTAGATAATGATGCCAAGCAAGGCCCTTTTGCTGAAACAAAACCGGGAATTTCTGGGCTAGAAACACTACTCCCTCTCACCCTGAAACTAGTGGATGATGGTGAAATATCACTTAAACAAGCGATTGCCAATCTAAGCTATAATCCAGCAGAAATATTGGGAATTGAAGCAGGACAATTGAAAGCAGGAGGGGCAGCAGATATTTGTATCATTAACCCTAATGCTCATAATGAATGCCAACCTCAGCGATTTGTCAGTACAGGAAAAAACAGCCCCTTCGCTGGCTGGCTATTTAACCACCAAGTGACTCACACCATTTTCAATGGCAAAATTGTTTATCAGCACGGATAAAAATCCTGTTTGGCATGTCCTACATATAATATATTCAAAGGAGATTTGCTATGAACAAAAAATACGTAATTCTTTTACCCTTACTACTCTCTTCATCATTGCTCTTCACTGGTTGCGCCAGTGGCTTACAAGGTGACACCTACTCACGAGAGGATGCCCGACAAATTCAAACGGTACAATACGGTACTATTGAAGCGGCTACCATGGTCGTAATTGAAGGAACTAAAACACCTATTGGCAGCGCTGCTGGCGCTGTGGTTGGGGGCGTTGCAGGTAGCAGTGTTGGTCATGGTAAAGGCGCAGCGGTCGCCGCCGTAATTGGTGYCGTGGTGGGGGGATTAGCAGGCAGCGCAGCCGAAGAAACACTCACCAAAAGCCAAGGCATTGAGTTAGTCATTCGCATGAATGATTCAAATCGTGTTATTTCAATTGTTCAACAATATGATCCCGCCAAACCTTTTAGTGTTGGTGATAAAGTAAGGATCATGGAAATAAATGGTCAAACGCGTGTATCACAATAATAACGTCGAGCATCTAGGCCCTTTTTATTAATTTTATAGCGACGCCATAATGTCAAAAATGAACCTATATGCCCTCGATTTTGATGGCGTTATCTGTGATAGTGCCATTGAAACAGGGATTACTGGCTGGAAAGTTGCCCGCCAAATTTGGCAAGATATGCCCGATCAAACACCGCCAGAAATGATCACTCTTTTCCGGCAAGTTCGCCCTGTTATGGAAACCGGCTTTGAGGCCATTTTAATCATGCGCCTCCTCCATGAAGGAATAYCACCTGCACTATTACTGGCTGATTTTTCCTCTCAAATAGACCACATTATTCAACGAGAACAACTTTCTACCGCCACTCTCAAGCAACAATTTGGTGAAACCCGCGATCGCTGGATTACCAGCAATCTAACCCAGTGGATTGAAATGAACCCTCTCTTTGAGGGTGTTGCCACCAAGCTTCGTCAAATTGAGCCAGAGCAATGTTACATCATCACCACCAAACAAGAGCGTTTTGTTCACCAGATCCTTGAAGCAAATAATATTACTTTTCCTACTGATCGAATTTTTGGCCTTGATCGTAATATGAGCAAACCACAAATTCTTGCTAATTTAATCATAAAGCATCCAACACACACTATTTTATTTGTTGAAGATCGTCTGCCAACATTGATTAATGTTATCAATGATCAGCAATTAAAAGAGGTGCAATTATTTTTTGCTCTCTGGGGCTACAATACCGAACAAGACAAAATGGATGCCGCCAAACAGGCTGCTATCACAACGATAGAGTTAGCCGATTTTATACGTTTGTAATAAGCTACAATGTACCGACGGTCCAAATTCTACTCGCCTTTTCTTCTTCAATAATTTTACCGCTTTTTCGACACACTTTTTAAAAATCTTAATTTACGTTACGTTGCTCTAAGGTATCTAAAATCGTACTGTGCTCATCCCTATCAAGCTGATACTTAGATGCCACCCAAGCAATAATAGGAGCAAACATAAGTAATAACCATGTCGGAGCCATTGCCAAATTATAGGCAACATCTGTCGATTGCTCCGCTGACATTGAATCAAAGCCAATCACTTCTAATAGAATGCCCCCCATTAAAACACTAATGGCAATGCCTGCTTTATAAGCAAAGTTGTACAAGCCAAAATAAAGCCCTTCTTGACGCTGCCCCGTTTTTATCTCTGCTTGATCAACAGTATCACCGATCATAGAAAAAGGCAGTGACATGAATGCACCATTGCCAATACCCGATATAACGCTAAACCCCATCATCGTAATCACTGTATTCGGATGATTAAGTGGTAGCCATTCTAAAAAAACATATGCCAGTGGCAAACTAGAAAAACCAACTATTGCAAAAGCCATCCCTATAAAAAGTGCTATTTTTTTCTCCAATCGTCGGCTTAGATAAACCCATAATGGTTGCGATAATATTGAAAAAATAAGCACCGTAATACCTATTAATCCAATTTGAGGGCCGGTTAAATTATAGGTGTACGTACTGACGTGAAAACCAATACTGATTGATATTTGAAAAGCAACCTCAATAATAAAAATCATCAAAATAATAGCTCTAAAATTAACATTTTTCAAAGCATCATAGGCCTGCCGCCATACATTCGTTTTTTGCTCTAAAYCGTGCAGTTTAGGTAACCTTCTATCCTTAGGAATAATCACCGTAGCAATGAGTGCCACAACGAATGTAATCAAGGCAACTGTCAATCCCATAGCAGGATAAGCTTCTGGATTTAACTGACCTTTTGGATAATCTGGAGTGGCTTTGAAAAAAATAGCCATCATGCCTGCAATGGCGATAATCATACCAATGAGATGAAACGTTGCACGATAACTCTGTATGCTTGATCGCTCATCATAGTTMTTRCTAATAACACCGCCTATTGCAAAATAGGGTGCCCCATAAAAAGTRAGCATCGTTTTGGTAAATAAAACCCAAACAAGCAACATCAGTATTTTATAACTCTCACTGGCTTCTGGCGAAATTGACCAGAGGAAAACCGTACCTAATGCTGTTCCTGATCCACCCATAATTAAATAAAGATGACGTCGACCAAATCTGATTGARTGTGTTCGATCAGAAATGTGTCCCACCCAAGGATCGGTKATCGCATCCCATATAACTGATAACGCAACAATAACACCAGCGATAAGAGGTGAAATATGTAAGACAACGGTTACATAAAACAAAAAGAAACTGGCCATGACCTGATGAGGCACGGCATAGGCTACCGCCCCTAATCCATAACCTAGTTTTCGACTAACTGGAAGTGAATGCTTTGTTGCCATTTTTAATCTTTTATTCTCCTTAAATTTGTCCCACACTTCACGCCGCAATATGCACCATCGCTCACGCTCTATGCTTGGCCAAAATACTTCCCATTACACCATATTAAAAATTACTACACGGATGTTTTTCAACTTTCCCACTCTTCTTTGCCAATTAAACCACCGTTACGGCTATAAAAATAATTTAGAATGGAACACTCACAGTAACACCATAGGTTCGCTCTCTAGGTGCTTGCGTTAATGATTGAAATAACTGGTATCCCGTCACACCGGGGTTAAAAGCTGCCGTTGAAGCTGTATTAGGAATGGCAATAGCACCTAAACTCTTATTATTATCAAATACATTTTTCACCCAAAAATGAATAGCAAAGTCATCATTTTCCAAACCACTTCGAAGGTTCACAATGGTGCGAGCAGGAATGAGCGGCGGATTATCAATAGAAATACCTGATTGCTCAGATTGATACAAAACATCAACACGTATTTTCCAATCAAAATCTGCGATTGCAACAGCTTTCAAATATTGGATGGATGCATTGGCTGTCCATTCAGAGACGTATTGCATTCGGTTGCCATCCAGCACGGAGTTTATGCCGAGCTTTTCAAGCGCCCCAAATGTATATTTATCATATTGAGCATCCGTATACGACACTCCTGCCAGCACATCCCAGTTTTTAGCCGGTTTTGCTGCTAGCTCCAACTCAAACCCACGCGATGATGATTCACCTATATTTTGATTTAAAATCGCATTATTGATACCTAGTGCACGCACAATCTGATCATCCCAATCAATATAAAAAACAGCTAAATTAGCCGTCAGTCGATTATTCAGCCATGTGCTTTTAATGCCTATTTCATAGTTAAGGCTTTTTTCTTCATCATAGGTTCTTTCAGTAGCTGCCGGGAGTGCTCCCCCATTTATTGTTATGTTAAACCCTCCTGGGTTAACAGCCTTAGCTACACTCATATAAATCATAGTGTTATCATTTATATGATAATCGAATGCCACTTTAGGTGTGAAGCTATTAAAACCTGTGCTATCGCTAAACTTCCCTACCGCGGCCGTATCTAAATTAGTATCAACTGTCTTGACTTCTTTTTTCTCGTAAGCATAGCGTCCAGACAAGGTCAGTGCCAGCTGGTCGGTTAAATCAAAACCTACTGAACCAAAAAGGGCCCAATTACGCGTACTTTCATCACTCACAGATGAAAATCCAGGCGCCAACGCATTCGCTAACACCAATCCGCCACCTATCGGAACAGGAGCAAGTGCAGCGCCAAGTACAAAAGCATCTCTTATTTTACTGTTTCTCTCTAAATGATAAAAATACGTCCCCATCATCCAACGTATTGATTGATTATATGACGTTAACCTAAACTCTTGACTAAATTCATCCTGCCCAACTTTTTCTTCACTAAAACGAATTTCGCTTGCTTGATAATCACTATCAAATGCTGCATCCAATTCCAAATCGTTATACCCTGAAATTGAAGTGAACGTTACCGAATCCAAGTCCCAATCCAAACGAAATGACGTCGAAATATTATCTCGTTGATTATGACCCGGTGTAACTGCAAAACCATTTGTTATGCTAGGTAAATTACCACCATAACTTTGGAAATCATTAAATGGAGCACCCGGCACAACATGGTTCCTTGTAAAATCCTGATTATTCTCAACAAACTGTATCGCCTCATCACCATCATTGGTATTTTCAACACCCATTCGGAAAATCATTTCTAAATTATCGGTGGGGAAAGCAATTAATGAGAAAGAATAAATATTGCTTTGTCTGTCATCTAAATTTCCGTCCGTAAGCTCATTTTTATAAAAGCCATCAAAACCTGAATGCATTGCTCCTACTCGAAAAAATAAAGTATCTTCACTTATCACTCCACTGTATGAGATTCGTGCTTCTTTACGGCCYTCATTACCCAAGGTAACGGCTAGCTTTCCGCCCCCCTCATTATCTGGTTTCTTGGTCACATAATTTATTGCTCCCGAAAACGTATTTCGACCATAGAGTGCACTTTGAGGCCCTTTTGCCACCTCAATACGTTCTAACTCATCGCCAAATATAGCTTCCATCACACAGCGCGATCCTTGATAAACACCATCAATAAAAAAGCCAACATTTGGTTCACCAATCGTCGTATTCATACCGCGGATAACAGGGTTACCAATTCGACCGCCAAATAAAGGGGTGTAGGTGAAACCAGGTGTCATCATCGCAATATCTTCAATGTTTTGCAGATCGGCATCTTCAATTAATTCTGCTGAGAAGGCTGTAATCGCAATCGGTACTTCGCGTAATGCTTCTTCACGTTTTCGTGTTGTTACAAGCATTTCATCTAAACGCAATAAATCCGCTTCAATTATATCCCTGTCCTCAGCAAAAATAATMGTGGGGAACAAAAGAATCTGGCAGTAAGCCAAACTAAGTAAAAAACACTTAAACATTCTGTTTTTCTTCCTAAGAATTTTCTATGACATAATGTGATTCACATCTACATTTTGAAGAGAGAAGAATATAACACGGTGATTTTAAAGAATGTGCGTTATCTCTTATTTTTAATAATATCGATATGCGCTACAATCCCTCATTACTCACTCTAACGTAAATTAAGCAAATTATGAATGGAAAACCTACAACAGCCCAAGGATGGTTTTTACGTCTCTTTATTATCCCATTACTTTTTAGCAGTTATTTTAATTCTGCATTGGCAAATGAGAATAGCCCACAGCAAGAGCTTGCAACGCCAGTATCGAGCACAACACTGAAACAGATTCTGTTTTTTCCTTCACGCGAAGCACCAGCAATCGTTGTAAGCCTTAACAABAGTATGATTAGCGCGGGGATTTCAGGTGAAATTATTGAACTCTTGGTTCAAACAGGTAATGCCGTTAAAAAAGGGGATGTACTCGCCAAAATTGATTGTGAAGCTTATGAGATAGCCAGACAACGAGCTAATTCAGCACTTAATTCTGGTTATGCTCGCAGCAAATATGCAAAACAACGGCTTAATGATGCTGAAAGATTACGCAGCAGCCAAGTGATTTCTTCTGATCAACTCAATTTGCGAAGCTCAGAGGCCAATGCGCTTACCTCTGAAATTGGTGTGTTAGCCGCTGATTTAAAAGAAGCAAAACGTCGTATCACCAAATGTATTATTTCAGCACCATTTGATGCAGTAGTTGTAGCACGTGTAGCCAGTCTGGGTGACTATATTCGCCCCGGATCTATCTTAGTTAAACTGCTGGATCTTAAAAATCTAGAAGTGAGTGCTAAAATTCAGCAGCAAGATATAGACAGCCTAAAAAAGGCAGGAACGCTMTCATTTATCACCTCAGGAAAAATATATCCCGTAACTAACCGTACTGTTGTGCCACTGGTAGACAGCCGAATTCATAGTTATGAAGCACGGCTTGATTTTATCGGTCATGTCGCTGCCACAGGCTCTTCCGGTCGTTTACGTTGGAAAAGTAATCATATGCATATCCCTGCTGATTATGTCGTGAAACGAAATGAACAGTTAGGTATTTTTATTAATCATAATAATTCTGCCTATTTTCATGTGCTCAATACGATAGGTAATGGCTTACCCGCGCCCATTAATTTGCCCGAAAACACAGAGATTATAACAACGGGGCGCTATGGACTCATTGATGGCCAAACTATAAAAATAGTGAATCCTGAGTAGCCAGTTATATGTATCGCAAGCTTCTCACTAATACCGTTCTTGTTAACCTCACTTTTTTGCTGATTGTTATTGCTGGCTGGATTAGTTATAGCGCCATGCCACGCGAACAAGATCCCGATGTGAATTTCAATTGGATTATCGTTAACACTGTTTGGCCGGGTGCTACCGCTGAAGATGTTGAAAGCCAAATCACCAATCCTATTGAAGATGAAATAGAAAAAATAGCCGACGTCACTCGTGTGTCAAGTAGTAGTCGCGTTGCCTTTTCTTTTATCATGATTCGTTTTGCAGATCTTGAGACCATCGAATTTCGTCAACGCATTGAAGAACTCCGTCGCGGCATTCAGTCTGCGGTCGATGATTTACCCCCTGATGCAAAACAACCCATTGTTACAGAATTATCTAGCTCAAATACTTATCCTACTGCCGTTATCACCATTTCAGGCATAGAAAATGATGAGCTATTACGCCGAACCTCGCGTAATATAGCCAAAGATATTACACGCATAAAAGGTGTTGATCGGGCCGATACTTGGGGCACTGAAGATCCCGAGCTACAGGTACTCTTTGATCCCGAAAAACTGATCGGTTTAGGTGTCTCACCTACTATTTTAGCCAGCACAGTCAATGCCTATTTTAGAGATCTCACTGCCGGTAGCATTCAAATCGGTGAACAACAGTGGCGAATTAGATTGAGCGGCACCAGTAACGACCCCAATTATCTTGCAGAATTACCTATCTTGACCCTTGAAGGTGAATTGCCACTCCGCAGCGTTGCCACCATTGTTCRCGGCCAAGAAAAGCCCACTCAATTAGTATCTTATGAAGGTCGGCCTGCCTCGATGATTTCAATATTTAAACGTAGTAATGCCAATAGCCTCACCTTACTGGAAAATCTACAAAGCTATGTCCACGAACGTAATTCTGCATTAAAAGATCAAGGTATTCAGCTTGATATTGTCGATGATCAAACGGTCGCTACACGCACCGCTATTGGTCTTATGGAAAAAAATGCATTAATTGGGCTCTTTTTAGTAATGTTAGTAACSGGCCTRTTTCTYGGTTGGAAAATTGCCCTCTTTACAAGTATGGGGCTTGTTTTCTCTTTGATGGGATCATTTTGGGTTTTATCTGCCATGGGTGAAACCTTAAATATTATGGTTTTACTTGGTGTCGTTATTGTTTTAGGAATGTTAGTCGATGACGCCGTTGTTGTTGTTGAATCAATTTATATTAATCTCAAGAAAGGCATGTCTAGCATTGATGCCGCCCTCRCCACGGCTGATGAAATGTGGGTGCCGGTCATGGTGTCATCACTTACCACTATTGCTGCCTTTTTACCGCTTATTTTGTTACCCGGTATTTTAGGTCAGTTTATGCGAGTTGTGCCTATCGTGGTCTCAGTTGCTTTGGTGGTCAGTTTAATTGAAGCATTTTGGTTACTGCCTTCACACATTATTTCGGCCAATCCAAATCCTGCAAAGATCACCCTTATCCAACAAGCAAGAAATCGTACAACAAAGTGGATCCGCCACCGCTACATGAGTATGCTCATTCCTGTTATGCGCTTTCCTAGATTAAGCATCTCGGCAGGTACAGTGCTCAGCCTGCTTGCTGTCTCTGCAGTAGTAACAAACAATTTTGTGCGGGTTGATTTCTTTGCTAATGATCCGATTCGGTTGTTTTATCTTAACGTCTATATGCCCGCAGGCAGCGCGTTGAATCGCACCGATGAAACATTAAAAAGACTTGATGTCAGAATTCGTCAACGTATTGATGTTAAAGAGTTTCGATCTATCTCAACAACGGCAGGGATCTTACTCACGGAAACAGAGCCACTCTTTGGTGACAGTATCGGGCAAATAATGTTTAGCTTGCCTGCTCGAACCGAAGGTTTACACTCTGTTGATGAATTGATTGAACAGGTTCGTCTCGCGACCCAAGATATTCCTGGTCCCTCACACCTATCCTTTTTACGTCGTAAGACCGGCCCACCGAGTGAAAGCCCTATCAGCGTAAAAGTGCGTGGTGATAAAATAGCACAACTACGCCAAGCAACGGCCGCGCTAAATGAGCTGATGATAACCGTACCGGGCATCCAAGATATTCATAGCAACGATGCACAATCAGGTTCACAGCTCACACTTATGCTCAATCCGGATACCATTACTCGCGCCCAACTTAACCCTGCTGATATTGCTGAAATTTTGCGGCTTTACGTTGATGGCAGTATCGTTGCAAATATGCGTTTTGAAGGTGAAAAATGGAATGTGCGRGTACAAGCAACCCCWARATCACTACAAGACATAAAGTCCTTTTTAAATTATCCCGTCGGCTTAGCAGATGGCAGTGAAATTGCATTAGGACAACTGCTTACTTACTCTTCATCTTATGCCGAGGGGACAATTCATCACCGTAATTTTAGGCGCGCTATCACCTTAGAAGCCGATCTTGATACCGAAATAAGTAATAGCATCACTGCAAATCAACGTATTGCCGAAAAATGGCAGCATATTGCCGATCAATATCCTGATGTAACYTTAGATTTTTCRGGTGAAATGGATGAYATAAAAGAAAGCTTAAATGGTATGGCRRTACTKTTTTTATTCGGGATCGGTCTTATCTATATGATCTTGGGAACGCAATTTAAAAGTTATACACAACCACTCCTTATTCTAGCGACCGTTCCAATGGCTTTTACAGGTGTTATTCTTGGACTTATTGTGAGCAATAATCCTTTAAGTTTATATACCTTATATGGCGTCATCGCACTCGCCGGCATTGTGGCTAATGATGCCATTGTTTTAGTCTCAACCGCCAACCGAAACCTTGCTAAGGGTATGTCACTAGCCCATGCCATTACTAAAGCCTCACAGCGTCGTGTGATGCCCATATTAATCACAACAATTACCACYATGGCGGGATTATTTTCTTTAGCCGTCGGTTTAGGGGGGAAATCCTTAATGTGGGGGCCTTTAGCAACCGCTATTGTTTGGGGCTTAGGCTTTGCTACCATTTTAACGCTTTTGCTCGTCCCGCCGTTATACGCATTTATTATGCGAAATAAAACAGCTGCAAAAGCTAAACCATAAGATGGCAGAAACAAAAGGGGATCAAAAAAATAAATTGGCGGAGCGGACGGGATTCGAACCCGCGACCTCCGGCGTGACAGGCCAGCATTCTAACCAGCTGAACTACCGCTCCACACCTCTTTGAGTTAGTTTATAAATAAACCGGAAACCCAAAGAAGCGGCAAGAATACAGTAAATYCTACAAAGGTGTTAGCCTTATTTTCATAAGCTCGCTTAGCTTCTGAAAAAATCAGCTTCAAAGCATGAATTTATGCCCAATTGTTTTGCTTGGCTTGCTGAAGTTTTGTATAACCTTCTAGCAGTTTTGTATGCCGATCAAAGCCCTTTAAGCTTAAGCCCGGACAATGTAAATCATGAAAAATACTGATCCCTTCTACCATCGCTAAACCCTCGGHGACATTCTGAGCACCATAAAGCTGCTCTAASCCTTGTTGATAATTAVHATAGTCACGTTGDGGATGCCATTTAATCTCTAATAAYGCTTTTATACARCGATATTGAAGCTGCATRTYATCGCCGCCCTGTTCTAGCGTTAAACACCATTCAATCCAGTCTATCGCTTGCTCATCCTGCAGCGCAAGATACAACATGGCTTTTATTTCACCTARKCGARCTGTCGACCACAAGGTRTCGGGATCAGGTGCCAAGCCGATAAATGCGGCMGCCAARGTTTGATCGTTATARGCKCCTTCTTCTAATCTATCTAAAATAGCYTGCCAYTGCACCTTATYGCCATCTTTTAAGCTTAAAAAATCTTCTCGAAATAATGCACCTTCATTATTGTTTTCCCAAACCAATTCATCTACGGGATAAATATCTGACATGCCCGGCACTAAAATACGGCAAGCATAAACATCTAAATGTTCATAATCAGCAATATAAATATCAAAGTCCATAYCATGGATTTTAGTACTTAAATAATTAAATTCATCTTCTGTTTCACCCTCATAGTTCCAATCATAAAATTGATAATCGGGTGTAGAACGGAAGAAATCATTAGAAATATAACCACTAGAATCAATAAAATGCATCTCTAGGTTTTGTGGCGAAGCGACTTCCTCTAAATCAAATATTGGCGGGTGAAATACATCTAGCTGATCGAGGTTACGTCCTTGCAACAACTCTGTTACCGTGCGCTCTAATSYSRCSKCRAWWCYTGNNRKTGYSSGYYWWAWSRGKCAMWSMCKKATSSRKSTTKGGGNGTTTNNWTCAACGTCACACTCATTACCGGGTAGTTACCCCCTAAAGAAGCATCGGAAATTTTAAGAATATAGCCATAATCTTCCAATTCTTGTATTGCTTTTTGAATCTTCGGATAGCGATCTAAAATTTCTTTTGGCACCTCAGGCAAACAAATCCCTTCTGCAATAATCTTGTTCTTAATATAACGTTCAAATATTTCCGATAAGGCCTGAACACGTGCTTCATTACGTGTATTACCGGCCGACATGCCATTACTAACAAATATATTAGCGATAATATTAATGGGAATATAAACAGCTTTATTATCACGTAATCGCTGATAAGGTACGGCGCAAATCCCACGCTCTCCTGTTCCAGAATTTATATCGAATAAGGCATCAAAACTTAATGCCTTTTCAGGGTCAAAATACGCCCATAAAGAGGGATCCATTAGCCCCTCTGGCATCGCTTCTGTTGAACCGTCAAACCAGCGTTCATTTGGATAATGCACAAATTCATGTTGGCAATGTTCCTCACCAAGATAAAAATCAGCGAAGAAATAATTACAACTTAATCGCTCAAAATATTCACCTAATGCACTGGCCAGACAGGACTTTTTACTGCTTCCCTTACCATTAGTAAACATTAATGGACAAGATTTGTCTCGAATATGAACTGAATACACATTGCTGACAGGATTTAACCAAGATGCCTGCTCTAYATCAAAACCAAAAGACTTTAATTTCGCTTCCATCGTAGCAATAGTCGTCTCTAAATCGCTATCTTTACCTTTGATATATGTTTTTTCGGTCATCTTAATTTCTTTTGTTTATGGCTAAAAAAGCCTCGCTAGAATAAGTCTAGCGAGGCCATTAATAATTATCAAAAAACTACTTTTGTTTTTTAGGTTTCACTACGCCAATTGCACCATCAGAGCGAGCCATTAAATAAGCATATATTTGGTCCCTACCTGCGATTACTTTTGGATTAGATTTCCACGCAGGCATACTGCCTATAGTACCTGATTTACCGTTTTCAACTGTTTCAAAAAACTCTTTTTCGGTAATTATTTTCAGGCTCTCAGCAAGATCTGGTCCGACCATGCCTTGACCATATGTACCATGACAACGCGCACACCAATTACGGAAAAGTTTAAAGCCAGCATAGCTTTCAGCATCAAGCTTATTGCCATCTACTACGCTATAAAGTGCACCTTCTTTTTCATCTTCTTTAGCATTGCTTACCGGTGCTTCTTTTACAGAATCAGGTATAGCCTTTGGAGCTAGCTCCGATATGGGAGCTGGTGCTGACTCAGGAGTAACGCTTGGTGTAGGCTCAGAATCGGGAACCGATATAGGTGTTGATGCAGGCTCAGGAGAAACTTCTGGTGTAGATTCAGAAACGGGAGCTGATGTAGGCTCAGAAGTCAGAACAGGATCTAACTCAGCAATCACCACCGCTGCTGTTTTTGTCATATAACCATCATTATTGCCTTGCAAGGCAGGCCAAATGGCTACCATAAATAAAATACCTACCACTACATGTGCAAGCACAGCAATTAATGCTTTTGTTTTGTTCATTCCTACTCTCTCCTGTTTAAGAGATTTAAGTATATACCCATGATATGAGATAATCACCCACCATTATCAATCGGCTAAGGTTTAATAAGGCATGAGCACTGAACAATCACTTCTCCAGCGTAGCAATTCAACATGTGAACTCTGTGGCACCGATGCCAAGCTAAGTGTTTACGAAATCCCACCCGTTACGTCAGCTAGCGAAGAGACCTCTATTCTTGCCTGTGAAACATGCCAATCACAAATTAATAACCCTGACACAATAGATTCTAATCATTGGCGCTGCTTAAATGATTCTATGTGGAATCCATTACCTGCCGTGCAGGTAATGGCTTGGCGACAGTTAAAACGATTAGATGGGGAGTCTTGGGCACACGATCTGTTAGACATGCTTTATCTCGAGCCTGAAGTTCAACAATGGGCTGAGGAAGGAGCGGTATCAGATAGTGATGAGAACAGCTCTCAATCTAAGGATAGCAATGGCACCACACTTAATGCTGGCGACAGTGTTACTTTAATTAAAGATCTGGATGTAAAGGGAGCCAACTTTACTGCCAAGCGCGGTACGCTGGTAAAAAACATTTCTCTTACCGACAATCCTGAGCATATCGAAGGACGTGTGAACGGTACGCGTATCGTCTTGCTTACAAAGTTTTTGAAGAAAGCCTAAATCAAATAGGTTTATTTTTGCTTGTCGGTTATTTTAAGAAGCCTTTTAATAGACTGCCAATCAAATCACCGTTATCCGATTTACTGCTGCTYCCCATTAGCGAGCCCAACACTGATCCAAGCATATTACCTGAGCTATTACTACCAACACCTGAAACAGCACCTGCTAACATGTCGAGCATGCCGTTTGATTGTGCACCTTTACTCATAGCACCCATTAACATTGTTGCTGCCATCGGCAATAATTTTTTAATGATRCTTGAGCCAACACCTGTTGARCTTGCCACTTGTGATGCAACCTGACGRCTGGCATCYTTRCTSCCTAAAAGATGGCCYAATATTTTATTTCCATCTAAYACYGAMGCMGRYTCAGARAGCACRTTTGGATCATCWACRTAGCGTTGATGATTGCCTTTYCCTARYGCWCCYARCAATGATTCTARACCMTTYTCCTGCTGCACATTACTTTGTAGCTTACTGGTTAARGCAGGCAATAATAAAGATAAAATATCRCTRGTCTGATCCGTAGAWATATTATTTTGTTTTGCCAAGCTTCCCARRGTRTCGCCCTTGGTMGCTGCTAAAACCATATTAAGTAARTCCATYAAGRTKRCTCCAGTRKTTATTTAAGTATAAARGTYACTTTCATTGCGACTTTATAGCCGACAATTTTATTATCTTCRATRTCTAATGTTTGATCTTGGATCCAAACTGATGTGACATTTTCTARTGTTTGTGTYGCGCGTTYYACACCATCTTGAATRGCATCATCAAARCTTTTTGTTGARCGAGCAATAACTTCWGTAACACGTGCGATAGACATAATTTTTCCTTTAATTWWTKAAMAWMNAAACCTTWMWAMCTNTATACGTTATTACGMCTTAAGACAAGCAATGCTGAACGTAAGTTCAACCTTCCTGTGGAAGACGCGTCCAATCATTATTTACAATGTCAAGCATACTAGTAAGTGCTTTACTTTTCTTTCGGTAATTATCCACATCTAAGTCCCATCGCTTTTTAACAGATACATGTAACGATCCTGTTATTTCTCGAACCAGCTCTTTCCGTGCACGATAAATGCCTGTTCGTTCATTATGTAGCTTAGCTTCTGGGTCTGGCTTTAATGTGTTCAAAAAATGTGGCTCGAACTGCAAGCCAAATTTTACTGCTTCTTCACTAATCCATTGATTTGTTATATGGCTTAAGCCTTGCTCTTTATATCCACCGCCAATATCTGAATGCACACCTGAAAACCAAACCTGTTTAAGATCCAACCCAAGTTTATCGCTCCACATCGTAGGTTCAAAATCTATGCGATTCTCATCTATGGCTATAGCGTGACGAGCATGTTCAATAATTTTGCTTGGTTCGGTATCATGAAATAAGAATTCACGCTCACCGAGGGTTCCCCAAAAAGGAACAGGAATACCCAATGCGCCCACCGTATCCCATACGCCGACAAATTCAATAGGTGTAATATCTTCTACGGCAAAATCCTTTCGAAACGTTTCTGCCATAGACGCATTTGGCCCTGTGGCTTTTGCTCGTTTTCGATACAATTTATAAGCCGCTGGAATGTGATCAGCAAATTTTCTTTTTAATAAACCACAATTTCGGATAAATCCCGCTAAAGAACGAACGGTATAGGCGCCACGACTAAAACCAAAGAAAAAGAGCTTATCGCCCTGATTATAGTTATGAACAATGAAACGATAACAATCTAAAATATTTTTATCTATGCCGGCACCCGTTATTCCGCCCGCTATCTTTTTCCTGTCGGTACCTACACCCCAGTCATAAAAAACAACTTGCTCAACATTTCCAGCCATCGGCTTTATGCCTCGTGCCATCTGTAACACGTTAGTGGCACGGCCTTTATCTGGTGAGTTCCATGTACCATCAGCAAAAATAACAATTCTTTTCACCTGACTTCACCTCTTGATTCTATTTTTTAACTAAATTGAAGAAGATCTCCATTCCTATCAAACGCTAAATATCGCGTTAAATCTCCACCATTCTCTACCATTTGAACCATCATTTTAAGTTGTAAATCTGTTTCTGAAGAGGATGGCATCATGCTTCCCACACCTGACAAACACGCAACCAATACCATTTGCCATTCTTGTTCCATATTTTCTGATTCTTTAACTAAGTCAGCAAAGTTCGTTAATTCATCCAAGGATTTATCAACACACATAATAGGCTGTAATACCCCGCCTTGGCCCGCATGAAAACGCTCAGCCTCATCCCCTTCAATATCTTTTGGCATCGCTGCTTTTAAAAAAACAAATAAAAATCGCTGGGGTTCTTTCTGCTCTCTGCCAACCGTCAACAAGGTTTCATAATTAACAATATCAACCATTTTTCTTTTTTATCCTTTTTGCTTATAAAGCAAACTCTTTTGTTCTACCACAGAAAAGGAAATAGCGCGTTTTATCCTATTTTATGATAGGAAATAACACGCTCAACTTCATTTTTAGATCCCAAAATAACCGGCACCCGCTGATGAATATCCTGTGCCTGAATGTCCATAATACGTTCATATCCTGTCGAGCTTACCCCGCCCGCTTGTTCAACAATAAAACTCATCGGGCTGGCTTCATACATTAGACGTAATTTACCACCATTCGTAGAAGGCTTGCTGTCTATGGGATACATAAATATACCACCTCGTGTTAGCACACGATAAACTTCTGCCACCATCGATGCCACCCAGCGCATATTGAAGTTTTTATCACGCTCACCATCAACACCTTGAATGCATTCCTCGACATAACGTTGCATGGGTTCTTCCCAAAAACGCTGATTGGACATATTTACTGCAAACTCGGCGGTATCTTCCGGAATAGTCATATTTGGATGGGTGAGAATAAATTCACCGACATCACTATCTAAAGTAAARCYMYWRMMKCSATGWSMKGWTKKYARWRKYWKSAWYKKKSSSSRGMSWKAWRSWYWMRAWCCMRYAMAMWYKWSCWMARTMMSTYTYTKCWWRAAATGTTCRACYGTTGGYTTATCRRYGCCYTCYGGGCAACGCAAAATYGAAAATATGGTGCCGACTGATAGATTAATATCAATATTAGATGARCCATCAAGCGGATCAAAAGCAATCAGRTATTTTCCYTTAGGCATMKTGTCAGGAATTTGAATAAYYTCTTCAATTTCTTCCGATACCATYSCRGCCAAATGSCCTGTCCAAKTCAAATGATCAACCATCACATCATTGGTAATAATATCGAGTTCTTTTTGAACTTCACCCTGAACATTTTCAGATTCCGCCRCGCCACCAATACCGATAATGCCACTGCGATTCACCAAATGAGAAATCTTTTTACAGGCACTGACAATMTCGTTCAACAATCCGCTTATRTCACCCGTTGAATCATTGTGAATACGCTGTTGTTCGATAATAAATTGGCTTATTGATTTTCCAGTGTTTGACATGGGAATTACCTTRTAAKATTTACTTATTCATTCAGCTTAGTGRGCCGCCGCCAGTATCCAGATATTAATCCTTGGCTTTCGGAAATTGATCAACATATGTTTTAATTGTTGCTATATTCGAATTGGCAGTATCAATAATAAGATAAGCAGTATCTTCTTCAAGTACTCTATATCCATTGCTGATCTCAAACTCGTTTCTAAGCTCAAACTTAGTTACATCATTATGTTTTGATACCAGATAAACAGTGGTGCTATTAGATCTTTTGCGAATATAGTCAATMTTTCCCRCATTAGAATGATACGTCGATCCACTTAACTCTGGTCTTCCTAAAGCTACTAAGCCCTTCGTGTTTTGCACCAAATATTCCTCGCACTCTATAATATTTGGAATATCTAATAAATTAATTTCTACTTTAAATTCTTCAGCCGTATCAATAAGCACTTTAATTTTACTATTCTTTTTTATAGCAGAATAACAACTGGTTTCTATAAATTTTTCTTGRGCTCCRTTCTGAAAATATGTTKTATGAATCAGTGTGTTGTCTTTTGTTATTTCCACTCCAGAGTTGTATTCACAGGCTGAAAGCAGTGCCAAAATAACAAATAACGTTATTCTTTTTAGCATAAATTRTGTTCCTAAATTTTAACYAGAATCTCGCCCATRCCGATACCACCCAGATCACCCGCATAGCGKTGTACTCGCGAAAACATCTCTAACGTAGCAAACTTAGTATCTAAATTATTGAAAGAGGCRAGCATTAACGGCAAAAAGGCTAAGGTGTGTGCACCACAATCGTTGAAATTTGCAGGGATTTTAGGCTCTTTTAGCAATAATAATGTGCCTCGTTTCATGCCATAACCAAGATGAGCMCCCACATTGCCGAGCACRGCAATGGTKCCAGAAATCATTCTAGAACCACAATAATCACCGGCATTKCCTTCAATTAAAATATAWCCKCGACGCATATGATCGCCAGTGCGAKCACCAGTGTCGCCAGTCACAATGACGGTGCCGCCGGTCATGCCRTTTTTCTGTCCTACGCGAGCGCCACCTACAAAATCACCGGCATTACCGTTAATTTTTATTTGACCGCCTTTCATTTCACAAGCRGTATAAATCCCCGTATTACCRCTTATCAAGATAAAACCATTGGTCATCATTGCACCCAGATAGGCGCCAGCATTGCCTTTTATCTCAATGCAACCAAAGCTCATTTGGTTGCCGATAAAGTCTAGCTTATCACTGCTTTTATCAAATACTATCTGCTTGGCATTATCACCGCTGATATCAAACAGCTCGTCGACTCGAACAGTACGATTTCCTGAAGGCAATTCAATAGCTGCAATGTCGGCTACCGACTTATCATCCAAGTTATCAGGCGTTAATACTGAACAATCAATCCGTTGTTTGGGAGATTGTTTTAGCGTTAAGGTTAAAGCGCTCATGCCATAATCTCCTGTAAATGAAAGTGGAAGGGGCCTAATTTTCCGCCATAGTTACCTGCTGAAATRCGTTTAATGCCATTTTTGACACCCAAATCACAAACAGCTTGCATGCCCACCCGCATMGCTACRTCAATATCTTCTTTGGTAAGGCCGTCAATTACAATTTCCATTACCGATTCAATTTCGGGCGATAACTCGGTATTGGTTTGGCCTTTCAACGTTGGACAAAAGGCATCATTGGTTGACGCATTTAGTGCTTTAAATTTTGATCCCACTTTAGAGCCGGATCGCACCACACCACCAGGAAACGGCATAATGACATTCGGACATTTTTTCATTTCAACAATGGCTGCCTCACAGGCGGCTAATGCTTGCGCTTGTGACTCAGCTAATACCAAAAAGTTGCCGCCACCCACCGCTGCTTGCACACCTGTTTTTTCTTGCGTTAAGAACTCACCATCCATYACTGGAATGCGCCAATAACGTTTGCCATCAATCATTTTTGAAATTTGAAAACCATCACCAAAATAGCGAAGATTTTGACCCAATGCAATTTCAGTATCGCTCTCTAACCCTGAGAATAAAGCTGATGTAGGCGATGTAAGYACACACTGKCCCGAACGCGTTTCAACTTGTTTTGCTAGGCTTTTTCCACCCATTGCAAAAATCAARATRGACACRCCCGGTCTGCCATCAGGCGTTTCACTTGGATCRAGTACTTTTTCAATGCCCGCTTCACAACCACACGCAATAACCGATGTMGCAAAACCMGTAAARGTTTGTGCTGAAATCATTGCCCATTTTGCATTCAATGCAGTAATAATTAAGCGCGTAGCCTTCATCGGAAAAGCTTCCGCRAAAGTCTCATCAATWGTTACACCGTTGATAATCATATCTTGCCTCCTGCATGTAACGGCTGCACRGTTAGACTACCTCGGCCATCRTCGATAATTTCATCGTCACTAATTTTAAARTTACCCATTTTTTGGGTATGATATTTATCAAAATACGGTTTAAGTGCTGCCTCAATACTGTTGTCATATTCAGGYTTMACCACATGMGTGGTACCCCATGTSACTTCAAYTATYTCACCATCTTTTACMACCATGGTGCCGTCTTTAAACACATAGTCWGGCTTGCTAAACATTTTTTCACGATCTTCRTGATCGGTGTATACCGTAATATCTGCTGCTCCGCCGACACTTAAATGACCACGATCRGCAAGGCCAACTAATTTYGCTGCACCGGCACGGGTCATAATGGCAATTTCATAAAGCGAGTATTCSCGATCGAGTGATGCTAAATGACTGGCTTTTTGTGCCTCTGGATGCAGTGTCGATAAAACATCATTACGGAAGGTTTTATCCATTAACAATCGAATCAAATGTGGATAACTGGTAAACGGTGCRCCRTTTGGRTGATCSGTTGTTAAGAAYACTCGCCAAGGATCATCAATCATTAAGAATGTTTCTAAACCAATCATCCATTGCARKGCGTTAACATAACTTTGATCTTTATAYTTGAATGGCAAKACACCACARCCGGCATCACATTCAATATCCATACAGACCCATTTGTTTGGGCTAGCAAAGGAATGKGCYGCATGTTGACGCATATTATCACCCGATGCMGTCACCGTTTGACCAAAYAAAATTTGACCAACATCGGCRGTGATATTTTTRTGTTTATTAATCACTTCGGCAATTTGAGCTGAACCWGATGAAAACTTATARTCRCCTTCKGTGCCATAACTATGAAACTGAATATGTGTCATRTGCATTGGCAGACCATTAATRCCTTCCATCGTATCAATGGTCATYTCTAARTTACCYGCCACCCCTAAATTACAACCATGAACATGGAGAGGATGCGGTATRCCCARCTCTTTTACTGCCGTCGCTAARCGCAATAAAATATCACGCGGTGTTATACCATAATATTTATTTTTTTCATCTAAATCAAGTTTACGCTGATTAAATTTAAACGCGTTAATACCGCCTGGATTAACCACTTTAACGCCGATTGCCTGACTATGATGAATGGTCCATGCCACATAATTATTAATGGCTTCTTGGTCACCGTTCGAGGCCATCATGCGAAGTAAAAAATCATCACTTCCCAACATCACATAACCACCCTTATCAATAATGGGTGTGTCGTGCATTTCCATATGTGCTTGCCGTGCATTAATAGGCAACATCGCCGGTTCAAAACCTGCGGTATATCCCATCTCGGCATAACGGTAACCTGCCGTTAGCGTGCTCGGTGCAGCGTGGCCGCAACCTGAACGCATTAATTCMGTYCGRGCTACCACATCTGCAGCATGATCTTCAGGTAACATRGTGCGGGCAATATTAACYTTRCCACCACCAATATGGGTRTGCATATCAATTGCACCCGCCATYACTACCTTGCCGCGAACATCGATTTCTTTATCTATWCGCTCATCAGCAGGTTTAGCAATAATGCGTCCGTCGCGGATATAAATATCYTTAACTTCATTATTGATRCTATTGGCCGGATCRTAAAYYCTACCGCCTGTTAGTTTTGTTAACATTTTCTAAATGCCCCTTTACAAAGCTTGTTCGACGGCTGTTAACACATCAAATGTGCTTGGCAAACCACTGTCACGTAATTTTCTTAATGGTATAGAAACCACWCCGTCAGTACGGAAGGCTCKACCSACATGATCWATTCCGGGTACMCCTACTGGAATAAACACCTCTGGCTCTTCTTCAAATTGCATACCTGAACGACCCAACACAACGGTTGTAGCATTCGATTTTGGTGGTGTGCGATCAATATTAAAACTTGAGATCCATAACAGGGTATCAACCTCATCATTTGCTAACATTCGATTGCTGTCGCAAAGRTARGGGTCGTAATCTGGGTAGCCTTGATTAAAATTAGTTCGCATTGGAAAACCTGACTGCCATGCCGACACTTGATTAACCGTAATGCCACCCTCTTTACCACCTAACGGCAAACCACTTGAACGCGTATTATCATTTAACTCTTTAACCATCTCACATACGGTCTGCACTGTTGCCTCGGCATGGTCAAAATCTAAATCACCGGCTGCCCATGTCACCACTGAATATTTTGCTTGTTTGAGCTGTTCGGCCAAAATCGCTAAATCGCTCGTTGCAATGCCTCCCACCTTGTCTGCTTGTATCGTTTTACCTTGTACTAAAGCACGTAAAATCGAAACCACTTCTGGTAAATCGCCATCATCACATGCCAACACTTTAGCTTTTTTGCCTTTTGGYGAAGTAGARGCNNNNGNNTCACCTGAAGGTGCTTTACCAAGATAAACCACTTGCCGTGATTCAATTTCTTGATCRAACATRCTTTCTTTATTCCACACCATTCGTTCAAAAAAACGGGGRAATTCTGCTTCAATATCGCTACCGACTATCAACAACAAATCAACWCGATTTCTCACTTCTGTTAATGTCGTTARCATCCARCCGGTATCTTGAAGCACTAARGTATTTCTAAATCCAGCATCTGAATCCATATTGTCTATCGTTGCACGRCTTTTATCTGCCAAAGCCATCGCTGAGCGAGCACCATTCAAATCAGTTGCCATTCCACCGATAACGGATTGTTTACTTTCTCGCAGTAAATCTACAATCGTTGACACAGCTTCATCAAGCGACACCTCTTTACCTTTCACCCGTGGTGAWRKATCKGTAATYRCTGTYTCAAAACCCTTCYTTGTTACTGCATCACCRTTYTCAAKAATAGACACATCATTTCCATCTACCTTRATKGTTAAATCATCYGAGGCAATACCACAAAATGGACTTGGCACTTCTTGCCAAACCCYGTCTCCGGTTTTTTCTGTCATTTCAGTATCCTTAATCGTACTTCATGTATTTAAAGCGGGGATCAGAGGGGGTACCTTCAAAGGGCGTTTCCTCTTCTAGTGCGGGCTGCCACTGCACTACTTCTTCTATTTTTCGAGCTAGTTCAAAATCTTTATCGGTAATACCTTTGGCACTATGCGTCGTTAATTTTACGATAACAAAGGCATAAGAGACGGAAAGATCAGGATGATGCCATGCCACTTCAGCCAAATGACCAACAGTATTAACAACCATTAATGTAGCTTTCCAGCCACTGGTTTTATATTTTCGTCTGATCCAGCCATTTTCATAATACCAATGTTCTAAGTCAGCACTTAATTTTTGAGTAACCTCATCTTCCGAATAGGTTTTTTCTGAAATACCCGACATTTAAAGATTAACTACCTTTTTAATTAACAATTTTGAGCATACTCTAATCGTTACATTCTAGCTATGCTTAGCAYKYWWTAWTRRKRRTKKWWKSRSMTYTTGTTTTAATTGTATTTGTAACTTATCCGCCTTATCTCGACCCGTTATAGGTCCAATCTGAACACGATGCCAGGTATCTTTATTATCAATAGTGACGGTTTGTATTTTTGATTCTATCCCTAAAAGAGCCAATTTTGCTTTAAAACCATCAGCATCKGATGCWTTTCTAAAGGATCCAACTTGAATTAAATAACGATCTTTTTGTTGTTGTGTTGATGCGGGCACCTTTTGTGCTGGTGACGTAACAACAGTTGTTTGTTTAGGTGTGTTTACCACCACCTCCATTTCTGGCAATAAGGTATAAAAATCAAATGTGGGTTCAACGTGTTTATTGATCTTTTGTTCTTCCACTATAACGTCACCAGATGACAGTTCTGCAGGTACATTATTTTTTAAATGTAACAGAAACATCGCAAAGGCRCCCACAGCAAAGCTCAGAAGCATCAAACCCCAAGGCATAGTTTTTTCTTTTGCTGYGTTACGTGCGTTTTTTCTTGTCGCCATTACATGCTCTCCGGCGCAGAAACACCCATCACTGTTAAGCCATTTTCAATCACTTGTTTCACTGCCGTTATCAACGTTAARCGYGCCTGACTTAAYTCAACATCATCGACAATAAARTGATGAGCATTGTARTAAGTGTGGAAATCACGYGCTAAATCCATTAAATAATGYGCCAAAATATGGGGTGTATAGTTCAATGCGGCTGTTTCAATAATTTCTGAATAACGAGATAAGGAGGTTAATAATGCCTGTTCGTGATCTTCTGTTAAACGATTRAGGTTTYGAAYACCTTGCTCTTTATTCCAYTCTAAATTACGTTCTGCTAATTGCCTAAATACACTGCACACACGCGCATAGGCATATTGCACATAATAAACAGGATTATCATTGCTTTGAGATTTAGCCAATTCAAGATCAAAATCCATATGCTGATCGGCGCCACGCAATACATAAAAGAAGCGGGCAGCATCTTTGCCTATTTCTTCGCGTAATTCTTTCAACGTTACAAATTGACCGCTTCGTGTCGACATTGCTATTTTTTCACTGCCTCGATACAGCACGGCAAATTGAACCAATAACACTTTAAGTYTTGCTTCATCTTGYCCCATTGCGGTTAATGACGCTTTTACACGCGGGATATAACCATGATGATCACTACCCCAAATATCAATCACGGTATCAAAACCACGATTAAATTTRTTTAAATGRTAAGCAATATCCGATGCAAAATACGTTGTTTGACCATTATCTCGYACKACAACACGATCTTTTTCATCACCATAATCGGTAGATTTAAACCACCAYGCTCCGTCTTTTTCATACAAAACATCTGATGCTTTTAAYTGTTCAATGGCATTATCAACATCGCCTGACGCCATTAATGAGCGTTCGGAGAACCATTCATCATAATCRGTACCAAAATCAGCAAGATCCRTTTTAATATCACTGATAATTGAATTTAATCCTAAATCAAATAACTGACGATAGCCTGCTTCACCTAATAAGGCTTTTGCATTAATAATTAAACCATCAATATGCAGTTCTTTATCGCCACCTTGTGGTTCATCATCAGCCACATTAGCAAACACATCAGTACTCGCTCGACGAAAATCATCTCCTAAATTTTCTTTTAATACTGCGGCAATTTCTAAAACATAATCCCCTTTGTAACCGTTGCTTGGGAAAGTAAATTGTTCACCACATGCCGATAAATAACGTAACCAAACACTGGTTGCTAAAATATCCATTTGGCGACCCGCATCATTTACATAATATTCACGATGCACATCAAAACCAACTTCTGAAAGTAAACTACTGACAACCGAACCATAAGCCGCACCACGGCCATGGCCCACATGCAATGGCCCAGTTGGATTTGCAGAAACAAATTCAACTTGTACTCGTTTACCTTTTCCTATATCACTGCGGCCAAATTGTTTTCCTACTGACAGCACATCACTAACAATTTGTTGAGCTGTGTCAGCAGAAAGTGTGAAATTAATAAACCCTGGACCGGCAATATCGACTTTAGTAATAAAATCAGCATCTGCTACAGCTTCAACAATATGCATTGCTATTTGACGAGGATTCATCTTAGCGCTACGCGCTAACATCATGGCAATATTACAGGCAAAATCACCGTGTGCTTTATCTTTAGTTCGCTCTATTTGTATTTCAGGAAGATCGATTTTTGGCAATATATCATCAGCGATTAAGGCTAATAATGATTGTTCAATCAGGGTTTTTAACTGGTCTTTCAAGATGAAATTGCCTTAGATATAGTGAAGTGTGATTATTTTAACCTATCCTTAACAGATGATCACATCAAATCAACAGGATCAATATCAATCGACCATCTTACTTTTCGTGCAAGTTTCAGTTTTGAAATAGCGTCAAYGGTCTKATCTAATARYTGRTGTARTGGTTTTCGCTCTGATGACGATAATAATAATTGGGCTCGATAACGGCCTGCACGTTTCTCCATTATTGCYGGAACAGGACCTAATACCATCACCTGTTGTTGATTAATTTTATTAAATAATACTAAAACGTCCGCTAAAAACTGCATTGCTAATGATTGCTGCCGATCTTCCGCTCTAATTACACACATTGAGCTTATAGGCGGCATACCTATTTGTTGGCGTTGTTTTAATATTTTTTGAGCAATGTATGAATAACCTTGACCGATTAAGTCTTGCCAAAATTTATTTTCAGGTTGACTGGTTTGAATAAACACTTCCCCTGATTTCTCACCTCGTCCTGCTCGGCCGGTTACTTGAATAATAAGTTGTGCCAAGGTTTCTGTTGCTCGAAAATCAGCACTGAATAAACCATGATCCGCATCTAAAACGCCTACTAAAGTGACATTATGAAAATCATGTCCTTTTGCTAACATTTGTGTGCCGACTAATATTTTGGCACCCCCTTGTTTTATTTCATCAATAATATCTGAAAAAGCATTTACTTTTTGAGTCGAATCTCGATCAATTCTTATCACGGGAGTATCAGGAAAGTAGTTTTGTAAGGTTTGTTCTAATTGCTGTGTTCCCACGCCATAGGTTTTTAGCTTTGTTGTTTTACAATCAGGACAGTGTTCAATTAAACAATGAATTAAACCACAGTGATGACACATTAAAATATTACGTGATTTATGAACAATCATTTTAGCATCACACGATGTACATGTTGCCTGCCAATTACAATCATGACACATCAGTACAGGAGCAAAGCCACGGCGATTAATAAACAATAAAACCTGATTATCTAGGCTAAGTTGTTGCTGAATGGCTTTATACAAAATACTTGATATGCCACTTTTAGCCGTAGGTCCTTCACTATCAACCACGTTTATTTTTGGTAACATTGCCCCATTGGGACGTTCAGTAAGTGTTAATAGCTTATATCGCGCTTGTTCGACATTATAAATACTTTCTAGCGAAGGGGTAGCACTTCCCAACACAATAGGGATTTTAGCCTTCTGGGCCCTAATTAACGCAACACTACGGGCATGATAACGTAAACCATCCTGTTGTTTATATGAATTATCATGCTCTTCATCGATAATAATTAAACCTATATTTTTTAACGGGGTAAATATAGCCGATCGTGTCCCGATAATAATATCCGCTAAGCCGTCTCTTGCTAATAACCAAGCTTGTTTTCTATTACCGTCTGATACCGATGAATTAAGCACAACAATATGAGCCGATAAGTGCTGGCGAAAACGATCAACAAATTGTGTCGTTAATCCAATCTCAGGGATTAAAATAAGGGCTTGTTTACCCTCCTTAATAATTTGTTTTACCAGCTGAATGTAAACTTCGGTTTTGCCACTTCCAGTAATTCCGTGAAGCAAATAAGGGGTAAATGTCGTTTTATTAGCCAAAACACTTTTTACTACCTTTTGTTGTTGTGTTGATAAAGGATGTAATGGTGTGATTTTACAGTTTAATAATGTTTGTTTTACTTGTTGTTGTTGGCTAATTATATTTTTTTCAGCTAAGGATGATAAAGACGCTTTACACGATCCTAATTGAGAAGTGATTTGTTTTTGAGATATCGCTGCTGAAAAAGTATTTAAATAGGTCACAATTTGGTGTTGTTTTTTACCTAATTTTATTTCAGTCTTACTTTTTTCTAAAATCCAATAGGGTTCTGTTTTTAAAGTTGCCGATTCATCATGACGCAATTTTTTAGGCAGGGCTGCTTGAAAGCATTCACCAATCGGATGATGGTAATAATCACTGACCCATTGAATGAGATCAAAAGAAGAGGAGGGAATAAGAGTTTGTTGATCAATAACGCGTTCAATGGTTTTTAATTTAATGCCTTCTTTTTGAAGGCGCTTATTAGACTGATTAGATACACCAATAATAATACCAACTAAACTTCGATTACGAAATGAGACTAAAACTCTACATCCAATTTTAGGAAGTGCTGTATTTTTGATAGGTAAATAATCAAAGAGTGTGCGTAAAGGACACGGAATAGCAATGTGTAAAATAGAAGTCATTAATCAATTATAAATAATATATATATATTTAAAAGCTTATGTTGATGATGTTT
>NVVK01000003.1 GCA_002733335.1 Methylophaga sp.
TTGGTGTACGTGGTTACATTAAAGCTTACGATCTAGATGGTAAAGAATCATGGACTGTTTACAGTACGGGTCCTGATGATGAAATGGGTTTCGATCCTAAGAAAACAATGGCTATGCTTAAACCAGTGGGCAAAGATTCTTCTTTGAAAACATGGAAAGGCGACCAATGGAAAATTGGTGGTGGTACTACATGGGGTTGGTTCTCTTACGATCCTGATCTAGACATGTTCTACTACGGTAACGGTAACCCATCTACTTGGAACCCGGCTCAACGTCCTGGTGACAACAAATGGTCTATGTCTTTATTCGGTCGTGATTTAGATACCGGTATGGCTAAATGGGTATACCAAATGACGCCATTCGATGAGTGGGATTATGATGGTATCAATGAAACCCCTTTTGTTGACCAAAAAATCAACGGTAAAATGCGTAAAACATTAGTGCATTTCGATCGTAACGGTTTTGGTTACACAATGGATCGCGTAAGTGGTGAATTGTTAGTCGCTGAAAAATTTGATCCAGCAGTGAACTGGTCTAACGGTGTAAACCTTAAGACAGGTCTTCATGATCGTGTTGCTAAATATTCTACAGCACGTAACGGTGCAGACGTAAATACACAAGGTATCTGTCCTGCGGCGYTAGGTTCTAAAGATCAACAACCTGCTGCATACTCTCCACGTACTGGTTTATTCTATGTTCCAACAAACCACGTATGTATGGATTATGAACCATTTGAAGTTGAATACACTTCAGGTCAGCCCTATGTTGGTGCGACACTTGAAATGTTCCCAGCTCCAGGTGGCACACACTTAGGTAACTTCATTGCTTGGGATGCACGTGTAGGTAAGATCGTATGGTCTAACCCAGAACGTTTCTCAGCATGGGGTGGTGCGTTAGCCACTGCGTCTGATTTAGTATTCTACGGAACACTAGAAGGTTACATCAAAGCGTTAGATGCACAATCTGGTCGTGAGYTWTGGAGATTCAAAACTGCTTCAGGTATTATCGGTAACGTAAATACGTACAAACATGAAGGTAAACAGTACATCGCAATACTTTCAGGTATTGGTGGTTGGGCTGGTATCGGTATTGCTATTCCTAGCTTAGAAAACAGYTCTGATGGTTTGGGTGCAGTRGGTGCRTACTCAGCKYTATCTAGCTGGWCTAACTTAGGKGGTRTTTTAAGCGTATTTAGCCTATAAGACCTTTATATACCCGTAACCAGTCAAGATGCAGATTTATAGCACGCATACTGAATACGCTAACGGCGTTATAATAGTGAGCAATAGAACGACTATTACATCACTATTATGCCTGATTAGCCCATCCATTATGCACACTAAAATAAGCATCTTGAATGATAACGGGTATATATTAAATTTATTTAATACATAAAAACTTAAATAAARAAGCYCGGCACGTGTGTCGGGCTTTTTTNATGGCATCTTATATTTCAATTCAAGTCTTCATACTTACATCGATTTACCTTTTACGYTGCTACTTTYTCAGYAWAATTAAAGGAATCTATCACTATTCKWARCRGTCGTTTTTAAGCGATTATTTCAGGGTAAATTGMTTCATTAATTAGGATAGATATGTCTGRAAATAGGCTTGAAGATTGGCGTAGTCGTGCTTTAGTATATGAACAACAATTAAATAATGTTGTGTTGGGATTAAAGCCTGCAATTCGGTTACTGCTTATTGCTATTTTTGCACGWGGTCATGTGTTGTTGGAAGGTAATGTTGGTGTCGGAAAAACGACATTATTACGTGCTGCGGCACGSGGTCTTGGTGGTGGTTATCAAAGGATTGAAGGTACGATTGATTTGATGCCCCAAGATCTGATTTATCACACTTATATTGATCGCGAAGGTAAACCACGCGTTGATCCTGGCCCTATTTTGGCACATGGTGAAGAGTTATCGGTGTTCTTTTTTAATGAAATTAATCGTGCCCGCCCGCAAGTGCATTCATTATTACTGCGTGTGATGGCTGAGCGAAGTGTCACAGCTTTTAATAAAGAATATTACCTTCCCGACCTATTAGTTTTTGCTGATCGCAATGCCGTGGAGAAAGAAGAAACTTTTGAATTGCCGGGTGCAGCCCGTGATCGGTTTTTGATGGAATTAGAAATTGCACCAGATAATGATAGCAGTGTGCATAAATTGCTTACTTTCGATACGCGTTTTCATGATACCAATAAATTAATTGAATCGGTGACGGAGGCAAATATTAATTTTAAAGAATTGACTGATTTTGCTATGACCATTCAAAATTTGGTCAGGGCCGGTGATGCTGTGCAAGATTTTGTTGATCACTTACGCCGTGCGACCCATCGACCGAAAGATTATGGCATTCAGCTAGCTGATGTTGAAATGGATGATTTGATGATTGCAGGTATAGGGCCTCGCGGTACGAGTATGTTGGTGCGTGCAGCAAAAGTGTCAGCTTGGTTAGATGGCCGTTTGGAATTAATGCCACAAGATGTGGCGGCTGTATTTCATCAAGTGGTCGCCCATCGTGTATTTTTCACACCTATTTATGAGTTGCAACGTGGCTGGCTGGCAAAAGACTATACCCACGCTATTTTAAATAGCGTACCCACGCCTTAACCAGTGCACAATTGATGGCTCAACAACCCCTTATTCATTATCATATTCGTTGGCGCTCTGCGGGTCATCAACCCGGCGCAGGGCAGGGCAGGGTGCAAGGTGCTGGCGATCAATTGCGATCGGTTGTGCCATTRCGTGAACACCCTGATCCCCGACGCATCGATTTAAGAACCAGTGTACGCGATCCYTTTAAAAATATATGGGTACGTGATTTTTATTTGAATTCAGCACTCAAAGTGATTGTATTGGTCGATACTTCAGCTTCGATGGGRTATRTCGGYAARGTTAACCGCTTTGAAGTAGCAAAAGAAGTGGCATCACAATTAGCGTTATCGGCCTATCGTTCAGGCGATGCATTCGGCGCTTATATTGCGAGTGAACGAATGAATAAAAAACAGATGTTACCTCCTAAAACGAACCGCAGTGCTTGGCTGTGGTTACAGAAATATTTTTCGCACATTGCTCCTGAAGGGCAACATGCTGACGGATTGTTTGAAGTGCTGCCTTACCTCCCTCAAAACCCCTGTTTGATATTTGTTATATCTGATTTCCGCTGGCCTGAGGGCAAACTTAAATCCTTATTAAAAAAATTAAGCCACCATGATGTGGTACCGGTGATGTTACAAGATCCAACAGAAATTGATGAACAAGCCAAGCGGGGTATTACCATCTTGCGGGATGCCGAAACAGGCAAGGGACAATTTGTGTGGATGCGACCTGCTTTGCAAGAGAAAATGATAGCGATTAGGGATAAACATGTGGTGTCGGTTAATGAGGCGTGTCAAGTATTAGGAGTAAGGCCTTTCATTGTAAAAGGGGCATTTAACGCGGCCTCATTAACAGCGTATTTTATGGGTAAAAAATAATGAAAAGGAGAATAGTGTGTTTAATATTATTATTGTTCACCCATGTTGTTTTTGCCACTGATGAGCAAAAAGGTAAAGCAAGTAACACGGTTGTCGATGTTGTGGTGACAATGCAAGAACATGGCTATACATTAGGTGATTTGGTCACTATGCATGCTGAATTCACATTAGGCAAAAACCTTATATTTGATGAGAGCAGCGTGCCACTAGCAGGCCCTATCACGAGGTGGTTGGATTTACGTGAGGTTCATTTTCATCAATCTAAGAATGAAGGTCAAACACAGATTAAAATTAATTTTACATGGCAGATATTTGGCACGGTTCAGGAGGCACAAAAAGTTAAAATACCGGCTATTATTTTGCATGTGTTTTCTGAGAATGTAGAGCTTACAGATGAGGTTGAGAAAACGAAGCCTTTAATTATCACTATTCCCGAACAAGGTTTTTATTTATCCCCGGTACTTCCCGAAAAATTGACGGATGAAGAAATACCACGCCCCATGCTACCTCCGCCACGGTTTGATGAAACAACACCAAGATTGATGGCATTTATCTGCTTAGCATTAGGATTGTTATTGGGTGGGTTTTTCTTATGGTGGCAGGACAAGCTTATGTTCTTACCTCGCCATCCCGGTGCTATGACTTTATTAGCGCGTCAATTACGCCAGCAAAATGTAGTAAAACAAGCTCAGTTCTCAGCAGCAAATTTAAGAACAATTCATGCTGGACTTGCAGCTGTAGCTGGGCAAAGCTTATATCCAAACACACTGGATAATTTATTTAAAAATGCATCTTATTTAGAGGTTCATAGACAGGAAATAGAACAATTTTTTAACATTTCTTGGCAACTATTTCATAGCCAAAATCCCATAGAAAATACAATATCTATTGTTGATACTATTTTATGGATAAAACGGTCAGCTATTGCTGAAAGGCTTTCTCACCGTGTCAAACCTTCCCATTATTTTAAAGATAATGCCACAAAATGAATGCCTTTCATTTATTCAAAGCTGAATTATTGTGGTTACTACCATTATGTTTATTGCCGTTTCTTTGTTATGGCGTCAAGCAATTTAGCTACCCCGGTTTGGAAGATTGGCCGAAAGATGGCGTGTCAGAACTATTGCGTTGGGGAGTGCGGGCAATAGCAGCTCTTACCTTAGCGAGTTTAGTCTTCGCAGCAGCGGGGCCATTTACGGAAGGCGGCACGGTTACAAAAATAGGAAAAGGTGCTGAGATTGTTATTGTGTTAGACCGAAGTGGCAGCATGTCTGAAAGCTTGGAGGAACAAGACCCCGTTGAACGAGCACGAGGAAAAATGGAGTTAAGTCGAATAGAAGCATCACGAAAAGCACTGCTTAGATTAATGGATGAACGGCCTGGCGATACATTTGCTGTGGTTGCATTCAATGCATCGCCTATTGCTGTTGCTCCCTTGTCGGCAGACAGAGAGCTGGCAAGGGCAGCATTAAAAAGTGCTGAAGGCAATAGCTCTGGCTTTACCGCCTTACATCGTGCTTTGGAAATGGGCTTGGATTATTTTAAGGATAGGCCTTACACAGCGACACGGGTCATTTTATTAGTTTCGGATGGCGACACTAAAATAAAACCTGAAGATGAAGAAATATTAAGACAACGTTTCAAAGAGTATCAAGCACAATTGATGTGGATTTATGTGCATGCAGGGTACGATTATTCATTGGGATATGAAGAAGATGTAACAAAAGATGACGGTGCCGTTGATCCTAATGTGACGTTGAATAGATTATTTAACTCATTAGGCATGCCTTATCAGGCATTTGAAGTGAATAGTGAGATTGGGTTGCAACGGGCTGCGGCAGAAATTGGTCGTGCTACCAACAAAGCAACACGTTATCAATATCGCTTGCCACGGCAAGATTATGCGGTTTATTTTTATCTTCTTTCGATGGCGTTGCTGGGTGCTTTATTTTTTTTAAAGCAGATTGAGATTAAATCGTGGAGGCGAGCATAAAATGAAGAATAGCTATCGATTTCGCCAGAGGTTATTAGATTATTTCCCTAATGTTATTTTAGCATTGGCTTTGCTCTTATTCTYGGCTTCAGTATGTTATTTTAGTCAATGGAAGCAAGCTGTTGCGCTTAATAAGGCATTTGATGATCAATCCCTTATGACGCAAGTTATTATCCCAGCGAATTACCTCCATGCTTACAGTGTTGGCTATTTACTCGCACAGAACGATAAACCGATGGAGGCGATGGAGGCATTTGATTTTGCAGAGCTCACTCCCGATCCTTATCTAAGGGCCATAACAAAACATGCCCTTGCCAATTTGCATGCTTATACAGCTGAAGCATCCCTTGATGATGAGCATGGTAGTCGGCGACTGGTGGAACGTATTTTATTGGCGAGAGAAGCGTACAAAGGTGCATTGCGTTTAGTCCCTGAACTTTATGCAACGCGGTTTAATTTAGAGCGTTTAGATAGAATTAGCCCAGCAAAACGCACAGCCGGTAGTACGATGATTGATGGTTATACTGTTGGCCTTGATCCGTTTAAGCAAAATGGCCGTGCTTTGATGAAAGATAATACACGACGCGGTCTGCCTTAATCATGCATCATAGTCTTAAGCATGGCTGGGATCGATTTCGTGTTCATTTACGCCATATAATTCAAAATGGTGCATTTTTTTATCTTCTTGCCGCGATGATGTTAACCCCCGTTTGGTTTAACCCAACGATGAAGCTCAATAGTCTGGTGCAAGATACGCTGTTTATGATTGATATAAGTGAAAGCATGAATGTTGCCGATATTGATTACCCTCAACCACGAACAGATAGGCTTACATTGGCAAAAGGTGCAGTACGGGAAAGCATGGCAAGTTTACCGTGTGGCTCACGTGTTTCCGTCGCTTTATATGCGGGAGATGAGTTTGTTGTGCTATTTGAACCATTGGAAGTGTGTCGCCATTTTCCTGCGATAGAACAAATGGTTTCTGGATTAAATAGACGAATGCGCTGGATCGGTGACTCATTGTTAACTAAGACCTTAACGAATGCGATTGAAACAGCAGCAAAATTTAATATGAGTTTGGTGGTGTTGACCGATGGTGATGAAATGCCACATGCGGCAATGCCTTATGTTAATACAATATTGAAACTTCGTGGCAAAGTGAAAGGCCTATTATTAGGGGTAGGAGGCTATGCTTTGCAGCCCATTCCGAGATTTAATGAACGTGATGAACTCATTACTTATTGGACAAAAGAAGAAGCTGTATTGCAAGGGAATTATCCTGAGTTACTGGCCTATGTGCGTAATTTAGCGCCGGGGGAGCCGGCATTAGAAGGTATGCTTGATAAGGTTACTGAGCATACATCTTCTTATAACAAACGCAGTATGCAGGTGATTTCTCGTGCGATAGGATTTGATTTGGTGCATATAGATAAGCCAGCTGATGCGATTAATGCCTTATCTGATAGTAAATTTAAAAAATATGCGATGGCAGATCGTGATGCTCGATGGATTTATGGATTGATTGCGGCAGCTTTAGTGCTTATTGGCTGGTTTTGGCATCTTATCAGAACAATATTTATGATGAAGTGGTTGGCTAATGTTTTTAGAATAAAGTGATTATTCTAATCGTAATAGTTATCTAATCTAACCTTTTTTCGTGAACATAAACAGCTTGTTTATTATCGGTAATTATAGCTTTTAAAATACCGGGTGTTTCAGGTACAAAGCTAAAGCGGATGCTAGGATCTTCACTGATTGTAATTCCCATATCAGCAGAAAATAGTAATTCATCATTGAACTGGAGTTCAATATTAGTGACATAGTGAGCAGGAATAAAGTGGCGTGATTGAGTATTAAATTGCATTCCACTGGCATTAGGATGACTAATAATGACCTGAGCTATTGTAGGCTCACCTATAACCGGCTTACGCATGCGAAGTTGTATTTTGCCTAAGCGGGCAAGTGACACCGTAGGATCTTTACTAGCAGGTGCAGAACAACCGCCAGAGGCCACAATAAAACGCTGAACCATGTGAAGACTATTATCATTCATTTCAGCGATTACACGCACATTACTGAAGCTGTCCATTCGAATGCGAGTTGATATATTGATGGCACCTAATTTAGGTGAAAGATGGAATGCCGCTGAATAGGCTTGGGGGTTATTATCAACGATAAGATGTAATGTTTTAATATGCTGCTTTGGTGTTTGAGCTGCAAGTGATTTAATGGTGATCGGCATCATTGCTGCATCTTCAACTTTACTTGGTACCTCAATAAACAAGAGATCGTCTGCATCCTCTCGTATTGTGCGTTGTCCAAAATGTGCTTGTTTTAATTGTTGCCATATAGAACTATTATCTATTTCAGTGGCTATTGAAATTTGACTAATTAGTGAGAAAAACAAAAAGTATATTCTTAGTAATCGGGTCATTTTGTCTACCTTACAATAAAAAAGGCCAGACATCCGCCTGGCCAAATGAGAGACGTTTAATGAAGCTGAATTTTTCAATAAACTGTGCTTATTGTAATTGTGCTTAGAAAAATATAAACCAGAATTAGTCAATTTAAAGCTATGATTAAATCCTGAATGCTTAATTCTTTTAAAAGCTAATTTTTATACCTGTCCAGAGTGAGCGTGGAGCCCCAGGAGATACAAAGCGCTCTTCTTGAATAACTTCGCCGTTATTTGGTAAATTATAAAAATTGAAGTTTCTGATACCTGAATTTTCATATTCACGATCAAAGACATTATCTATTTTAGCCCACAGTTGAATGGCTTTATGTGGCTTATAGCGCGCAGAGATATTAAAGACAGTGTAGCTATCTATTTGTGATAAATTATTGCCTTCATCTCCTCGCATATAACTACTGCCAGAATACTGCATGGTTGCGCCAGCATTAAATTTAGGTGTAAAGGCATAATCGAGTCCCAATTTAATATTGTGGCGTGGAATGGCGGGCATTTGGTCACCCGATTCTACGCTTACACCGTCTTCGACTATTACACTGGCCAATGTTTCATCAGACTCAAAGGTAGCATCAATAAAACTGTAGTGACTGTACCAATGCAAGGCATTCATTTTGCCATCTAATCCTAATTCAAGACCTTGACGACGGGTTGCATCTACGTTGATAAAATAACCACCACCATCATTRTCAGCCAAGGTGAATAACAAATCATCTTTTAGMTTAGTGCGAAARACTGCAACAGACCAGTTAATTGACGATAGGGCTAATTTGCCACGYGCACCAATTTCAATYGTTTTACTAATAACAGGATCAAGCGGAGGATCRGCAACAAATGAATTCGGTAATTTACATGGATCATCMGGATCAGCACAGGTTAAYTCTGCTGCTGTGGGGGTACGGAAACTTTCATTATAACTTCCGAATACCGTTACATTATCGTATAAACGATGRCTGATTGAAGCKGCYGGATTAAAACGTGAGAATGAATGGTCGCCCTCTAATTTTTCATCGCCAGGGTTTCTATTATCAATTTTTATTTCGGAATGTTGATAGCGTCCAGCCAGTGTTAATGCGGTTTTRTCTGATAAATGTAAGGTATCAGAAATMATTAAGGCRTAGTTTATCCGTTCTGTTTTAATATCTACGCCGACTTCWGTTTCTCCTACTGTACCGGCAATGATAGTRCCGTTGYTAAGATCAACTTCGCCTTCTTCSGCTTCAATGCTGAGAAAATCAGTCTCGGCTTTGTCATAACTTGCACCTACCGTCCATTCATTTTTCATGCTGGCTAGTTGGTGGTCGTGGGTAAATTGTAGTGCGCCACCCCATGAATCTGTTTCAGTTTCGGTGCGACGTTCTTCACCTTCTATTTCAACTTCAAATTCGTCAGCAGCAACGGCCGTTTGTGTAACGCCAAAATCATCTTCATATTCAGCACCGGCAGCACTGGCTCCAGGAATACACGATGTTAGATGGGTATCTTCTGCTTCAAATTCATCACCAGATGCATCAACCTCAATTGAACAGCCTATCTCTACATCACCGTTTAAGGTCTTTCTTTTATAATTTCGATAAAAAGCATTGGCTGCTACAAGCGTATTGTCACTAATCCAGTGGGAACCATTAAGATTAAAACTATCCATTTTGTTTTCAGTTTGATCAGGGTAAGAGTGAATTGCATCCCAACCTTGGCTATCTAAACGGCTTTCTGCAACAAATCCATTGCCAATCAAATCAGTGTCGGCATGGGTGTAGCTCAAATCCAAACCAGTGGTATCTGTTTGCCAGCTTACTTTGCCAAAAAATTGTTTCACATCGGAGGGAGAGTTAACACGCCAGCCGTCTTCTTCAAACTTAGTCGCTCCCACATACCAGCCAATATTTCCACTATTGCCACCATGCTGAATAATACCTTGGCGGCGACCATTTTCACCGGCTGATAATTCTAATTCAGTGCCTTCAAAATCAAAGCCATTTTTCGTGTGTATAGATATAGCGCCTCCGAGTGTATTTAAACCAAATAGAGGGTTGGAACCTGGAATCAGCACAATATTAGCTAATGCAAAATCAGGAATGAGATCCCAATTCACCGTATCACCAAAGCCTTCATTAACGCGTGCTCCATCCACATAAACGGAAAGACCAATAGCACTACCAACAARAGGAGAAGCTAGAAATCCACGATAATTTACGTCATTCTGAAAGGGGTTATTTTGTGCTGAATTAATATCAATACTGCCTATGTTTTTAAACATTAATTCTGCCATATCGAGTGCATTTGCATTCTCAATGCTTTCGGCACTAATGACTTTTATATTACCTGCATAATCTTCAATTGGAACACCAATACCAGGAAGAGGAGTGACGTTTATTACTTCCATTGTAGGTAAATCCATCGATGTTACTGAGTTACTTTCTTCTGCAGAGATTGACTGTGAGAATGTGAATAGAGTGGCGGAGCTTATTAATAGCGATAGTAAGCGAGGGCTATGTCTCATGGTTTATCCTTCATAAAATACACAAAATGTGTAATATCCAAATGATACTGATGAATGAAGGATTTTAAGCTGACATAGCTAACGCAGATGACCGTGAGAAACTCCTGATATTTATAGGCAAGGCAGTGATAAGGAGTAAGTGTTATGCATCAAGTTGATTTTGTTTAACAGTATTATGTTCTGTAGATATGGCAATTAAATCGACTAAACTATTCGCCTGTAGTTTCTGCATTATTTTAGCTTTATTATTAGAAACGGTTCCTGGAGAAATAGATAAAGTAGAAGCAATTTCATTACGTGACCGACCTTCAATAAGTAGTAAAAAAACAGCATATTCTCGATCTGATAGGACGGTGAGTTTGTCATTTGAAGATTGAATTGTTTCCATGGCAATGGTATTGGCAACATCATTAGATAAATAGCGTTTTGATAGGTAATAAACTTGTTTTATGGCCTCAACTAATACGGAGGAGGAGTCACTTTTTAGTACATAGGCCATGGCACCATTTTGAATAGCACGTGTAATGAAATTGGTATTATCGTGCATCGACAAAACGATTACTTTGGCATCGGGATAACGTTGTGTAAGACGGGCTGTGCAATCTAATCCATTCATACCTTTAAGCGATAGATCCATAATGACAATATCTGGGTTTAGCTGTGCATAATTTTGCAAAAGTTGTTCACCCGAATCCATTTCACCAATGACATTAATATCAAATTGTGTGAGCAATAAGCGGTAACCCTCCCGCACAGATATGTGGTCATCGACGATCAAGGCCGTGATGGGCGTTATCATAAGTCAGTATCTTGTTTTTTAATGGGAAAGCTGAGTTCTAGTTTGGTTCCGGAAGGTGGATAAGCACTAATATTAAAATGGCCATTGAGTATTGAAGATCGCTCTCTAATACCGATAAGTCCTAGTCCTTTTTCAAATGTTTGCGGTTTAATATTATTTGCTCCGTCATTAATAAGATGTAAGGTGAGCATATTGGGATATTGAGCTTGGGAAGAAGGGAAATATAACTTAATATCAACATGACTGGCTTTGGTGTGTCTGGCAATGTTAGATAAACCTTCTTGAATAGTGCGATATAAGGTTAATAATTCTTCCTCATTGAGGCTTGGCTCTAGGCCGTTAAACTCAAGTTGGCATTGGACTTTTTTATGTGTGTGCTGCCATTGAGTMACTAAATCTTCAACCGCTATAACAACGCCGAACTCTAATAGTGGAGGGCGAAGTGTTTTAAGTAACGATCGTGTCGTATTATGAAGTTTATCGATATGAACAATAATCTTTTGTATGGTGTCGGCAAGCTGGCTATTTTCAATGGCTGTTATGGTTTGAATAAGCTCGGCATGGGTTCGAAGTGCTGTTAGATCTTGAGCAAAAACATCATGTAATTCTTGGGAGATAAAGAGCCGTTCATGCTCTTGATTTTCMGTCATATCATGAATTAARAGTCGRTTYTCTGATAATAAGGATATGTTSGYGAGTGATTCTGYTTTAGCTTCATSATATCGCCGCCARCTRAACCATATTAGGCAGATAGAAAAGCTTAATAAYGGRAAAATAAACTCATCGGCCTGATAATTTTCCCATAAACGWGTCCACTCATAATACTGYTCGGATAAATTAAAAATAAGGGCTAACACGAGCGTTAGWATTACGATWRTTGCCATAATAACAATATCGCGAACAATTTTAATRTGATYGATATTAGACTTATTTTCATTATTTGTGTTTGGCATCATAGAATAGTAACGAAAGTTATTGTGCGAGTGAATATGTGACTGAAAAAACAGGAAAAACTCCTGCATTTAATCATGAATAATGGGGGCGGTAAGAGTCGTCTGAGATCAGGGGAGGGGCGTAGTTATTAGCTACTCTCGTTGAGCTACATCATTAATCGTAAAAAGCGATTAATACAATTTAAATAACTTGTTTTACAATAAGTGWCGAGTCSGTAATAATGYTCTCACTGGTTGCAGATAGGCGCATCCATAATCAATTTAAATAGTAACTANAATGAGGAAATAACAATGGCAACACAAGTACCAGAAATTACATTCAAAACACGCGTTCGTGATGCAAGCTTGGGCGGTGATAATCCATTCCGCTGGCAGGATGTAACRTCTAGYGACATCTTTAAAGGYAAAAATATTGTTGTGCTYGCACTACCTGGTGCATTTACACCGACATGTTCTAGTACGCATTTACCTGGTTTTGAAGCYAAATATGATGCGCTAAAAGCAAAAGGTGTCGATGAAGTTTATTGCCTAAGCGTAAATGACGCTTTCACTATGTTCCAATGGTCTAAAAACCTAGGCATTGAGAAAGTAAAAATGCTACCTGATGGCAATGCTGATTTTACGCGTTTGATGGGCATGTTAGTGAAGAAAGAAAACCTAGGGTTTGGTGACCGTTCATGGCGTTATTCGATGCAGGTAGTTGATGGTGAAATCAAACAACTATTTGTTGAACCGGGCTTGATGGATAACAGTCCTGAAGATCCGTTCACATGTAGTGATGTGGACACCATGTTAAACGCTTTATAGCTATTTTGGGTAAAGGCACCGGATGTCGTTGGTGTCTTTACCTTTTATAAATTTAGGAAACAATAGAATGCAATACGATTATGATTTATTTGTTATTGGTGCCGGTTCGGGCGGGGTGCGAGCGAGTCGAATGTCGGCATCATATGGTGCTCGCGTTGCAATATGTGAAGATCTTTATTTAGGCGGAACCTGTGTAAATGTGGGCTGTGTACCTAAAAAACTCTATGTCTATGCTTCTGAATATTCAGCACATTTCAACGAAGCAGCTGGTTTTGGATGGCAGTCAGGAGAAGCAAGCTTTGATTGGGCCACATTACGTGATAATACATCCGCTGAGATCAGCCGACTAAATGACATTTATGGCGGGATTTTAGATCGTGCTAATGTTGATTTGAAAGAAGGTAGAGGTAAGATTATTGATGCGCATACKGTTGAAGTGGCGGGCAAGCACTATACTACTGAGCGGATATTACTCGCGGTAGGTGGTCGTCCCTTTATTCCTGAATTTGTAGGTAATGAGCATGTGATAACGTCAAACGAGATTTTTGWTTTAGCTGCATTTCCTAAGCGGATAGTTATCGTTGGCGGAGGTTATATTGCCGTTGAGTTTGCAGGGATCTTCAATGGTTTGGGCGCTCAGGTGACGCAACTGAATCGAAGTGATCTTATCTTAGATGGTTTTGATCAAGAGGTGCGTCATTTCTCGATGGCTGAAATGGTTAAAAAAGGTATTGATTTGCGATTGCAAACGCATGTTGATTCGATTGAAAAGCAATATGATGGTTCACTTAAAGTTAACTTAAAAGAAGGTGATCCATTAATTGCTGATGTAGTGTTATATGCCACGGGTCGTAAACCAAATTTAAATTATTTAGGCTTAGAAAATGTCAAGGTGGCACTTACTGAATCTGGGCATGTGGCTGTTAATGAGAATTTCCAGACCAGTGAGAAAAGTATTTATGCTTTAGGTGATATGACACCCGGTATGGCGTTGACGCCTGTTGCTTTAGCTGAAGGTATGGCTTTGGCTAAATCACTTTACAATAATGAACCCTGTAAAGTGGACTATAGCAATATTGCTACTACTGTTTTTTGCCAGCCTAATATTGGAACAGTGGGCATGACCGAAGAACAAGCACGATCGGAATATGCGAATGTAGTGAAATACCGTTCTGAATTTAGAGCGATGAAGCATACAATTAGTGGATCAGAAGAACGTACGTTAATGAAATTATTAGTGGATGGTGATACTGATAAAGTGATTGGGGTGCATATGGTAGGTGCTGATGCAGGGGAGATTATGCAGGGTATTGCAATTGCAATTAAAGCCGGTGCGACCAAGGCAGATTTTGATGCCACAGTGGGAATTCACCCTACGGCGGCAGAAGAGTTTGTAACGATGAGAACGCCGGTTGAAGATTAAAACTTTCAAGTTAAATCGCGATCCTCAGCATAAATGGGCCAATTAAGTCGCCATTTTATGCTGAGAAATACGTGGCAACTGTAAGTCCCCAGTTATCCTGAATCCATAGCTCTTCGCTAAGCTGAATATCTCCCGTTCGTCCTGAGCTTGTCGAAGGATGATGGTTCGACAAGCTCACCACGAACGGATGATAGGTTCACTACAAACGAGTGGAAGTTCACCAGAAACGAAGATGAATTCACCTCGAATCGCGATTTGAGTGGCAGTCGACTATAACTAAGGTCGCATCTCCCATTGATCAAGGAATTTACTGAGCATCTTCAGGTTTTTTCCGCTAACGTTATTAGYATTAGRCTCGTATTATAGTAACCGTGAGCCAAAGAATTTGGTTCTTTAACTTAAATTTAAAGAGGTAATTTATTATGTGGACTACACCAGAATATTCAGATATGCGTTTCGGTTTTGAAGTAACAATGTACATTTGYAACCGTTAAACAATAGCTAAACCAATAAAGCCTTGATACTGAAAAGTATCAGGGCTTTTTTTTGCCTTGAGAAATCAAAAATAGATTATCATTCAAAAATGCAACAAGACAAGAACAACACTATTTTTCATGAATTAGCGGCGCTTAGTGGCGCGGGCATTACCATGTTAGATGCCATGAGAATAGTTGCGCCCTCGCCTTTAAATAAGACTGTTTTCSCTGATRTCATTGCYMRTCTTARCAAAGGYGAYACCTTAKCTMAGGCACTCGGTGAYAGTGGTTTAATTAGTCGRTATGAGCAGGAGRTTTTGAGTGTTGCAGAATTTKCTGGYAGAACGGAGCAGGCATTAAATTGGCTTGCAARTTCACATGAGAAAAGGGTGAGAAGAGTCCGRCARTTAAAATATAAGCTTATATTGCCTTTTRTGGTGTTGCTAATTGGCSTTATYGTTTCAAGYATTYTWATGSTATTAAAARMYYCAAATATTTCAGTMTTRKCTRTTCTAGSTCAGGCTGTTWTTGTGTTGATTTCTRTYAYGATTATGACCAARYTWGYACTGTATTTTCTACAAAAGGAYACMTCTAAYTTCATTGTAAGCAGGGGGMTATTTCGYYATTYAKMTTTTTATAAACATCTTTTTGAACAAATGGTCTTTGGTGCTTTAGTGTGGAATATAAAGTCRGGGATAGATTTTAAAACGGGCTTTATGAAGATTTCAAAATTAATGAATTCCACGACSTTAAAAAAGMAAATAATAAATACAAGTCATTATTGTGGTCAGGGTATYGGGGTTACGGAAAGYATAAGAAAAGCAAAACTACCCATAACRGTAGAATTTATGCAGGTGTTAGATATTGCTGAGGYGAGTGGYCGTTGGGAAGAATCAGTCGAGCATTATTTAAAGCAGAAACAAGAAATATTGGATYTRAAAATTGATAGTGCAGTTGAATGGGCACCAAGAATYTATTATGTTTTAGTGGTTATATTTGTGAGYTCAATGCTGTTTTGAYGCCAGCAAKAAACYKGATGCAATATTTAAGGGAKCAGCCAACTTGATTTCTACATAGATGAAGAGGCCTACGTCGAATTAGCCGGACCGACTGAGGCTGAACGTTTTGTTATGCAGTTTTTACTTTACTTCATGGCATGTCGATACACTTAAAGCTTGATTCATCAATATTACCGATGCTATCAAYACCATACACGAGTAGCCTAGAGCCACAACTATCGTTTTGCCATGGTTTGCAGTTGGACACGGAAAAGGAACATACAGAATTAACACAACCATATGAAAGCATATTTACTTTRTGCATACTACYAAACGATACAATAGAGCCAAATACAGCCCCTACGCTTCTGCCATAATCTCCTTCACAAYTATAATTTTCTTTACTTATATTCGTATTTGAAAACTGAAGTATATTTTCAATATTCTTGCTAGAAAATAGATTCTGATTTTTATTAGAATGAAAGTCGACCCAAACAAGCGTAGACCCGATGAGTGCACCGAGCACAATTAAAAACGTAAATACGATCAGCTTTTTCACATTTCACTCCTTGCATATAGATTCACTANTTTTTTGCATAACGCCGAGTTAGTAGGACCGACTGTGGCTGAGCGCTTTTAGCGGGGCGATCATTGACAAACTTGTTAAATGGCATGCTACCCCCACTTACCTTTGTAGTGGGAATATTCAGCAATATTTTCCCAGCACGCACGACAAGAAATGAGCCCCTCTTCTTTGGATAGACTTACAGCGCCATACAATTTCTTTTTTTTTAGGATTTGATCGAACGGTATATCACCACCTRCCAAATATCCCACACCTCAGTCTTTACCATTCACTTTGGTAATAACTTTGATGTCATGTTCGTCAGACAAATAATCTAGCGTCTTTTGTAAATGAATGCACATGACTAATGCCTTTTAACGYCCATGTAACGGCAGTTTTTTTGTGGAGGACTTTTGCGATAAAATGCAGCGAAGCGAAATTTRMAAAAGGCCANGAGCAAAAAACTGTCCGGTTGACATGCTTGTTATGGTTTTTTAGTCGCTCTCAACATCCACGATGTCTTTTCATGAATACGCATACGATCAGAGACTAAAGATGCTGTTGATTCATCATCGGCATCTTGAGCTATTTTTAAAACTTCACGCGCAGTCCTTATTACTTGTTCGTGCCCCTTTGTTAATAGTTCAACCATTTCTGATGAAGTTGGAACACCTTCCACCTCTTTAATTGAACTGAGTTTTGAAAACTCTTTATACGTTCCTGGCGCGGGAACATCCAGTGTCCGAATACGTTCAGCTACATCATCAACAGCAATTGCTAATTCAGTGTAATGTTCCTCAAACATTAAATGTAATTCACGAAACTGTAGTCCTGTTACATTCCAGTGAAAATTATGTGTTTGTAAATATAACGTATAAGAATCAGCTAAAAGCCGCTTTAATCCAGCTGCTATTTTTAATCTATCTTCTTTGTTTATACCAATATCTATATCAGTCATTTTATTTCCTTATATTTGAAATTTTGATGAATCATAACGCCTTGCTCAGCGCGTTGACGAAAGTGACGCTTTTGGCAATCCGCTGCAGATTTTTGTTATAGCAACAGCCCTGCTTACTTTTGCTGTTGTTGATTAATAAAGTTGCTACTTAATAATAAGGCTTTAAAGCTACCCGATAAAACCTACTTTGTATAGGGTTAGTTAAGTTAAAAGGGGACGCTACCCTTTTATATCCTTGCTCGGTCGACCTTGAGGCCGATAGCGTAAAGAACACTTTGTTATCTTTTCAAGCTTATCAATAAATAGGTCATTGCCACAAGGTAGCCCTTTTTCTATGTTTCTCTCTAACACGGTGGTGACCGTTTTGTTTTCTGGTATTGCCAGCCACTCAGACCAGTCATCTGGTGTTACCCCAGTGATGCTATTTGCTCGGTGAGATAATATTTCATTCTCAATATGACCGCAGTGGTGAGCAGCACTTGACCATGTATATTCTTCGGCCTGCGCAACCATCCCAGCATCTACAGGATTTCTTTCTACATAGCGAATGGCTGAATAAGTATGGGCTTCATCTAACGCTGATGAAAAGAAACGACCTTGCCATAAATGGCCTGTCCAGCCATGTTGCTTATTAATGTATTGTGCATAACGCATATGAAGGGGCTTTAATACGCGGTGTAAACCTTCAGCTGTTTCAGGCGTCAGTATTAAATGAATATGGTTATCCATGAGGCAATACGCTAAAAGTGTCACTTTATATTTTAAACAGTAATGTGTTAACCATTCTAAATAAAGTTGTTTATCTTCTTCATTGAAAAAAACATCTTCACGTCGATTACCTCTTTGGGTAATGTGATGTGGGATCTGAGGGAAAACATAGCGGGCGATACGAGGCATATAAGCTAGACTACACTAATTACCGATAAAAGGGTAGCGTCCCCTTTTATTCCCCTTTTATTCCTCCCTTTTATTCCTTTTATTCCCCTTTTATTCTGGTATTGACCAAAATTGTATGCCCCGAGAGTTTCTTCTCTTTTATAGCGGAAAAATCTCATACTTCCCTATGATGGATAGATGGATAACGTCTTGCTAAGGGGCGTGACGTTAGGAGCATCCCAGTGAGCGATAGCGAACAACTTAAACTATTTGTTAGGTGCAACATTTTCACACCTCTCAATTAGCTTTGTTATCTCCGCTATTCCCGATTTATTTAAATAATATTTATCTTTTTGTGAGAGAAATTCAGATTTAAAATCCCAGATAACATCGCAGCGTTCTCTAATGGACTCCAGTTCTTCGTTTTTTATTGGTACATTGAGAAAATCATCCCACCAATACTCATCTATTTCTCCTGATTGCATCCTTTTTAGATATTCCAAGACATCTTCTTTTGATACGTTAGATTTATTGCCAAATATAATTCTATGAATAACTAACAAGAGTAGAAAAATTATTAGCAACGGAAGTAAAACCGGTAAAAGAATAAGGAACAGAACGGTTTTTATAAAATTAAGAGCTTTTGAGAACATTTGCACCTAATGATCTAGTTAAGGAGCCGCAGCGTAGCGGAGGTGTCCCGTGAGCGACAGCGAATAAACTTGAACTTTTTGTTAGATGCTTTATTCATATTCATTTAATTCATCAACTGGAAATTTTGACCATTCTGTATAATCTTTGTTAGAACAGTTTATTGCTCTTTTTTCTGCGACATCCCTTGCATTCCAAGAAAAATTTAAATGATGATATATCAGCTCTAGTGACATTTGAAACTCGACATCAGAAAACTCGGGGTCGTTTTCTATATTTTTGAGTGTTTCATCTAATTTTTCTTTTGCTTGTGCAAGATTGAATTTTATAAATTCTTTATTAATCATTTTATATTTAAAGCCTCAATAACCGGCCCGCGATTTTGGCGGACGTAGTTGATTGGTTTGTTATAAGTCATTGTTGGTTATAGTTTTGCTGACTATACCTAATTAATGGTTCAGGTTAAATAAGGAAAATCCTGATAGGTGTAGTGGATTATTCCTGACGAAAGTAATTTAATAGCTGTGTACTATTCTATGTACTGTTTGAAATGTCTCAGACAGATATAAAAAAGAGAGAATTTATTATGTGGACTACACCAGAATATTCAGATATGCGTTTCGGTTTTGAAGTAACAATGTACATCTGCAACCGTTAATATCTGTTGTGACGTATTATAATTGAGGCCAAGTTTTTACTTGGCCTCAATTATTTCATCACTAAATCAAATGGTTTTGCTAGACAGGATTATTTGATTTAGTTGTGACTCAACGGAAATTATAGTTATGTATATACATGTTTTAGGTTCAGGTGCTGGTGGTGGTTTTCCGCAGTGGAATTGTAATTGTGAGAATTGTAAGGGCGTACGTGAAGGTACTATTAAGGCAACACGCCGTACGCAATCATCTATTGCGATTAGTGCGAATGGTACGGATTGGATTTTGTTTAATGCATCCCCTGATATTAAGAAGCAAATGGATGATTTCCCTGCGATACAACCCTGTCGTTCTGTGCGCGATACTGCGATTAGTGCCATTGTGATTACGGATGCACAAATTGATCATGTGACAGGCTTATTAACATTGCGTGAACATATTGCACCATGGGAAATTTATACCACCGAGGCAGTAAGGCAAGACTTAACGTCTGGGTTTCCTGTGTTTAATATTTTGAGCCATTTCCGTGGAATTAATCACCATGAAATTGCGACAGACCAATCCGTATTTACCATTCCAAGTGCCGAAGGCTTAGAATTTACTGCCGTGCCTTTGAAAAGCGAGGCGCCACCGTATTCACCACACCGTGGAAATACTGTTCCTGGTGATAATATCGGCATGAATATTAAAGATACCCGTACTGGTAAAAGTCTGTTCTATGCACCCGGTTTAGGTGTTGCTGAAGATCATGTGCTGGAGTATATGCGAAATGCAGATTGTATTTTGATCGATGGTACGGTGTGGACCGATGATGAAATGTCTAAAGAAGGGATTAGTGATAAGCGCGCGAGTGAAATGGGCCATTTGGATCAATCAAGTGATGGTGGCATTATGAGCATTCTTAATGCAATGGATAAACCGCGTAAGATTTTAATCCACATTAACAATACTAATCCCATTTTGAACGAAGAGTCTCCTCAACGCCAGATATTGAATGAAGCCGGTATTGAGCTGGCTTATGATGGATTAGATATAGAATTATAAAATATAGAATACGAGGAAATACCATGTCAGAAAGTACACCATGGACACGTGAAGAATTTGAAGAAAAATTACGTGCTAAAGAAGAGTTTTATCATATGCGTCATCCTTTGCATGTGAAAATGCATTCGGGTGAAATGAATAAAGAACAAGTGCAGGGTTGGGTTGCTAATCGTTTTTATTATCAAACGGCAATCCCTGTAAAAGACGCAGCGATTATGGCAAATTGTCCAGAACGTGATGTGCGTAAACATTGGGTTCAACGTATTTTAGATCATGATGGTTACGAAGACGATGTGGGTGGTATCGAAGCATGGTTACAATTGGGTGAGTCAGTAGGCTTAACACGTGAGGAATTGTGGTCTGAAGAACATGTTTTACCCGGTGTACGCTTTGCCGTTGATGCCTATATTAATTTTGCACGCCAGAGACCGTGGCAAGAGGCTGCTAGCTCATCGTTAACAGAAATGTTTGCACCGAAGATTCATCAACATCGTTTAGATAATTGGCCTAGGTTATACCCGTGGATTGATGAAAAGGGCTATGCTTATTTCCGTAAGCGTTTAACAGAAGCACGTCGAGATGTGCAGCATGGCTTGGATATTACGCTGGATTATTATAAAACGCGTAAAGAGCAAGAACGTGCTTTAGATGTTTTGCAATTCAAATTAGATGTATTATGGACAATGTGTGACGCAATGTGGATGGCTTATATTGAAAAACGTCCTCCGTATACTTTTGAGGTTGAATTATGAGTGAACGCGAATTTAACGATGATACTGTATTGGTGTTGGCACAAGGTTATCGTTTTCAATGGGAACCGGCACAAAACTGCAATGTATTGCTTTATCCAGAAGGTATGGTGAAGTTGAATGGTGGCGCAGGTGAAATAGTTAAATTAATTAGTGAAAAAGAACAGACAGTTGCAGAACATATTGCGGAATTAACGGCGGCCTTTAATGGTGCAGATTTAGCCGAAGATGTTTATTCGTTTTTAGATGAGGCATATAAAAATGACTGGCTCAGAAAATAAAACACCTGATAGAGCGGTAGGCAGTATAGGGAGTTCTATTGGGCATGTACGTGATCAAATTCGTCAGCCATTATGGCTATTGGCAGAACTGACTTATGCTTGTCCATTGCAATGTCCGTATTGTTCTAACCCGATGGATTTTGCAAAGATTAAAAGTGAATTAACGACAGAAGAATGGCTAACGGTATTTCGACAAGCACGTGAAATGGGTGCGACGCAATTAGGTTTGTCTGGTGGTGAACCGTTAATGCGTCATGATTTACCTATATTAATTAGAGAAGCTAGAAAAATGGGCTTTTATACCAACTTGATTACATCAGGTGTCGGTATGGATGCAGCTAAAGTAGCCGAATTTAAAGAAGCAGGTTTAGACCATATTCAAGTTAGTTTTCAGGCAAGCTCAGAAGATCTTAATAATCTTATTGCGGGCACCGATGCCTTTAAACATAAGATTGAAATGGCAAAAGCCGTTAAAGCCAATGACTACCCGATGGTTTTATGCTTTGTAACGCATCGCCAAAATATTGAACAAGTCGATGAAATTTTAGATTTATGCATTGAATTAGAAGCAGATTATGTAGAACTAGCAACCACACAATATTATGGTTGGGCTATGCATAATCGTGACCAATTAATGCCGCTGAAAGAACAACTCGTTGAAGCTGAGGCTGTGGCACATCGTTATCAAGAAGAACAAAAAGGTAAAATGAAGATTTACTATGTGGTGCCTGATTATTATGAAGACCGCCCTAAGGCCTGTATGAATGGTTGGGGTAATGTTTTTTTAACGGTCACACCTGATGGTACTGCTTTACCTTGTCATGCCGCTCGTGAATTGCCGGGCATGACGCTACCTAATGTGCGTGATATGTCGATTGATGAAATCTGGAATGGCTCGGATGACTTTAATAAGTACCGTGGTTTTGACTGGATGACAGAACCTTGTCGTTCTTGTGATGAGAAAGAAAAAGATTTTGGTGGTTGTCGTTGTCAGGCGTATATGTTGACAGGTGATGCAAGTAATACGGATCCAGTCTGTAGTAAATCTCCAAACCGTCATTTAATTGATGAAGCGATTGCTGCTGGCCGTGAAGAAGCGGCGAAACCGACAGTGGAGCAAAAAGCATTAGTTTTCCGAAACCCTAAAAACTCTAGAATAATAAGTGCCCGCTGATTTAGCAATTAAAGCGCAAGGTCTGACCAAGCAATATGGCCAGACCGTTGTTGTTAATGCGCTTGATTTAGAGATTGAGGCGGGACAATTCTATGGCTTGTTAGGACCAAATGGTGCCGGCAAAAGCACGACTATTCATATGCTTACAACCATGACGTCGGCAACACAGGGAGATGCTTGGATTGCCGGTCAAAAGATAATTGATGATCCTGTTGCTATTCGTCGAACCGTTGGCTTAGTGTTTCAAGACTCAGCGCTTGATCGCACTATGTCGATTGATGACAATTTAAAGTTTGCCGCTGCGCTTTATAACTTATCACCGAGTGAGGCAGATAAGCGTATTGATGAATTGTTATCTGTTTTTGGCTTACAAGAAAAACGGAAACAGAAATTAGTAGCCTTATCAGGTGGGCAACGCCGGGCGGTAGACATTGCTCGAGGTGTTTTACACAAGCCGAAAGTATTATTTTTAGATGAGCCTACTATCGGTTTGGATTTACCGAATCGTCGTTCGATTTGGCGTTTTGTTGACAAGCTGCGTCGAGATGAGGGCATGACTGTATTCTTAACCACACATTATTTAGAAGAAGCTGCGGCCTGTGACCATGTTGATTTTATACAGTTGGGTCATTTAGAAAAGGGCGGGGCACCCTCGGAGTTAATTACGCAGTTGGCCGAATATATTCTTGAAATTGATGCCGATAAACCAGACGATATTATAAATCAACTGAGTCCTTTATTTGGTGCTCCCATTCAAGAAGATCAGCAATTAAGCTTTAAAATTAGTGCCAGTGATGTGGATTTCTTTACCTTACAGCAAACATTAGGCGATACCGTATCTTCAATGCAATGGCGAAAACCTAATTTGAATGATGTTTATCTATGGCGATTTTGTGCTCCAGATACAGTAGGAAGTGAAAAATGAGTTGGCGTCCTGTTAAAGCAGTAGTTGGCCGTGAAATGAGTAAATTATTTCGTCAACGTGCTAGATTGATCAGTGCAATGGTACGGCCTATGATCTGGTTATTCGTGATTGGATCGGGTGTGGGCAGTATGTTGCAAAGTCAGCAGCAAGATGGCTACTTAACATTTCTAGTGCCAGGAATATTGGCGATGACCTTATTATTTGCAGCACTTTTATCAGCATTGACACTGGTGTATGACAAAGAGTTTGGTGTAATGCGAATGATGATGATTGCACCTATAGCGCATTATTGGATTGTTTTAGCGAAGCTTATTGCCGCCACGCTTACGGCAATGGTTCAGGCAATATTATTACTGTTCCTACTTGTTTTATTGGGGCTGATAAGTGCCAAAATTGCTTTAATGTTRTTGCCGGCAGCATTGTTAACGGCAATGTGTTGTGCCGCGATAGGCGGTTTAATAGCTGTTTATTCTAAGAGCATTGATAATTTTGCTGTGATAATGAACTTCTTTATTTTYCCGTTATTCTTCTTAAGTGGTGCGTTATATCCGGTGCAGCAACTGCCTGAATTTTTACGCTATATCGTGSTGGCAAACCCCTTTAGTTATGGGGTTGATTTACTTAAGCATGCTGTGCCTAATGTGGCGACCGATTTTTCARTRATGACGGATGTTCTGGTCTTAATCGCTTTTACATGTMTTGCCATTTTAGTTGCTTGTTGGCAATTTTCGCGTGAATCGGTGCATCAGCCATTGTTTCATCGCGKGACTAAAGGTTAATGGCAGCTGCCTAAGCCTTTCTTTTCGAGATAACATTGGTGATATTCTTCTGCTGGCCAGAAGGTTTCTTTCTCCACAATTTCAGTCACAATRGGRTTMGGRTAAKMGCYMMTYTCTGTTMGYTTTTGTTTTGACTCAATGGCAATATGTTGTTGTTGCTCGTTATGGTAAAAAATGGCACTACGATACTGTGTTCCTATATCGGGGCCTTGACGGTTTAAGGTTGTCGGATTATGCATATTCCAAAATAGTTCAAGCAAGCTAGAAAAATGAACAATGTCTGGATTAAAGGTAATTTCAGTGACTTCGGCATGTCCGGTTGTTCCTGTGCAGACTAATTTATATGTTGGTTGTTCAGTATGGCCAGCCATATAACCAACACGAGTTGAAAGCACGCCTTCTACTTGTCTAAATTGTGCTTCTATTCCCCAAAAACATCCTGCAGCGAACGTGACTGTTTCCATAATTGAATCTCACTTATCTTTAATGTGAGCATGATACAATATTGCAACTAAATCCAAGTGTTAAAAGTGAAATATTAGAGAAACCAATGAGCGACGACAGAACAAAACCAAGTAATTTTATTCGTAATATCATTAATGCTGATAATGAATCTGGACAATATGAAGGGCGAGTCCATACGCGTTTTCCTCCTGAGCCAAATGGTTATTTACATATTGGTCATGCGAAATCAATTTGTTTGAATTTTGGTATAGCAAAGGATTATGACGGTTTATGTAATTTACGTTTTGATGATACTAATCCGCAAAAAGAAAACGAAGAATTTGTCCAAGCGATTGAAGAAGATGTGCGTTGGTTAGGTTTTGATTGGCAAGAGCGACTGTTTTTTTCATCAAATTATTTTGAGCAACTATTTGATTATGCGGTGCAATTGATCAAACAAGGTGATGCTTATGTCTGTGATTTGAATGCTGAGCAAACACGTGAATATCGCGGCACATTAACGGAAGTAGGAAAAAATAGTCCTTATCGTGATCGTAGTATTGAAGAAAATTTAGATTTATTTGCACGCATGCGTGCGGGTGAATTTGATGATGGGGWATGTTTATTACGTGCCAAAATYGATATGGCATCGCCTAATGTCAATATGCGCGATCCTGCACTTTATCGTATTCGCAAAAATGTCGTGCATCATCAAACAGGCARTGAGTGGTGYATTTATCCTATGTATGACTATACACATTGTCTTTCTGATGCGATTGAAGGCGTTACCCATTCTATYTGTACATTGGAATTTGAGGATCACCGGCCACTTTATAATTGGTTTTTAGAAAAACTCAATATTGAAAACAAACCTAAACAAATTGAATTTTCTCGSCTSAAYTTACAATATGCGATTACCAGTAAGCGAAAGCTTACAAAATTAGTAGAAAATAATCTTGTTGATAGCTGGGATGATCCCCGAATGTCTACCCTATCGGGTATGCGTAGAAGAGGGTATCCGGCAGCAGCAATACGTGAGTTTTGTGAGCGTATAGGGGTTACAAAAGCAGATAATTCGGTTGAAATGGAAATCTTAGACGCCTGCATTCGTGAAGAACTAAACGAACATGCACCACGTGCAATGGCWGTATTRAACCCTGTAAAAGTGATCATCACYAATTATCCAGAAGGRMARACTGAGGAAYTAACGGCGCCTAACCATCCTCAAAAGGAAGAMATGGGAACACGCATTGTACCTTTCACGCGTGAACTYTATATTGATCGYGCTGATTTYAAAGAGCAAGCAAATAACAAATTTAGRCGTTTGGTTAAAGATAAAGAAGTACGTCTTAGAAATGCCTATGTGATTCGATGTGATGAAGTGATAAAAGACGAGAATGATGAAATTATTGAGCTTCTATGCAGTTATGATCCTGCCACATTGGGTGCAAATCCCGAGGGTCGTAAAGTTAAAGGTGTAATTCATTGGGTCTCCGCAGAGCATGGAGTGAAAGCACAAATACGAGTTTATGATCGCCTGTTTACGCATCCTCATCCCGATAGTGATAAAGACGTTGATGATTTTACATCACACTTAAACCCAGATTCATTGATTACGCTCACCAATAGTATCGTAGAAAAAAGTTTAGCTGGGGCTCAGCCAGGTAGGGTCTATCAGTTTGAGCGAGAAGGGTATTTTTGTGCTGATAGCAAACTATGTAAAGAAGGTGATTTGGTTTTTAACCGTACGGTTACCTTGCGTGATACATGGGCTAAGATTGATAAAAGTTAAAAGGCTTTGTTTTGCATTAAGGAAAATAGTCTATACTTGCTGCTATATAAGAAGATACTTATTTTTGGCATTAAATACTGAGTTTAGCTGAAGGATAAAGAATGTTACCAAATATTGATAATGCGCATTTTAATATGCTGGAGCAACAAGTGCGTCCGAGTGATGTGTTAAATCCACGCGTTTTAGAAGCATTAAAAAATATTGCACGCGATCAGTTTGTAGAGGATGAGCTATCTGGCATTGCGTATGCTGATACTAGCCTTCCGATTGGTTATGGACAAGTCATGTTACCGCCAGTATTGCAAGGACGATTATTGCAGGCTATTGATATTCAAGCGGAAGAGAATGTGCTTGAAATTGGTACAGGAACAGGTTACCTAACGGCTATTTTAGCGCAATTAGCAAACCACATTACAACGGTGGAGATCGTGCCTGAACTGTCAGCAACGGCTCAAAATAATTTAGAACAGGCAGCAGTAACGAATGTGACCTTTCATATTGGTGATGCATCACACGGTTGGCCGTTGGCAGATCGTATTGATGTGATTTTTACTTCAGCATCATTTGAAATCATTCCAGAGACATACTTACAAAGTTTGACGATAGGTGGGCGAATGTTAGCTGTTGTAGGAAAAGGAAATAATATGACGGTGCAGATTATACGGCGTATAGCAGAGCGAGAATGGCAGACGGATACTGTGTTTGAAACGAGTATCCCCGCCATGATGAATGCAGAGAAACTGCCTGAATTTAAGTTTTAAGAGAAAAATATGAAACAGATGAATGCGGTAGAATTACGCGACTTTTTAGCCACCGGTGTTACAACCGTAAAGATAGATGTACGGGAAGAGATAGAATTACAATTTGGCATGCTTGATGATGCCATTCATATTCCGATGCAGAGCGTACCCGGCCAATTAAATACATTAGAAGAACATAAAAATAAGACCGTGATTGTGATCTGTCGCTCTGGGAAACGCAGTGACCAGATTGGACAGTTTTTAGAGCAAATGGGTTTTAGCGATATTATCAACTTAGTAGGTGGCATGAATGGATGGGCTACGGATGTTGATGCAAGCATGACGGTTTATTAAAGGGATAAAAAATGAAGAGATTTACGATAGTTTCACTGATAGGATTAATGCTTTCTTCAGCAAATAGTTATGCAGAAGATCTGCTAGATGTTTATCAAATAGCGTTAAAAAATGATCCGCAAATATTAGCAGAGTATGCAGCACAACTTGCAATTGGTGAGTTAGATGCACAAAGCAGATCTAATTTTTTACCGACAGTGGGACTTAGTGCGAATACAAACCGTAATTGGCAAGATACCTCAACACAAGGCGTAGGTGGATTGAATCTAGGTGGACAACGAGATTTTAATACTCATGGTTATGCATTAACGATTACGCAGCCCTTGTATCAAAAACAAAATTTTATTCAACAAGATAAAGCAGCCATTGCGATTGAGCAGGCTGCGGCAAATTATGCGGTGGTGTTGCAAGACTTAATGGTGCGCGTAGCAGAACGTTATTTTGATGTGCTAGAGCAACAAGATGATGAAACCTTTGCTTTCGCAGAGCGTGAAGCCATTGCACGTCAACTTGAACAAACTAATCAACGATTTGATGTAGGCATTGCAACCATTACCGATGTTACTGAATCACAGGCCGCTTATGATTTAGCACATGCTGCTGTTATTCAAGCTCAAAATGAAGTGGAAAATAGTAAAGAACGCTTACGTGAGCCATTAGGCCAATATGTTGAGACATTGGCGCCATTAATAGAGGCCGCTGAACCAATAAGACCACAACCAGAAGATATTGAACAATGGAGCAATAATGCACTTGCTCAGAATCCAGCGATTGCCGTTGCTCAATTTGCGGTTGAAGATTCTAAGCAAACAATAAAATTACAAAAAAGCGGCCATTATCCAAGCTTGGATTTAGTGGGACAGCGTGCTTATGATTCTTCTAGTGATGGCAGCTTTGGCGCTTCAAAAACGCATCAATCAATATTAGGTTTACAGTTTAATATGGAATTTGATGTCGGTGGCCGTGTGCGATCACAAACCCGTGAAGCAGAGCATAAATTAAGCCAAGCGATGCAGAATGAAGCGTTACAACGTCGAAGTGTTGTGAGACAAAGCCGTGAAGCATATAACGGTGTGATGTCAGGTATTAGCCAAGTAGCAGCGTTAAAACAAGCAGTTGTTTCAAATGAAAAAGCATTGGAAGCAACAGAAGCCGGATATCACGTCGGCACACGTACTACGGTTGATGTTTTAAATGTACGACGTGATTTATTTCGCGCGAGAAGAGACTATGCCAGTTCGCGTTATGATTACATACTGTCTAGTCTCCGTTTAAAACAAGCAGCGGGTTCGATTAAGCAAGCTGATTTAGAACAGATTAACCAATGGTTATCTAAATAAATAAAGATGGCTGCTGCATCTGCATCAATGGTATTGACGGAAGAGAACAGTTTTTTAGTCGTTATTGATATTCAACAGCGTTTGTTTACCGCCATGCCCGAACAGGCAGGCAGTGTTATGGTCGAGCAGACCGCTATTTTAGTGCAGGCTGCAAATACCTTACGTGTGCCTATGAGGGTGACGGAACAATATCCGAAAGGATTGGGCGAAACAGTAGCAGCATTGCAATCTCATATTGCATCATCTGATAAAGTAGAAAAGACCTGCTTCTCATGTACTGAGGCAGAAGGATTTATGTCGTCATTAGAAGCTAGTCACCGGCGACAAGTTATTTTAACCGGCATGGAAACGCATATCTGCGTATTACAAACGGCACTGGCCTTGCTGGCACATGGTTTTCAAGTATTCGTAGTTGACGATGCTGTTTGTTCGCGTAGCCAGAAAAATAAGGATAATGCACTGCAACGGCTTCGCCAAGCGGGTGTCATCATTACCAATACAGAATCGGTATTATTCGAATGGCTGTCTGATGCAAAACACCCAGAATTTAGAACATTAAGTAAATTAATTGTTTAAGCATGGAAATATAGGTGAAAAAATGAAATACATCGTCGCTATAGTGTTTTTAAGCGTGGTTCAAATCGTATCCGCTGATACGATTGATCAGCAGTCTTTGCAGTTATGTGAAAAAATAAAGTCGTGTGCCTTAGCGGAGTTAGAAGGGCAGGATATGTCAGCCGATATGAAATCGATGGTACTGTCGTCGATGGATGGAATGTGTCAGGCAATGGCGACAGAATTTAGCAATGACAGCATTAAAAAACAGGATGATTTACGTAAACAGGCTAGCGCTTGCATGGTGAGTTTGTCGTCATTAAGTTGCGCACAATTAATGGATGGTGCAACGGATACAGCGGAATGTACAGCGCTAGAGAAAAGTGCAGCAGCATATAAATAAGTATAAGTGGCTATAAAAAAACTCCTCTTAATCTTAGTTACTATTATTGTAGTAACAGGATTTCTAATTCCTGAAAAATTGCTCATTCCCGTTGAATCAGCGACATCAAATGATTGGAATGCACAATCATTTTGGTATGAGCCATGGGGTGCTTCAGGTGTGCATAAAGGGATCGATATTTTTGCTGATAAGGGTAAAGGCTTGCTTTCATCGGGGCCTGCTATTGTGCTTTACACTGGCGAGCTAGCGCGTGGTGGCAAAGTGATTCTAAGCATAGGCCCCAAATGGCGCTTACATTATTATGCCCATTTAGAGTTTTCTGCCGTCAAGCGTTGGCAGCGGATTAAAGGTGGAGAGCAAATCGGCTTGGTTGGTGACAGTGGCAATGCAAAAGGAAAACCACCGCATGTACATTATTCTATTGTGAGCTTATTGCCCTATATTTGGCGAGTTGATAGCGCCACACAGGGCTGGAAGAAAATGTTTTATCTTAATCCTAGTGAATTATTACTGCGATAGCTGGCGCTTAATATTAATTAGCTGAAATAAAAAAGCCCCTAGATTGACGAATTAAACTTACCGTCAATCTAGAGACGAACGGTTATTTACACTGTTTCTTTACCAATATTACGGGTTAAGTACATCATCACAGCAAGAATAATAAGCAAGAGTGCTGTGCCGCCCATGAGGGCATGGTCTTCTAGTTTTAGTAATGAATAAAGCATGAAATAGAGTCCTGATAATAGTGCAGCAATAAGGCTTGTTCGACTGACACTTTTTAATGCGGCATAGGAATAGAGGCTTATCATRCTGATRATAATACTCGCGGCGGCGATATARGCGATAAAGAAACTAGTYTGCTCAGCCAGTGAAAGCAGGGTTAAATAGAACATCGATAATGCTAAKCCAATCATGCCATATTGCACTAAGTGAAGACGTTTTTGGATACCTAATTCAAATAATAGAAAGGTAATGTAGGTCAGGATAAAAAACAGCGAACCATATTTTATTGACCGCGTTATTTTTGAATAGAGTGAATCGGCTTCAAATAGATCTACACCTGCAGTAAATTCATTCAGGTCGTGGTTTTCTGTTTCTACTGTCCACATCTGAGGGTAGCTTCTAGCTAAGCTGGTCACAGACCAATTTGCATCAAATCCTTCTGTAGTGATTTCAGGTTTTACGGGCAGAACATTTCCTTGAAAGCTAGGGTGAGGCCAGTCAGAAACAATATTTACATTGGTCTTTTTACCCAATGGACTAAAGTAAAATCCTTCACTACCATTGATGTTCATGGAGAGTGAGAAGTTATAGTTAGTCTGTTCAGATGTCAGTTCACTTGCAGACAGGTCGATTGGCGCATGAAATCCATGTGGAATGGCTTTGCTTAATTTTGTGCTTGGTCCAAAATCGATTTGTTGGTTTGTGACATTATTTGAATTCCACGATAATCTCGAAATGCTATTAATAGCTTGGCTATCTGAAATACCTAATGTAAACCATGCTTTATCCCAGTGGATGGTATCAATTTTTTCTGACAGGTTATTAATATTAGGACGCTGGAAATGACCGCTTATTTTAATATCAGCGGTATAAACCAAGGCTTCATATAAGCTACGTTTCTTAGTGGTTGAGATTAAGTCGGCCTTAATATTTAAATCTTCAGGTAATATGATAGCGGTGCGTTGTTTATACGTGGTTTTATTCACTTTACGTTCAAAACCATTGGTATCGGTGTGCACTTTAACGGTTATTATTTTTTCAGTATAAGGTACGATGAGTGCTGGCCCTCTTACTACTTGTTTTTGGCCCCAAGTGTTAGATATATCGTATAATACAGAGTGATGTAGACTGCTACGCTCGTGAATAATATCTTCGACCATTGAAAGGGGGATATTCATTAATCCTACTAAAACAGCAATAAGCCCAAAGCGGAATACCAGCGAGTTGCTCAGGCGTTTAAAATCTGAGAGATAACGTTTAACACCATTGCCATTGCCGACGTAGCCATCAGGATTAGGTTTGAAAAAKCCTACTTTTCTGGCCATRAAAAGAGCAAAAAAAACGATGCCRGCTAAGCCYGCCAGCAAAAATAAAATACCGATAAGTCCAAAAATATATTCCATACGATGTACACCTTGTTTTAGTTATAAGAAGCAGTAACAAGGTTAAGGYTAGGRCGTGGAGTTATGATGGGGGATTTAAGTATTTTTTGTGCAGAAGCAACAATAGGCTTGCACACGATCTGCACATTTAAGGTGTATTGAGGGTGATAATGAAACAAGCGCCTTGGCTCACGTCTTTAAGTTTAATGCTGCCACCCCAAGCTTTGAGGGTTGATTCAATAATCCCCAAACCTAATCCTGTGCCACCGGTTTCTCGACGCGTAGTAAAAAAGGGCGTGAAGATACGTTTTTGATTCGATGAAGAAATACCAGCACCATTATCGTGAATGGTGAGGATGAGTTGGGTAGCTGTTGGYGATGCTTCAATGATCACTTCGCTCGCACTATGTTGCAGGCTGTTTTCAAACAAATTAGTCAATATTCGTGTTAATGCATCATTCGAAATAGMRAGGCGYTGYGTTATGTCATCTTTAAATAATAAGCTGAGTTTTTTGTCTTTATAAACTGACTGTAATGCCCGCAACACATTAACTAGATTGCTTGTTTCGGTTGAGCTTTGCAATGTATCAGCTCTGGCTTGTTCTAATAATCTTGTGACGAGGTTTTCTAGTCGTTTTGTATCTTCTTGTAGATTAGATAAAAATCGTTGGCGTTGTGCTTCGGGCATGTCATCAAAGTGATCTTGCAATAATTCTAAGCTGCCTTGCATGGAGGTAAGCGGTGTCTTAAATTCATGTGATACATGGCCGGCAAACTGTGCCAGATAATGAGAACGCTCATTCAAGGTCTGTGACATTTCAGCAAAGCTAGTAGACAGCTCAGCCAGCTCATAGGTACCGGGCTGTTTAATCACGGATATGGTTTTAATTTCACCTTGAGTCACTTTCTTAGTTTGCTCAATAAGCTCTCTAATKGGCCGAGATAAACGYGCCGAAATAAACAATACAATAAGGCTGGTGACCCCTAATAATAARCAGGCAATRAGTAGCACGCGGCCTTTAATGCCATCAAGATGTTTTAGAATGTTTTGTGGGGTRCGAGAAAGRTARACWACGCCGTATAAYTGRCCYTGATCCATGATCGGAAAAGCGGTGAATACGCGAATACCACTACCACGGCTAAGCGATGCAAGAGAYGGTTGAGGGCTATCAGACACRCGATCRCGYAATACKGCATGATAATGRCCYSTTAATGCAGTGTGCACTTCTTCAACATGRGCAAAAGATAGACCAAGCTCATTGCCACCCGCAATGACAACTCCATTKTTATCTAAAATACGCATGCCCGCCAAGGTGAATTGCTGAGTATTACGTAAAATAGTTTGCATCTGCTCACCGGCATGTTGGGCAATCGGATCGATGAGTAGGGTGCTTGTTTGGCCATGAGGACGGCGGGCTAAAATAGACTGTTTGGATAGATCTAATTGAGGCATGATAGGTGTATATTGTCCATTTTTATTATAATKATTTTTATKAATGAGCTCACGGTAAACAGCTGAAAAAGCGGCTGATTGGGTAATCAACTCTAATTCTGTTTTACGAACCAATTCATTTTCATAAAAACGAAAAAAATACAAACTGCTTAAGGGTAAAAGTAATACTGATAGCATCACCAATAGTAAAATACTGCGTAAACGAAATAGCCGTTTAAAATGAGGCGTAGCGTTTAACAGCATGGACTTAATTTATACCCCACACCATGTTGAGTCAAAATAATACTATCACAGCCATTGTCTGCAAATTTTTGTCGAATATGACGAATATGGCTATCAATTGTGCGATCGCTTACTACGATATTATGTTGATAAGCGCCGTCCATAATCGCATCACGACTATAAACATACTTAGGTTGTTTTATCATTTGAGTTAATATTGAAAACTCAATGGCGGTTAATGAAACCGGCTGTTCATCCCACCACGCCATATGTTGCTCAATGTTTAAACTTAATAAACCATGATTAAATCGATTCTCTTCATTCGTAGTCGCTGGAGGGGATTTTGTCAGCTGTGTACGCTTAAGAATCGCCTTAACCCGTGCCACTAATTCTCTGGGGCTGAAAGGTTTTGTAACATAATCATCACCGCCTATTTCAAGGCCTAAAATACGATCAATTTCATCATCTCGCGAGGATAAAAATAAAATGGGAATATCGGATGTTTTACGAATTTGTTGGCAACACTCCAATCCATCCATTTCAGGCATATTAATATCCATCACAATCAATTGATAAGTTGATTCTTTAAAAAGGCTTAATGCTTGCTGGCCATCACGCGCATGCGTGACCGAAAAGTTTGCTTTTTCAAGTGCAAAATTAATCACCTCACGGATATGGGGATCATCATCTACAATAAGAATATCTGTCATAGTCTTTTGGGCTTAATTTATAGTAGTTAATTATTTTATGCTGATATTAACAGAATAATAGCGTAAGCAAACTTAGAGGCTGAACCTAGATAATTAGCGCTCTCAAATTTTATTAGGCTGACATAGACCAGATAGTTGCTTATTGATGCGATAGCTGACGCTTATTTGCTACGCCCGATTTCTTTTTCTTTACGACAACACTATCTTGTTCATAGGCCGGAATACCTTTTAATTTCGCACGGCTATAATCTAAGGCCAAAACTTGCTTCACTATTTTTTCTGATAAAGATAGGTGTTGGGTAAGAATGATATAAATCATCTCAAATAAGCGTTTTAATGCAATCTTCCATGTGCTTTCTGCGAGTAGGTGCAATGTGTCAGATAACTGCATAAATCGTTGAAAAGGCTGCTCGCCTAATATCAGAGGCAAGGTATTGTTAAAGCGACCTGAATTGCCGAYCATATCCCAATAACGGGCAAAGCGATTAACACGYTGCATTTCTGAGAAGCTAATATCTTTTGTGCTKAGAATATTATAAGGCGCTTCRGGATTGTAGCGAAGTTGATATTTTTCATTATGACGATTAAGCGGCGCACCACGGAGACGTTTTAATATACCCATTTGAATTTCATGGGGCTTGAGCGCAACAAGTTGGTTAAAACTATCACCGAAATTATCGAAGGTATCGCTGGGTAATCCAAAAATTAAGTCGGTATGTAAATGTGCCCCTGTATTTTCTCTTAGCCAAACAATATTKGCCTTTGTTTTMTCATTGTTTTGTTTACGACTGATCARKYTYTGAATATCWGMATCAAAGGTYTGCACRCCAATTTCAAACTGCAAACTATTGTTAGGGAAGCGTTGTAAAACGACTKTAAGTTTTTCAGGCAAATTATCAGGCACAACTTCAAAATGAAGATATAAGTCATCGCTCATACGGTCTAGAAAGAACTCTAAAATGGCGATGCTGGTGCTTATTTTAAGATTAAAAGTACGATCTATAAACTTAAAATTACGCACGCCGCGTTGCAGTAATTTATCCATTGCTTCAAAAAAAGCATCGAGGGGGAAGGCGGTCACCGTCTTATCTAAGGCCGATAAACAAAACTCACATTTGAACGGACAGCCACGTGACGCTTCAACATAAATCAGACGGTTACGAATATCTTCATCAGTATAAAGTTCATAAGGCAAGACAAGTTCATTGAGTGGAATGGTCTTCCCTTCAATAAATTTTTGCTCGGGTTGATTGCCAGCTAGTATTTGTTGGCATAATTCAGGAAAACTGACCTCGCCTGGGCCAGAAATAACATAATCTGCTAAGTCGGCTACCGCAGGCACATCAGGATAATGTCCCACTTCGGGGCCACCCAATATAATAATTACATCAGGTGCTATCTGTTTTAACATTGCCACTACATTATAGGTTTCACTTACATTCCAAATATAGACGCTAAAACCAATGATCTTGGGTTCATCTATAAGTAATTTCTCAACGATATTGATAGGGAGCTGTTGAATGGTGAATTCTAATAGTTTAGCGCTCTCTTTGAGCTCACCTAAATTAGCTTTCAGATAACGCAAACCAAAAGCAGTATGCATATAGCGCGCATTAAGCGTGGAAAGGATGAGCGATGTATGGGGTTTCATCGGGCTAGTTTAACTGATCACATTATATTCGGCATGGTAAAAACAATAGGCATAAAAAAGCCGTGATGAAAGTCATCACGGCTTTTGCGTTACAGTTTTTAATTTAGCCGAGCGTTTAAGCGATCGTTGTTACTTTACGACGTAAGCCTAAGAAACCTAATAATGCGGGTGCAAATAAGAATAATGCTGCTGGTACGGGTACGGCTGAAACACCTGTATCTAAACGCAATGCCGCACTACCAAAATTGAATGGCGAATCAAATACAATACCAGAAATAGTGTACGTACCGGCTAAAAATGTCCACATGCCCGTTGACCAATCAGATGATGCCGCTGCAGCATCATAGTTACTACTTATTTGTTGGCCTAAAACTCCGGTTGGCGTTGAAGTTAGACCTAAACTTGAAGCACCCGCAAACACTTCAAAAATGTCACCAGATTGAAAAGCATCTGTTACTGTTAGTGTTGATGCTTGGGTAATGGTAAAGGTAAAGGTATCAGTCCAAGCGCTTCCAGTACCACTAAAATCGAATTCTGACCAGCCAGCATCAGCGGTTAATGTAGCTGCATTCGCATTCGCCATGGCAAATATGCTAAATAGAACAATTAGTAATTTTTTCATAATTTTTAGTCTCGTCGTTATTATTTATAGTTTTTGATAAACATATCGTCAAGAGCAATCCAGCCATCTTAGATTTAAGACCTGTAATTTTCCGCACATTGATTCACACCAAGTTTGGCTTTTTCATGATTTCGACACCATAGTACGATGCAGGTGACTACATGTATATTGTACGTTGGTACAGGGTGATAGCTTTAGAGCGATTATTTTGAATTAATGTGAACTAAGTTCAACTTTTAGCTATTTCCCATAGGATTCTAATTTATCTAAAACCGTTTATTTTGCCATTTTACTGTTCTGCGAGTCGCGCCGTTGGAACGTTTTGCCTCAATCACTAAACCTATAAAATTGGAAAAATATATTAAGCTTGCATTGGATAAATAGTATTCAACTGTTTCTAAATAAATGTAGGTTTAAACTCATAATTTAGTGATGGCTAAGTAGCTGTCTATTTGGGCAGTAGTATTTGTACCGGGGGTTAATATATTGGCAACACCTAAAGCCAACACTAACTGATCCAATTGTTTTCTATCAGATTTGGCTAGTTGTTCCGAAGAATCAATATAGCTTTGTAGCTGATTATTAATTTGTGGGATGTTGATATTTAGACTGCTTTGGCTTGGGCTGTTAAAGTTATCGAGAACTGTTTGAGCTTGTTGTAAGATCGCGATAATAGAGTGGTTTGGACTTTCTTCTTGAATATCGGTGGTAAAGTTATCAATAAAATCAGATAACTTACTGACTGTTGACTCATCATTAGCGTTATCAATAGTGACATTACTGCTCAATTTATTCGCTTCTTCAGCCGTAATAAATTCATATTCTTCTAGCCTGAGGATAAAGTCTTGGCTGATTTGAAATGTCTTAACACCGCTAGAAAAAAACTCTTCATTTAATTGTTGAATCTTTTGAGCTCTGGTCGAGATGTTAATTTTATCCAGACTAGATGTGCTGTCAGATTCTTCGACAGTATTTGACTGATTTGACTGTGATGCTACTGTTGTTTGATTGCTAGTAAGTAGGGCAGAGTCTATACCTGTTGATGTGATAGTAGTCATTGCTTGTATATCCGCTTTTTGACGCTATAGATTTAACGTAATTAAGGATGAGCAATTTTTACGCCATTATAAATGGTTAAACTAAAAACAGCTTGATTTAGCTTTTTAAGGAAGTAAACTTTTCACAATGAATGTGAATCAGCCTTTATTATAATTTGAGCCCTACTTCAATCTGCTGACCGTATTGTTCCAGCTTATCTAAAACAATATTTTGTTCTACGCTAAGCTCATCTTTTCGACAATTTTCAATGGTTTCRAAAAAACGTGGTAATGTCAGTATTTTGTCATTTTGTYCGGTGAGTCGTTGTTGACGATATTGTTGCCACTGTTGCTGTTCTTCTTCAGAAAGATTTTCTGGCCAGTTGCGGGCGCGGTATCGAAAYAGCATTTCRRCTAAGCGTTGATCRTCGAAAGGAACCGACATGGCGGCTAAATGTTCAGCTTCAGCATTGCGAATAAGATCCATTTTTCGCTTATCATTGTCACTGAAAAAACCACCGCCATAAAGTGCGGCRTCRGGATCATCGATAGGTTCATAGTCTTGCTTAGCAAAAATAGCATTTATTTTTTGGCTTAGATCGCCAGCGTCATTCAGCATTTGAAGATGACGATAATGCTGTTCACGATCAATATGCAAGCGTGCGGCCGCCGCATCATTAAGTGTACTTTCTGGCACGATGACAGGACACTTATTAATATGTAATGTTTTCAATGCAGGTCGTGTTACGCCTTCGGGCAGATCCGCTGTGCGGGTGAATAGCCATTCTCGTAGTGTGTCGGCATCTTCATTAATGAGTGCCTCAGGGCTATGACGAAGATCATAAACAATAATGCCGTTATTATTGGTGGGATCTTTGGCAATGGGTACCACTAACGCCGCGCCGCAGTATTCACTTGGGTACATTCTTGATACGTGAATAACAGGGATACGGTCACGTAAATTTAATAAGGGTGCAACAGCCTGTTTACGGCGGTTTTGGTAAATAAAATCATATAATTTAGGTTGTGCAGTTTTAATGAGTTTTGCTAATGCAATGGTGGCATAAACATCGACTAAGGCATCATGGGCACCTTGATGTTCAATATTATTAGCCGCAGTTAATGCTTCTAATCGAAAACTAGGTTTGCCATCTTCACGGTCAGGCCAATTGATGCCTTCTGGGCGTAAGGCGCGCGTTAAACGTGCCATATCAATAATATCCCAACGCGAATTACCATTTTGCCATTCACGGGCATAGGCATCGTAAAAATTGCGATATAAGGTGAAACGAGTAAATTCATCATCAAATCGCAAGCTGTTATAGCCAACACCACAGGTATTAGGCACGCTAAATTCATCATGAATTTGTTGAATGAACTCTGCTTCGATAACCCCTTTTTCGTTGGCCTCTTGCGGTGTGATGCCCGTAATCAAGCAAGCTTGAGGATGTGGCAAACTATCATCGGCTTGTTTGCAATAAATCATTAACGGTTCGCCAATGATATTTAAGTCTTCATCGGTACGAATACCTGCAAATTGTGATGGCCGGTCATAACGGGGATCAATGCCAAAGGTTTCATAATCGTGCCAATAGAGTGTGTTCATTCTGGTTGCCTAATTCTTAGAAATACGGGGAAACGAGGTTTATTGTTTTTGGTGAGACCATAATATTTAAACGTGATTATACTGCCTATTGAAGGTGGATATTCCCGTTGTTGATCGGACAGCCCTGAGCCAATATAAAATATTACTCCTGATGGCAATTGACACTGCAATGAACCTAATTTCCCGGTGTATTTACCTTTACCTTCTTTATGAGCAATCACCGTGCACTCAGTGTCTTGATATTGTTTGACCTTTAGGGCGAAGCTTGAACGTCCGCTATGATATGGAAGAGAAGGCTTGCGAACTACCAAGCCTTCTCCACCTAATGAAATGACCTTATCTAATTCAGTTTTTAAGTGAGATGATGATTGAACCGTAGTTTGGGGAATAATGGTTACAAATGCGCTGGGGTTTTGTTCTAAATAATTTTGTAGAATAGCGAGCCGGTCTAATAAGCCGCCTTGCTGATTAGGTACTTCAAAAATTTGGTAGCTGATAGTTTGCCAACGATCATCAGGTTTTTGTTGGCGAACAATGGAGATGATGTTTTCAAAATTACCACGTTGAGTCCAAAGTTCACCATCCAAAGCAAAAGGAGGTAAAGCCTGCAAGAACCATTGAGGTGCGGCGATTTGGTTTCCTTGTCGACTTTTCAGCATTTCCCCATCCCAAATAGCGCGCATGCCATCTAGCTTTTCACTCATTAACCAGCCAGTAACGTCTTGTGAGTCATCATAGGTTTTGAGTAATAAAATATCTGCATTTTTTGAGTAAATTGCATGACTGAATAAAATGAGTAGCGTTAGGGAAAATTGAAGAACGAGCTTCATTTCGAGTTAAGCCAAAATAATTTTTTTAACATCTAAAGTGTTGCAAACACTTTTTCAGCGGCATCTAAGGTTGCTTGAATTTCTGCATCGCCATGTGCTGCTGAAACAAAGCCTGCTTCATACGATGACGGSGCAAGATAAAYACCTTGTTCTAACATGCCATGAAAGAATTTYTTGAATCGYTCTTGGTCRCAAGCMACCACTTGTTCAAAGCATGTGATTTCATCTTCATCAGTGAAAAATAGACCAAACATACCGCCCACTTGATTGGTGGCAAATGCAATGCCCGCTTTATCGGCACGTTCTTTTAGGCCGGATACTAATTTTTCAGCAGTAGCACTTAATTTGGCATGAAAATCAGGTGATTGTATGCCAGCAAGTGTAGCGAGGCCTGCCGCCATGGCAACAGGGTTACCAGACAAAGTACCTGCTTGATATACCGGACCCAATGGCGCAATACATTCCATTATTTCGCGTTTTCCGCCAAAGGCACCAACAGGCAGGCCGCCACCGACGATTTTACCTAAGGTTGTTAGGTCTGGCGTAACATCATAATATTGCTGCGCACCACCTAAGGCAACACGAAATCCGGTCATAACTTCATCAAAAATAAGCACAGCACCCGATTGGTCACAAATTTCACGCAAGCCTTGCAAGAATCCATCTTGAGGTGGAATACAGTTCATATTACCAGCAACAGGTTCAACGATAATGCAGGCAATTTGATCGGCTAGTTCAGCAAAGCATTCACGAACAGARNTCWWGKKYRKNGYAKWTTNNAGCGWTARCGKWTNTWCMGSTANNGARKCYGKRWCGCCGGCAGAGGAAGGCTCGCCCAATGTCAGCGCRCCTGAACCTGCTTTMACTAATAATGAATCAGCATGGCCGTGATAGCAGCCTTCAAATTTAACGATCTTATCGCGTCCSGTGAAGCCACGRGCAAGGCGAATAGCACTCATGGTGGCTTCGGTTCCTGAGCTCACCATGCGAACCAATTCCATGGATGGCACAAGTCGGCATAAGGTATCGGCCATTTCAATTTCAATGGAGGTCGGTGTACCGAATCCTAAGCCTTTGGCAGCCGCCGTTTGAACGGCGCTAATAACATTAGCATCAGCATGGCCAAGAATCATCGGGCCCCACGAGCCAATATAATCGATATAACGCTTACCTTCTTCATCAGTGATCCATGCGCCTTTACCTTCACGGAAAAAGATTGGATCGCCACCTACACCGTTAAACGCGCGAACAGGTGAATTTACGCCACCTGGAATATGTTGTTGGGCTTGAGAAAATAGGGCGTGATTGCTTGTCATAGTGGAATCCTGAAGATCTAATAAAATATATGCGATAATTCTAGCTTATCTCAGCAAAAATACCGATCAATTATGAGTTTAAAATTTCGAATAGTAGTAATTGTAACCATTATATTATTAATTAATTTTATGGCTGCAGGTTTTTTTATGGTTAAAAATGCCAAACAAGCCTTAGCTGCTGAAATGGCATCAAGCACGCAATTAGCCAAAGGACTACTGATTAATGCCTTGCCGACATTGCGATTTTCTAATGATATAAGTAACCGTTTAGCTTTAATTGTCGATAGCGTACGCGATACGCGCCATATTCGAGCATGGTTTGAAGATATGTATGGCCAGCCCTTAATTGGGCAAGAAGAAAATGCCAAATTTTTTAATAAACCTGACGCACCTGATTGGTTTATTAAAATTATGGAACCAGAAGCGGTGGCATTTAGGCGGTTGATTACAAAAGGCAGTAAATCTTATGGCTATTTAGTGGTTGAAGCCGATCCTAGCGATGAAGTTACTGAGGTGTGGCGAGATGTACGTGTATTATTTTGGTTAGGTGCATTCTTTCTGATGTTGATTGTGAGTTTGGTTTACATGGCATTGCGACAAGGAATGAAGCCATTAGAAGAGTTGGAGTACGCATTAGGGCAATTAGAGAAAGGTGACTTCTCTGCAAAAGTGGAAACATCGGTTGTTAAAGAATTATCATCTATTCAATTGCGTTTTAATCATATGGTTCATGTGATGGAAAAAACAATGAAAGAGAACCATGATTTAGCCAAAAACATGTTAACAGTACAAGAAACAGAACGCAGAGATCTATCGCGTGAATTACATGATGAATTAGCCCCTTGTTTATTTGGGATACGTGTTGATTTAGCTGATATTGAACGTGTCGCAGGAGAGCATGTATTAGTTGAAGTGCAGCAAAAAGTAGACTCGATTAAAACGATAACGACGCATGTTCAATCATTAGTTCGTAAGATGTTAAGTCGATTAAGACCGATGACATTAGATGATTTAGGTTTATCAGATGCGCTACGTGATATGTTGCGGAATTGGCGGGATAGGCAGCCAGAAATTGATTGGGAATGGAATTTTGAGGGTGATTTTCAGAATTTGCCTGATACGGTGCAGGTGACTATTTATCGTATAGTCCAAGAATGTACAACAAACTGTGTTCGCCACGCACAAGCAAGTCATGTACGTGTAGAAATGAAGCTTGATGTCGAAACATTAAAAGTTACGGTCACGGATAATGGTGTGGGCCTTAGTGCCGATACTGTCCGAGGTTTTGGTTTAATAGGTATGCGAGAACGTGTGTTTGCATTAGGGGGGCGAATTGCCTTTGATACTGAAGAAGGACACGGTTTACAAGTACGAGTGTTAATCCCATTGGGAGAAAATAAACAATGAAACAAGGAATAACCATTTTAGTGGTCGATGACCATCCCATTGTGCGTGCGGGGTGCCGCCAATTAATTATGCAAATTCCTGCTGTCACAGTAATTGAAGCAGAAACAGGTGAAGAAGGTTATCGTATGTTTCAAGAAGCCAGTCCTGAGATGGTGTTGCTCGATATTACCTTGCCCGGAATAGGGGGWTTAGAAGTATTACGCCGTATTCGTGCTAACAATGAAAATGCCAAGGTATTGATGTTTAGTATGCATGAAGACCCGGTTTTTGCTTCGCGTGCAATGCAGGCCGGAGCAAGAGGRTATATCACTAAAAACAATGCAGCGGATCATTTGGTTGAAGCAGTACAAGATGTATTAGCAGGTAAAACTTATTTGAGYCCYGATGTTGCACAGCAACTAGCCATGTTAAATATTGGTGCTGGCAGCAGTGCCTTAAGTGATTTATCACGACGYGAGTTAGAAATATTACGTTTGCTGGGTGAAGGTAAAAGCATGACTGAAATGTCAGGTGTACTGGGGATTAGTTATAAAACAGTCGCTAATAACCTCACTCAAATAAAAAGTAAACTGGCTATTAACAAAACGGCAGAATTAATGCGGTTTGCAATTAGTCATGGCCTATCAGGTTAAATACGTAGGGATGTTGGGAAATATTTCCTGAATTATCGGGATAAGTCACTCATTATAAATATGTTTGTATTCTGTATTATGTGTGACAAGTTATTAGGAATTCAGCTTCCAAACTTAATATTTCTCTCTCCTTCGTTAATATGAAGGTTTAGGCCAGACTCAATGTCTGGCTTTTTTTTGATCTATATACAATTAAATAGCATTAGATATATCCATAATTAATTTCTCTTGCTAAGATGCCTATTTGAGAGTCATTCTTAATTACTGAACATAGGCAAAAATAGAAAAATGATGCAGAGAACTAAATGGAACAAGCCATTCGGATTAGTGTTATTGGCCTCCTTATTTGTACCCTTCACCTCAATTTCTGGCACACTTGAAAATGCAGTAAATACGCAAGTGAAAACAGATGTTTCCGCCCAGAAATCACAGCAAAAAGTCGACAAGTTATCGAATGAAACTAAAGATATAGTTGCAACATATCGAGAGACATTACGCCAGACGACTAGCTTGCGAACCTATAACGATCAACTTGAAAAGTTAGTAACATCGCAAAAGAAAGAGCTGGGCTCAATGGATGGGCAGTTACGTAATATTGAAAACACACAGAGAGACATTGTGCCTCTCATGTTAAAAATGATTGAGACAATCGTTCAATTTGTTGATTTAGATATCCCTTTTTTACCAGARGAACGCCAACAGCGTATTGTTCAACTTCAAACACTGATGGAACGCGCAGATGTTTCGATTGCTGAAAAATATCGTCGTATTTTAGAAGCRTATCAAGTTGAGACAGAATATGGTCGTACCATTGAAGCCTATCGTGGTGACTTGATAATGGGAGACGATACGCGAACGGTTGATTTTCTTCGGATTGGTCGGGTGAGCTTGTATTATCTGACCTTAGATAGCCAAGAAGCAGGAATTTGGAATGATAATCAGTGGCAAAAATTAGATAATGAATATCGCCAAGCGATTGAACAAGGCTTAAAGGTGGCTAAAAAACAATTGCCACCTAATTTATTAGTGTTACCGACTCAAATAGCGGAGGTGGCACAATGAAATTCATTCTTTCAGCATTATTAATAGCGTCATTCGCTTTGCCATCACTGCAAGCGGCAGAAAAACCAGAAAGCTTAGATGCGCTTTTAAAACAAGTCAAACGTGAAAGCATYTTAGAACAGCAACAAAATAAAAAACGTGAAGCAGAATTTGTTGCCGCACGAGATGAACAGGCAAAACTATTAACACAGGCTAATATACAGTTAGCGGAGCAAGAACGTAGAACAACCTTGCTTAATTTGTCGTTCCAAGCTCAAGAAACAAGCTTGGCCGAAAAAGAAACCTTATTACAAGAAAAATCAGGTTCATTAGGTGAGTTATTTGGCACGGTACGTCAGATGGCAAACGATAGYCGCAGTGTATTAGAAAGCTCGATGACCTCGGCTAAGATGGCTAATCGAGGCGAATTCCTAACCATGTTGGCCGAACGTAAGCAGCAACCTACAATTGAAGAATTACGTGATTTTTGGCTAATGATTCAAGAAGAGATGACGGAATCAGGCWAGATTACCCAGTTCACCGTCCCSGTGATTACCGCGGAAGGGCTAGTTGAAGATCAGCAAGTAACCCGAATAGGGGTGTTTACGGCCTTTAGTGAAGGTAAGTTTTTACGCTATCTKCCAGAAACAGGCAGTTTAGTTGAATTAGGCCGTCAACCCGTTGACCGTTTGCGCCAACTSGTTATAGATTTCGAAGAGGCAGGCGCTGACTCTGATCTTATGCCCGTTGTCATTGATCCAACGCGAGGCGCTATTTTAGCGTTATTAGTGCAAGCACCGGACTTGAAAGAGCGYATTCAACAAGGTGGCTGGATTGGTTACATTATTCTRGGCTTAGGTGCCATTGGCTTATTGGTTGCGTTGCTACGCTTTATTAGCTTAACGACAGTCGGCCGAGGTGTTGCAGCACAACAAAAAAATACCGAAGTGAATCTAAATAATCCATTAGGCAGAATTTTATCGGTATACAGTAAAACAGGTTCGCAAGATGTGGAAATCTTATCACTGAAATTAGATGAAGCAATTTTACGAGAAATCCCTAAAATTGAACGCGGCATTGTGACTTTGGCTATTATCGCTGCTATTACGCCGATGTTAGGTTTATTAGGTACCGTATCAGGAATGATTGAAACCTTTCAATCGATTACCTTATTTGGCACCGGCGACCCTAAAYTGATGTCGGGCGGTATATCCCAAGCCTTAGTGACAACAGAGTTAGGCTTAGCCGTAGCCATTCCAATTATGTTAATTCACAGTGCTATTTCTAGCAAAAGTAATCGTTTAGTACAAATTCTAGATGAAGAAAGTTCAGCATTAGTCGCACAAAACGCAGAAAAGTATGGAACTACTAAATAGYAATMTTTTTGGCATACAACTGCTGTTAGAAAATGGTGGTTCAGTCTTAATGGTGATCTTAGTGGTCTCGGTCATTATGTGGNCGATGATCGCTGAGCGCTATATCTTTGTTTATGTCACCCATCCTAAACGAATGAAAAATTTAATTGATGTATGGCAACAGCGAGCTGATCATTCTAGCTGGTACGCACATCAAATTCGCCGAGGTATGATTGCTCAAGATTCGGCAGAGTTAAAACAACATTTAATGTCRATTAAGACACTTGTTGCTGCGCTACCCATGYTGGGTTTRYTAGGTACAGTAGACGGCATGATTCAAACATTCGATGTRTTRACGGTATTCGGTACCGGTAATGCGCGTGGTATGGCAGGGGGGATTTCGGTCGCCTTGATGACGACAATGGGCGGCTTATTAACGGCTTTATCAGGTATGTATTTCAGTACTCAACTTGAACAACGTGTTGCACGAACAATAGAACATGTTGGCGATGCGTTGCGACGGGATTAAGGAAAAATAAAATGAGAACYAGACATTCRCGCCGTCAAAGTGGCGCTATYGCTGAAGTCAATATGACACCATTAATTGATATGGTATTTATTTTATTGATCTTCTTTATTGTAACAACATCATTTGTTAAAGAAACCGGTGTAGATGTCAGCCGTCCATCAGCAAAAACAGCAGTAAAAAAAGAAAAAGCCAATATATTAATTGCCATTAAGCCGAATGGCGAAGTCTGGATCGACAAACGACAAATTGATCGCCGTGCCGTGCGTGCTAATGTCGAACGGTTGCATGCGGAGAACCCAGAAGGCTCGGTTATTATCATCGCAGACAAAGAATCAAAAACRGGYTTATTRATTGAAGTGATGGATCAAGCTCGCCTAGCAGGTGTTGCCAGTGTTTCAATTGCCGCAGAACGGGATTAAARAATAGCATGCGTTTAGCGGTAGGTTTATTGTTGGCTTTAATGGTGAACTTTGGTTTGTTTGCTGTGATGCACCATATGACGTCAGCAAAAAAGATTGAACGTATTGTGACCGAGGATATTCAATTATTAGATTTTGTTCGCTTAAAACGCGARGAAAAAGTCGAAACTAAAAAGCGTGCACTTCCTAAAAAGCCACCGCCGCCTAAAAAACCGCCGCCACCGCCAAAAGCGCCTGCGCCGCAGACAACAAAACCTAAAACACCTCCCACACCACAACTTGATGTGCCTAGAATTGATGTGCCCTTGAATATTGCTGGTGGTCCTTATCTGGGAGGGTTTTCTAGTGCCCCTGTTGCYGCTCCAGCGCCTGTTGCTCCTGCAACACCGACTATGGATGGYGATGTAATACCTTTAGTCAGGATCCCGCCCCGTTATCCTCGCAGTGCATCACGACGAGGGCTTGAAGGCGTGGTGACSGTKTCTTTCACRATTACRGTAACAGGAACAGTTCGRAATCCTGTTGTAGTGAAAGCCACCACTAAAAATACATTTGATAAAGCRGCACTCAAAGCGATTTTAAAATGGAAGTTCAAACCTCAAGTAATCGATGGCAAGCCCGTTGAACGCCAAGCAACGCAAGAAATTGTATTTAAGTTGGCGAAGTAAATAATGAAATATAATGTAATTAAAATAGTGCTATTAAGTTTATTCCTATTAGGTGTAAACACAGCATGGGCGGCAGACAGTGACTATCTGCTCACCGAAAAAACATACAAAGCACTTAATGAAGCACAAGAACTCATGGGTGAGGATAAATACAGTGCAGCCGAAAGCAAACTAAAAGTATTATTAGGTAAAGTTGGAGCTGGCTCATATGACATGGCAGTAGTTCGGCAAACCTTAGGTTACCTTTATTCATCGCAAGAAAATTATAAAAAGGCCAGTGTTGAATTCCAAAAAGCACTTGATTCAAATGCCTTGCCCCAAAAAGTGAGCCATGATCTGAATTATAATTTAGGTCAATTATTGCTAGCAGATGGGCAAWAKAAANARAGRMNAWARCTTKMYYNNARMAAAATGGATGAGTGTTGAAAAGTCGCCTCCCACCAATGCCCATGTATTAATGGCCAGTGCTTATTATCGTGTTCAACAATATAAGGGCGCAGTTCGCCATATTACCATCGCGATTAAACGTGATAAGTCGGCAAAAGAGGCGTGGTATCAAGTGTTGCTATCAGCACATATCGAGCTAAAACAATATAAGTCAGCCATCAAAGTTTTAGAAACCTTAATTACACGTTACCCCTATAAAAAAGATTATTGGAGCCAGTTAGCTGGTTTATATTTACAGCAGAACAAAGAATTCAGTGCTTTATCSGTTAAAATGCTGGCACAACGTTTAGAATTAGGTGACACTAAAACATTGATGAATCTAATTGATATGTATCGTTATTTACGCATTCCATACAAATCAGCTCAGATGCTCAAAGCAGGAATGAATAAGGGTGTTATAAAAACCAATCTAGAAAATTTAAACGATCTGGCTGATAGCTGGATAGCAGCACAAGAGACTGAAAAAGCAGCCGCAGTATTAAAACGTATTACGACAATGGATACGAGCGGACGTGCAGATTTGAGATACGGTCGTGTGTTATTTGATCTCGAGCAGTGGAAATCAGCACAGCAAGCACTTTCAAAAAGTGCCAATAAACTGGGTGGGAATAAAGCAGGCCAAGCATTTTTATTATTGGGAATGACACAATTTCATCTTAATAATTTGTCACAAGCAAAAAAAGCATTCACCCAAGCAACAGGCTTTGAAAAGCAGCGCAGCCAAGCGGCAAGATGGTTGCAGCACATCAATAATCAGATTAAGGAACAGAAAATTGATGAATAGGAAACAGCTAAAGCAACAACTGGTTGAACATTATCATTGGTTAAGACAATATGGATGCAACGATTCACATAGTGGTAATGCCTCATTTCGTTGGCATAATGAAATTTGGGTCACCCCTACAGGCTGTTGTGCTGACACCTTAAAAGCCGATGATTTAATTAAATGCGATATTGATGGTTCAATGGAAGAAGGGGCATCACTTGATGCACCATTACACATTCAAGTCTACCAACAAAATTCAACGGCTCGTGCGGTTATCCATAGTCACGGCTCCCATATCGTTGCAATGACACTTAACGGCGATGATTTTGTGCCAGTAGATTTTGAAGGTCAATATTATTTCCCAGTGGTGCCCGTTATCACCATTCCATACGATCAATATCTTGAACAATCCCCCAGCGCAGTGTCTGCTAAGTTAAAAGATCACAAGCTTACTGTAGTAAAAGGCCATGGCGTTTATACCTGTGCCGAAACTATTAACTTGGCATATAAATGGAGCTGTTCGGTTGAGCTGTCAGCGAAAACAGCGTGGTTAGCTAAGTAGGAGCTCAAATAATCGGTGCCGTTTTACGCATGCACTTGATTTGCTTATTAGGCTGATTTAAACTATGTAATAACATTTGTTATAACTATAGGAATGGTGCGTCATGCTTAAAGTAAAGGTTACCTCAGTAGGCAACTCTATGGGGATTTTGCTCCCAAAAGAAGCACTTAGAAAAATGAATGCCAGCAAAGGAGATACTTTGTATCTGGTTGAGGGCTCTGATGGCTACACTCTTACCCCTTACCAACAAGACTTTGAAGCTCAAGTAGAGACTGCCGAAAATATAATGAAGCGTTATAAAAATACATTGAGAGAACTTGCAAAATGAAAGAACCTATCTGGGTTCTTGATGAAGTCGCTTTAGCAATACACTCAATGCTTTTAGCGGAACATGGTGGAGGAAACGGTGTACGAGATTCTTCAATGCTAGATTCTGCTCTAGCTAGGCCTAGGCAAAAAAAGAACTATGAACCAAAGTCCTCAATATTTGAGCTAGCTGCTGCGTATAGTTTGGGTATTGCTAAAAACCACCCATTTGTGGATGGTAATAAAAGAACTGCTTTTACTATTGGAACTCTTTTCCTCGAAATGAATGGCTATATACTAAATGCCCCCGAAGTTGATGTTGTAATTACTTTCGAAAGTTTAGCTGCTGGAGAAGTGAGTGAAAGTGAATTGGCAGAGTGGTTTAAAGAAAACTGTAAAAAGGCCTAAGAATCAAGCTGGCTGACCCCTTTCCTTGATATTTTGCTATTTCGTATCATTCTTATTTGTTGTAATTCTTTAGGCAGCGTTATTCCAATATCTAGCACATTGGCAATATGCTTCGCAGCGTCCTGCTGAAGCAAAAGCGTTTGGAGTATGCCATAGACTATCAAGTAACTAGCCCCATCATCCCCCTCCGTTTTGCACATCGATGGATAGGCAGCTATCGCAAGCTCTGTATCACCAATTAAATCTAGAGAGCTGCAAAGCTTATTCCATCCTTCACGTTTTCCGAGTAACGTTGATTGTCGTCTAGGACTATTTATAAAGTCCCTTATTTTTCCCTCTAACTTGGATATATTCATAGTAGTGTTAACGCCTTGCTAAACGGCGCGCGTTAGCGCGTCCAGTGGAAGTTGCTTTTTGGCCGGAACGATGTTTGAGCAATTTGTTATATTTTTATGGATGATCTATGCCTCCGTTTGGCTGTTTACAACTACCAATACGTGTAAATGACATGGACCAGCCTTTTAAAAAACCATACTTTTTAAGTGCTAGTATGGCGTATTCAGAGCATGTTGGCTCAAATAAGCAAGACTCACGTAGCCTCTTAGGAGCTATAAGCCTATAAATAAAAATTAGCTTAATGGATAGCCAAACCATAATTATTTTTCTTTGCGAAATGTAATCACGTAATAGCTGCTATGTTCAGCTTTTTTCCCGCTTAGAGAATCCATACATCCGGGCTGAACTTGAACACCAATACTGTCAATGCGTTGAAATTCCCAATCTTCCAATGCATATTTATTGACTATATTTTCTAGATACGCAGCAGCTTCGTTCCCTTTATGATCTTTCATTTGTACAGCGATATTTGGTGGGATTTGTACCATTTTGTATTCGTACATCAATTTATCTCCTTAGTTTGATGCTTCGTGAAATATAACTTGTTATTAACGGGAATAAATTTCCCCTGTAATTTTTATACATATACAAGGAATATAACGCCTAGTAAGAAGATAATCAAGATGAAACCATGCGATAAGTAGAGGCGTTTTTAGCGTCCGTTTCGGAATATTATGGATTAACTTACTTAATGCCTAGTAAGTCGATAATAAGTATTAAAGCAGGATTTTATAGGGTGCATATCAAAATAAGCCTTATGTTCATCCAAATAAAATAATGAATTAGCTATGTGAGGCTTTAATTCTGTAGAGAATAAAAATTAAAGAGAAATATTCATTACTATGTAAATTAAGCAGGCATCTTTTGTAACGTTTATACTGCAAATAAGTCTATTGCTTTTGCGAATAAAAAGGTCATCACATGTCATCCCAGCAGTATTTAAGAACACCGAAATTAACGGGTGATAATATCGAAGCTAAACGTGTAGAAATTGCGGCTTATTTTAATGTTACGAATGAGCGATATGAATCCTTATTTGAAACATTGGCCAGTGATGAGGCCTATTATCAACAGCCTATTCCACTGCGGCATCCGCTCATTTTTTATTATGGCCATACGGCAACATTTTTTGTAAATAAACTGTTGTTAGCTGGGTTAATTGAGCAGCGTATTGATCCTAAATTTGAATCTATGTTTGCTATTGGCGTGGATGAAATGAGTTGGGATGATTTGGATGATGCCCATTATGATTGGCCGACGGTGGCCGAGGTTAAGGCATATCGAAATAAGCTTAAGGATGTCATCAATCATGTGATTGCCACTGCTTCATTGGCATTGCCTATTAATTGGAAAAATCCATGGTGGACGATTTTGATGGGCATTGAACACGAGCAGATTCATATTGAAACATCATCGGTATTGATTCGGCAGCAAGCGTTGAATTTAGTACAAACACACGCTGCTTGGCGACCTTGGACTAAAACAGGCGAGGCACCCGAAAATACGCTGGTGGCTATTTCTGCTGGCAAGGTGATGTTGGGTAAAGCCGCCGATGATGCCATCTATGGTTGGGATAATGAATATGGCTCACATCATGCCGACGTGCACGCGTTTCAAGCTAGCCAGTTTTTAGTCAGCAATCAAGAGTTTTTGGCCTTTGTGGATGCGGGCGGTTATGAAGATGACGGCTATTGGTTAGCTGAAGGCTTGCAATGGAAAACCTTTTCTAACGCTAAGCATCCTGCATTTTGGCATCAAACTGATCGTAGCTGGCAGTTACGATTGATGACGGAAATGGTGGCAATGCCGTGGGATTGGCCTGTTGATGTCAATTATCATGAAGCAAAAGCATTTTGTAATTGGAAAGCGGCACAAACTGGATTATTGGTACGGTTGCCAACAGAAGACGAATGGCAACGACTATATGATTTTTCGGGTGTTGAAGAATTAAGCAGTGAACAAGCCACGGCGAATATTCATTGTGATTATGCCGCATCATCGTGTCCGGTGAATGAGTTTGCCCATGGTGCACTTTATGATGTGGTTGGCAATGTGTGGCAATGGACAGAAACATCGATTTATCCTTTTGATGGTTTTCAAGTGCATCCACTTTATGATGATTTCACTATGCCGACATTTGATGGCCGGCATAACTTATTTAAAGGTGGCTCGTGGATATCGGGTGGTAATGAAAGTCGTAAGGCTGCTCGTTATGCGTTTAGACGACACTTTTTTCAGCATGCGGGCTTTCGCTATGTTGTAGCAGATGAACTTGAGGAATCGATCTTGTCAAATTATGAAAACGATAAAATGTTATCGGAATATGCTGAATTTCATTATGGCGATAGCTATTATGATGTGGCGAATTTCCCCCAAACATTGGCTGAAATTGCCATTGAAGCCTTGGCTGATAAACCTGCAACTAAAGCACTCGATATGGGCTGTGCTGTCGGACGGGCCAGTTTTGAATTAGCCAAACATTTTGATCATGTTACCGGCATTGATTTTTCGGCACGCTTGATTAATCTTGGTGTGCAATTGGCTGCGCAAGGAGTGATCCGCTATAGCATTGCAGATGAAGGTGAGTTGATGTTGCATCGAGAACGTCGACTAGAGGATCTGGGCTTAGCGGCGATCAGCGATAAAGTGGAATTTTTGCAGGGTGACGCTTGTAATATGAAACCGCATTTTAAAGGCTATGATTTAGTTTTAGCGGCGAACTTGATTGATCGTCTTTATGATCCGACTTTGTTTTTATCGACGATTTACCAACGCATCAATGCTGGTGGTATCTTACTGATTGCATCACCTTATACGTGGTTAGAAGAGCATACCAAGAAAGAAAACTGGTTAGGCGGAATTAAAAAAGACGGTGAAAATGTGACAACATTGGAAGGTTTGAAAGCGGTGTTAGGTACTCATTTTGAATTGATGCGCGCGCCACAGCAAGTGCCTTTTGTTATTCGTGAAACCAGCCGGAAATTTCAACATACTTTGTCTGATGTGACTTTATGGGTGAGGAAGTAATGGTGTGGTGGTCGAACAGATAAACAGTTTTTAATGTAAGGTTAGGCAATGGTAGATTTTGACAAAATAATAGATCGAAGCGGCACGTCTGATGTTAAATTTGGTGTGCGTAAGGCCGTGTTTGGCACGGACGATGTGACACCGTTGTGGGTGGCCGATATGGATTTGGCTGCACCGAATGCGGTGACAGAAGCATTAGTCGAACGGGCAAAGCATCCTATTTATGGCTATACACATTATCCTGATTCTTTATTTTCTACGATGCAGACGTGGTTTGAACATCGTCACAATTGGGTGATTGATAAAAAATCGATTTTGATTTGCCCGGGTGTTGTGCCCTCAATGCATGCGGTGATTGAGGCATTATCAGAAGAAGGCGATAGCATTATTGTGCAGCCGCCGATTTATCCGCCTTTCTTTTCTGCTGTGACCGATACTGGACGTAAGATTGTCGAAAATCCACTGCAATTAATAGACGGTGAATATCAGTTTGATTTAGACCACCTTGAAAAATGTGCGGCAGCGGGCGCTAAGATTTTATTATTTTGCTCACCGCATAATCCTGTCGGACGTGTTTGGAAAAAAGAAGAACTGCTGGCGGTGTTAGATATTGCACGTCGACATCAATTGATTATTCTGTCAGATGAAATTCATGCTGATTTGATTTATCCAAATTATCAGCATATTCCTTTAGCCACATTCGCAGAGGATGTGACGGTGATTACGGCGGTATCACCGAGCAAGACATTCAATATTCCTGGCTTAGGTTTGTCGAGTTTGATTATTCAGAATCGTGCGCATTGGAAAGCGGTGCGACAGGTGTTTGATCGCCTGCATATTAATGCCATTAATCCTTTTAGCATTACGGCGTTTGAGGTGGCCTACCGCGAAGGTGAATCATGGCTAGATGAATTAATGAGCTATTTAGATGAAACACGCCGCCAGGTCGCTGCGTTGTTTGGTGAGCATGATTGTGGCATTAAGGTGATAGCCTCACAAGGCACGTATTTGTTGTGGTTTGATTGCCAAGCGATAGATTTAAATGATGACGCGTTAAAATCCTTCTTCGTGAAAAAAGCCAAAGTGGGTTTAAACCCAGGCATTAGTTTTGGCGATGCAGGCAGTGGCTTTATGCGAATGAATATTGCTGCGCCCCGTTCTATTGTATTGGATGCCTGCCAGCGGATAATGGATGCCGCATCATGCGGATAGCAACGCGTTGGGAAGATATCTGTAGTGGAACCTGATAATCCCGTTTTATTAAAACCAATTGCCATTAAGGTGATATTGGCGATTATTGTGTTGTGGATCATTAAAGGCCTGCAAGTAACATTTTCTTGGGATCTCGGTGTTTATGGGGTTTTTCCGCGATCAGTTGATGGTTTAGTGGGCATTATAACGGCGCCGCTTATCCACGGTTCATTTGAGCATCTTTTTTCTAATACGTTAGCACTCTTTATTTTAACGACGGCCTTATTTTATGAATATCCAAAAGCAGCGAAATGGACATTTATTATTATTTATATTGGCTCTGGTTTAGGCGTGTGGTTATTTGCCCGTGAATCGTATCATTATGGTGCCAGTGGTCTGACACATGGCATGCTCTTTTTTCTGTTTTTGATTGGTATCTTGCGGCGAGATAAACCTGCAATGGCGATTGCGATGATTGTCTTTTTTCTTTATGGCAGCATGGTATGGGGTGTTTTACCGACTGAAGAATCAATATCATTTGAATCACATTTATTCGGTGCATTGATGGGGATTATCTGTGCCATTTTATTTAGGAAGAATGATCCAAAGCCTCCAGAAAAGAAATACAGCTGGGAAATAGAAGATAGTGAAGCTGAAGCCGATACAGATAACGTGATAGAAATGGACTGGGATGATACGCGCCCTAAATAATGAAAAATCGGGAATTTTCTCTCTGTAAGAAATGGCGATCTTTAAGTATAATAAAAAGATATAGATAAAATAATTTAGCGCAATATTCAACGGGGAATAAAAGTGGCAGATTCAATTGGCAATGCAGCAGGTGCACTATGGAAATATTTAGATAAAAACGGTGCAAGTAGTGCAACAAAAATCGTGAAAGAAACAAAGCTTGATGCAAAAGATGTGCAGCGTGCGATTGGCTGGCTGGCCAAAGAAGGTAAGCTTGTTATTGTAACGAAAGGTCGAACGGAAACTATTTCTTTAAAATAGAACGGATAGACTAAAAAACAGCAGAAGCCCTTGTAGCGTGAATAGCATTACAAGGGCTTTTTAGTTTTTACTGTTTGATTGTTTTACGCAAGGTAAACGCACCACGAATATCACCTAAGGCAAACCCTGTTGCTTGGTCATCTGGATAGAGCTTATTTAACAATGCTTGCACAGGTTCAGCAATATTACTGCCGTGACATTTGAGGCAGACTTTGCCTGTTGGAATGGCTTTCATCATTCGAACTTCTTGGTTTTCACCACGGCTGATATTTTCACTAAAGGTAAGCGCGCTTATTTTTTCACCTGCTTGTTTGCGATCTTCAAATTGTTGGAGTGTTTTTTGTTCCCAACAGTCTGCTTTATTATTTGGATTGCGTACTTTAAGACTGGTRCGCGCAATTTCAAAACCGTATTTATCAGATAATGAAGCCGCTATAGTAGGCGCAACTTGATTACAGACTTGAATGGCCTCAATGGGACCACCGGATTTCATTGCTGAAACCAAAGCGCCYTTTAGGGTGGTTGCAAATTCTTTGATCGCCGCCTTGCTTTGTTGTTGAAATTCCTGCTGCTCATTAGCGGTAGCAGCATGAGGTGCTAAACTCACTAATGTACATAAAAGAAAAACGAAATGTTTCATATATAAACTCCTAGTCGAAAGCATGTCCGGACTTTTTACCGGCATATTTCAACATTTTTGCTAAAGGACAAAAGCCAGTAAATGCTGCTTGGAATAAGTTTGCTCCGAAAAAAGCGGTCAACCATAGCCAATGGGGACTGTGGTATTGAGAAAGAACAAGGCTTAATAAAATAACGGCACCCGCAAAGGCGAAGACAAGTCGGTCAATATTCATAATAACTCACTAAATTAGTATTTGCTAATATACTGTATGTTACTACAGTTAAAAGCACTGTCAATAAAAACCTATGACGAACAATTTATATTTTATAATGGCCTTGTGTAACAGGCTTTTATCCTGCTACTCTTCTTGACATAATTAAATAATGTAACGATTGCGATGACAAATGAATACGATGCCTCAGCGATTGAGGTTTTAACTGGATTAGAGCCGGTACAAAAGAGACCGGGCATGTATACCGATACCACTCGCCCCAATCATTTGGCGCAAGAGGTTATTGATAACAGTATTGATGAAGCTGTGGCAAACCATGCTACGCAGGTTCAGGTTATTTTGTATGCCGATAATTCATTAGAAGTAATTGATGATGGACGTGGCATGCCGGTTGATATTCATCCTGAAGAAGGGGTTCCCGGAGTTGAAGTTATTCTCACACGATTACATGCTGGCGGTAAGTTCTCTAATAAAAATTATCAGTTTTCAGGTGGTTTACACGGTGTAGGTGTATCGGTCGTTAATGCACTGTCATCGCGATTGGAAGTTAAAATTCGTCGCAATGCAACTGAATATGCCATCGCTTTTGAGCATGGCCTTAAAGTAGAAGAACTGCATGAAATTGGCACTGTGGGTAAAAAGAATACTGGTACAACGGTTCGTTTTTGGCCCGATGATTCTTATTTTGATTTACCTAAGTTTTTAGTATCACGCCTGCGACATGTATTAAGAGCCAAAGCCGTGCTTTGCCCTGGTTTAATCGTGACCTTTACCGATTTGACGGGCGAAGAAAAGATAACAGATCGTTGGTGTTATGACGATGGACTCAATAGTTATTTAAGTTCAATGATGACGGATCAACCCTGTGTGCCAGTACAGCCTTTTGTGGGACATATTGAAGGGGATACTGGGCAGGTTGACTGGGCATTAATGTGGCAAGAAGAAGCCGGTGAAGAGTTAGTTGAAAGTTATGTCAACTTAATTCCAACAGCACAAGGTGGCACCCATGTAAATGGTTTGCGCACAGGTCTATTAGATGCGCTGCGTGAGTTTTGTGAATTTCGCAGTTTATTGCCCCGTGGTGTAAAACTATCAGCCGAAGATGTATGGAGTCAGTGCTGTTATGTCTTATCTGTAAAATTACAAGATCCCCAATTTTCAGGACAAACTAAAGAACGCTTATCATCACGCCAATGTGCTGGATTTGTATCTGGTGCCGTAAAAGATGCCTTTAGTTTATGGTTAAACCACCATACTGAAGAGGGTGAGAAGATTGCCGAGATCGCAATTAACAGTGCTCAATCCCGTTTAAAACAAGCTAAAAAAGTGGTACGAAAACGAGTACAATCAGGCCCAACATTACCGGGGAAATTGTCAGATTGTTCTTCACAAGATGTAACACGAACAGAATTGTTTTTAGTGGAAGGGGATTCTGCTGGCGGGAGTGCTAAGCAAGGTCGTGAGCGTGAATTTCAAGCGATTATGCCATTACGGGGAAAGATCTTAAATACATGGGAAGTAGATTCTAGCCAAGTATTAGCGTCACAAGAAGTGCATGATATTGCGGTTGCAGTGGGTGTTGATCCGGGTTCTGATGATTTATCAGGTCTACGCTATGGCAAGATTTGCATTCTTGCCGATGCCGATTCAGATGGTGCTCATATTGCCACTTTATTATGTGCTTTATTTGTAAAACATTTTAGACCACTCGTTGTAAAAGGTCATATCTGTGTTGCAATGCCGCCTCTTTTTAGAATCGATGTTGGTAAACATATTTTTTATGCACTCGATGATGAAGAGCGGCAAATTATCTTAGATAGAATTGAGAGAGATAAAATCAAAGGCAAAGTCAATGTGCAACGCTTTAAAGGCTTGGGTGAAATGAACCCCATGCAATTACGTGAAACGACAATGGCACCCGACACGCGCCGCTTAATTCGATTAACCATTGATGAGGATGATGTGGCTGAAGATCAAAGCTCACTCACTGACGAAGCGATGGATAGATTGCTGGCGAAGAAGCGTGCAGCAGACAGAAAAGCATGGTTAGAAGAGCAAGGCGATTTGGCAACAGTTTAACGATAGGTATTATAAATARTGACTTCAGCAGTAGATGATTTAGAACGGTTACCTGTTCGAGAGTTTACCGAAAAGGCGTATTTGGATTATTCCATGTATGTTATTTTGGATCGCGCCTTGCCCAATGTAGGGGATGGCTTAAAACCGGTACAGCGCCGTATTATTTATGCCATGTCAGAACTGGGTTTAAGCTCGGTTTCAAAACATAAAAAATCAGCACGTACCGTCGGTGATGTATTAGGTAAATATCATCCGCATGGCGATTCGGCATGTTATGAAGCTATGGTGTTAATGGCGCAGCCATTCTCTTATCGTTATCCACTCGTTGATGGTCAAGGCAATTGGGGCTCGATGGATGACCCTAAATCGTTTGCTGCCATGCGTTATACCGAATCTAAACTCACCGCCTATGCACAAACATTATTGGGTGAGCTCGGTCAGGGTACCGTGGAATGGGTGCCGAATTTTGATGGTACGATGAATGAACCCGAATTATTACCTGCACGTTTGCCGAATATCTTATTGAATGGAGGAAGTGGTATTGCAGTCGGTATGGCAACGGATATCCCGCCCCATAATTTACGTGAAGTGGTAAAAGCTTGTTTGCAGTTGTTGAAAAAGCCAACAACCAAGCTCGAAGCATTATTAGAAGATATTAAAGGYCCWGATTTTCCTACGGGTGGTGAGATTATTTCTTCGCAAGAAGATTTAAACAAAATCTATGCAACGGGTCGAGGCAGTGTGAGACAACGCGCTTGTTATGAACAAACTAAAGAAGGCGAGATTATTATTAATGCCTTACCTTACCAAGTGTCGGGTGCAAAAATAATCGAGCAAATTGCCAATCAGATGAATAATAAGAAACTGCCAATGGTCGCAGATCTTCGCGATGAATCTGATCATGCTCAGCCGGTAAGATTAGTCATTGTGCCGCGATCAAATCGGGTCGATATTGATAGTTTGATGGCACATTTGTTTGCYAGTACAGATCTTGARCGTAGTCATCGTGTCAATATGAATATGATTGGCTTAGATGGACGGCCACGCGTTAAAAACTTGAAAGACATGCTAACCGAATGGTTAGTGTATCGCACGGCTACAGTACGTCGTCGWTTGCAATATCGCTTAGATAAAATYATTGATCGWATGCATGTGTTAGAAGGYTTATTGGTTGCTTATCTGAATATAGATGAAGTCATCGCCATTATTCGAACCGAAGATGAACCTAAGCCMGTGTTAATGGAACGCTTTGGTATTAGTGATCGTCARGCAGAAGCTGTTTTAGAAATAAAGCTACGTAATTTAGCCAAACTTGAAGAAATGAAAATTCGTGGTGAGATAGATGAGCTCACCACGGAACGTAAATCATTAGARTTATTATTAGGYTCTGAAACACGRTTGAAAACCTTAATTCGTAAAGAATTGATAGCTGATGCTGAAAAATTTGGTGATGATCGWCGCAGTGCCATTGTGCAACGTTATGCAGCTAAAGCATTGAGTGAAACTGAATTATTACCGACAGARCCGTTAACRATTGTATTATCAGAAAGTGGTTGGGTGCGGGCTGCAAAAGGCTATGATGTCGATGCGGAAGCACTGAATTATCGCACTGGCGATCGTTATATGTTGTCAGTCAATGCRCGTAGTAATCAGCAAATTGTATTCTTAGATTCCACAGGACGAAGCTACTCAATACCYGCACACACATTGCCTTCAGCACGGGGTCAAGGTGAACCGCTGAGTGGACGATTACAAATGMCACCTGATGCACGATTTGTTGCTGTGCTCGCCGGTGAATTAGATAAACCATTATTATTATCAAACACAGCGGGATATGGTTTTGTTACTACGCTAGAAAATTTATTAGCTAAAAATAAAGCAGGTAAAGCCTTATTTAAGTTGCCAGAAGGTGCAGAAATATTGCCACCACTTTGGATTGAAAATACCACGGATAGTCTGGCGGTTGCTGCAGGTGATGGTCGATTATTAGTTTTTGCTGCGAGTGAAATGCCGAATTTGAATCGAGGTAAAGGCGTGCGGCTGATTAATATTCCACAAGCACGATTTGTGAGCAAACAAGAGTGGCTTCATTCTGTCACAGTGGTTCCTGAAGGTAGTCATCTTACACTTTATGCAGGCAAACGACATTTAACATTAAAGCCTGCAGACTTGGCTCATTACACAGGTGAGCGTGGTAAGCGAGGCAATAAATTACCACGAGGTTTACAAAAAGTGACCAAGGTTGAGATAGCAGACTAAAACCGAAAGCTTATTATTCAGGCGGGCTAATCACCCCTTTAGCGAGTAACTTAGCAAAGTCATCGGCGGGAATAGGCCGACTGAAATAGTAGCCTTGAATCTCATCACAGTCTAAGTTTTGCAGTAATTTAAGTTGTTGTGCATCTTCAACACCTTCTGCTACAACGTTCATGTCTAGTTTATGTGCAAGCAGTATCGTTGATGCAATAATAGCTTGATCACCAGAATAAGCTCTATAGCATAGATAWCAGCAATAGCTTGACTGGTATTTACATTGTCAATAATGGAGCGATAGCCAACATTTGCTAGGGTGGCTAGAATTCCAATGATAGCTATCGCTAGAATTAACTCAATTAAAGTGAATCCTTCATTTAATTTTTTTAGAAAAGAGTGTTTCATTGGATATTGAATACATTCTCATAATTTAAAGACGCCAAAAAATAACATGTGCTAACACTAAAAACTACCATAAATAGTACAAGGTCATTAATAGTAAGTGCCTAAGCTTTACATTTTTAATGGCATTATGAGTAAACAATAGAACATAAACTAATTAGCATGACATTGATGTTCGTCAATAAACATGCTACTTTTCATAAAAAATAATAATTAAGTAGAAATTGGAGAGAGAGATGGCTGAGTTGTTTTCAAAACAACGGATTGTTGCAAAAGAAGGCTTTAATCGTTGGTTAATTGCGCCTGTTGCACTGGGTATTCACCTGTGTATTGGTTCTGTTTATGCGTGGAGTTTATTTAATCCGGCATTAATCGCAAGAATTGGCGTTGTAACGAGTGCTGCAGATGATTGGACATTGAAAAGCGTGGTATGGATTTTCACTGTTGCCATTGTTTTTCTTGGTTTGTCTGCTGCATTTGCCGGTAAATGGCTTGAAAAAGTGGGCCCTCGTCTTATTGCAACGATTGCTGCCTTTTTGTGGGGTGGAGGTTTCATTATCGGTGGCATAGGAATTGTAACAGGGCAATTATGGCTATTGTATGTGGGCTACGGTGTGTTAGGTGGCTGTGGCTTAGGCTTGGGTTATATTTCGCCCGTCAGTACATTAATTCGTTGGTTTCCAGATCGTCGCGGCATGGCAACAGGGATTGCTATTATGGGCTTTGGTGGTGGAGCGATGATTGCAAAATTTATGATTGGTCCCATGATGCAATCATTTTATGTCGCTCCAGAATACTTAGGCTCATTAGACAGTGTGCAATTAGTAACGGAAGCGGGTCGTCGAATGGTTGAAGTGGCGGGTGAGTTGCGCGAAGTAGTTGTGATCGGAGCCAATGATGTTGCCGCTATGCTTGTTCCAGGCCCTGAAGGTGTATATCTAGCGGGCACCGGTAATATCGGTGTTGCCCAAACATTTTTTACGCTTGGTGCAGTGTATTTCGTCATTATGCTCATTGCGGCCTTCTCTTATCGCATACCTAAAGAAGGCTGGTTGCCAGAAGGCTATATTGCTCCTGATGAAACGAAAGGCTTAATTACTGAGCATGACGTTCATATCGATGAAGCATTAAAAACCCCTCAATTTTGGCAGTTATGGTTAATGCTATGCCTTAATGTAACCGCAGGGATAGGCGTTATTGCTGTTGCAAAAACAATGATGAAAGATATTTTTGGTGGAGTATTACCCGATATTGTGAATTTAGAATTTGCGGCTACCTATGTATTAATGATTAGTGCTTTCAATATGGGCGGGCGTTTCTTTTGGGCAAGTATTTCAGATTATATTGGCCGTAAAAATACTTACTTTATCTTCTTTGGATTAGGTACTTTACTGTATGCCTCAATTCCTTTTGCGGCCCAAGCAGTGAGTGTGGCGCCGTCAATTACGTGGCTGGTGATGTTTTATGCCGCAACCATGTTGATTTTCACTATGTATGGCGGTGCTTTTGCTACCATTCCTGCCTATTTAGCAGATATTTTTGGCACTAAATATGTGGGTGGTATTCATGGTCGATTATTGACTGCGTGGAGTACGGCGGGAGTATTAGGTCCATTAGCTATTACATCACTACGTGAAAGCGCAACAGCAAAAGCAATTCAGGGCTTGGCTGATAAATTAGACCCCTCTACATTTCAAGCAACCTTTGGTGCTGGGATAGATCAGCTTGATAGTCTGATGGAAGCAAAAACGGTCACGATTGCTAAGTTGATGGAAATTGTACCCTCTGGAACGATTGACCCGACACCAAGCTTATATAATCAAACCATGTATTTAATGGCTGGATTACTGATTGTGGCATTTATAGCAAATTTCTTCATGAAGCCAGTTCATCCATCTCATCATATGGCAAAAGAATAATTGTATTGATGTAGATCACCGAAAAAGCATTTTTTTACTATTAAGAGTGGAGTGGTAGTATGCTAAAGGCATGATAATTTAAGGAGCATATAATGCCATTAACACACCACCCATTAACGAAAGAATTTCCAGAATATAAAGCTGAGATTCATGCACTWAAAGCGAGCAATAATTACTTCCATCATTTGATGGAACGTTATGAGGAAATTGATAAACAAATTTATCGAATTCAGAGTGGTGAAGAACCTACAAGTGATGATTATGTGAACCGATTAGGTAAAGAAAGACTTGGATTGAAAGATGAGTTACGAAAAATAATTGTAAGTAATAAGTAGGGTTTTTATTTTGCTTATTTCGCTACTATCTAAGAAGTGTACTTGGGTATAAACCTATACATTATCATCATTTAAAGCTATAATTTTTCTTTACTAATTAGGAAGCTATCCACAATTTTAATGTTTTAAATTGTGGAACGGTGCTTGAGTATTTCAAACACTGCATTCACATTTAACTTAAGAAGATGAGAGTATAGATGAGCAAGCAGGAAATYAGCGCTCGAAAGGCCGGTAATAAATTAAAACTACCTCGTGCAGTAGGCAAAGGCCGCCAAGTCGATCCTAGTGCATTAGCAGAAGTTCAAGCACTCCTTGGTGATGAATCCCGTCAGAAGGATTTGTTAATCGAACATTTGCATAAAATTCAAGACAAATATAAACATTTATCTGCCAATCATCTGGTTGCGCTGGCGCGTGAGATGAACCTTTCAAAAGCAGAAGTGTATGAAGTGGCTACTTTTTATCATCACTTTGATGTGGTTAAAGAAGGGGAAACACCACCACCAGAATTGACGGTACGTGTGTGTGAGTCATTAACGTGCGGCATGAAAGGGGCAGAAGATTTAATCGGATCCCTTAAACATACATTAGGTACGGATGTGCGTGTTCAGCGTGTTCCTTGCGTTGGGCGATGTGAGAAAGCACCGGTAGCCGTCGTGGGCATGAACCCTATTGAAGAAGCGGATATTGCGAAAGTAGAATCGGCGGTTAACAATAACGAGATTGAACCAGAATCATTACAACCGATTGAATATGATGCTTATAGGGATAACGGCGGATACAATACCTACCGCATGTGCAGAAATGACACCTATAACATTGATAAAGTGCTGGATGCTATGGATGATTCAGGTTTGCGTGGTTTGGGTGGTGCAGGTTTCCCAGCAGGACGTAAATGGCGAATTGTTCGTGGAATGCCTGAGCCAAAATTGATGGCGGTGAATATTGATGAAGGTGAACCCGGCACATTAAAAGATAAATATTATTTAGAACGCGATCCTCATTGTTTCCTAGAAGGAATGTTAATTGGGGCGTGGGCAACGGGTATTCACGAAATCTATATTTATTTGCGTGATGAATATGCTGCGATTAGAAATGTATTAGAAATTGAAGTCGCTAAATTAGTGGCTAATCCGCCGGTCGAAAATATGCCTATTATCCACCTTCGCCGTGGTGCTGGCGCCTATATTTGTGGCGAAGAATCGGCAATGATTGAATCGATTGAAGGTAAACGGGGCATGCCGCGACTGCGTCCACCCTTTGTCGCAGAAGTAGGTTTGTTTGGCAGACCCACTTTAGAGCACAATATGGAATCACTCTATTGGGTACGTGATATTTTAGAAAAAGGCCCAAGCTGTTTAACAGACCATGGTCGAAATGGCCGTACAGGATTACGTTCTTTCTCGGTGAGTGGTCGTGTAAACAAGCCCGGTGTTCACCTAGCGGATGCGGGAATCACAATGCTTGAGTTAATAGAAGAGTATTGTGATGGCATGGAAGAAGGTCATGAGTTTTATGGTTATTTCCCTGGCGGCGCATCAGGCGGTATTCTGCCCGCTTCAATGGGTAATATACCTTTAGATTTTGATACTTTGAATGAATATGGCTGTTTTATCGGTAGTGCGGCAATTGTGGTGTTTTCTGAGCAAGATAAAGCACGTGAATTAGCGGTCAATGCAATGAAGTTCTTTGAAGAAGAATCGTGTGGACAATGTACGCCTTGTCGCGTTGGTACGGCAAAAGCGGTGACGTTGATGGAAAAAGATGAGTGGGATCAAGATTTATTAGAAGAGTTATCTGAGGTGATGATTGATTCATCCATTTGTGGCTTAGGGCAAGCTGCCCCCAATCCTGTCCGCAGCGTAATGAAGTATTTCTCCGAAGAGTTGATTAAGGGAGGAGCGAAATAAATGGCTATTAACTTCACTTTAAATGGCGAATCGGTCAAGGCTCATGAGGGTGAAACCTTATTAGATGTTGCGAAACAACATAATATTGATATTCCTCACCTTTGCTATTCAGACCGCCAAGGTTCAGATGGTAACTGCCGTGCCTGCGTAGTTGAAATCGATGGTGAGCGTGTATTGGCACCCTCATGCTGTCGTGCTCCCACAGAAGGTATGACTGTTCAGTCTAATAGCGAACGTGCACTTAAATCACAAAAAATGGTGTTGGAATTACTGAAATCTGATGTTTCAGAGCAACCGCATACCTTGAATTCAGAATTAGATTACTGGGCGGGCAAGCTAGATATTGGTCTACCTCGTTTTGAAGCCCGTCATCAACCACAATCGGATACTTCGCATCCTGGTATTACGGTGAACATGGATGCCTGTATTCAATGTACGCGTTGTATTCGCGCCTGTCGTGATGAGCAAAACAATGATGTTATTGGTTTGGCAAAACGGGGTACACATACCCAAATTGTCTTTGATTTAGATGATCCTATGGGTGAAAGCACTTGTGTAGCCTGTGGTGAATGTGTCGAAGCCTGCCCAACCGGTGCGCTTATGCCTGCGAATGAAGTGGGAATGGTTGAACCCGATCGGAAAGTAGATTCAGGCTGCCCATTTTGTGGTGTAGGTTGTCAGATGACCTATGCGATTAAAGATGACAAAATTATTTATGTTGAAGGGCGTGATGGGCCAGCAAATAAAGGTCGATTATGTGTGAAAGGTCGTTATGGCTTTGATTATGTTCACCATCCACACCGTTTAACGAAACCATTAATTCGTCGAGATGATGCACCTAAATCAGGTGATTTCTCAATGGATCCCAATGATATTGATAAGATCTTCCGTGAAGCAACATGGGAAGAAGCTTTGGACTTTGCGGCAGGTGGGTTTAATAAAATTCGTGATGAGCAAGGGCCTAATGCATTAGCCGGTTTTGGTAGTGCGAAAGGTAGTAATGAAGAAGCCTATTTATTCCAAAAATTAGTGCGAACAGGTTTTAAAACCAATAATGTCGATCACTGTACGCGACTTTGTCATGCTTCTTCGGTTGTAGCATTATTAGAATGTTTAGGATCGGGTGCGGTATCCAATCCTGTTTCTGATGTTGATAAAGCAGAAGTTATCGTTATCATCGGTTCTAACCCAACCGTCAATCACCCTGTGGGTGCGACATGGATGAAAAATGCCATGCGTAATAATGGCACTAAGCTTATTTTGATGGATCCGCGTTCTACAGACCTATCACGTCAGGCGACCCATCATCTAGCCTTTAAACCGGGTACGGATGTCCCCATGTTGAATGCGATGATGCATGTCATTGTAGAAGAAAATTTAGTAGATAAAGACTTTATTGCTGAGCGAACCGAAGGGTTTGAAGCAATGAAAGTGCATTTAAAATCGTATACGCCAGAGTTGATGGCACCGATTTGTGGCGTGCCGGCAGAACAATTACGTGAAGTAGCACGCTTATATGCCACCTCAAAAGGCTCAATGATTTTATGGGGAATGGGTGTTTCACAACATGTTCACGGCACGGATAATGCACGTTGCTTGATTTCATTAGCCTTAATGACAGGGCAAATTGGTCGACCGGGTACGGGCTTGCATCCACTGCGTGGGCAAAATAATGTGCAAGGTGCGTCTGATATGGGTCTGATACCGATGGTATTCCCTGATTATCAGCCTGTTGATGATGAAAAATCACATGCCTATTTTGAAGAATTATGGGGTTGTGAATTAGATACTAATCCGGGTTTAACTGTTGTTGAGATTATGCATGCAATTCATGATGGTGATTTAACGGGGCTTTATGTGCAAGGTGAAAACCCTGCCATGTCTGATCCTGATGCGAATCATGCGCGTCAGTCTTTGGCAGAGCTTGAACATTTGGTTGTACAAGATATTTTCTTAACCGAAACAGCTTATTTAGCGGATGTCGTCTTACCTGCTTCAGCTTATTCTGAAAAAACAGCAACCTTCACTAATACGGATAGATTAGTTCAATTAGGTCGACAAGCTGTGCCACCACCGGGAGATGCACGACAAGATTTATGGATCATTCAAGAAATGGCACGTCGTCTTGGCTTAGATTGGAATTATAAAGATTCTAAAGAAGTATTTGCAGAAATACGTAAAGCGGTGCCTACTATGGCAGGTATGACATGGGAGCGTTTAGAAAATGAAGGATCCATTGTTTATCCTTGYTTGAAAGAAGGYGATSCWGGTGAWGATRTTATYTTYACTGARAMATTTGAWCGWGATAATGGTTTAGGTAAATTTGTWCCTGCCGATATTGTYCCACCGGCAGAACGTCCTGATGCAGAATATCCATTTATTTTGATAACAGGTCGTATGTTAGAACATTGGCACACMGGTTCAATGACGCGTCGCTCAAATGTATTGGATGCGCTAGAACCCGAAGCGGTGGCAACGATTAACCCAATCAGTTTAGATGAAATGGGCGTGAAAGCGGGTGAAATGATTACATTATCAACACGCCGTGGACAAATATCAATGATTGCACGTGCAGATGAAGCGGTACCTACCGGTGCAGTATTTATGGCATTTTGTTACTACGAAGCCGCAGTGAATGAGCTTTCAAATGCAGCACTTGATCCTTCAGCCAAAATACCTGAGTTTAAGTATTGTGCTGTTAAGGTGACGGCAGGAGGTGAAACGATGACTTTCCATAGCTATGGTGGTGGTCAGGCTAATAATAAACTGATGTGATTTGCATTAAACAGTAAAAAAAAGGGCATCATAAGTGGTGCCCTTTTTTATACCTGTAGGCTATTGATTTTTGATATTATATGCCTTTAAATTTTGTCCTTGTGCATTTGAAGAGCTATCGGTAGTTGAACTATCTTCTATCGTTGTATTCTCACCTCTGTGGGAGTGACGTAAAAGTACTATAAATATAATTTTAGTTTAAGGTTTATGCAGAAAATAATGAAAATATTAATCAGTAATGATGATGGTTATATGGCTGAAGGTATAAAATCCTTGGCTGAAGCATTATCACATTTAGGCGAAATTACCGTTGTTGCACCGGATCGAAATCGTAGTGGTGCCAGCAATTCATTAACGCTCGATAATCCCCTGCGTCTCAATAGATTAGATAATGGCGTCTATCGTGTTGAAGGCACACCAACAGACTGTGTGCATTTAGCGRTCACMGGTCTKCTTGATGATGAACCWGAYATGGTTGTATCAGGCATTAATGCGGGTGCAAAYTTAGGGGATGATGTGTTGTATTCAGGCACAGTGGCCGCCGCGATGGAAGGGCGATTCCTTGGTTTACCTGCGATTGCAATTTCATTGGTCGGATCAGAAGGGCTTCACTATGAAACGGCCGCTTGGGTTGCGCAAAAATTAGTGGTTCAACTACARAAATCYTCRTTACCCGCSGATACTATTTTAAATGTGAATGTACCTGATGTGGCGATCGAGGACATTACCGGRTTTGAAAGTACGCGTTTGGGCTATCGTCATAAAGCCGAACCSGTTATTAAAGAATATGATCCACGTGGTCGAGTGATGTATTGGGTGGGYCCAGCTGGTGAAGAGCAAGATGCAGGCCCCGGCACAGATTTTGATGCTATTCGTCGAAATGCTGTATCGGTCACTCCTCTGCAAATCGATTTAACCAGTTATAAAGCGATTGATGGTGTTGCCACATGGCTGAGAGATATTTAGATGGCATCTGAACGCGGCATAGGAATGACGTCACAACGCACGCGTGATCGTTTAATTTCAAGACTSAAAGAGCAAGGTATTATCAGCACCGAAGTATTGAGTGTGATGCGAGAATTGCCACGCCATGTTTTTGTTGATGAAGCCTTAGCCAGTCGTGCTTATGAAGATACAGCGTTACCGATAGGCCAAGGGCAAACCATTTCACAGCCTTTTATCGTCGCTAAAATGACGCAAATATTACTTGAAGGCATGCCGAAGAAGAAAGTATTAGAAGTTGGCACCGGTTCAGGTTACCAAACGGCAGTATTATCGCGTTTAGTTGATCGTGTATTTAGTGTTGAACGAATAGCACCACTGCAAAATCAGGCGCGTGAACGTTTTTATCAATTAAAACTTAATAATATTAGATTAAAACACAGTGATGGTAATTGGGGTTGGGCAGAGAATGCACCTTACGATGGRATTATCGTTACCTGTGCACCTGAAACCGTTCCTAAAGAGTTACTGAATCAATTAGCGCCAGGTGGCCGCTTAGTTATTCCCGTAGGTGGCGCAGAGCAATCATTACGCGTTATTGACCGCAATGGTAATTCATTTGAGCAAACTGAATTAGATGCAGTGAGTTTTGTACCCTTGCTGTCAGGGCAAATTTAGTGGGTTTATTTTCAGCGCTCTATGCGAAGGTGATGGTATGGTCACGACATAAATATGCCAGTTATTGGTTAGCGCTTGTTAGTTTTTCTGAGTCATCATTCTTTCTTATTCCACCTGATGTCATGTTAGCACCGATGTCATTAGCTAAGCCGAATAAAGCTTGGTTTTATGCCGGGATTACCACGATAAGCTCGGTATTAGGCGGCCTGCTTGGTTACTTTATTGGCAGTTATGCATTTGCTTTTATTGAACCTTGGCTGGTGTCACTTTCCTATATGGATGCATTTCACCATGCCGAAGTATGGTTTGAAAAATGGGGCTTTTGGGCAATATTTTTGGCAGGCTTCACACCGATTCCCTATAAAATATTTACKATTGCATCAGGTRCCTTAGGCATGGCTTTAATCCCTTTCATTATKGGTTCAACTATTGGCCGAGGATTACGTTTTTTTCTAGTGGCTACATTAATGCGTTTAGGCGGTGAAAATTTAGAGGYTAAACTTCATCTATGGRTTGAYCGGATTGGCTGGGCAACAGTAATCATTCTCCTCATAGCGTATTTTATTTTCAGWTAATAATGAAAYTMCTCCTCATACTGCTGATGTTACTGYTGACTGCCTGCGGTGGTGGYAAGGCAATYGCACCGGTTGGCAGTCAGGGATAYRCAACAAAAGCACCTCAGGCTAARTACAYACCRGCAAAACCACCTACAATTTATAAAATAAAAAAAGGCGATACACTGTATTCAATTAGTTGGCGCTAYGGCATGGACTATAAGACCTTAGCTARAATTAATAATATTCGTTCCCCTTATCGGATTGCTATYGGGCAGAAGCTTCGTTTCAAAACCACTAAAACAACGMGYAAACCGAGCACAACAAAACCAACGCTTAAGCCTAGCACGACAAAATCACCGTCTGTAGTTAAACCGACAGTGAATGCCAAATTGACGTGGCAATGGCCAACAAGAGGTAAGGTCATATCAACCTATTCGAAAAGTGCTACTGGTAGAAAGGGAATTGATATCGCAGGCAAGGCGGGKCAAACYATTGTAGCCGCTGCGGCAGGYAAGGTTGTTTATGCAGGTAATGGCTTGCCGCGATATGGCAATTTACTCATTGTAAAACAYAATGATGTTTATTTAAGTGCCTATGCACACAATACAACACTRCTGGTAAAAGAAGGTGATTATGTTAAAGCAGGCCAAAAAATTGCCAGRCTMGGMAGTACAGGTACRCAAAAGAATCARCTGCATTTTGAAATAAGACGAAACGGAAAGCCAGTTGATCCTCTACGTTTTTTACCAAAACGATAGCGTATAAATCAGTGCTGAATGCGTTACAATATGCGCTTTAGAATGTAAATTATGAGGGATTAGCCTTGGAATTAGGTGCAACAATGCAACGGATTAAAGAACTTCGAGGTCGTAGTGACGATCTTAGGGGGTACCTTTGACTATGATGTTAAGGCTGAACAATTAGTAGAAGTAACGCGTGAGCTGGAATCCTCGACAGTATGGGATGATCCTGAGCGGGCCCAAAAACTAGGACAAGAGCGTGTTAGTTTAGAGCGCATTGTGACCACACTATCCTCACATAGTGCAACACTCGATGACGCCAAAGACCTGCTTGAAATGGCGGTAGAAGAACAAGACCAAGAAACCTTTGATGCTGTTCAGACTGATTTAAAAGAACTAGAGATAGCATTAGAGAAGCTCGAATTTCAACGGATGTTTTCTGGCAAGATGGATGCCAATAGTGCCTATATTGATATTCAGTCAGGTTCAGGTGGCACCGAGGCGCAAGATTGGGCCAATATGGTGCTTAGAATGTATTTGCGTTGGGGGGAAGCACAAGGTTTCAATGTCAATTTAGTTGAAATTTCAGCCGGTGAGGTTGCAGGAATAAAAAGTGCAACGATTCACTTTGAAGGCGAATATGCATTTGGTTTATTGCGCACTGAAACAGGCGTGCATCGCTTAGTGCGTAAGTCACCCTTTGATTCTAATTCAAAACGTCATACCTCATTTTGCAGTGTATTTGTTTACCCTGAAGTGAATGATGATATTGATATCGAGATTAATAAAGCAGATTTACGTGTTGATACCTATCGTGCCAGTGGTGCGGGTGGTCAGCATATTAATAAAACAGATTCAGCCGTGCGTATTACGCATTTGCCGACAAATACCGTTGTGCAATGTCAGTCCCAACGTTCCCAGCACAAAAATAGGGATACGGCGATGAGTTTGTTAAAAGCAAAGCTATATGAGTTAGAATTACTCAAACAAAATGAAGAAAAACAATTAGCCGAAGATGGCAAAGCCGATATTGGCTGGGGAAGCCAAATTCGCTCTTACGTATTAGATCAATCACGTATTAAAGATTTGCGTACCAATGTAGAAACAGGTAATACGCAAGCAGTGTTAGACGGTGATTTACACTTATTTATTGAAGCATCCTTGAAGTCTGGATTGTAAGCGGAAAAAATATGACAAACGAAATAGAACAAGATGAAAATAGATTAATTGCTCAGCGCCGTGAAAARTTGGCAGAATTAMGAGAAAAGGGCAATGCTTTTCCAAATGATTTTCGTCGCGATGTGATGAATGCTGAGCTAGCGGTTGAGTATGAAAATAATTCAGCAGAAGAACTAAAAGAAACACCGCGTCGCGTTAAAATTGCAGGTCGTTTAATGACCAAACGCGTAATGGGTAAAGCGAGCTTTGCCAATGTCCGTGATATGTCAGGCAATATGCAGCTATATGTGAAGCGTGATGATTTAGCTGAAGGTGTTTATGCTGATTTTAAACGTTGGGATTTAGGCGATATTATTTCAGCGGAAGGCGTGATGTTCCGTACCCAAAAGGGTGAGCTATCTGTTTTGGTTGATGATATTCGCTTATTGACCAAATCTTTGCGTCCACTACCCGAAAAATTTCATGGTTTATCCGATCAAGAAACACGCTATCGTCAACGTTATGTTGATTTGATTATGAACGAAGTGAGTCGAGATACCTTTATTATTCGAACGAAAGTGATTGATGGTATTCGCCGTTTCTTAATGGCCAGAAATTATCTCGAAGTTGAAACACCGATGATGCATGTTATTCCGGGAGGGGCAACGGCGCGACCGTTTACAACACATCATAATGCTTTAGATATGCCGCTATTTTTGCGTGTGGCGCCTGAGCTTTATCTAAAGCGTTTGGTTGTTGGTGGTTTTGAGCGCGTGTTTGAAATTAACCGTAACTTTCGCAACGAAGGTTTATCAACGCGCCATAATCCAGAATTTACCATGGTTGAGTTTTACCAAGCCTATGCGGATTACAATGATTTGATGGATCTGACCGAAGAAATGTTACGCACAGTGACCCAAGATGTATTAGGTTCTTCGCAGGTGCATTATCAAGGTACCGATTTAGATTTTGCAAAACCTTTTCATCGTATGACGATCATTGAATCTATATTGCATTTTAATGCTGCTATTTCAGCYGAGCAGTTAGCGACATTAGAATCTGCAACTGTAGTGGCTGAGGGTTTAGGAATTCCGCTGAAAGAGAGTTATGGCTTAGGTAAAGTACAAATCGAGATTTTTGAAAAAACGGTTGAACATCGTTTGATGGAACCTACCTTTATTACTGCTTACCCGACAGAAGTGTCGCCATTAGCACGCCGTAATGATGATGATCCTTTTGTAACAGATCGTTTTGAATTTTTTGTCGGTGGACGTGAAATTGCCAATGGTTTTTCGGAGTTAAATGACGCTGAAGATCAAGCWGAACGCTTTCGAGCACAGGTTGCCGAAAAAGATGCGGGCGATGATGAAGCAATGCATTTTGATGCGGATTATATTAGAGCATTGGAATATGGCATGCCACCCACAGCAGGTGAAGGTATTGGTATTGATCGCCTAGTTATGTTGTTGACAGACTCTCCTTCTATTAGAGATGTTTTACTTTTCCCGCATATGCGACCAGAATAGATACATTGCGAAATGTGCTAAAAGACTAAAAATGAATAAGCACCCGCAATTTACGAATTTACAAACTTACGAATTTAGGAGTAGAGGAATAGCAGTAGTTTTTTAAATTATGGCTCAAAATTCAAGGCAAAATAGTAGGCGTAGTGTAGAACGCCGTAAAAAAGAGAACCGAAAAATAAAATATGATTTCGGTAGCCCAGAGTGGATTGAAGAAATAAAAAAAGACTATGCTATGTGGCCGAAAGAAAATCGTCGCGCCCAAGATCGCCGTGCCCAAGATCGTCGTACGCAAGATCGCCGTATAGAAATTCGTGTTGCCAAGACTTCTGCTAAAGCCCTTGCTAGAAAAGGTGTCGGTTTACTGACTGATGAAGAAAGAGAAATGCTTAATGCATTAACCTCACCTAAGAAACACTGATATTATACCCGTACCACCTGTGTTTTAGCCAAATAATGCGAGCGCTTCAGCATACTCATCACTGTCTTCATCAAGTTCATTTACATCCATTTCAATATCAATATTAAGTGTCTTAAATGCGTGCACTTTTTCTAATGTGCTTTCATCTAATGCTTTATCAGTATTAAAATTACTTTGTATATTAGCAATCTGAACAATATCCACTAAGCTGGGAGAGGCGCTTGCTGGCCTATCAAGGTTGTTATGCTCAGCGGCAACAGCAATAAATTCATCAGAAAACTTCCAGCTTTTTAAAATAGCCGCGCCAATGCGAGGATACAATGCTTCGATAACATCATTTAACAAAGCAGTATTTTGCAAAAGACCTGGYGTTTCTTCTGCTTTCATTAAAATGGGTAAAACGCCGATATTGTGAATGAGTCCCGCTAGCATTGCCTCGTCATCTTTTATTCCAGCTTGTTTTGATGCCAACATTTGGCTGATAGCTGAGACTTCACGGCTATGTTCCCACAAGACATGCAAGCGTTTATCTAAACGGTTAGAAGTGGCTTGAAACATTTGTTCCATAACTAAGCTGGTGACTAGGTTCCGAACGAGCGTTAAACCTAATCGAGAGACGGCCATTTGAATGGTTTCAGTAGGAATTCTACCGCGATAAAGTGCGCTGTTTGCCACTTTTAAGAGCCGTGTTGAGAGTGCCGCATCCGTAATAATAATGTCCGCTAATTGTGCTGCAGTCACATCCGGTTCATCAACAACTTCGCGTACTTTTAAGGCCACTTCGGGTAAGGTGGGTAGCATTAAAGTGCCATTTTCAAGATCGGCTAAGATGTCATTATAAAATGTTTGTTGTTCAGTCATCGCAAAGTTCTGTAAAATGATTGATAGTAATAGCCATTCTCAGTTATTTTTACTGGTTTGCCAACCGTTTTTTTTATGTTTAGGTGTAGAGTTGAACGACGATTTTCCAAGAATTAAGCGTCTCCCCCCGTATGTATTCAATATAGTCAATGATTTGARGGCTGAAGCACGTGCACGTGGAGAGGATATTATTGACTTCGGTATGGGCAATCCTGACAAGCCTGCACCACAACATATCATTGATAAATTGATCGAAGCTGCGCAACGACCGGATACGCATCGCTATTCTATGTCGCGCGGTATTCCCCGATTACGAAAAGCAATATGTAATTGGTATAAGCGAAAATTTGATGTGGAATTAGATGCGGAGACAGAAACAATTGTCACCATTGGGTCAAAAGAAGGTTTGGCACATTTGGCATTAGCAACCGTTGGGCCGGGCGATGCAATATTAGTCCCCAATCCAGCCTATCCAATTCATCCTTATGGTTTTGTTATTTCTGGGGCGGATATTCGACACGTGCCTTTAATTGAAGGCGGTGATTTTTTTGCTGAATTAGAAAAATCGGTAAAAGATTCATGGCCAAAACCGAAAATGYTRGTATTGAATTTTCCAGGTAATCCAACCACGCAATGTGTGGATCTTGAGTTTTTTGAACGTATTGTCGCATTTGCTAAAGAACATGAAATTTGGGTTGTGCATGATTTAGCGTATGGCGAGATTGTATTTGACGGCTACAAAGCACCGTCAATATTAGAAGTGCCTGGTGCAAAAGATGTGGCCGTTGAGTTTTATACCTTATCAAAAACCTACAATATGCCAGGTTGGCGTGTGGGCTTTATGTCGGGTAATAAAACATTAGTAGCGGCATTGGCTAGAATGAAATCCTATTTAGATTACGGTATGTTTACACCTATTCAAGTGGCAGCGATTGCGGCACTTGATGGCCCACAAGAATGTGTGGCTGAAATAGTTGAAACATATAAAAACCGTCGTGATGTATTGTGTGATGGTTTAAATGCGATTGGTTGGCAAGTTGAGAAACCAAAAGCAACTATGTTTGTTTGGGCAAAAATCCCAGAGAAATATCGTGAAATGGGCTCATTAGAATTTACTAAAAAATTATTACAAGAAGCAAAAGTGGCTGTGTCGCCCGGTGTTGGTTTTGGTGAGTACGGGGATGACCATGTACGCTTTGGTTTAATTGAAAATGAACATAGAACACGTCAAGCGATCCGCGGGATCCGTGACATGTTTAGAAAGGGGTAATTAGTGCAATCAGTAAAAGTGGGTGTTTTAGGTTTGGGTACAGTTGGCAGTGGTACGGTTAATGTGCTGCAACGCAATTTAAAAGAAATAACACGCCGCGCAGGACGAGATATTCATGTTTCTCGTGCTGCCGATCGCAGTTTTGATACGCCTAAAGAGTGTGATACCACAGGCATCGCATTAACAACAGATGCACATGATATTGTGTGTGACCCAAGCATTCAAATTGTTGTTGAATTAATTGGTGGAACGGGTATCGCACGTGAATTGGTTTTAGAAGCGCTAGCCAATGGCAAACATGTTGTGACGGCCAATAAAGCGTTGATTGCTCTGCATGGCAATGAGTTGTTTGCCAAAGCTCAAGAGAAAGGCGTAACGATTGCTTTTGAAGCGGCTGTTGCGGGTGGTATTCCCATTATCAAAGCAATGCGAGAAGGGTTGGCCGCTAATAAGATTGAATGGCTAGCGGGTATTATCAATGGTACGGGCAACTTTATTCTGACAGAAATGCGTGATAAAGCGCGTGATTTTGCAGATGTATTAACTGAAGCTCAAGCACTAGGTTATGCCGAAGCAGATCCCACTTTTGATGTTGAGGGCATTGACGCGGCCCATAAACTGACAATTATGGCATCGATTGCGTTTGGTATTCCTTTACAGTTTGATAAAGCCTACACCGAAGGCATTAGTAAAATTTCTCAAGAAGATGTGAAATACGCTTCTGAACTAGGTTACCGAATAAAACATTTAGGTATCAGCAAAAAAACAGAAAAGGGTATCGAATTACGCGTCCATCCTACATTAATTCCTCACCGTCGCTTAATTGCCAATGTTGATGGTGTAATGAATGCGGTATTGGTACAAGGCAATGCTGTTGGCCCAACACTTTATTATGGTGCGGGTGCCGGTTCAGATGCGACGGCATCAGCAGTAGTCGCAGACATTATTGATATAGCGCGTGCCTTGACAACTGACCCTGAAAACCGTGTGCCACCTTTGGCTTTCCAAGCTGATGCTTTGGTTGATACGCCTATTTTGCCTATGTCTGAAGTTGTTACGTCATATTATTTACGTATTCATACCGAAGATAAGCCRGGTGTTTTRGCKGATATYACRCGYATTTTAAGTGATCAAGAAATTAGYATTGAAGCTATTTTGCAGAARGARCCAGAARAGCAAGGTGGGATTATTCCTGTCATTATGCTGACACAGCAGATTGTTGAAAARAATATGAATRCAGCTATWTCACAGATTGAAGCACTTGATAGTGTTSAWGAYTCMGTGATGCGTATTCGCGTAGAATCATTAGGATAAARACTAMATTTAGTATATCCAGAACAATATATCGTTTAAAAGGAAAATAATATGCCATTTCGTCCACGTTACACTGGCCTAATCGAAAAATATCGTGACCGCTTACCGGTAAGTGCTGATACAAAATTGATTAGCTTAGGTGAAGGTAATACGCCGCTCCTTAAACTGAATAATATTCCTRCTGTATTAGGAAAAGACATTGARATTTATGTCAAATATGAAGGTTTAAACCCAACAGGTTCMTTTAAAGACCGTGGCATGACTATGGCCGTGACCAAAGCCGTTGAAGACGGCAGTAAAGCGATTATTTGTGCCTCTACGGGYAATACWTCTGCATCAGCGGCAGCCTATGCTGCRCGTGCWGGCATTGCMGCATTTGTATTAATTCCTGAAGGCAAAATTGCATTAGGTAAATTAGCACAAGGTATGATGCATGGTGCAACTGTTATTCAAATCAAAGGTAACTTTGATGAAGGCATGCAATTAGTTAAAGATGTGGCTGAGCATGCACCGGTAACAATTGTAAATTCTATTAATCCATACCGATTACAAGGCCAAAAAACAGCTGCGTTTGAGATCGTTGAAGAATTATCTCGCGCGCCTGATTTCCATTGTTTACCTGTTGGTAATGCTGGTAATATCACCGCACATTGGATGGGCTATAGCGAATACTTTGATGAAGGTATTATCACGGCGCGGCCTAAAATGGTCGGCTATCAAGCAGATGGTAGTGCACCGTTTATGCGAGGCAAGATGGTGGATGATCCTGAAACAGTGGCAACAGCAATTCGTATTGGCCATCCACAAAGCTGGGATAAAGCTTGGAAGGTTAAAGAAGAGTCACAGGGTTGGTTTGATGAGTGTACGGATGCACACATTTTAGCAACACAAAAATTATTRGCAGAACATGAAGGCATCTTYTGTGAGCCTGCTTCTGCAACCTCATTAGCCGGTGCAATTAATGACATTAACAGTGGAAAAATTCCAGAAGGTAGCATGATTGTGTGTACGCTGACAGGCCATGGTTTAAAAGACCCAGATACAGCTATCAAACAAAGTACATCACCTATGCTGACCGTTGACGCAACTTTAGATGCTGTTCGTGATGCTATTTTGAATAATATGGTGGACTAACAAGAGTGAGTGAATACCAAGTAACAGAACAAGAAATATCGGCGGCCAAAGTGCCACATGATATTTTTCTGAGCAATTTAATTATGAACCATATTTTATTGTTCACCGCTATTGCAGCCTTTGGTGGAAAATATATTAATTTACTTGTGCTGATTCCTATTCTTTCATTTATAGCACTGTCTGTTACGTTTTATCGCGCTAGTCGAGTGAAACGTGAAGACAGCGAATTTATCTACGTACATTGGCAAATAGCTCGCCGCTGGAGCATTTTTTTTGGCTGCATTTTAATGCTGTTATGTACCGTTTCTTTCTTAGGTTGGCTGGGTCAGCAGTACGGTAATATGATGAAGGAAATGACCTACGCGCTCATCGGTGGCCTAGGTATATTACCCACATTGATGTCAGTATTGGTTCTAGTCATTATCGAGTCTGATTCTCTACATCATGCTAGATTAGGTACTTATCCAAAAGGTGCGAGACGGCGTTATCTTAATGAAGAAGATTAATCATTATTTATGGCTAATTTAGCTCAAACCTTATCTCTCCCATCTTAATTTACTGCGCCACCGCCACCGCCACCGCCACCAACAACTGCCGGAGACGGATTATCTGAATCATCATCTTCAGTGTCAGCCCAACCTGCACTTACCTGAACACTTTTTTGTAAAAAGTCCCAACCAACTAGAACAGCAGCATTATCAAATGCGTAACCAGCACTAAGATCAATACCAAATTTATCTGCAGCCATTGGGTAATAAGTGGCACCTACAGCAGCAACAACTTGATCCTCTTCATCATCAGATAATATTTTTATGCTTATGCCAACACCGCTACCACCGAAAGAGTAGCTTATGCCAACAAAGGCAGCTGGATCGGCTTGAGCGCTAAAAGGCAGTAGACCAAGTAGCAATAATGGCATCATTTTCATAATGTTTCCTTTAATTCGAATTAAACACGATTGATATTCATCAATGTTACAAGAATCAATAATTTTTCATATACCAAATCCTTGGTATGCTTCTCTTTTAGTTACAAATTAAGTGTAGACTTAATTAATTATGAACAAAGATAAATTAGACAAATATTCACTGATTATTGTTGAAGATGATGCTGATATACGCCAGCGYTTGTCTTCTATGATWGAAAATCATGATGCTTTCGATTTGCTTGCAGCGACTAGTACATTGGCTGATGGYTTGGCTGCGCTTGAACAATATAAGCCTGATATTTTGTTAGCTGACATTGGCTTGCCAGATGGATCTGGTATTGACTTGATCAGGGCTATTACACGTTTACAGTTTGACTGCGAGGCAATGGTTATTTCGGGTTTTCAGGATGAACATATTGTGTTTGATGCATTAGAAGCGGGGGCAAAGGCGTATATTCTTAAACATGATGAAAGTAGTAAAATCACTGATGCTATTTTGATGATGATGGAAGGTGGAGCACCGATTAGTCCTGTGATAGCTAGGTTAATGTTACAGAAATTCCAGCAGCCTCAGCTTGAAGACAAAGTTGTACCAGAAGTGTTAACTGAGCGTCAGATTAAGATCCTTAAATTAGTAAGTCAGGGCTTTTCGTCAAAAGARATTTCAGAGAAATTAGCTATAAAATATTACACTGTCACAACGCATATTAAGAATATTTATACAAAATTGCAGGTGAACAGCCGRACCGAAGCCTTGCACGAGGCGATGAAGTTAGGCTTGTTATGACAAGTTCACTTTAAGTGTTTTCGAGGCTAATTTAAGATTGTATGCAAACAGATAATAATAAARTTAGAGCATTAGGCCTTTTAGCTATCTATGCGGTCGTAATCAATATTTTTGTATTCTATTTCCCTGGTACATTTTTTAGTCCGCCCAAAGTCAGTGCTATAAATAATGTTCAGTTTAATGCCAGTGATGCTAGTTCGCTGGAGTCATTAGTTGATACTAACTGGCAACTGACTTCACTTCCTGATAGTTGGTATGAAAATCATTCCCAAACTGAGCAGATTTGGTATCGTGCTGAAATAAGTTTAAAAGATGTATCGGATGAGCCTTGGGGAATTTACATTCCTAGTGTTACTCATAACGCTGCTGTGTATATTAATGACGTGTGGGTCGGGCAAGGTGGTGCTTTTAGTGAGCCTGTTTCAAGACATCATAACCAACCATTATTATTTGGTTTTTCACCAAAATTATTACAGGCAGGGACTAACCAAATCACAATTCGTGTGAAAACTGCATTTTGGCAACAAGGTTTATTAGATCAGTTTTATATTGCTCCTGTGGGGCAGTTACAGTCGGCATACTCGTGGAAGAATTTTATACGTGTTGATTTGGTCCGTTGGGTCACTATTTCAATGTTTATCATGAGTTTGGTTGTATTTTCTTTTTGGATTGTTCGTCCTCAAGATGCTATTTACGGTTTGTTTACGCTAGAGTTGATTTTTTGGGCAACGCATAATCTAAATTTATTAGTCTCAAACATTCCTGTTTCTACTCGAATATGGGAAGCAATGATAATGAGTACATTAGGTTGGACAGTTATCGCGATGRTCTTTTTTAATCATCGTTATGTAGGATATAAAAATATTTGGCTTGAGAAGATATTACTGATCTTTGCTGTCCTAGGTCTCGCTATATTCCTTTTACCGGATGTTAATAGTGTTATTCATATTGGTTATAAAATATGGGACGTATTTGTGCTCATTTTTGGCTGCTATGGTGTGCTATTTCTTTTAAAATCGTATATCCAAAAACCAGAGCAAGATATATATTTAATGTTACTTGTTGGGGTTCCTATTTTAGCTTTTGGTTTGCATGATATTTTATTACTAAATCATTATATTGATCAGCGAGATGGAATGATAATGCACTATGGCTTAATTGTAGCCGTTTTGTTATTCAGCTGGTTTTTGATTAAGCGCTTTGTGCAAGCAATAGGCAAGGCTGAAACGCTTGCGGCTACTTTAGAACAGCGAGTTCAAAATAAGCAGCAGGCCCTACAACTACAATATGAGCAGTTGCAGGCATTAGAAAAACAACAAGTTCTAGCGGGTGAGCGAGAACGGATTATGCGAGATATCCATGATGGAATTGGTGGTCAGCTTGTTTCTATTATTGGATTATTACAGGAAAAGCAGGGGCCGGTCTTTGTTAAGGTTCGTGAAAAAGTCCAAGGTAGTTTAACGGATTTACGGTTCGTAATTGATTCACTTGATCCTGTATTGAGTGATTTAACAACATTATTAGGCATGATGCGACTAAGACTAATTGATCAATTAGAAGCTTCAAATATTGATCTTGAGTGGGCTGTAACTGAATTACCCATTCTGAAAAATATGAGTCCCAGCCGAAGCTTACATATTATGCGTATTGTGCAAGAGGCTATAGCCAACAGCATAAAACATTCTGGATCAAATAAAATGAAGCTGGCAACAGGTGTTTTGGAAGAGAGCCAACAAATTTTTATTGATGTTATTGATTATGGAAAAAGTTTTGAGCAAGAAAAAGTACAGGGTTCAAATAATAGAGGGATCGATAATATGCATTATCGAGCAGATCAGTTAGGGGCAAAATTAGATATAAGCTCTAATGGAAATAGCACTAGAGTGCGGTTGTTACTTCGCTATTGAGATGAACTTGTCAGATGCGTGATAGAACTTTTTTACGCCATTCAGCTGAAAGCTGTGGAATCTTAGCGGCTAATGCCATCACTGCTTGTGGGTTTGAAAAGCTTTTATCAAAATAGGCTTTGAAAAGTGTTTGAACAGTTAATTGTTTCGGATGCTGATGAATAACTTCTACGTTATCACCGGCTTTGATAGAACCTGATTGTAATACCCTAAAATAAATACCGGTAGCGCCATATTGCACAAATAAYTTTGGCATTTCATYRCGSYYTAAAGCMATACCSARTTTRAAACAAGGYACTCTTGGCTGTGTTATTTCTAATATACARTCGCCAATCTGTATTTGATCACCAATGCATAATGTGGCTTCATCTAAATTAGAAATAGTGAGGTTCTCACCAAACTGACCAAAAGACAGTTCGGGTTGATTTAAGTGCTTTCGCCAATAATCATAATGGTGCTCAGAAAAAGCATAAACGGCTTTATGTTCACCGCCATGGTTTTTTAGATCTACTTGTTGATCGCCTGTTAATCCTTGGGGCCGAACAATGACATCACCTTTTACGGGCTTTTTAAATATTCCTGTAGAAACGATTTTATTGCGATAGTTGACATCTACAGGTTGTGAGACATTAATGGCGATGAGCTTCAAAATTAAGTTTCTCTTTGTTGGTATGCACTAACAGCATACTCTTTCAACACGCTTAGCTACAAATAAAAACCTAGATACGTTTCGTTTATCGTCTACAGATTAAGTCTGTACTTATCGTGGAATCACAGAATGAATGACATGGCTATATTCAAAAAAGACAATAAAATCAGGGTATGTCCATTTTGTAATAGGTGGCTCACCAATGGCTGCTGATTGCTGTTGAGCGCTTCCAAACTTTTGTGCAACGGCTGACATTGACATGCCACGGGTAGGGCGTAACACTCCTGAGCTGGTGTTGGGAACACTATAAGTCGGAACAGTAAGTGTTTCTGCTAGACTGACGGTACTGCTACAGAGCAATGCTATGCTCAGGAGTAATAATAGTTTTTTCATGGTGAAATCCTTAATATTTCCTGTGAATAATACTACTCGATAATCGATTGCTCAACTGTTATCTTGCTCACAAACACCGCACATTCAATACGCCATCAATCGCTTTGACTTCATCAACAACAGAATCAGGTAATGCCGCCTCAGTATCAATCAATGTATAAGCGGCATCATTGAGTGATTTATTCAACATATCTACGATGTTGATATTTGCTTGAGCAATCGCATTGGTAATTGAACTAATGACATTCGGAACATTATCATGGGCAACAGTTAAGCGGAATTGATCCGCTTGTTTTCGCACCTTGATGGTTGGAAAATTCACCGAGTTACTAATATTACCATTCTCTAAGTAATCTTTAATTTGTTCTGCAACCATAATGGCACAGTTATCTTCAGCTTCAGCCGTTGATGCACCGAGATGCGGCAGGGCAATAACCTTAGGATGTTGTTTCAATAAATTGCTGGGGAAGTCACACACATAAGCATTGACCTTACCACTGTCTAACGCTGCGACCACCGCCTCATCATTGACAATACCACTACGCGCAAAGTTTAAAATGGTGACATTGTCACGCATATTCGCTAGGCGCTCGGTATTGATCATATTTTTAGTGGCTTCAACTAATGGCACGTGAAAGGTGACAAAATCACAGTGTGTCAACAAATCATCAACACTGGTGGCTTGCTCAACTTCGTGTGACAGTTTCCATGCACCTTGTACCGTGATTTTTGGATCATAACCAATAACGCGCATACCTAAAGCAACAGCGGTATTAGCGATTTTAATGCCAATGGCACCCAAACCGATAACACCTAATGTTTTGCCCGGTAACTCAAAGCCGACAAAACCACTTTTTCCTGCTTCAACTTGTTTAGTGATTTCAGCATCATCACCTTCTAACTGTTTAGCAAATTCCCATGCTGGACAGATATTTCGAGCGCTTAATAACATGCCTGTTAACACTAATTCTTGCACCGCATTGGCATTGGCTCCAGGTGCATTAAATACCGGAATTCCTTTTGCAGTCATGCTTTCAACAGGGATGTTGTTGACGCCAGCACCTGCACGGCCAATGGCTTGTAATGAATCAGGCACCACCCAATCGTGCATTTTAAATGAGCGAACCAAAACCGCATCAGGATGTTGTATTTCTGATGCTATTTCATAGTTTTCACGTGGCAAACGATCTAATCCTGTTACCGAAATATTGTTCAGTGTTAAAACTTTAAACATGTGATTCGCCTTAGATTTAAGTGCTGAATTTATTTATTGTTTTTTGSAAAMWYTTKYRKWMWGGTGATAAGTGCATCGACACCTTCTTCTGGCATTGCATTGTAGATACTGGCACGCATTCCGCCAACACTGCGATGACCTTTCAGTGTGACCAAGTTCGCTTGTTTTGCACCGGCTAAAAAGTCAGCATCTAAATCAGCATTATCTAAGGTGAATGTGACATTCATCCATGAACGATATTGAGGGTTCACAGGGTTTGTATAAAAGCCATTAGAACCATCAATCGCAGCATAAAGCTTTTCTGCTTTACGTTGATTGATTTTGCCCATGCTGGCTAAACCACCTAAGTTTTTTACCCAATCAAAAACTAAACCTGACAGATATAAGGCATAAGTAGGAGGCGTATTGTACATAGAGTCATTATCAGCTTGCACCTTATAATTAAAGGTGGTCGGCGCACCGTCTATAATGTCACCAATCAAATCATCACGCACAATCACAATCGTTAAACCGGCTGGGCCAATGTTCTTTTGTGCACCAGCATAAATTAATGCAAATTTTGATACATCAATTGGGCGCGATAAAATAGTAGATGATAAATCGACCACTAAAGGCACATCACCGACATCGGGGATTTCATCAAATTCAACACCGCCAATTGTTTCATTGGCTGTGTAATGAACATAGGCCGCATCTGGGTTCAAGTTCCATGTTGATTTGTCTGGCACAGAATTAAAACCATCATCTTCTGAGGTGGCGACAATATTCACATCACAAAAACGTTTAGCTTCAGCGATCGCTTTTTTAGACCATTGACCGGTATTGAAATAATCCGCTGTTTTTTTGCCACGCAGCAAGTTCATCGGGATGGCGGTGAACTGAGCTGAAGCCCCACCTTGTAAAAACAATACTTTATAATTATCAGGAATGGCCATAATCTCACGAAGATCAGCTTCAGCCTGATTTGCGATAGATAAAAACTCTTTGCCGCGATGGCTCATTTCCATGGTGTTCATACCTGTGCCATTCCAATCAAGGAATTCTTGTTGAGCACGTTGTAAAACGGCTTCAGGTATCATGGCGGGACCAGCACTAAAATTGAAGAGGCGTGACATTGATAAAGCGTCCTTATATTAAGTAGGTTTATTAAACATCCGAGTATAACAAACAATATTAAGGATTTTGAAAAAATTAGTAGATTAATTCGTGGAGAGATATATTGGTGTTATTACTAGTTTTATCAATAGCATACTAAGAGAATTACAGCTGACTAAATTCAATTGTTCTACCTTATCGTTTATCGAAATGTGCGTTGATTGGTTTCGCCGCCCCCAATCAACTTAGTAAACTTGAACTTTGCTGTAACCTCTGGCAACTTGATTTAGTCTCTTGTAAATCAATCGAGTCTGAATCTATTGGATTGTTGGTTTAGTTCTCGATATTGACGTGGTGACATACCATAACTACTTTTAAATATTCGGCTGAAATGGGGCATGTTATTAAAGCCACATTGCATAGCAATTTCTGTGACTGATTGATGCCCAAATAGTTGGCTGCTCAAATGTCGGTGAGCTAATTCTAGCCGTTGCTGAGTTAAGTAACGCATCAAAGATGTCTGCTCTTCGTTAAAGAGATTGTTTATATATCTGATAGATAAGCCTACTCCGGCTGAAATAGCTTCAGGATTCAATTGACTATCTTCACAATGTTGGCTAACAAACTGTTTTACACGCATTAACGTCAAGTTTTGATGGCGAGATAAGTTAACCGATTGAGAGCTTAATTGCTTTAATGATAAGGTGAACAGGTCAAGTACCGGATCTGACATTTCAAGAAATTGTGCTTCATCTAGTTGCCCCAGCTGTTTTACTGTAGATTGGATAAATGATGAAGTAATTGCTCCAATACCTGATGAGGAAGGAATCTTAGTAGCCGTCAGCTTGCCGGCATTGTGTACGCGTTGATCAAGGACGTTGCGTGGAATCGATATAAGAATTTTAGAAAATGACTCTGGCATAGTGAGCCGATGCGGTTCAGTGGCATCATATAAAGTCATCTCGCCTGGTTGTAAGAAGACTTCTCGTCCGCCTTGTTCGAGCTTGTATTGTCCTGAAATTAGTACAACAGCAAAATAACAGTCTTGCGCGATCTCTGTAGGTTCACTTGTTAGGCGTTCTAAAGTAAGCGCATGGGACTGAATGGGTGATAATCGTAGACCTTGTTGCCAAGGATAAATGAGCATGTCATTAAATAGTTTGGTATCTCGTGATGGTGTTATTTCCACATTTGCATATTCTTTGCCAATGACTTCTTTTAGCCACTCTAGCCGATGAGATAAGGGCTGCTCTTCGGTGCAAAAGCGGTGACCATTCAGTCGAGATAAATCAATCGTATTCTGCTCATCTGCATGCTCTGTGTTCATTAAATCGTGTTGAGTCATAACGTATCACCGTTTCAGTCAAGTTATATCGCCATTTGAGCAAAGCTCAGTTAACTTCATATAGGCMKRWTGMSRKWYTAWKRCMAWAKTCANNTTNASWGGANGMARWRTGRCMKNACRWTCAARAKATSSASSTRRYSTYGTAATGCTTAGAGGGGCATGCCTTTGGATTTTAATGGCATTGTTATTGGCATGGAGCTTAGTTGGGCTTTATAACGACATCGGGATACTCAAAACAATTTTTCCTGGTAGCCCTAGACGSGTGTTGCAAGCCCATCTTGATTTYTTGATTATGAGTGCATTRATTTTGGGMTTTTACGCAGCAAAAGTATCGTTGCCYTGGCATGTCCGWTGGGCAATGGTTGTGGGTGCATTTACTAACTCAAGTCTTTTTTTAATGTATGCCTTGTTYCCWGTTTTAGATCCATTACATGAGASTTTYAATCCAATTGGAGCAGGYCCTAGCATTTTTAATATTTATTTATATGCTAGTTTGCTTACGACTAGTTATGGTTTTGGTAAAGCTGCAGTRCTGATATTTAGATCAACATTTGAACGCAATAAAAGTAGTGAGAAGCACGCTAATTGATGTCGTGAAAACGTATTTAAAAAATGTTGTTTTAGCTTAGTGATAGCGTGACATTGTTTGGTTTACATTGGGCGTTTCCGATGGTATTTTTTCTACTACCGTTGATGYTGYTGCCATGGTTTAGCCATAATCAAGATAAGACARTRGTGTGGAGTYATTTTGTRCCAATTGATCCTTTATCAAAGGTAATTGGTTTAATTCGGAAGGCATTGGCATCACTTGTTTTTRTTTGTTTAATMTTGTCACTTGCAGGGCCTTATATTCCYGARCAGAAAGTAGAGCGTATAGGTAACGGAGCTGAAGTCGTTATATTAGTAGAYCGTAGCCGAAGTATGGATGATCCTTTTTCGTCACGAGAGAAAGCGGTYGCTGCGAGTCGTACGGTAGGAAAGGCTAATAGTAAACGACGCATTGCTAAAAAATATTTACTAGAGTTTGTGAATAAACGCCCAGATGATCGTTTTGGATTTGTATTATTTAGTGGTAAGGCCATGGATTTATTACCTTTGAGCTATAGTAAAGACTCAATACGGGCGATGATTAATGCAAGTGCTTTAGGTAAAGGATTATCAGAGACAAATATTGCAAAAGCTATGATTAAAGCAGCTGAGATGTATGCAAAAGAAACCTACCACGGTTCACGCACCGTATTGTTAGTATCCGATGGTGGGCAGAAATTTTCTGTAGCAGATGAGCAAGCAATTTCCATGTTATATAAACGTGAAAATTTAAAATTGTATTGGATTTATATGGGGTCTATAAGAGACTTAAACCTGGATACAGAAGGTAAGGATCATTTATGGGATGATGCACCTGAGAGAAAGGTACATGCATTTTTTCAATCATTGGGCGCGACCTAYCGAATATTTGAAGTTGAATCTGTARAAAACTTTTCTGATGCTCTAGATGAAATTGACAAACAAGAACATCAAACCTTAATTGTGGAAGAAATAATGCCACGTGAGACGAGGATAGCCTCCTTTTTGTGGATAGCTATGATGGCTATGCTGTTATTGGCATTAGCACAGGTTTACACATTATGGGGCACAGTAGMGAGGAACGTTGATGGATGATTAGGATCGATTGTCTTTAAATTTGAAAGAGTTAAAATCAAGTTGACTCCATCTTTCGACAAGCTCAGGACGAACGAAGTGAATTATTCAGGTAAAAACAGCTCAACTAGGGTGTTGAGGTAACGTTGTYCTTTTTCTGTGGGGCATATTTTGTGGATAGTGTGGGTCAATAAACCTTGTTGCTCTGCTTGTTCTAATGCCCTATTGATATGTGAAAGTGGCAAGCCTGAATGTTGATAAAATAATGACGTAGGGAATCCATCGGTTAGTCTTAATGCATTCAGCATAAATTCAAARCCGAGATCAGCCTCACTAATGATTTCTTCCGTTAATATGACTGCAGGTGTGCCGGCAGAATTGATGTAGGCCTGCGGTTGTTTTTGTTTTGAACGACGGATGATGCTTTGCTGAGCTGCATCGCTTATTTTGCCGTGCGCTCCGGCACCGATACCGATGTAATCACCGAAATTCCAATAATTTAGATTGTGCTGACATTGTTTGTTTTCTTTGGCGTAAGCTGAGACTTCATATTGTTGATAGTCAGCATTGGCTAGGCGTTCTTGATTGGCTTGTTGCCAATCGATAATAGGGTCTTCATCCGGTAATGTTGGTGGCTGTTGATAAAATAATGTATTAGGTTCAAGTGTGAGTTGATAATACGATATATGACTTGGCTCAAGTGCTATCGCAGTAGCGACATCGTTTCGGGCTGTTTTCTCAGTTTGATGRGGTAGGCCAAACATCAGATCTAAATTGATGTTTTTAAAACCGACTTTATGCGCCGTTTCAAGGGCTTTTATGGCGTGTTTACTATCATGAATCCGCCCAAGTGCTRCTAGCGATTGATCGTTAAAGCTTTGCACACCGATAGATAAACGGTTAATGCCTAARTCTAAATAATCGCTAAAGCGATGCGCTTCAAATGTACCGGGGTTTGCTTCTAGCGTGATTTCGACCTGTGGGCTGAGTGGTAATAAAGCACGAATCGATGAAAATAAACGATCATATGCTTCAGCTGAAAATAAACTCGGGGTGCCGCCACCAATAAAANTACTCTGTACTGTACGTCCCCAAATATGAGGTACTTCTTGTTCTAAATCGCGTACAAGTGCATCAATATAGTCATTTTCAGGTAGGCTTTCAGGTGCTTTATGTGAGTTGAAATCACAGTAGGGACATTTTCTTACACACCATGGAATATGGATATATAAGCTAAGGGGRGGCAATGCTTTAAAATCTAACACGCTTAGTTTTCCTYTGGTTTCCAGCCATTTCGCCAATCAGATAACGGCACAATATGCGGCGGCTCACCATTTGCTTCAAACCAGGAATCAACAGCATAACGTTGCTGTGATTCGGTTTCTAAAATGGTTGCAGTATTATGAGGGATTATAATGCCGCCACGTGACGTGCGTGATGATTGTTGGTGAAATTTTAATAAACCGGCATTGGTAAGCAAGCGTAAATATACGGTTGAATTGGTGGCTTCATCAATACAATCTAATTGTCCTTTAATGCCCGATGATAGTGAATTCTTGGCTTGATCGCGGTAGGTAGTTGATTGTTCGCCGCTATAAAATTCCAATAGAGCGAGCGCTAATTTTATTTGTTCACGTTCGTGTTTCGCGCTGCTAGCAACGGGAAAGAAAAAAGCTTCTACACTGGACCACTGCCGATCATTTAGGCTGATAAAGGCGAATTGTGCACAGCCATTATTATGACAAATAGAGTAGTTGTCAGGATGAGGTTCACCAATAAAGGGCGTGTTRACRTAATCKGTAAGGCGTTTTATGTCATCTATTTTTCTAATCGGCTCAATCGGACGATCTGCTGAGATTGATGCACAGGCATTGAGTAGCAAAATAGACAAAAAAATAATTAATTTCTTCACAACAATAGCGTTTTATTGATTACGAAAGGCCGTCATAAATTGTCGAATGGCTTTTCCTCTGTGACTAATAGCATGTTTCTCACCTGCGGTTAATTGTGCCGCACTGCATTCCATATCAGGCACCCAAAAAATAGGATCATAACCAAAACCACCGTCACCAATAGGCGATTGTAAAATGCGGCCTTGCCAATCAGCTTGGCAAATAAGTGGCGTGGGATCTTTTGAATGGCGCATCAGAACTAGCAAACATTGATAACGGGCRCYGCGTTCATTRTCGGGCACATTTTCAAGTGCGGCTAATAARGTGTTTAGATTGTCTTCRTCACTKGCATCTTTGCCTGCATAACGAGCCGAGTAAATGCCGGGCGCGCCCAGTAAGTAATCGACTTCAATACCTGAATCGTCAGCAATAGCAGGTAAACCGGTATGCTCAGCGGCATTACGCGCTTTGATAATGGCATTCTCAACAAAGGTGAGCCCTGTTTCMTCWGCTTCTGGCACATCAAACTCAGCTTGAGGAATGACTTCAATATCCATTGGGGCGAACAACTGCGCGAATTCACGCAGTTTGCCCTTATTACCGCTGGCAAGAACAATCTTATTCATTTATGACTCTTCTAAAGCTTCACGTTGCTTGATGATTAAATCAGCAATGCCTTCGCCAGCRATGGCTAGCATGGCTTGCAATTCTTCAGGTCTAAATGCGTGGCCTTCTGCTGTGCCTTGTATTTCAATATAGGCACCGGCTTCATTCATCACCACATTCATATCTGTTTCAGCATTTGAATCTTCAGCATAATCAAGGTCAAGTACCGGTTCACCATTGTAGATGCCGACTGAAATGGCAGCGACTTGACCTAATAATGGGTTTTTCTTGATTTTTTTGCTGGCGAGCAAGCCATTAATGGCATCGGTTAATGCAATGAATGCACCGGTGATTGATGCAGTACGTGTGCCGCCATCGGCTTGAATGACATCGCAATCRATAGTGATGCTACGTTCGCCAAGTGCTTTTAAATCAATTGAAGCACGCAATGAACGGCCGATAAGACGCTGAATTTCCATAGTGCGGCCACTTTGTTTACCACGTGCTGCTTCACGGCCCATACGTGAACCTGTTGAGCGAGGTAACATGCCGTATTCTGCTGTTACCCAGCCTTCACCTTTGCCGCGCAAAAATTGTGGAATGCGTTCTTCAACCGAGGCAGTGCACAATACTTTGGTATCCCCCATTTCGATTAAAACTGAACCTTCAGCATGCTTTGTATAGTTACGAGTGATAGTAACTGTGCGTAATTCATTGTTTTGACGACCGCTTGGGCGCATAGGTGTTTCCTTAAAAATTCTAAATAATAGCGCTATTATACGTGGCTTGAATGATAAGATACGGCTTTAAGTATTATTTAGGAAAAATTGTGACACGAAGTATGACTGCATTTGCTCGACAAGAGCAGCAAACTGAGCAAGGCGATTTAACATGGGAAATCCGCAGTGTTAATCATCGATATCTTGAAATATCATTACGCCTTGAAGAACGTTTTCGTCCCTTAGAAATGAAAATAAAGAAGCTCTTTTCAGATAAGTTAGGGCGCGGAAAAATCGATGCAAGTTTGCGTTATAAAATGCTAGATAATCAGCAATCGTCACTCCACCTTAATCAAGAGTTGGCAAAATCAGTGATAGGGCATTGCGATGAGCTCGCCTTATTAACGACGAGCGCAGCGCCGACGGATATGCTTAAAGTCATGCAGTGGCCCGGGGTATTGCAAGCAGAAAGCTTAGATCAAGATGCATTGAACACATCCGTGTTTTCAGYATTAGAAAAAGCGATAAATGAATTGGTAGTGACGCGAGAAACAGAAGGTGCGGCATTGCAACAGATGATTGAACAACGTTGTACCGAGGTCAATAATATCGCCATTGATGTACGTGAGCGAATGCCTGATATTCTTGAGCAACAACGTACTCGTTTAGCGGAGCGTGTGGCTGATCTGAAGATTAATCTTGACCCTGAACGCCTAGAGCAAGAAATGGTGATGYTGGCACAAAAAAGTGATGTAGCGGAAGAATTAGATCGTTTGCAAAGCCATATTGTAGAAGTGCAAAATGTATTGCAGCGTGATGAACCAACAGGGCGGCGCTTAGATTTCTTAATGCAAGAACTGAATCGCGAAGCCAATACRCTYGGTTCAAAATCAATTAATACTGAAACAACACGCCATTCGGTCGATTTAAAAGTGTTGATTGAACAGATGCGTGAACAAATCCAAAATATTGAATAAGGAGATTAGAAAGTATGAGTGGTAGTCTTTTTATTGTGGCAGCGCCATCGGGTGCGGGCAAAACAAGTCTTGTTAATGCCTTAGTTGATAAGCATTCTGAAATCCGYYTATCTATYTCACACACGACGCGTGCRAAGCGTGAWGGCGAGGTYGATGGCCAAGATTATTTCTTTGTGAGYCAAGATGAATTTGCGCARATGCGYGATGCRGGTGATTTTTTAGAATCAGCAACGGTTTTTGAYAATTCCTAYGGCACATTATCTGAATCGGTCATAAGCCAGTTGAAGTYGGGCTTAGATGTGATTTTAGAAATTGATTGGCAAGGTGCCCAGCAGATTAGAAAAAATCATCCDGAATGCATTGGTGTTTTTATTCTTCCWCCCTCTAAAGCAACATTAGAACAGCGYCTGYGGGGSCGWGGTCAAGATGATGATGARATCATTGCACGCAGAATGCGCGATGCAAAAAATGAAATGTCACATTATGTTGAATTTGATTATCTGATTGTGAATGATGATTTTGACGACGCATTAGCGGAACTGGCCGCTATTATTTCAGCACAACGTAATACGATTAGAATTCAAAAACAGCTAAAGCAAGACTTGTTAATAGAACTGCTAGCCTAATGGTTGGATAGTTCGTATAATAGAACGTTTTCATTTAGTATTTTTCAGGGTAAAGCTATGGCTCGCACAACAGTAGAAGATTGTTTAGAAAATGTGGATAATCGCTTTCAACTTGTATTAATTGCATCTAAACGTGCACGTGAAATTTCGATGGGCGCTGATCCATTAGTTGATATTGATAATGACAAACCAACTGTTATTGCATTGCGTGAGATTGCGGAAGGTTTAATTGACGCAAGTATTTTAGATAGAGCGAGCGCGCATGAGCATGCGACAGAAAGCATTGTTAGCGAAACTGAATTACCTGCAACTGAGTAACGTTAATTCAAATGTTAGTCATGATCGTAGATTCTAAATCAAGGCTAATGACNNNNGNCGNGNCAGGGCAAAATTTATGAGTGAGCAATCAGTTGTTGCTGCTGAATTAGAATTAATTCAAAACTCAGAGCCATTACTTAAAATTGATGACTTATGTTTTGCTGTATCAAACTATATAGAGAGTAAGCACGTTGATGACATTCGACGTGCTTATTTTTTTGCTGAGAAAGCACACGAAGGCCAGTTTCGCCGTTCCGGTGATCCTTATATTACACATCCCTTAGCAGTAGCCCATGTACTCGCGATGATGCACATGGATCATGAATGCATCATGGCAGGCTTATTACATGATGTCATTGAAGACACTAGTGTGAGCCGTGAAGAGCTGGCGGCAGAATTCAGTGAAGAAGTGGCTTTATTAGTTGATGGTGTGAGTAAATTAGCAAAAGCCACCTTCGAAACTCGTCTGCATGCACAAGGTGAAAATCTACGAAAAATGATGCTGGCGATGTCGAATGACATTCGTGTCATTATCGTGAAACTAGCAGATAGATTGCATAATATGCGGACTTTGGGGCATATGCCTTCAGATAAACGTCGCAGAATTGCCAATGAAACCTTAGAGATTTATGTGCCGATTGCACAGCGATTGGGCATGAATTTGATGCGTCTCGAACTTGAAGATTTAGGCTTTCATGTACTGCATCCAATACGTTATCGTGTGCTGAATGAGGCAGTRAGAAAAGCACGKGGTAATCGCAAAGAAATTGTKAGYCAAATCATMACGTCGATTATAAATCGGATGGAGCAAGAATCGTTAACGGCCGAAATTCAAGGTCGTGAGAAAAATCTCTATAGTCTCTATCAGAAAATGGTGAGTAAACAGTTATCMTTTTCAGARGTAACYGATGTTTATGCMTTTAGGATTGTGGTTGATGATGTTGATGCATGTTATCGAATGCTGGGYGTTGTTCATAATCTTTATAAACCTGTTCAAACTAAATTCAAAGACTACATTGCTATCCCTAAAATAAATGGYTATCAGTCATTGCATACTATTTTATTTGGCCCTTTTGGTGTGCCTATTGARGTACAAATTCGTTCGCGAGATATGGATCARATGGCTGAAGCGGGTGTGGCGGCACATTGGCTCTATAAAACAGGTGASAGTGARGGYGGYAATCAATCACATCGTCTGGCGAGGCAGTGGCTGCAAGGCATTTTAGAAATGCAGAAAGGCTCGGGCGATTCGATTGAATTTTTAGAAAATCTRCGCATTGATTTATTCCCAGATGAAATTTATGTCTTCACGCCACAGGGCCAAATTATGGTGTTGCCGCGCGGGGCATCAGTAGTTGATTTTGCCTATGCCGTACATTCAGATGTAGGCAATAGCTGTGTCGCAGCAAAAGTAGGCCGYCATTTAGTRCCATTAAGYACRCAGCTAGARACAGGMCAATCTGTTGARATTATTACATCACAAAGATCGCATCCTAATCCGGCATGGCTAAATTTTGTTAATACGGCAAAAGCACGGACAYATATACGRCAGTGYCTAAAACAGCTACAAGGTGCAGATGCTATTTTATTAGGCAAGCARTTATTATCGAAACATCTYAYCGCCTATTCTATTAAGTTAGAAGATATTGAMGAACAAAAAATAAGTGAAGTAGTAACWGAATTYGAACGYGATAATTTTGATCAATTATTAGAAGAAGTGGGTTTAGGTTCACGGTCAGTATTTGCCGTTGCYCAAAAGTTGGTTCAGGATGCCGGAGCCTTAGAAAATAGTGAGCMGCAACCGTTAATTATTGCGGGTACGGAAGGCATGGTGGTYAGTTTTGGTCGTTGCTGCTGTCCGATACCAGGTGATCCTATTCATGGTTTTATCAGTGTAGGACGTGGCATTATTGTTCATAAAATGAATTGTAAAAATACTGTTAAATTGCGTGACAAAAATGAAAAATGGCTAGATGTAATGTGGGCTGAGGATACCAATCGTGATTTTCCGGTTGAGATTATGGTGCATGTTAATAATCAACGCGGTGTTTTGGCTACTATCGCCTCTGCAATATCAGAAAGTGATTCTAATATTGATAATATTGTGGTCGACGAGCGAGATGGCGGCTATTCTGATTTACGCTTGACGATTGATGTCAGTGGCCGACAACATTTAGCACGCGTAATAAAACGTTTGCGACGAATTGAACAAGTTGAACGCATAGCGCGTCTTAATTAATTATAATYCACYACAAAGTGGAAAAAGGAAATAGAAATGGCGCGTGAAATTATTCATACATCAAAGGCACCTGAAGCAATCGGTACGTATTCACAAGCAGTAAAARTRGGKGATGTGGTYTATATGTCAGGTCAAATTCCGTTRGTRCCWGAAACGATGACGGTGCTTGAAGGTGATTTTTCAGCGCAAGTTAGGCGCGTATTTGATAATTTAACGGCGGTAGCTGAAGCAGCAGGCGGTAGCTTGCAAGATATYGTTAAATTAAACATMTTTTTAACCGATTTGAGCCATTTCGGMACAGTAAATGAAATTATGGCYGAGTATTTTCAACAGCCTTATCCGGCACGTGCAGCCATTGGTGTGGCATCATTACCCAAAGAGGTACCGGTGGAAATGGATGCGATTATGCATTTAGGTGCATAAGGAAAAAYAGTTTAAATACTATGGCAGATAAGCTCACATTAACTCAGTCTGTCACGGCGCTAAAAGGTGTTGGARGTAAAGTTGCTGAACGGTTACAAAAACTAGGCATCAATCAGGTTCAAGACCTGCTATTTCACTTGCCTTTACGCTATCAAGATCGCACTCGCCTCCAGCCAATGGGTTCATTGAGAGCACATCAAGAAGTGTTAGTTGAAGGCACGGTGCGTTTATCTCAAATTAAATTTGGGCGCCGTCGCTCCTTATTGTGTCATATTGAAGATGGCACCGGTTCGTTAGTCTTACGGTTCTTYCACTTTTCAAATACACAATTACAGCAATTGGCTCAAGGYGTRCGAATACGCTGTTTTGGCGAACTACGAAAGGGGCCCACTTCACTAGAAATGGTGCATCCCGAGTATCAAATAATGACGGGTGACAAGGTGGTGCCAGTCGACGCTGAATTAACCCCTATTTATCCGACAACAGAGGGCTTGCATCAGCTTAGTTTTCGTAAATTAATTAAACAAGCACTTGCTTTGCTGAATGATGAATCCTTACCTGAATTGTTGACAGAGCAGGTCAAATTGCACGCTGTTGCACATTATTCTTTAATGGAAGCATTATTTTTTGTTCATCAACCTCCGCCAGATGTCGATGTACAATTATTATTAGATAAACGCCAYCCTATGCAACGCCGCTTGGCGTATGAAGARTTGCTTGCCCATCACCTGAGTATGAGAAAAGTAAAAGCACGGGCACAACAGCATGCTGCACCGATTCTAAAAGGTGATGGTAGTGAGCGGAAACGATTATTGAAACAATTACCTTTTCCGTTGACACAGGCACAACAACGCGTRGTGGCAGAAATTTTAGCAGATATTGCACGGCCCATTCCTATGCAACGATTAGTACAAGGTGATGTGGGATCAGGAAAAACAGTTGTGGCGGCAATGGCTGTGTTAGAAGCGCTATCAGCTGGATATCAAGCGGTAATGATGGCGCCAACAGAATTGTTAGCCGAGCAACATTTACAGACATTTGAAAYATGGTTAGCGCCGTTAGGCATTCAGGTYGGTTGGTGTGTAGGCAAGCAAACAGCSRGTGAGCGCAAACAGGTTTTGGCTGATTTAAGCTCTGGGACAATACAGCTTGCTGTAGGTACGCATGCATTATTTCAAGATGAAGTGACCTTTGCTAATCTTGGTTTAGTGGTCATTGATGAACAGCACCGTTTTGGTGTGCATCAGCGGTTAGCATTACGTGATAAAGGGCGATCGGTCGATAGTGTGCCACATCAATTGGTCATGACTGCCACCCCTATTCCGAGAACATTAGCGATGACAGCCTATGCTGATTTAAATGTGTCCGTCATTGATGAACTTCCGCCTGGGCGTAGCCCGGTAACAACTGTGGTTTTACCAGACACACGSCGTGGAGAAATTGTGCAACGCGTTGCTGCTGCTAGCCAAGAAAATCGTCAGATATATTGGGTATGTACCTTGATTGAAGAATCAGAACATTTGCAATGTCAGGCGGCTGAAGATGCTGCAACAGAGCTACAAGAAGCCTTGCCAAATTTAAGGGTAGCATTAGTGCATGGTCGAATGAAATCGGCAGAAAAAGAGCAGGTTATGCAGCAGTTTAAGAACGGTAATATTGATTTGCTGGTGGCGACGACTGTTATTGAAGTGGGTGTGGAYGTACCTAATGCYAGTTTAATGGTGATTGAAAATGCTGAGCGCTTAGGTCTGGCACAACTCCATCAATTACGTGGYCGAGTTGGGCGAGGTAGTGTACAAAGTCATTGTGTATTGATGTATAAATCTCCTTTATCTGAAAGAGGTCAGGCACGTTTAAGTTGTTTRCGAGAAACGAACGATGGTTTTRCTATCGCACAACGCGATTTAGAATTACGTGGCCCAGGTGAAGTATTAGGGACGAGGCAAACAGGTTTGCCACAGTTTCGTGTGGCAGATGTACTGCAAGATCAAGATTTAATTGAGRTTATGGYACAAGCAGCTGACCAYTTATTAGCGAATTCTTCAGATTTAAGTGATAARTTGATCGYCCGTTGGTTTGGCCATAAAATTGAATTTGGACAAGTATAAAGTGGAGAGAGTGAATGCATAACTGGACGCGTTGGCATCCGCCTCAACGACGATTAATGCCTGCTAAATTGGCATCATGGTTGACTGATGCCAATTCATTGACAAGACGTCTACAGGCGCATAATCAACATGACTTTTCGGTAGCGTTATTAGGGAATTGTTGGATAAAGCCGTTAACGGATGAGGCAACATCATTAAATTTACCGGTGACAGAACAYATTTATCAACGTGAAGTTCGTTTGATGGATGGTGACACAGCAAATGTATATGCGCGTACGATTATTCCTCGTGCTACCTATATGGCGATGCAACATCGTTTTAATCACTTGGGAAATAAACCGTTGGGAGATCTATTATTTTCTGATCCCTTAGTCAAACGAGGCCCTATTGAGGTGGCTTGTTTGAAGCCTGGACAATGGTTATATGAAATGGCCGTATTGGACGAAAATTATCGCCCGAAAGAATTATGGGCAAGGCGATCTCCTTTTTATTTAAGCGGCAAAATATTGCTAGTCAACGAGATATTTTTGCCGACTTTATGGAATGAATGATGGAAAAGTTAAAACTCTATATAAGATTAACTCGACTAGATAAACCAATTGGTATTTTATTATTGCTGTGGCCGACATTAACGGCATTATGGATTGCGGCGGAAGGTATRCCAGATTACACCGTATTAATAGTATTTGTATTGGGCGTTATTCTTATGCGTAGYGCGGGTTGTGCTATTAATGATTATGCTGATAGAGAGGTCGATAGYCTTGTTGTAAGAACGATGAATAGGCCTTTAGCAACCGGTGAATTATTACCCAAAGAGGCGTTAATAGTCGCGGCTACGCTTAGTTTAATTGCATTTTTATTRGCAGTATTAAATCTTAATAAATTAACRATTTACATGTCAGTTRTCGCCGTATTATTAGCGGCTCTTTACCCCTTTATGAAACGTTATACGTATCTGCCGCAAGTCTTTCTTGGAGCTGCTTTTGCATGGGCTATTCCCATGGCMTTTGCTGCTCAAACCAATGCTGTTCCTATCGTTGCATGGTTGTTGTTTTTAGCTAATGTATTATGGGCAACGGCTTACGATACCCTTTATGCCATGGCTGATCGTGAAGAAGATGTGTTAGCAGATATTAAGTCTACCGCCATTCTATTTGGTGATGATGATAAGGTGATTGTGGGGATTATTCAGCTGAGCTTTTTACTGGTAATGGCGTTAGTTGGTAGTGAGYTAGAAATGAGTTATGTGTATTACATAGGAATTCTAATCGCGGCATTATTATCGATATATCAGCAAAAATTAGTAATAAACAGAGAACCGGCACGCTGCTTGCAGGCCTTCTTGAACAATAATTGGGTTGGGGTGACATTATTTATAGGTGTTGCSATCCATTATTCATTAAATTGATGAGTTTAATGAGCGAATAAATTTAGAATCGCTTACTAAACCATAAATAATGAGGTTGAATGTGAGCGGAAATTTATATACACGTAGGATGGGGGATGAATATGACACCATCTTTCGACGATGTGTCAGTCTGAATACAGARTTACACAAACTGGTTCCCTTAGCGAAACAGATGCACTTATTATCATCTAATGCGGTGAGCAGTGCAGCGAGAGCAGGCAGTGAGGGTGATGCTTTTCGTGTGTTGACACAAGATATTCAGTTACTAGGGGATGAAGTTTCAGAGTGTATTAGTGATACTCAAAAAGTGATTACAGAGATTGTAACCTTAGCATCGACTTTGGCACGCTACTTTTCAAACTATGTTATCTATCTAGATTTAGAAAGTCGTCTTGACGGTATCGATACCGTGACTAAATTTAGCTACTTTGAGCGTGGTAAGAAGCAAGTAGTAGAAGATATTATAGGAAATAATCATAAGTTAAGTCGCTGTTTGGGAATGTTGAGAAACTTACTTTCTCCTATTGCTACCCTTGTTAAAAAAGGGGAATACCTTGCTGTTTGCTCGTCAGTAGAGGCGGCAAGTGCGGGTGAGCATGGTGTGAGCTTCGAAGCAGTATCATCAATGTTGCGCGAATTAGTGAGTCAACTAGGCGAACAATCAACGTGCCAACGTATTTTATTACGTGACCTATCTGACTCCATGGAAAGCCAACAAACAAACCAGAGGAATTTACTTTATGATCGTTGAACATCTTTATAAGAAAAATACACATAGTTGGATGGTAATGGGGCGAGACCCTGATAAACGTCAAGAAGTAATTGATACCAATCAGTATTTGATACAAAATAATGGAAGAGGTTTGTTACTTGATCCTGGTGGTATAGAGAATTTTGCCGTGGTAGCTGCGGAATTTTCTAAACATTTTGAATTAGCAAATGTTGAAGCTATTTTTGCATCGCATCAAGATCCTGATGTTATTTCTTCATTGGCATTATGGATCCAAACAAATCCAAAATTAATCGTATATGTGCCCCAAATTTGGGTTAGTTTTATCTCACATTTTGGGGTGAAAGAAGAAAATATGCGGCCTATTCCTGATGAAGGTGGAATAATCACATTAGGTGGACATGATTTAGAAGTAATTCCACAGCATTATCTCCATTCATCCGGTTGTTTATCCCTTTATGATCCCGATGCGAAAATCTTCTTTTCAGGTGATGTTGGTGCTGCATTATTACCGGATGATAATACTAATTTATTTGTAACAGATTTTGAGGAGCATACCAAAATGATGGAATATTTCCATCGTCGTTGGATGCCTTCAAACTCAGCAAAATTACGCTGGATTGCTGAGGTGCGTAAACGTGATGTTGAAATGCTTTGTCCGCAACATGGCTCTATCTTTAGAGGTGATGATGTRGGTAARTTYTTATCATGGTTTGAGAATYTAGATGTTGGTTCAGGRTGGAGTAGTGTTCGATAAAACGGACTAAAAATTAATGTGTAGGTAGAATAAGCCTATGAAATTAGTTATCAATGGAATGATTATAATTAGCCTGCTTTTGCAGGCTARTTTTTTAGTGGCAGAGGTRTATCGYAGCCAARATGCGGATGGCAATGTTCGTTATTCTGATAAACCATCAACGAATGCAATTCTGCAAAAGCCAACTACGTTCTTTCATCGCTATAAAAATAAAGTCGCTTATGTTTATGATGGCGATACCATAAGATTAGAAAATGGTGAGAAAGTGCGCTTGCTGGGAGTTGATACCCCTGAAGTATCGAGCCACTATCATAAAGCAACACCAGGTGGTAATGCGGCAAAAAAATGGTTAAGTAAGCGATTAGAAGGTGCTGATGTTTATTTAGAATATGATCAGCAAAAACGTGACAAGTATAAACGATTATTAGCCCATGTCTTTCTCGAAAATGGAGAGCATATTAATGTTGTTTTAGTTGAAAAAGGTTTGGCTATTGTCAACTTGTTCCCACCTAATTTACGTTATCAAAATGAACTGTTAGCTGCTCAGAAAAGAGCACAGCAGCAACAGCTTGGTATGTGGTCGATGAAGCGTTATCAACTTACATCTGTCGACAAAATAAGAAAAGTATCGGGGTGGAAGCGCTACCAAGGCATAGTACAATCCGTCAAAAATAATCGTAAATATATACGGCTTGTTTTAAGTAAAAAGTTGACGATTAAAATTGCTAAAGAGCACCTTTATTTATTTCCTGACCTTGAATATTATATTGGACAATCAGTAGAAGTAAGAGGTTGGTTATCCGGCAAAAAATCACCATTCTCAATATTGGTGCGTCATCCAAGTGCGTTGACAATATTAGATCGTGATGACAAAAATTAATCATATCGGTATACGATAATTTACTTTGTATCTTTCACCTTAAGTATTTAGAGTGGGGCCAGTTCCCTATGAGTCGTTTCAGGAGTAGGGGCTAGTTCAGGACCAGAAAATTCTGCTCGAAAATCGACAGGAACTAGCGATATGGCGTGGCCTCCAAAGTCTTTTTCAATAGTACTTCCGGACCGATCTTGTATCACCCCAATTAAGCCTCCTACTTTCCCAAAATATTGCACTCGACAATAAGTCCCAATTGCTCCTCCCCCAAAAGCAGCGTCAACAATGAGCTGGCATCCTTGTCCGGGCATCAATGACATGTTGTTATGGCAATTCGGAGAGCTTCCTTCGAGAACAATGTCTCCGGAAAGACTGTAAAACCGAGCATAGTCTAATACAATAGTATCGTTGGATGCGTTAGTGATAAAGCAGAAATGTCCATTGGCGCCTGTAATAGCACCTGATTGAATGGCCTCGCCTGCTAAGAGTGGATGTGCAAATGATACTGCTAATATAAATACCAAATAACGTAGTCGAATCATTTTCATTCTCCATAACTTATGATTGAATATATTGACTAAGTCATTGAATTAGCCGTTTAAATCAGATTAACAGCTTGTTCTTAGGCTGAAAACCCCCAATTTAAGGGGAAGGCTAGCCTATCTCAAAGATAACAATATTAAGCGTAAGCTTCTGAAAATTATGATGATCGTTATGGTAAGCCTCTTGGCTTAAAGTGGAATTTCTAATAGCTCTCTACTTCGAGAGAATATCTTAGCGGGCATTCCTAACGCTTGTTTAAGTGCTACATCGCGGTCTAATGGATTTTCAATATTTGAAATATGCCACATTTGACCTAGGGTGAGATTGAGTGGAAAGTAATAGGGTGAAACTAAAAYCATATTCACNWAAGGGNAAATCACTGCCATAGATTAATCGRTTYTTAAGTTTATCTTCRACCAGAGCYGTATTCAAATAACCTAGTTTATTAATTTGGGTRAGGCTTGAAATRTCAGTATATAAATTAGGATAGTCATCTAATAGCGTTAAAATYCGTTGRTAGTTACTCTGTTGATCGGTTTCACCTGTGGTGGCGATATGGCCTGCAATAACGGTSACACCTAGTGAGAGTGGTAGTTTTAAGCGTTGTGGATCGCCATATTCATCAATAGCACTGCCAAAAGAGCGCTCTTGACCAGTGTGGCTTAACAGCGGCAGATTGAGTTCTTTTAATTTATTATAAAAAGGGATTATTCTTTTATCAGCAGGATCGATGTGCTGGATATTAGGGATCCACTTAATGAGTACTGCTCCTTGTCGTTTAGCTTGCTCTAAAAGGGCCAAAGCATCAGCACGATAAGGATTGATGCTRGCACCAAAATAAAGTGACGGATAAAGGGCTGTTTGTTYGACTACAAAWTYATTRGGAATATAAACYTGAGTTTTGCTTTTGTCTAAGYGTCCATTTTCATCGATCACACCATCCATGGCTAAAATAACGGCMCCATCTACAGAGTGAGATTGTTCAATAATGTTCGCTACTTTTTGAACAACGATTTGATCGCCTTTTTGTTGTATTTCRTCACGTGTYACACCAAAGGCATTGAGATAATAATCAAATTTTAATCCCGTTTTCATCTCTTCTGAAACAAAACTATCGCTGCCATATCCYAAACCAGCAATATGAACATGCATATCAATAATAGGGGATAAAGGTAAAGCTTGTGGTTGCAGAACAGGCCCTTTAAAAAAGATAATTCTTAAGGCAAGTGCGACTAGGAAAATAAAAATTAAGGTATAAAGTAAGCGTCGAATGAAAATCATTTTTTAGGCCAATATTTTTGCATTTCAAGAAATAGAAAGGAGGCGGACCATGTTATTAATACCAGACCTGTTAATGATTCAAAACCBGTTAAAAAACGAATATGGCCCAAAGGTTCAATATCACCAAAACCAACGGTTGTGAAACTGGTAAATGAGAAATAGCTGCAGTCGAGCAGRCTTTGATCAAAATTACCTGCCAGCGTACCTAAACCTTCAACATTGATCATTAAAAAATAACCGAGCGCAAATAACCATATTTCAATAACATGCGCGATAAGAATGACAAAGACACCGCTGAGCACGCGATATCGTGGGCGAATGTTATAATTAGGTAATTTTTCAGCCAGTTGATAAAGAAATTCGTAGTGTATCAATACACAAAACGCGACTACAATAGCGTTAATTAGAATACTATATAACATTAGGTATCAATGACTGCGGTGAACGCAGTTTCTTCCTGAGTTTTTTGCGGCATAGACGGCTTGGTCAGCAGATTCTAGGAGTTGGGCCGCTGTGGCTATGTGGTTACTTTCGACCATTGTTGCAAGTCCTATAGAGAGCGTTAATATTAAAGGTGTTGATGTGTCAATATCGAAATCAGTGTTGGCAATTGTAAGYCGAATTCGTTCTGCAATATCGTAGGCGACATCACTTTCAGTACGCGCTAGGAGGATAATAAATTCTTCACCGCCATAGCGTGCTAATACATCAGTTGTTCGCATGCTGTCACTGAAAATACGTGCTGCTTGTTTTAATACSAGATCACCTGCATGGTGCCCATGTGTATCATTAATCTGTTTGAAGTGATCAAGGTCAATAAATAAACAGGATAATGGCGCGTTATTCCGTTGTGCTAATGTGACCTCTTCAGAGATACGTTGATCGAAAAAACGGCGRTTATTGAGTCCCGTTAACGGGTCAAGTAARCCTARTTTYTTGATWCGTTCTTGYAARCGCGCATTTTCAATGCATGCTGAAATAACGGCCGTCAGATGYTCTAAGAAGAGTGTGCCAATATTGGGTTGAAATCTGTCGGCTTTTCGGCTGCCTAAATTCAAACTGCCAATGAGTTTATTTTGTCGTTTTAACGGCAARATAGCGATTGATTTCAATTCATTATTATCGGGGAATACTATTTGATGAATACTTGTAGAAAAGGCCGAAAGGCGCGGTTTAGGAAAAATATTAAAGGTATGCGTTAACGCTTGTTCATCATCAGTGAAGATTAAACGGTTTCTCCATGAAGCAGGGGGCTGATGAAGATCGAGCAGCCGCTGAAATTCGTATTCAGGATCAAGTAAAACTAGGGTGACTTCTGATAGCTGAAACCGATCACGATGTTGTTCTAAAATGAGGGAGAGTAACTCAAAAATGCCAGTACAATTAAGTAAATTTAGTTCATACTCTTGAAAGTTGATATGTTTTTGCTCATTGTTCTTCGCTATGCGTAGAAAAGTATCAAGTTTCGCTTGTATTATTTCAATGTTAGATGGCATTTTTATAGAATAAAAAGCTTTAATTATGGCAGTGTAGAGACTATAACAAAAATAGCAGTTAGGGTGAATAAACCTTTTTAATAGTACGGGCAATAGTCCACACTTCGACATGCTTAGCGCCCGCTTGTCGTAAAACTTTCACGGCACTATTTGCAGTATGYCCGGTGGTGAGCACATCATCAATTAAAGCGATATAGGGTGGAATATCGATATTTGTTATCTGAAAAGCATGATTGATATTTTTTTTACGCTCTGAAAAAGGCAGTGAGGCCTGYGGTTTGGTATCGCGGATGCGACTAAGAATAGAGTGCCGAACAGGAATGGCAAGTTGTTTGGATAGGTGTTTAGCCAATTCTAATGATTGATTATAGCCACGCTCACGAAGTCGTCGAGGATGAAGAGGRATAGGAATTAAGACSTGYGGCAAAAAACGACGTCCTTTTAACTGATCAGCCATTTGAACTGCAAAAAAACGACTGAGCGCTAAAGTATCCTGATATTTAAGCGCTGCAATTAATTGGTCTATGGCTGGCTGATAACGGAATAGGCTAAAGCTAGCGTCTTGTTCGGGCGGTTTATTTAGGCAGTGACCACATAATATTGATTGCTGAAGTGGTGAYGCACAACGTGGGCAAACATGCCCTAATCTTGGCAATGAGTCATTGCAAGCTTGGCAGATGCAATCACCTTGRTTACTCGTGCCGCATAGTAGACAGGGAATTGGCATAAATTTGCTGTATAATTGAGCRAAATTATGAGCCAATGTTAAGAATAAATCCTTTGAGTTCAAAATTTAATCCATTAAATTTATTGAAGCTATATCATGCCTGAAAATATAATAAAAACCGACCAAATTGTGCGACATAATTGGCAAGTAGAAGAGGTTGAAGCGCTTTACGCCTTACCTTTTGCCGATTTAATGTTTCGWGCTCAAACTTCTCATCGTGAGAATTTTGATCCTAATGCGGTGCAAGTGAGYACCTTATTAAGCATTAAAACGGGAGGCTGTGCTGAAGATTGTGGTTATTGTCCGCAAAGTGTTCATCAYGAATCAGCAGTAAAAGCGGAACCTTTAATGCCGCTTGATAAGGTTTTAGAAAGTGCCTCTCAAGCAAAAGATGCGGGCGCGAGTCGTTTTTGTATGGGTGCTGCGTGGCGTAACCTAAAAGATCGCGATCTTGAACGTGTGGCAACGATGGTGACGGGTGTAAAAGATTTAGGTTTAGAAACCTGTGTGACGTTGGGTATGCTGGAAGCACATCAAGCAAAACGCTTAAAAGAGGCCGGTTTAGATTATTACAACCATAATTTGGATACATCRCCTGAATTTTATGGCGAAGTTATTAGTACGCGAACCTATCAAGATCGGCTCGATACTTTAAGTTATGTACGTGATGCCGACATTAATGTCTGYAGCGGCGGCATTGTGGGCATGGGCGAAGATGATCATGACCGTGCAGGAATGTTGGTGGGCTTAGCCAATATGCCAAGCCATCCTCAAAGTGTACCCATTAACTTATTAGTAAAGGTTGAAGGTACGCCACTAGCAGACAATGACGATATTGATCCTTTAGAGTTTGTGCGTACTATTGCTGTTGCACGTTTAATGATGCCTAAATCATTTGTRCGTTTATCAGCTGGTCGCGAAAGCATGAGTGATGAATTACAAGCCATGTGTTTCCTTGCCGGTGCGAACTCTATTTTTTATGGTGATAAATTGCTGACAACAGATAATCCCGGCATGGATCATGACCAAAAATTATTTGCACGATTAGGTATTAATGCAGTGGAAGGTGAACATGCTGCTCCTGCTCGGGAAGCGTGCGGTCATTAATCTATTCCATTTGTCCTGAGCTTGCCGAAGGATGATAGTGCACGTTCATGATGTGACAGGCTCACCACAAAGGGTGATAAACGCTTTAAGTCGAGATTTATAAATGGCAAGCTTGCCTTGGTCAAAACAATTAATTAATAATTTGGCCGATCTTAAAGAGGTCGGCCGCTATCGGCAACAACGTACACGCTTGGGTGCACAAGGTGTTGATATCATTGTTGACGGAAAAMAACGACTRTCATTTTGCAGTAATGATTATCTTGGGCTTGCTCATCATCCCGATTTAACAAAAGCATTTATTGACGCCGCCGAGCAAGAAGGCGTTGGAGCGGGTGCAGCACATTTATTGACCGGCCATAGTCGTTATCATCAACAGTTAGAAGAAGAACTGGCTGATTTTATGGGKCAGCAACGCGCGTTATTGTTCTCATCAGGTTATCAAGCCAATATGGGCATTATTGATGGTTTGATGATGCGTGGTGATGTCATCATTCAAGATAAATTAAACCATGCTTCACTGCTCGATGGYGCACGTTTAAGTGATGCCGAYTTATTACGCTATCCACATTGTGAAATGCMGCGATTGCAGCAGCGTCTACAGAATRCTACGACAGCAGAACATACACTTGTCGTGACGGATGGCGTCTTTAGCATGGATGGCGATATTGCACCCTTRCCTGAGATTATTGCTCAGGCCAAACACTATCATGCMGCTGTGTTGCTTGATGATGCACATGGATTAGGCGTGTTAGGCGAGCAGGGTCGAGGCTGTGTTGAACACTTTAATATTAAACAAAATGAAATGCCCATTGTGATGGGTACGTTTGGTAAGGCCTTCGGTACCGCAGGGGCCTTTGTTGTGGCAGATGAAGCCGTGATTGATACCTTAATTCAGCAAGCGCGTAGCTACGTTTATACAACGGCGCAGCCGGCAGCCATTGCTGCTGCAACACTGGCAAGTTTAAAGTTAGTCCGCAATGAAAATTGGCGTCGAGAAAAATTACAGACATTGATTTCCCAATTTAGAGCGGGTGCCAAGGCATTAGGTTTAAACTTAATGGAGTCTACTACTGCTATTCAGCCGCTATTAATAGGCGATGATAAAAAAGCSATTACTATAGGAAAGAGCTTAGAAGAAAAAGGCATATTGGTTGGCGTGATAAGACCGCCTACCGTGCCAGAAGGATCGGCTAGGCTTCGCATCACCTTTTCGGCTAATCATACTGAGGCGCAGGTAACGCAATTATTAGATGCATTGGAATCAATCTATGCACATTAATGTCATTGGACAAGGCCCTAATTTAGTGATGTTGCATGGTTGGAGTATGCACAGTGCAGTGTGGCATGATCTTGCTGATAGTTTGGCAAAACACTTTACCTTGTATTTGGTTGATTTACCGGGCCATGGCCAAAGTGAATGGCAAGACAATGCCTTAGACCTTGATGTGTTGATTGGTAATTTGGCGAACAATTTACCCCAAACGGCGTATTATTTAGGYTGGTCATTAGGCGGTTTAGTGAGYATCGCTTTTGCAGATAAATTYCCTGATCGTGTTCAAAAATTAATYTTAATGTCGGCAACACCGTGTTTTGTAAAAATGRCTGATTGGTTTAATGCCATGGATAAGTCKGTATTTAAAGCCTTTGCAGATAATTTAGAAGATGATCAAGCGGCCACGCTACAACGCTTTTTATTAYTACAAGCACGTGGTTCGCAACACAGTCGAGAYACTATTCGCACATTAACGGAGCAATTAACAATCGAAAAACCACCGGTRGCMGCSGCTTTGCAAGYYGGCCTGAAGTTATTAATTGAAACCGATATGAGAACACAATTTTCCAGCTTACACTGTCCAGTAAMAATGATTTTAGGTGATCGCGATACCTTGATCCCTACGCAGATGTTAGATGATGCTAAACAATTGAATCCTAAACTAGAAACACATGTGTTGCGGGGAGCAGGCCATGCGCCTTTTATTGCCCAAGCAGCAGAATGTCAGCAAGCAATAGAACRTTTTATTAATGAATAATCCATTACCCAATAAAAATTTAGTGGCCCGATCATTTGGTCAAGCAGCCATGCATTATGACGATGTTGCTGTATTACAACGTCAAACCGGTGATGAGTTATTAGATCGTTTGTCTTTCGTTACCTTACAACCTAAACGGATCTTAGATTTAGGGGTCGGAACAGGTCGAAATCTGAGCTTATTAGCCAAGCGTTATCCCAAAGCACAATTAGTGGCAGTAGATATTGCCAGTAAGATGGTGCAACAGGCTCGGAGCAATTTCCGCCAAGAGAAAGGCTTCAAACGTTGGTTGCCAAACACAGCAAAACCACACTACCTTGCTGGTGATGCCGAGCATTTACCCTTAGCAGATAATAGTGTCGACYTGGTGTTTGCCAATCTTGCTTTGCAATGGTGTGATCCGCGAAGGAGCTTTGCTGAAATTCAACGTGTATTAYGCCCCGATGGTTTATTAATGTTTACCAGTTTGGGRCCTGATACATTGCGTGAATTACGYCAAKCATGGGCTAGCGTTGATGATTATCCKCATGTGAATATGTTTTATGATATGCATGATGTTGGTGAGGCAATGATGGAAGCAGGACTTGCAGAACCGGTTTTAGATACCGATAATTATACCCTGACCTATGAAACATCAATGGCATTGATGAAAGACTTAAAAGTGTTGGGTGCAAGCAATGTAAATACAAATCGCCGACGTGGCTTAACGGGTAAACAAGCYTTAAAAACGGTTGCYGAAASCTATGARCAATTYCGTGATAATGGSYTATTACCWGCCACYTATGAAGTGATTTAYGGGCATGCWTGGGGYGGGCAAGAAAAACAAMAWAATCTCGATGGTGAAGTGCGTATTTCGATTGATCAAATTCAAAGGCGAAAAGCATCATGATGGGATTTTTCGTCACAGGTACGGATACCGAAGTGGGTAAAACTCGCATCAGTATTGCATTGGTAGATATTCTAAAACAGCATGTTCAACGTGTGGCGGTGATGAAACCGATTGCCAGTGGCTGTGAAAAAACAACACAGGGTTTGCGTAACGATGATGCTATGCAACTGCAACAACATGCTAACGTTGTATTGCCTTATGACATGATGAATCCCTATGCCTTTGAACCTGCCATTGCCCCYCATATTGCGGCCAAGCAAGACAATGTTGAGATGGAYTTAGCGCATATTAAACAAAACTTTGATGCCATTTTGCAACAAGCTGATGCCATTATTGTTGAAGGTGCTGGCGGTTGGCTTGTGCCCCTTAATAGTACACAAACAATGTCTGATTTAGCAATAGTGTTAGACCTGCCCATTATCTTAGTAGTGAGCTTAAAGTTAGGCTGCATTAATCATGCATTATTAACRGTGCAAGCAATAGAATCTTCGGGTTTGAAGTTACACGGCTGGGTCGCCAATCAAATAGAGCCGAATGAACAGACTGAAGAGATAGTTAAAACCCTGCAACATGGTATTAGTGCCCCTTGCTTGGGCCATGTGCTTCAGCTTGAAGCAGGGGAATCGGCTAGTCAGTTTCTAAAGCTTACTTTGTAGCTATATTTCTATTTCTAGAAATGAAAAAACCGCCGGAAGGCGGTTTTTTCGTTTTAAATAAGCATTAACTAAACAATACTCATAACAGGTGGGTTATTCCTCCGATTCAAACCATTTATAAACAATACCGGCCAAGATGGCGCCAACGATTGGAGCCAGCCAAAAGAGCCATAATTGCGATATTGCCCAATCGCCTTGAAACAGTGCAACCCCTGTGCTTCTTGCTGGGTTAACAGATGTATTGGTAATAGGAATACTAATAAGGTGAATAAGGGTAAGACTGAGGCCAATAGCGATAGGAGCAAAACCTTTGGGTGCACGTTTATCTGTTGCACCTAAAATAATAATAAGGAACATAAACGTCATTACTATTTCAGTCACTAATGCTGCCGTTAAACTATAGCCACCAGGCGAATGTTCGCCATAACCATTAGATGCGAAGCCAGCGGTAACATCGAAACCAGCTTGACCTGTTGCAATAACATATAGTATTGCCGCTCCAGCAATACCACCTGCTACTTGTGCAATAATATAAGGGCCAACTTCAGATGTTGAAAACCTTCCGCCCGACCACAGTCCAATCGAGACAGCAGGGTTGAGATGACAGCCAGAGATATGACCAATCGCAAAAGCCATGGTTAACACAGTAAGTCCGAATGCTACAGAAACACCTAATAAGCCAATACCTACATCAGGAAATGCAGCTGCAAGAACAGCACTGCCACAGCCTCCCAATACAAGCCAAAATGTTCCTATGAATTCCGCAGCGAGTTTTTTTGATAATGACATTTATGATTCCTTTTTAATGTATTGTCAGAGTAAAATACTTCTTCGATGAAGTCTTTGTTTTTCTAGAAAGAATAGTAACACGCCCAAAATAATGAGGCTCAGCTATTGTGATACATCAAGTTTCTTTACTTTTACAACTGAGCTAAAAAAGTTTTCTGAAGGATAATTGATATTCAATTCAAAAGCATGCTGATTATCAAAGCTTACAGTGTAATGATCCTCCGATATTTGAAACACCTCTTTTAAAAGAAAATTATCATAGAATGGGCTGAAACTATGATTGCCAATAATTTTGAGTTTTTTATTTAAAATGACAATTTCACAGCCTTCTTCAAAGGGGCAATCCCAGCTTATAAAGAGTAGAAAATAGTGCGTTAATTCAAATTGTTTTTCAATTACGTATCCGGGCACTTTAATGCCGGTTTCTTTGCCAAGATGATATAAGGTAGATCTTAAAGGACGATCTTTATATTCTCCTAGATGTTCCTGTAATGAGAATTTATCAATGGGTCTCACAACTTACTTTTCTGAGATATCAGAAACTGAAAAAATAGCTTTTCAACAACTTCTATAGAAGAATTTAGCCGATGGTCTCCAGAAATCAGGTGTAATGAACAATCACTATTCTGTGCAAATTTAATAGAGTTTTCTGGTGGAATGATGTCATCAGACCAGCCGTGAACAATTTCTACATTGGTTTTATTAGTATAGGTTTGTTGCTTATAGCCGGGCATAAATAAAGCAGGTGCTAATAAAAAAACAGCTTTTGCATTCACCTGTTCTGAGGCAACTAAAGAAACATAGCCCCCCATACTTGAGCCAACAAGTAAGAACTCTTCATCGATATTTTCTAATACATTTAATAAGCGTTCAACTCTCAGATCAGGATCGAGGATATCGGAATAGTCGATGCTCTCAACGCTATAACCTTGTTCTTTAGCTACATTTGCGAGCCTTTTTATTTTACTTCCCCAAGGGCCACTTTCTTTTCCATGTGAAAAATATACTTTCATATTACACCGTACTTTATATTGAGAGACAATGCTTTGTTAGTTCTTCCTACGATCATGCATTTTTCCTTCGTGAACGTATCGATGTTTCTTATGATAAATATACCGCCTTGGCCCCTGCTCAATACCAAATCCATCATGGAAATGGCCTGACCAAAGTTCAATTTCTGATAATGGATCAGAGTAATTTTCAGGATAATTCAAAAAATTGTAAATTGCGACAATAGAATTTTCCGAGAGCCCTTCCGATTTTGTCTCTGGAGTGACTCTATCTATTGTTACTCTGTAGGCTTTAATTGGCGACGATGAACTAATGGCAGCGTTATCTAATGACAAGTCATTATCTCTCCAATTATCTACACCATAGAAAAACTGTGCTGGCAATGAAGCTGTGTCAGATAAGCTAGGATCATTCGGCTTTATTTGTAACACTCGGTACAATTGATTTTTTAGTCTTTCTTCTGCATGGCTAAATGCCTTTTTGTATTGAGGAAGATCGATTTCGTTCTTTAGATCAATTGAACTATAAAGAATCCTTGCAGCCCGAAGCCAAGTAATTCGATTATTATTTAAATCTTTTAATAACTCATATGTTTCATCAAACCCTTCTTTAGCAAGCATCAGGTTTATTTCATCGCTTTTTCGTTTTCCTTCAGTTGCTTGGGAGGCTTTATCACGCAGGTATGTGATAGATGCAATTAGGACACCTGCGCTTATAGCTATTGCAGGAAGAGTTGATTGCTCTATCAAGTAAGATGGGATTAACCCAAATACATTGCCTATAGCTATGAGAAGAGTGGCAAGGACAATGATAATTAGAAGTATTATAATTTTATTCATGATGCTTCATTTTTATTTGTGGAGTTAATTCGATAATAATCGAAATTGTGATTCGGGGTAWYRYTKMKMYGAWAYWTMTTNWWATTGTATTTTCATATTAAAWWTWYAWGYWRAWMMTATWAAGSTRTWRYSAWWMASYAYTWKSWRRRAMGATNNCGNCTMTYCCACCTTCCTTCCAWGGTTGATAYTTAATCATGGTYGTTTGAAATAATACACTRTYGATTAATTSATTCARCCAAGCWTGTAGTTTAGGGTAGGGTGCRTGTTCAAACCAATCCTTATYTACCGATGYAAACTGGCGRATGAAAGGRAAAATRGCGATATCGGTGAAGCCTATTTTCTCACCACTTAGGTAAGCTRTTTTGTTGAGCTGTTGYTCAARTAKWAGTAAARAYTCTTCACCTTTTTTTCGATAGAACKSTTCTGATTSWTCRGGRTAYCGRTCRGCATATTTATATCGRTCAAGCCAATATTTGAATGAMTCATCATTATTRGTAATGARYGCTTGGTCAATGWCATYCAACCAGTTTTCRGGRTCAGATTGCTGYAATGCCCAACRCATAATATCAAGGCTTTCATCTATTACGAYTTGTTCTTGTGTGAGTAAAACCGGAACAGTTGCCTTAGSTGAAATATCATGCAGRCTTTGTGGYTTATCACGCARCACAACTTCACGYAGTTCCACTTGGATCCCGCTCACCGCTATTGCCATGCGCGCACGCATGGCATAAGGGCAACGGCGAAAACTATAGAGAATATCCATTTCGTGAACGATTAGTATTGGACGCGAATAGTATAAGTTAATTTTGWACTACTTTCGGCGGGTACTGTYACYTGCCACTCYGCTGTTCCTGATGCTATTTTTTGGTGAGGGTGACTTTCTTTAATCATTTTCCAATCACCGGGAACGGGTTCACGCACCGTCACCGTCACCGGTTCAGATTTAGCATTTTTGAGTTCAACTTCATAACGACTTTCATAGGCCGCGTGATAAGGCTTATTGTAGGATACTTTTTTGAAGTTAGTTTGTTTCATATTAGCGGTGATATCAAAGGCATCACCTAGTTTTAATAGAATATCTTCATTTTTAGGTGTGTGATCAATGCTATCTTCACCTACAAATTGAGCATTGCCTTTTGAATCATTTTTATAGACACGGACTATCCCTTTGGGAATAGGTAATCCTAATTGTGCCTGTTCAGAATTATTAAATTCAACAAACACGCCGACTTTCATTTTCTGGCCGATTTGACCATAACTACGGCCATAGTAATAATTYTTGCCTTGCAATAGAAACTGCTTGGTTACGGGGACGGAGTTAGYAGAAAGCAGGGCAACCTGTTTGGTTTGTTTATTGGCTAGATTCGTTGTGCGRCCYARTGTRTAYARGTGATATTCAAATAGGCTTTCTTCRGCCATTCCRKYATCGGCCATTKCTTTCNTNNCCATCATGGCAACACGAGGMMTTGCTCTGYYTARTKCTTGTGGYTGAACTTGATTGACATCTCCGGCCACYAATTGCAGTTTTGCATTATTGTATTGCGTGCCACTATTATTGGTGAGCGTGACCCAGCCWGTTAAATCTAAATGGCTRTCATCRCTGCTYAGTTCAGCYACATAATCRGCTTTCCACGATAGGCCACTCGTTAGGTAGCCTAAYTCTACTGTTTGCGTTTTATTGCTTGAACTGGTCAGTTGCGTTACTAAGGTGGGYTGATCACGTAAATTATCGGGCACCGAATCAAAAATATAGTCRCCCTTAGGGTTGGTCACTATTTTATTGCCAATTTTAAGCACTAYACCGCTATTGGTACTGAGTACGGTTGCGACCTCRATMGTTTCTAAGCCGGTAGCTGGGTTKGTTCTCGCTAGACGAACTTGTTTACCGACATATTTCTCAAGCAATTTTTGTGGTGTGAGYAAATCAAARTCAAAGTTTTGCTCTAATACRCGTATTTTAGTATTTGCRTTCAAACTGCGTAACAGGGCAGTTTCTGGMSGYATNCWANYGCTNNCACCGCGGAAAGCGAGGTGATTAACMCCTTYGTTTTTCAAGGTAAYTGTTCGTTGGTCTTTTATTAAMGCRAGGTTTTCATTATAAATAGTRACGGCAACCGATGTTTGATCCTCAAGCGTTGATATTTGCTCAAGGCTAGCAGCAAAAACAGGGCTGGAAAAGCAAAGTACCAGGCTCAGAATAGTAGGTGATAGTTTCATAGTAAATTCCTTTAAAGTAATGAAGRKGTGATCACATAATACGGGCTGCAAKATGAGYRAATGTTAATTTTTTGTAAAAAANCACGWTTATTGRATTAWGGCTATCTCAATTACAACATCACCGTAGTAAGTGTACTTTTCCAATACCATAATAATAAGTCGGACAGCGTTCTGCTCAGCTGTGTTGTTTAATAAATTGGCGAATTAGTCACTTTTGATTGTTTGGTCATAGTAGCGTATTTACTAGTGATAGCCTAGCAGGAGTAAAATTTATTCCGATAATTAGCATTTTCTAATATACTAGGTGATATTCGCATTTGATTGAAACGTAAAAGTAGGATTGAACCATGAASTATCAGCCAATATTRTTCACTTTATTTATGRTRYTGCATGCCGGTTTTGTGCATGCAGGCTATCAATTAGATAGCATCACGGTTACGGAAAGAACATTTCCTCATTATGAAGTATTTGATGGCATTGTTGAAGCGGTGAATCATTCAACCGTGTCATCRCGTATTTCTGCTCAGGTGATTGAGATTAACTTTGATGTTAATGATGTTGTGCCTAAAGATGCCGTCATTATGAAATTTGAAGCAGCTGAATTTGAGGCGAGGGTGGCACAAATTGAAGCAACGATTCTAGCTGACAAAGCACAAMRTCGTGAAGCCGTGGCTCGCCAGAAAGAGGCCGGGTCAGAAGCAAAACGTGTGAAGAGYTTATTTGCCCGTAAATTAATTTCTCAAGCCGTGCTAGACGGTGCAAATGCAAACTTGAGTGCAGCGAATGCCCGYGTTCAAGCCATACAAGCACAATCAAAATCTCGACAAGCGCAATTAACAGAAGCGAAAGTACAGCTATCGTATACTCAGATTATTGCACCTTATAGTGGGGTTGTTACGGAACGTTTGATTGAATTAGGTGAGATGGTCAGCCCCGGCCAACATTTAATGACCGGTGTTTCATTAGAAAAATTACGTGTGATYGTCAACGTTCCTCAGTATTTAATTCGTGTTATTCAATCTGCTACTCATTCTGAATTCACCTTATTAGATGAGTCTGCCGTTCAAGGTGGCAAAATAACCGTTATTCCTTATGCTAATACTGCCAGTCATACGTTTACAGTGCGTGTTGATTTGCCCGAATCGATTAAAAATATTTATCCCGGTAGYTATGGMAAATTACGTTTTTYGATAGGTGAAGARCANGMTCNGRGTGRTKCCTCAATCGGCKATTGTTCAACGSAGTGAAGTMGMKGGCGTATATGTRWTAGAKGRTRSYGGWAARCTTTTTTTTAGACAGATTAGATTGGGTCGCCTATTGGCTAATGAGCAGCGAGAAGTGTTAGCAGGTCTCAAAATAGGAGAACACGTTATTTTGCAGCCTTTAGCAGCAGCAAAACAATTAAAGTCAAACTCTCATCTAGGCCAGCACGATGAGTGACCGTTTAGGCATTTCAGGACGAATTGCTCAGGCATTTCAAGATACTGAGATTACGCCATTGCTTGCTTTAATCAGTGTGTTACTTGGGCTGTTTGCAATTATGGTGACACCGCGTGAAGAAGAGCCACAAATTGATGTGACTTTTGCCAATATTTTTATTGCCTATCCCGGGGCATCAGCAGGTGAAGTCGAGCGTTTGATTTCAACGCCTGCAGAGCAAATAGTTTCTGAAATTGAAGGCATAGAACATGTCTATTCGGTTTCTAAGCCAGGCATGGCGATATTAACAGCACAATTCGAGGTGGGTGAAGAATCAACATCAGCAATTGTCAGGCTGTATAACAAAATTTATTCAAACAGTGATTGGTTACCCACTCAATTGGGTGTGGCACAGCCCATTATTAAACCTAAAGGTATTGATGATGTGCCGATTGTGACTTTGACACTTTGGACCGCCGATCCACAGCGCGGTGCGCATGAGCTACAAAAAGTGGCACATGCCGTTGAAGCTGAGTTAAAGCGTGTGCCGGGAACACGTGATATYTATACTATTGGTGGGCCAGATAATGTGGTGCGTATTCAACTCGATCCACAGCGTTTATCTGCTTATGATATTGATGTTAATGAATTGAAACAGGCTCTATTGGCGGCKAATAGTTCTGCTGAAGCCGGWGTGTTGGTTCAATACGATCACGAATCATCGGTGCAAGCAGGTGTTTTCTTAACCACACTTGAGGAAATATCAGCACTGGTYATCGGTGTTAAAAATAAAGCCCCCGTTTATTTGCGAGATGTGGCGACGGTATTATCAGGCTCTGATCAGCYTACAGAATATGTGTGGCTGGGTACGGGGCCTGCTGCTCARCAAAAAAACATTACTGTTCAAGGTGAATTCCCTGCSGTAACCTTAGCCATTGCCAAACAGCCCGGCCAAAATGCCGTTGATATAGCGGATGCTGTTATCGCTCGGTTTAATGATTTAAAAGGGATTGTTGTACCCGAAGGGGTTGAAGTAACGGTCACGCGTAAYTATGGCCAAACAGCCGATGATAAAGCACAGACATTGATTAAAAAGCTGGTGTTTGTAACGATTGCTGTGGTCATTCTAGTCTGGATAGCACTGGGCTGGCGAGAAGCCATCATTGTGGGTACGGCGGTAGTCGTTACTTTGATGTTAATGCTATTTGCATCATGGGCATGGGGATTTACCCTTAATCGTGTATCTTTATTTGCACTTATATTTTCAATTGGTATTTTGGTTGATGATGCCATTGTAGTGGTGGAGAATATTCATCGACATCAGAAGCTAGGGGGGAAATCATTAAAAGAAGCTATTCCTCTCGCCGTTGATGAAGTAGGCGGCCCAACTATTTTAGCTACCTTTGCCGTTATTGCTGCGTTGTTGCCTATGGCATTTGTGACAGGATTGATGGGGCCATATATGGGGCCTATTCCCATTAATGCGAGCATGGGAATGTTACTGTCATTATTGGTTGCTTATATTTTAACACCGTGGATGGTGTTAAAAATGGGGGTCAAACAAAAGCCTGCTACAGCTCAAACGGGAACACCACACCATGATTTCTCATATCGGTTCTTCAATACGATAATTGGTGTGTTTGTATTGAATCGTGCAAGTCGTCTATGGCGKTGGCTATTATTATTGCTTATGTTGATGTTAATYGTCGCTTCGGTGAGCTTAGTGGGCATGCAATCCGTGGTATTAAAAATGCTACCATTTGATAATAAATCTGAGTTTCAAGTTGTAGTTGATATGCCAGAAGGCACGAGTTTAGAGCGAACGGCTGGCTTRTTGCGTGAGTTGGGTGCCTATTTATCTACTGTGCCAGAAGTAACAGATTATCAAGCGTATGTGGGCACCGCATCGCCTATTAAYTTTAATGGTTTAGTGAGGCAATATTATTTGCGAGAAGGCTCAGAAGTAGCTGATATTCAGGTCAATTTAATGGATAAACATCTTCGCGATCGAAAAAGTCATGAAATTGCCAGATCAAGCCGAACAGCATTACAGGAAATCGGTGAACGTTGGGGCGGAAATGTAAAAATTGTTGAAGTGCCACCAGGGCCRCCTGTGCAGTCACCGATTGTGGCTGAGATATACGGTTTAGATTATAACAATCAACTTATAGTGGCAAAACAGGTTCGCAGCTTGTTTGAACAGGCGGAGAATGTGGTGGACATTGATGACAGTGTCGAAGTGTTAGCACCGCGTAAGATTATAAAAATAGATCAACAAAAAGCGGCATTATTAGGTTTAACTCAATCACACGTTGTGGATGCAGTACGCATGGCTTTGGCGGGCGAAGATGTCGGTTATTTGCATGATTYAWCGGTGAAATATGCTGTGCCATTACGTTTAGAACTTCCCGTGAGTGAGCAACGTGATCTCTCTGCAATATTAAAGTTACGCCTCAGAAATTCATCGGGCAATATGATTGCGATAGGTGATATAGTCGAAGTGGTTGATAGTCAGCGTGAACAAACGATTTATCACAAAGATTTAYTGCCYGTTGTCTTCGTAACGGCGGATATGGCTGGTGATTTGGATAGCCCGTTATATGGTATGTTTGATATTCAGAATCAATTACAAGACACGGCAATAGACACYTTTTTTATAAACCCACCTATATTGCCGGTGAACGAAAGTATTAAATGGGATGGTGAATGGCAAATTACCTATGAAACATTCCGAGATATGGGGCTAGCCTACGGTGTGGGCATTATTCTAATTTATTTGCTGGTGGTGGCACAGTTCCGATCCTATTKGATACCGCTTATTATCATGGCACCTATTCCATTGACTATTATCGGTGTCATGCCGGGACATGCCTTATTAGGWGCACAATTCACGGCAACCTCAATGATTGGGATGATTGCAATGGCAGGGATTATCGTGCGGAACTCTATTTTGCTGGTGGATTTTATCAATCAGGCACTGGCAGCGGGAATGAAGTTGGAAGAAGCGGTAATTCGTGCTGCAGCAGTGCGTGCAAAGCCGATCTTATTGACCGCCGCCGCTGCTATGTTGGGTGCCTTATTTATTTTAGATGACCCTATATTTAATGGCTTAGCAGTAGCGTTATTGTTTGGTATTTTAGTCTCAACGGTATTAACACTATTGGTTATCCCGGTGATGTATTATGCTTTTACTCGGCGAAAATACACCTAAACTTATCCTTGGGCGATACGCAATGCTTGAGCTTGACGAGATAAGGTATGCTTTACCAATAAATTACGATCATGTTCACTCATATGACTAAAAATAAGTCTTAAATAGTAAGGCGTTTCTTCAGGTGCATCATTGAGTTTGTCACATGCGATCACATTGGCAATAGCAGTGATAAAGGTGCCTGAATGACTGAGTTCAATACGTACTTCAAGGGGACTTTTAGTGGCATATTTGTCTGCTGAGAGAAAAGCAATGCCGCCACCGCTTAGATTTACATCTGTTGTATTTAAATGATCCGATATACAGTTTTGATGTTGAACTGTGCTTGCAATGAGGTTTACCTTTTTATCTAATAAACGTAATGCACGCGCTGTTTCTCGATCAGACTGACTAATTTGGTCTATTATTTGTGTAAGCGAATCGGTTAATTCATTCAACTGCTGTTGTACTGAATTTATCTCATTGGGAAGGGGGTTGCTAATAGCTGTAACACGGTGTATCAACTCTTTACCATCGATTGCAGATATTTCAACAAAGACGGTATCGTTAATGCGAAAAAATTCACGTCTATCACTATTAAATTCGGGCAGATTTTCCATTGTATTGAGCTCCTACAATTCACGTAATAATGCGTATTATGCCAGATATAAAAGACTTCTGATTTTTAGTAATAAAAAATATGGTTTATTACACATTAATAGCCTTATTCTCATCTGATAYAATACGCTGTTAAATCACCATAATTAGTACTCCTTTAGGAATTTGACTTTGACTACTGCAAYACATGATATTAAACATCTTCTACAACAACGCATTCTRATTTTAGATGGYGCRATGGGTACGATGATTCAAAGTTATAAGCTTGAGGAAGTAGATTATCGTGGCGAACGTTTTGCCAATCATAGTTGTGATGTAAAAGGTAATAATGACCTTTTATCATTAACACAGCCTAAAATTATCAGTGATATTCACCGTGCTTATTTTGAAGCGGGTGCCGATATTGTTGAAACTAATACGTTTAATGGTACATCCATTGCGATGGCTGATTATGAAATGGAAGATCTTGTTTATGAATTAAACAAAGTTTCAGCTCAATTAGCACGGACTGTTGCTGATGAATTCACGGCGAAGGAACCGAATAAACCACGTTTTGTAGCGGGTGTTTTAGGCCCGACAAATCGTACTGCCAGTATTTCACCTGATGTAAATAACCCAGGCTTTCGGAATGTCAGTTACGATGAGCTGGTTGAATCTTATTTGGTGTCTATTGCAGGTCTAGTGGACGGTGGCGYTGATTTATTATTAGTTGAAACAGTATTTGATACCTTAAATGCTAAAGCAGCATTGTTTGCTATTGAAACGTATTATGACCAGCATGATATTCATTTRCCTATCATGATTTCAGGTACGATTACYGATGCAAGTGGTCGGACATTATCAGGGCAAACTGCCGAAGCATTTTGGATCTCATTAGCGCATTCACAACCGATTAGTATGGGATTGAACTGTGCCCTAGGTGCCGACCAGTTACGTCAATATATTGAGGTTTTATCAGGTCTWGTYACCTGCCATGTCAGTGCWCATGCYAATGCMGGTCTRCCSAATGAATTTGGTGAATATGATGAATCACCAGAMNTTWTGSMWKYTSRNNAAWGWRAKWWTKKNGSTGANTCGGNGATYKKTRANTMTNGTCRKTSRKKGYTSNTKGAAMATSGSYTKMNNATATTAAAGCCATTGCCCAAGCGGTAGAAGGCATTGCACCTCGCATACCTGTTGAAAATAAACATAATTGTAATTTAAGTGGTCTTGAACCTTTTATGATTACGCCTGAAAGCCTCTATGTCAATGTGGGTGAACGCACTAATGTGACGGGGTCAGCACGCTTTGCTCGCTTAATTAAAGAAGAAAATTATGACGAAGCATTAAGCGTAGCGCGTCAGCAAGTAGAAAGTGGTGCACCGATCATCGATATCAATATGGATGAAGGTATGTTGGATTCGAAAGAGGCAATGGTTATCTTTTTAAACCTGATTGCTTCTGAACCCGATATTAGTCGTGTACCGATCATGATCGATTCCTCTAAATGGGAAGTTATCGAAGCGGGACTAAAATGTATTCAGGGCAAGGGTATCGTCAATTCGATCAGCATGAAAGAGGGCGAAGAAAAATTCATTGCACAAGCTAAATTAGTTCGTCGTTATGGTGCAGCGGTTATTGTCATGGCATTTGATGAAGACGGACAGGCGGATACCCGAAAACGTAAACGTGAAATTTGTACACGATCTTATGAACTGTTGACGGAACAAGTGGGCTTTCCACCAGAAGATATTATCTTTGATCCAAATATCTTTGCGATAGCAACAGGGATTGATGAACATAACAACTATGCTGTTGATTTTATTGAAGCTGTGCGTGATATCAAACAAGCATTACCGCATGCCTTAGTCAGTGGTGGGGTGAGCAATGTTTCGTTTTCATTCCGAGGTAATAATCCCTTACGCGAAGCGATTCACGCGGTGTTTTTATATCATGCAATTCAAGCTGGCATGGATATGGGCATTGTAAATGCGGGTCAACTCGCCATTTATGATGATTTATCCGAAGAATTACGTGAACGTGTTGAAGATGTGGTGTTAAACCGCCGTGATGATGCCACTGAGCGATTATTAGAAATTGCTGAAAAATACCGTGGTGATGGCAAAAAAGTTGAAGTCAAAGAAGATCTTGAATGGCGTTCATGGCCAGTTGAAAAGCGATTAGAACATGCCCTTGTTAAAGGTATTACTGACTTTATCGACGAAGATACTGAATTATGTCGTCAAAATGCCGATCGACCGATTCAAGTCATCGAAGATACATTGATGGACGGAATGAATGTTGTCGGTGATTTATTTGGTGCAGGCAAGATGTTCTTACCACAAGTGGTTAAATCTGCTCGGGTAATGAAAAAAGCGGTCGCTTATTTAATGCCTTTTATTGAAGATGAAAAAGAAGAAGGGGATGAAGGCAGTAGCAGTAATGGCAAAATATTAATGGCAACGGTTAAAGGCGATGTGCACGATATTGGTAAAAATATTGTGGGYGTGGTGTTGCAGTGTAATAACTTTGAAATTATTGATATGGGCGTSATGGTCTCGTGTGCAGATATCTTAGCGATGGCGAAGAAAGAAAAGGTCGATATTATTGGCTTGTCTGGTTTGATCACCCCGTCRCTTGATGAAATGGTRCATGTSGCAAAAGAAATGCAACGYCTAGGYTTTGATATTCCGGTCATGATYGGTGGYGCAACRACRTCATTAATTCACACTGCTGTCAAAATCGATCAAAATTATCAGGGTGCGAGCATTTATGTGAAAGATGCCTCTCGTGCGGTGGGCGTGGCGCAGAATCTCATTACACGAGATACGCGTGATGCGTTTATCGCTAATATCAAAAAAGATTATGAGACGAAACGTGCGCGTCATAAAGGGCGTAAGAGCACGCGTCGCCAACTGTCGATTGCGGATGCACGWGCSAAYAAAACAAAGATTGATTGGGCAGCTTATACGCCAACGATRCCTAAGAAATTGGGTATACAGGCCCTTGATGACTATCCTTTAGAAGACTTGGTTGAGCGAATTGAYTGGACRCCGTTTTTTCAAGCATGGGAATTGGCAGGAAAATACCCACGTATTTTAGAAGATGAAATTGTGGGCGAGCATGCGACACACTTGTTTGAAGATGCAAAGGCAATGTTGACTAAGATTGTTGATGAAAAATGGTTAACAGCCCGTGCAGTAATAGGTTTGTTTCCGGCAAACAGTATTAACGATGATGATATCGAAGTGTATACCGATGATAGCCGTAGTGACGTGCATCTGACGTTGCATAGTCTACGCCAGCAGGGTGAGCGCCCACCAGGTAGGCCCAATGCCGCATTAACGGATTTTATTGCACCGAAAGACAGTGGTGTAAAAGATTATATGGGTGCCTTTGCGGTGACAGCAGGGATTGGAATTGATGAACATATCGACCGTTTCGAAGATGATCATGATGATTATCAAAGTATTATGATTAAAGCMCTAGCCGATCGTTTGGCAGAAGCATTTGCTGAACGTTTACATGAATTAGTGCGAAAAGACATGTGGGGCTATGCGGCAGATGAAGTGTTGGATAATGAAGCTTTGATTGATGAAAAATATCAAGGTATTCGCCCAGCACCRGGTTATCCAGCCTGTCCTGACCATACCGAAAAGGCATTATTATGGGAATTATTAAARCCTGAGGAAAATGCMGGTATTACCATAACTGAGAATTTTGCAATGTTACCTACAGCCGCGGTSAGTGGTTTCTACTTTGCTCACCCAGAATCACGTTATTTTGGTTTGGGGAAAATAGACCGTGATCAAGTGGAAGACTACGCGAAACGCAAAGACTGGACRATGGCGCWGGCTGAAAGATGGCTCGCTCCCGCGCTTTCTTATGATGGAGATGATTAATGCAAAATGCAATAGATGATCTACAAATGAAATTAGCGTTTCAGGATGAGTTATTAGAGCAACTTAATCAGGTTGTGACTGATCAGCAGCAGCAATTATCACGTTTAGAATTGGCGCTTGAATCGATGAAGCTACAAGTCAATACAATGCAAACGGCAAGCCAAGAGTCTGGGCAACAGCATGAGTTGCCACCACACTATTAATTATGCAGCAACGGCAATGTGTAATTTTAGAGGGCGATGCTGAGTGGTGTGRAGCTGCGTCAGAAACATTGCTAGCACAGTTTGATAATGCGAATGTTCTTCTTCTATCAAATCAAACATCGTCTCCTTATTTAATACGTTCTCAAAAACAAGCRCAACAGCARTTAGGTCAAGAATTTGATGCCGTAATATTTGATGCRTTAACAGARTTTAACCCCGATAGTTTAGGGGCGGTTATYGGCACSATAAAACARGGTGGYGTGCTGMTTCTATGGTTAAGTGATCAGACAACTAGTCTTTGGTTGCAGCGTTTTAAACGTATTTTAAAACACTATCCCCATTTTRGTSTGKSTCAACAAGGYCAAGCYTTGMCGCAACTTWYYGTGCCTGAAATTGAAAGTGAATCKAATGAACTCTATCTRASCGAAGATCAACAAAAGGCMGTTGAGGCCATAAAGCGTGTTGTCCACGGYCATCGACGYAGRCCATTRGTTTTATCTGCCGATAGAGGCCGRGGCAAGTCWGCCTCATTAGGSATCGCCGCAGCGCAATTACTGAKYGAAGGTAAACGCACTATTTTGCTTACGGCACCGAGCTTAGCAATCGCTCAAACTGTTTTTAAACATGCGGCTCAATTATTACCGCAAGCAGAAYATTCAGMTTCTTTRATCACRWTGAAYGATGCGGTTATACGCTTTGTTGCTCCTGATGCMYTAATTGAATCWGATTTGAAAGCCGACTTAGTGTTAGTTGATGAAGCCGCGGCTATTCCCGCATCAATGTTAGAAGYRTTATTACAAAAATATTCGCRCATTGTATTTTCYACGACACTACACGGCTATGAAGGYACGGGGCGAGGCTTTGCTGTTCGTTTTCAAAAAATATTGGATGCAACAACACCCAACTGGCATCGCTACCAAATGACTRCACCTATTCGCTGGGYTGAAAATGACCCTTTAGAAGCCTTTAGTTTTCAGTCATTATTGCTGAATGCTTCGCCAGTGGGTGATAGTGTAATCAATGATGCCCAAGGTGATGAATGTCAGTTAGAACAGCTTGATATCAGCCAGTTAGTTGAAGATGAGCAAGCTCTCACCGAATTATTTGGATTGATGGTGCTAGCACATTATCGAACTCGACCTTCTGATTTACAGATGTTACTTGATAGAGCAGATATGACRGTGATGGTRGCACGCTATCAAGGCCATATTGTTGCAAGTGTTTGGYTAGYGAATGAAGGTGAATTAGATGACCCACTTTCACAGGCTRTTTATGAGGGAAAACGACGTTTAAAAGGCCATTTATTACCTCAATCATTATTRGCACATGTGGGTATYMAKACGGCTGGRTCATTAAAATATCAACGTATCGTACGTATAGCGGTTCATCCCGCGATTCAACAGCGAAATATTGGCCAAAAATTATTAACTTATTGTGTTGAACAGGCACAGCAAAAAAGTTTTGATGTAATTGGTACCAGCTTTGCTATGGATGATGATTTAATGTCATTTTGGTTAAAATCAGCATTTGAATTTGTAAGATTAGGTATACATCGAGATGAAGTGAGCGGTCGTCATTCYGTAATGATGTTGCAGGCTATTTCTGCACAGGGTGCTAACATTACCACCGCTGCTCAACACCGTTTTGAACAACAGTGGTTTCATTTGTTGCACAGCCAGTTTAAGCAATTATCAGTGGTTAATGTCATTCAAYTATCCCAACTAKTAGCCGTGAAAAATGAAGCAATCTCAACKGAGGATAAGCAAGAAATTGAAGCCTTTGCRTATMGTCAACGCGGYTATGAATTTAGCCAARYTKCATTGTGGCGCTGGYTAAGTCAGAAAATWRKTCAGCCTGAGTTTCTAACATTAAGTCAGCAACAACAAGCATTATGCGTGCAGTCAATCTTGCAGCAAGAGCCGTGGGCGAATATTACAAAAACGCTAGGGTTTTCAGGAAAATCTCACGCAGTTAAGGCGCTACGRAAAGCCATGATTAGCTTACTCGACCTTTCCTAACAAGCTTTAGTAAAGCTTGTCACGTCATTATCATAAATCAGAGGCGCTCTGGTTGCTAGATGTTGCAGCGTCAAGATGTAGCCAYAACTCATCATCTCGATGTTCAATAGTAAGCGMYGTTAAAGAYTCACTTGCACAAGGRCCTAAGGTGCARTAMCCATCATCAAGCTTAAAYAAAGCGCCATGTGTTGCACATTGAATATGGGATTGTTCGATGGATARAAAYTCATTAGGYTGCCAATTTAAKGGRATGCCRAGATGRGGACAGTGRTTTTTGTAAGCGTAGATWWTAYCATCATGYTGRACAAKGAATAATTCAAATTTTCCTGATTCAAGCTCTAAGCTRAAACCAMGAGGATTACCTTCYGTTATTTCGTGTTTRWGACATAAAAATTTATGCGACATTGCTTTACTCTATTTTGCTAATTAAATTTGTTAAACCTTGCWGRCCACATTTTTGCCCTGCTAATTGACATGCCTTTGTCAGGGCTTGAGATAATTCTAATTTATTGAGTARYSCATTAATAAATGCAGCATTAAAKGTRTCTCCGGCGCCTAAKGTATCGACMAYAKRGGGTGGWTCATAAGTTTTRCTGTGAAATACCTGCTGTTTTTTATTGATTGMCCAYGCACCTTGTTTGCCCCAWGTRCARSTWGCGAYAATKYCTTTKGGYARTGASMYTAAYAATTCYKKRGCTGTTTYATRATGRTGTGTRGTGGCATAATCATGAGAAAACATAAGGACAGAAGGCWGTGAGAATAMGCTTTCAATGTCGRSTCGCGCTTTTTCAACTTCGAGTGAACAGGGTAGGGAGGGATGATRTTTTKTGAGGTGCTGAAGCATTAACCTTGTTTGTTCAATATTCCGMCCYTCGAAATGAACCCAGTCAAATTGTGTTAAATCAATTTTCTCAAAATCAGCAAAGCTAAATTCGGGGCAATCTCTATAGTGGACAATGCTKCGGCTGGCTGTTTTTTGGCAGAGRCTAATATAGGAKGTGGGCATTTTGCCATTATTTAGAATACGGCARGCYGAATARTCAATNYKWAAAMYGGTNTARTTCTTGGGTGATGATTGCACTGTCAGGTTCRTCAACTAATACGCCMGCCCAATGRCAYKSATGYCCTAAYTGACTKARTACGACYAAGGTATTGGTKGCRTTRCCCCCTCGCNGTTTTNNGYTGMGAGAGGGCACGTACTTCRGTATCTTCTGATGGATAGCTATCGACTAGATTGATAATGTCGAGTGTGGCKATACCAACAGCAAGAATTTTTGCCATAGTTTAGAAGCCTAGAGCGAATCAAATACCGCACTGACATTTTGAGCAATTTTTTTGACATCACCTACACCCGCAACACTATGGAGTTTGTTTTGTTGCGTATAAAAATCAATTAAAGGCGCGGTTTGTTGTTGATAAACAGTGAGACGATTGCCAATGGTTTCTTCATTATCATCAGCGCGTTGGAATAAATCACCATTACAGGCGTCACAATGGCCTTCAACTTTAGCAGGTGATAAATGAATATTATAAATTGCACCACAGTCTTTGCAGGTGCGGCGTCCGGTTAACCGCTGTAATAATTCATCAAAGGCGACATCCAACAATATGACGCCTTGTAAAGGCTGGTTTAGATCTGACAGCATTGAATCTAATGCCTCAGCTTGTGTAATATTACGAGGAAAGCCATCAAGAATATAACCGYTCTTAGCATCTTCTTCTGCYAAACGTTCTTTTATTAAGCCAATAACAATATCATCTGATACTAATGCACCCGCATCCATGGCTGTTTTTGCTTTTTTACCTAGATCTGAGCCGGCGCGAACGGCAGCTCGTAATAAATCGCCGGTAGAAACTTGGGGGATATTATATTTCTTTGAAAGCACAACACCTTGTGTTCCTTTTCCAGAACCGGGAGCGCCTAACAATACTGTTCTCATATTTACCTCTAAATGTGTAGTTGTTACTTTATAATTTACGAATCTAACATCACAGAAGTAATGTTTTCAAGTTGTTTATTCATTTGACGAATTATTTCGGGCAATATATYGGTATTTAACTGCAATAAATCCCAGGCTTCACGGTCGATATCAATGGTTGAATCATCACCTTTACGGGCTATTCCAACAATAATGTCAGCGAGATGCACAATGGCTGCTTCAGTGGGGAAACTTTTGGCTTCTGACGGTGTGTGATGGAAACGAATCACTTCCCCTATTGAAGGTGGCAAATGCCATGCTTGGCTTAATGCTCGACCTACTTCACTATGATCAAAACCAATAATACGTTGCTCAGCTTGGTGTACGGGTTCATTATCAAAACGCGCGGCCATCAGTACTTGTTTAGAAAGCTCAGGCAAAGTTTGATAGAGCACTAAGCTGCCAATATTATGTAATAAACCTAAGATGAAGAAACGTTCAGTTGCACGCTGTCCACAGTGTTTAGCGATATACGTTGAGGCAATTGCACAACTGAGGCTTTGATGCCAAAACTCATTTATATTGATAAGACTACTGGGAATATCTTTGAATGAGCTAATAACTGAGGTTGCCAGCACTAGATTGGTCAATTCTGTTGTACCAATAATAGTAATAGCACGTGAAATGGTGGCAATTTGCGATGGAAAGCCATAAAAGGCGCTGTTTACTATTTTGAGTAATCGCGTAGTTAAAGCGGGGTCGGTATTGATGACGGCACTAATATGTTCTGCTGAGCTATTCTCATCATTAAGCATGGTGATGAGCTTATTATAAACGGTCGGTGGCGAAGCGAGTTCAGGCGTTCTTTCGACCAATGTTATAGGAGTCAGTGCCATGTCTAGTTTTAGAGGCTAATTGAGCTTTATAGTTGAAGAGCTGGATAGAAACTGAGTAATGCTTGCACCGAGTTTCCCCGCAAATTGGTCTAAATAATTAGGACGTAATGTGTAGTCAATAATATCTTCAGCACCAATCATATCGCGCGCCACCGTACTACTATTTGCTAAACCATCGATAAGGCCTAAGGGTAAGGCTTGTTCGCCGGACCAAAAAAGACCAGAAAATAATTTAGGGTTATAGGCTAACCTATCGCCACGGCCTTGTTTTACTACTGCTATAAATTGTTGATGGATATTATCAAGCATAGTGTGGGCATGGTGAATATCTTGCGGCCGCATAGGTAAAAATGGGTCAAGAAACGCTTTATTCTCACCGGCGGTGATGGAGCGTCGTTCAACACCCAATTTTTCAATGGCATTGGTAAAACCGAAACTATCCATTCTTACACCAATGGAACCTACAATGCTGGCCTTATCAGCATAAATCTCGTTGGCAGCCACAGCGATATAATAACCTCCTGAAGCGCATACATCTTGGATGACAGCGTAAACAGGGAAATCAGGCCGTGTAAGTTTAAGCCGATTGATTTCGTCATTAATCATTCCCGATTGAACAGGGCTACCACCGGGTGTATTGAGCCTAATAATGAGACCTTTTGCATGCTCATTATCAAAGGCATCACGAATACCGGTAATAACGGTATCAGCATTGGCTTGTGCATCAGCCGCAATAACACCCTTAATTTCAACAAGTGCAGTATGTGTTTCACTGTGAGCCGGAACGTTATTAGATGAAAACATGAGCACTAATAGTGCGACTAAATATAAAGCGATGAAACCTTTGAAAATATAACCCCAGCGGCGGCTCTTTTGCTGCTCTTTTAGTGCGGCAAAGGCTAAGTCTTCTAAAACGCCACGTTCCCATGTGGTCGGTTCATTTTCAAGTGATGACATGTTTTTTATTCCAAAATTTGAGTAATACAAAATAAACGATAATGATTATGGTCACTAGCATAACGTATTTAAAATAGCGAGATCTAGTACTTTAGTACAATAGACATTTTATATTAATAGAATACAGGGTGGCTTAATACTGTAATTAAGCATTATTTTAGGTTTCTTTAGGTTTGGATAGTGAAGTGAACACAGTAGCTGTAATACGCAAAATTAAAAGTCGTGATGGGGTGGCAGGCTAGCTTATCGCGGCTTTTTCATACGGGATGATGGGGGAATGGTTAGCGCGTTAGCTATTTGCATTGAGCCATTGCTGTGCTTGAAATAAATCATCGACAATGGCGATGGGTTGGCAGGCTTGCAGTAATTTTGAGCTATGTGCGCCATGACTAATGCCTAAACTGTCTGCGCCGGCATTGTGTGCCATTTGTAAATCATATTCGGTGTCACCAATCATTAATGTAGCTTTGGGGTCAACACCACAATAATCAATTAACTCTTCTAACATTTGTGGATGTGGCTTGGAATGACATTCATCAGCACATCGTGTGGCATGGAAAAAGTCAGATAATGCGGTGCTTGTTAATACCTTATCTAAACCGCGTCGGCTTTTGCCGGTAGCAACACCCAGAAAATAGTCTTTTTCACTGAGTTGTTTAATTAATGAAAAAGCATTATCAAATAAAATGGGATTAAAAGAACTATTCAGCCAAACCTGTTTATACGTATTGGCGAGTTGTTCAATCGTTTTTTCACTGGCATCAGGATAGAGCACTAATGCGGCTTCGGTTAAAGCTAAACCAATAATATGACTAATAGCACTGTCAGCTAATGGTGGCATTGCCAATTCTTTGATGGCTTGTTGCATGCAATTCACGATATGGCCAGTTGAATCCATTAATGTACCGTCCCAATCAAAGACGATTAATTGATATCGACTCATAAGGATAGGCGTAATTTATCGACTACATTTTGTAATTGCGTGGGTAAAGGAGCTTCGAATAATAGTTTTTCATCGCTTGTTGGATGGGTGATGCCTAATTTCCATGCATGTAAAAATAAGCGTTTTAAACCTAGTTTTTTCATGTCTTTATTGAATTGGCGATAACCATATTTATCATCACCTGCCACGGGATGATCTAGATATAAAGAATGAACACGAATTTGATGGGTGCGGCCAGTAAACAGTACGACTTCGGTTAATTGGGCGTGTTTGAAGCGCTCGATGGGAATAAATACTGTTTTTGCATATTTCCCTTCTGGATTAACTTGTACCATCCGTTCGCCGGAAGAGACGACATTTTTAAGCAAAGGCTGCTCGACTAATTTTTCCTCATTATCCCAGCTACCTTTTAATAAGGTGAGGTAATGTTTGTCCAAATCATGTTTAATCATCTGCTGCTGTAGATTGAGCAACGCATTGCGGTTTTTTGCTAGCAATAAACAGCCCGATGTATCACGGTCAAGACGATGCACTAATTCAAGATAAGGTTGATCTGAGTGAATAATACGCAATGCTTCGATAATACCTTGTTGTATATTTGTGCCGGCATGGACCGCTAAACCAGGTGGTTTATTCAGTACAAGTAAATCATCATCTTCAAATAAAACACATTCTGTTAATTGTTGTTTGAGACGATCGCCTACAAAATCAATACTCTTTTTCTCACTGGTGTGTAAGGGTGGAATACGAATAGAATCACCGGCTTGTATTTTATAAGTCTGTTTTATTCGACCTTTATTGACGCGCACCTCACCTTTTCGAATCGCTCGATAGATACGACTTTTAGGCACTCCTTTTTCTAAAGTAAGCAAAAAATTATCAATTCGTTGGCCAGCTTGTGCCGCTGAAATATCAATAAATTGGACGGGATTAGTTTTAGTATTATCTGCATTCATAAAATTAGACTTGCTGATAGGCCAATAGGCTGTTATATTCCGATGTGGTTTTGTAGTATTAAGTCGAGTAAGTATACCGATTTTATTCAATATAGCCGAGTAGCGAGGTCGCTCCTTTCGTTTAATTACCGGAAGTTGATGCGGCAAAGCCCAAATTTTTAGATAAGATATTCGGCATTAGCTGAATAAATATGGTTGGTGCCCTCCAATATTTAAGGGGCAAAAATTTTAATGGTTCCCACGTCTTGGTGATAATAAATAAAATACAACGCCAGACAGGACAGACAAATAATTAATAAAACGGAGATGTTTAGCGATCTATACCATGGGGTAAGGCGCTGATATTGAAAAAGTTGTAATAAATACAACGGTGATTTCAAGGAGTGAAATCATGACGTAGGTGAAGCAATGTGCAGATGTAAGACGCATTGTGACTATTAATTGTGTACCGTAAAGGTATGTCGTCCAGCACGGTCAAAGTGATTGTGCATTATTCTTGAATGTAAGAATACAACGTGTGAACCTCGATATTAACGAGCAAAGCTGAATAGCTGTTGTTCAAAAGAGGTTATAAATGAAACGAATTTTAATTAACGCAACCCATGATGAGGAGTTGCGTGTAGCGATGGTCGATGGTCAGCGCTTGTTTGATCTAGATATTGATGTACCATCAAGAGAGCAAAAAAAAGGCAATATCTACAAAGGTAAAATCACCCGGGTTGAACCCAGTCTTGAAGCAGTATTTGTAGAATATGGCTCAGAACGACAAGGTTTTTTACCGCTAAAAGAAATCTCAAATACATACTATAACGAACGCGAAAAGAAGAATGGTGAGTCTTCTGGTCGAATCAATGTGCAAGATGTACTCAAAGTTGGACAAGAGTTAGTTGTTCAGGTTGAAAAAGAAGAGCGAGGCAATAAAGGCGCTGCGTTAACCACGTATATTAGCCTAGCAGGACGTTATTTAGTATTAATGCCTAATAGCCCACGTGCGGGTGGTATTTCACGCCGCATTGAAGGCGATGAGCGTGCTCAGTTACAAGAAGCATTACGTTCATTAGAAGTGCCAGAAGGCATGGGTATGATTGTTCGCACCGCAGGGGTAGGCAAGCAAACTGAAGAATTGCAGTGGGATTTAGAATATTTAATCCAATTGTGGACAGCGATTGATAAGGTGACAAAAGAGCGTAAAGCCCCTTTCTTAGCCTATCAAGAAAGTAATATCATCATCCGTGCATTGCGTGATTATTTGCGTAAAGACATTAGTGAGATCTTAGTAGATTCTCCTGAAGTGTATAAAACAGGTCATGATTTTATGACCATGGTGATGCCACATGAATTAGAAAAATTTAAGCTTTATGATGAAAAAGTACCCTTATTCACGCGTTATCAAATTGAAAGCCAAATTGAAACGGCTTTTCGTCATGAAGTGCGATTACCTTCAGGTGGCGCCTTAGTTATCGACCCGACGGAAGCATTGATTTCTATTGATGTAAACTCGGCTCGCGCGAATAAAGGCGGTGACATTGAAGAGACCGCATTTAACACTAACTTAGAAGCCGCAGAAGAAATTGCACGTCAATTGCGTTTGCGTGATTTGGGTGGTTTAGTGGTTATCGACTTTATTGATATGGGCCCAAGCCGTCACCAACGTGAAGTAGAAAATCGTTTGCGTGATCATTTAAAAGTAGATCGTGCACGCGTTCAAGTAGGTCGTATTTCGCGCTTTGGTTTGTTAGAAATGTCTCGTCAACGCTTGCGTCCATCACTGGGTGATGCCCATGAAGAAGTGTGCCCGCGTTGCGCCGGATTAGGACATGTTCGTGGTGTTGAATCGTTAGGCTTGGCTGTATTGCGTTTACTTGAAGAAGAAGCAACCAAAGATCGTGTTACTCAGTTAGTGGTGCAATTGCCTGTGGCCGTAGCGACCTTTATGCTGAATGAAAAACGCATGCAGTTAGACGCTATTGAACAGCGCCAAGAGGTTAAATTATTATTAATTCCTAATCCTCATATGGAAACACCGCATTACGATATTGAGCGAATAAAAGATGGTGAAAAACAAGGTAAGGTCAGCCATCATTTGATGGTGAAGCCTGAGGTGGAAACACCTACAGCGTTAAAAGATAAACCTGTTGCAGAGCAAGCAGCCGTTACAGGGGTATCACCTTCTGCTCCGGCTCCTACGCCTCAAGAAGTTAAAAAACCAAGTTTGTTGAAACGCTTATTAAGTGTCTTGACAGGGCAGCCTGTTGAAGATGAGAAACCAGCAGAAGTAGAGAAAAAGCCTGAGCATAAACCTAGACACGAYCAAAATCGTCGTCCACCACGTAACCGTAACAATAATAACCGTAATGGCCAACGTAATAATCGACCTAAACAGGATAAAAATACTCAAGAACAAAAGAGCCAGGATAAAGGCAATGAGCAGACGAAGACATCACCGCAGAATCAAAGTGATGAACAGTCGCAAAGTAAAAATCCTAATGCTAAACGTTCACGTCGTGGAGGCCGTCGTCGTCGTCCGCGTAATGACAATGAAACAAATAAAAATGTAGCTGAGGATGCGGGTAATAAAGCCGTAGTTGAGAAAAGAGATGTTGATGGCAATGCCGTACCGACCAAACCTGTAGAAGATAAAAATGGTAACGTACCTGCAAAAGCTACAGTTTCCCCGCCTGAGGTTGATGGTAATAAGCCTTCAGCTCCAGCAAATAAACCTGCAAACAAGCCAAATCGTCCTAGAAGTTCAGGGCCTCGCCGTCGTCCGGTAGCAAAAAATAAACCGGAAAACAGTGCAGCACCAGTAGAAAAAGTGGAAAAATCTGTTCAGTCAGTAGATAATGTTGAAAAGAAAGTTGAAGTGAAAAAGCGCGCACCTAGAAAACCTAAGCCAAAAGCCAAGGAAGAGAGTACCGCAAAAGATGCCAAAGACGAATAATACATTTACCTGTGAAAGCCTGTTGACCTTATTGGGTCAGCAGGTAATCTATCAAAGCCAAAAATGTGAAATTATTGAGTTACTTGATGGCTGTGAATTGGTATTGCAAGTTTTAGAAGATGAAACGAGCATCCAAGCAACGCAATATGGTGAGGGGCATCGAAATGTGCCTACAACTTACATTTTGCCTGTATTTGATGGTGAAGGTAATTTACATGCCGATATTATGGGAACTGGGCTAGGAAACCTCTTGCTAACGAATCTTAAGTCATAGAAAACTATTGAAGTAATTTTCTAACTTCATCCAAATCATTTTGCGTATCAACGCCGTGTCCGGGATTTATATTGGCACGTGTTAAATGAATTTTCTTACCGTGATATAAAGCGCGTAACTGTTCCAATGATTCCTCTCGCTCTAATACACATGATTCCAACTCGGCATAATGTTTTAAAAAGCTAGCACGGTAACCATATAGTCCTATATGACGATAATGCGGTAATTCGGGGGGTAAGGTTGATTGTTGRTCAAARTGATCACGCATCCAYGGAATGGGGGCCCGACTGAAATACARGGCATAMCCTAATTTATCCATAATGACTTTTACAGCATTGGGATCAAAAATATGTTTTTSGTGATCGATTTGGCTAAATAAAGTCGCCATATCMGCATCAGGGTGCTGTACTAAATCATCAGCGACTTGATTGATTAAGCTTGCAGGTAGGCAAGGTTCATCACCTTGCACATTGATAATAATATCGTTATCTGCAAACGCYCGTTTGGCTGCAACTTCGGCAAGTCGATCAGTACCTGAAATATGATCTATTCGCGTCATACAGACGTCGGCGCCAAATGCCGTCGCTACCTGTTCAATTCGTTCATCATCTGTTGCAATAATGACGTGGCTTGCTTTGCTTTCTTTTGCACGTTCATAAACATGCTGAATCATCGGTTTGCCAGCAATATCTAATAGTGGTTTACCGGGCARTCTGCTTGATGCATATCGAGCGGGAATAACTATTTTAAACGACATTTAGCTTTCTTCATCGGCGGATAATTCACGTGCTTCATCRGTAAGCATAACGGGAATATCATCACGAATAGGGTAGGCTAAACGGCAGGCAGAGCAAATAAGCTCTTGTTGTTTTTTGTGATAATTAAGGCTGCTTTTACACGTTGGGCAGGCTAAAATYTCAAGTAATGTTTTATCCATTGTTCGATGTTTCCAATAATTTTAATATGTGTTGTTCAAGTTTACCGCTTATTGTCGCTTCAATGGGGATATACCACATATTTTCGGTAGCGAATGCTTGGCATTTTACGGCATCTTTCTCTGTCATYAAAATGCTTGTATCCTCATCAAATTCTAGMTCMTGTTGTTGAAAGTGATGATGATCACTAAATGCRTGTTTATGAATAGTGAGYCCTGCACGTGATAGCTGGCTAAAAAAKCGCTCGGGRTTRCCAATACCRGCAAYAGCATGAATAGTTTGCTTATTAAAYTGRTGYAGTGYTTTTGTAATMGWRKGGTCGACTAAATTTATGGCARCACCTTGCGATAAGRWCATATTAAATTCTCGTGGAGCATTATCACCATTRTAGACAATAAAATCGACTGTCTTTAAACGCGATAAGGGYTCACGCAAAGGCCCGGCAGGTAAGCATAAGCCATTGCCAAATAACCGCTCATTATCAACGATAACTATTTCGATATCACGCTTTAAGGCGGTATGTTGCAAKCCRTCGTCGGCAATAATAATMGTACAATCATGATGMTSGAGTAGATATTCAGCAGCYTCRACRCGGYTGGGTGAAATAGCCATCGGGCAGYGKGTATGGCGGCTAATAATAAGCGGTTCATCACCKACGATAAGAGGRTCACTRSTMGGCGTRACATTTTGCGGATAACTTTTTGCTTGGCTACCATAGCCWCGGCTRAYAATACCYGGTCGATAACCTGCCTGCTTTAAYTGCTGGGCYAGCCAGATAACACAGGGTGTTTTWCCTGTTCCACCTACGCTAATATTGCCGACAATAATGACAGGAACGGCAATCTTATATTGTTTGAGTAAACCAAAGTGATAGGCCAGTTTTCGACACCAAATCACACTGCAATATAAAGCAGAAAGCGGCCATAATAGCCAGCGAATAGGATGGGGTTGATACCAGCTAGTCAGCAGCCATTTCATMRTRAAAACTTACGTTTTTTTGCTCAAATCTGTGTCTACAGATTTTTCTTGAAACTGTAGCCGGTGTAATTCAGCATAGTGTTTATTTGCTGCTATAAGCTGTTGGTGTGTGCCTGATTCAATAATTTTACCATCATGCATTACGATGATTTTATTGGCTTTTTCAATGGTCGATAAGCGATGTGCAATAACAAGCGTAGTACGCTGTGCCATCAGTGTTTCTAAGGCCGATTGAATATGGCGTTCAGCTTCACTGTCTAAAGAAGCGGTTGCTTCATCTAATATGAGRATMGGTGCATCACGCAARAGTGCACGWGCAATAGCRATGCGYTGGCGYTGRCCRCCTGATAATAAAACACCATTTTGTCCTACTTCGGTGGCTAGRCCATCGGGAAGRCGTTCAATAAAYTCCCATGCATGTGCCGCTTTGGCMGCKGCRATGATTTGTTCATTAYTAACKKCTTTYTTSCCRTAGGCGATATTATTGGCGATGGTATCGTTAAATAAGATAACTTGTTGATTAACGAGTGCAATYTGGTCTCGCAGACTGGCGAGTGTAAGCTGGGTAATATCKACACCATCAATTTCAATTTGACCTTCRGAGGAAGGATAAAAYCGTGCWAGCAAACTAACTAATGTTGTTTTTCCRCTWCCAGAGTGGCCGACAAAAGCAATGGTTTCTCCCGGCTTAGCATGAAAKGAAATATCATCAAGTGTTTTTTCATTGTCGGTATAACTAAAACCGACATGTTTAAATTGAATATCACCTTGAACACGACCGACACTTTGAGTGCCTGTATCAGACTCTGATTTTTCATCAAGCAAGCTAAAAATACTTTCTGCGGCAGCAATTCCGCGTTGCAACCTACCATTTACTTTTGTCAGCCGTTTAAGGGGAGTGAGAATCATAAACATAGCGGTAACAAATGAAATAAAACTACCCGGTGTAATTTGTTCGAGCATTTCGGGCAAGGTTGCTAAATAAATAACAACAGAAAGCCCCAAYACGGTAATAAGTTGGATCACCGGCTGGCTRATGGCATCAGTGGCCAATATTTTCATTCGCTGACGTCGATTTTGTTGATTCACCTTATCAAAACGTTTAATTTCATACGCTTGGCTACCAAAGGTTTTAACTTCACGGTGTCCTTCAATGATTTCACTACTGATATGGCTGACATCCCCCATCGATTCTTGAATCATTTTGCTGATTCGGCGAAAGCGATCGCTAATTTTATAAATTAGAAAAGCAATAATSGGYACGGTTAATAAAATAATCAGTGCTAAAAACCCATTAAGATAAATCATCCATGCCAGTAATCCGACGATTGTGATGCTGTCTCGAATAAGCACAATAATGGCGTCAGTAACAGCATTCGCAACTTGCTCTACATCATAGAGAAGTTTAGACATAAGTTGGCCTGGCACACTTTTATCATAAAAACGTGTGGGCAGGGCAATAAGCTTATCGAACATTTCAGCACGTAAATTTCGAATAACATTTCGTGCAATCCAGCCTAAACCATAAGTGGTTATAAAATTGGCTATACCTCGAATAAGAAACATGCCAATAAGTGCAATAGGAATAAGCCGAATAGTTTGAGCATCACGTTCTACAAAGCTGCCATCTACCAAGGGTTCCATAATGGCCGCCAAGCCTATTTCGGTAGCCGAAAAAACCAACATGGCAACAATGGCGAGAACGAATACCATCCAATACGGTTTAACGTAAACTAATAAACGGCGATAGAGATCGCTAGCACTCATAGTGAGTGATGAAGTAGGTTTCATGGCGTATCTGAAGTAGTTTGGCGTGTTGCCAGTGTTAATTTTGTATAACCAAGCTGTTGTGCCACATCCATTGCGGTCACGATACTTTGATATTCTGCTTTGGCATCTGCACTAATAATAATATGTGGATCTTCAACATTGCCAACTGCTTCTTTTAAATAAGTAGATAATTGTTCACTGCTAGGATTATCTAATGTATTGCCATTAATAATAAATATGCCATTTAACTTAATGATAATATCAATCGCTTGTTCTTGCACTGCTAATACTTGCCCTGCGGTCTCAGGCAGGTCTACTTTGAGCGAACTTTCACGTATAAAACTCGTTGAAACCATAAAAAAGAGTAGTAATAAAAATACTACGTCGATCATAGGTGTGAGATTTACATCAGGTTCTTCTGATGATTGTGGTGCTAAGTTCACGAATCAGCAACCTCATCAGGATCAAACTCGCGATCACCATGAAGAATTTCAATTAATTTCATCGCTTGTTCTTCCATATCGACGACGAGATGATTGATTTTTCCTCTAAAGTACCGATAAAAAATTAACGTGGGAATAGCAACAAGTAGGCCTGTTGCTGTGGTGATAAGCGCTTCAGAAATACCGCCAGCAAGGGTTTCAGGGTTACCKACACCTTCTGTGGTAATAACAGCAAAGACTTTGATCATACCAATAACGGTTCCGAGCAATCCCATCAAAGGTGCAATTGCTGCGATAGTGCCTAATGTATTGAGGTTTCTTTCTAAAGAGAGTGTGACATGGCGCCCGACATCTTCGATATTTTCTTTGGTGATGTCGCGTGAACTACTGCGGCTTATTAGGCCCGCGGCTAGAATTTGCCCTAAAGGTGAACTATTTTGCAATATGAGAACATGCTGTTTATCGACTTGATCAAAACGCAACCATTGCCATATTTGAGTAATAAGTTCTGGTGGTGCTATCCGTTTGCTTTGTAAGCTCCAAAAACGTTCTGCAACAATACCTATAGCTAGGATGGAGCTAATGAGCAGAGGGAACATCATCCAGCCGCCTGCATTAAAAAACTCTAACATAATCTCTTTATCTCAATAGCCGAATATAGATCGTTATGATACGTGAAAAATCAGCTAGCCAATAGTCTAAATTAGAATCGATGATAATTCATTTAGTGTGGTATCCCCCATAAAAACTGAACAYGGTCTTGACATAGGTCAAAGGACTGTCCTAAAAGAGTGATACACTTCTCRTTAATACGAATGCAAATAGTTATTATTTACATGYAGTGAATATGATTTTTATTTAAAGGTTGAGGATAACAATAATGATTACACAAAAACAGGCATCAAAATTTATTACACAGAGTTTTGCTGTGGTGGTTATTTTTTCTGCTACAGCAGTGACAGTTCAGGCATCGACACTGAGTTATCAGCTCAGTGAAACAGAGATAAAAGATGTATGGGTGCAGCCGAGTCATGCCGGTGTAGGTGACGATGATAGTTTGCATGTGTGGAACTCTTCTACGATAGGGGGCTTTAAATCACTCTATGAAATTCCAAACTTAATGAGCGATATAGCTTCATCAGAAATYAGTTCTGCAACATTTAATCTTTATGTTCTTGATACCGAAGGYGGATCRCATAGTAGYCATGCGCCWGGATATGAAGGCTTAACGGTACCCGTTCAAGTSAGYGCTATGGCAAATYCTTGGGWAGAAGCAYCGTTAGTSGGCGGTACTACTGCTGCTGTAGATTTTTGGGATAACAGTATTTCTGCTACGGGTAGTTCKACGAGTYTAATCAATGTATCAGGATCTGATGTCGGTAATTGGATTAGCTTCGATGTGACCGATATTATTCAATCATGGTTAGATTAYTCATTAAGCGGTGGAACYACAGGKTTGGCTTATTATGGYTTYTTRATTGAGGCSYTATCAGAAGTKCGMGGTTCTGATRRTGGYGCTTTATTAACGGCNNNTTATTCATCCTCHKYKDHWGMKSMHGSWKHMYKDMBYYVWKWDDWWRHDRYRWCWRYWSYDCNNNTYCCAGCGGCTATTTGGTTGTTTGGTYCTGCGCTATTWGGATTGATGGGTTTTAGACGTAAAACACGCATATAGCTTTTAAGTTCAGGCTAAAGAACGCAACAAACACGTTTATTGGTTAAAAGTGAGCGTGTTTGTTGTCTATTCRTTTAAATTTGTCCATATYCTCTTAGCYTGTTTTCGCCATAAGATGGGMKCCGAAACAGTTTGTGGYCCAAACCTATATTGAATTGCACCATATTGAGCKGTATCCAATAATGTTCGGTTTTTAGTGTTATAGCGTTTTATGATTTCTTTTTTAGGGAAGCCATAACGATTGTGGTAACCCACAGGAAATAATACGATTTTAGGGGCGACAGCATGGATAAAGGCATGGCTAGAAGATGTTTTGCTACCATGATGTGGTGCAACAAGCAGGGTTGATGCTAGTTGCGAATCATAACGTTGAACAAGCAATTTCTCTGTGTTTAATTCAATGTCACCTGTTAATAAAACACTTTTACCCTGAGTTGATACTTTTAATACACACGATAAATTGTTTTCATTACCTTGATCATTAGAACGTGGATGAAGGAATAAAAAGTTAACCCCATCCCACTGCCATGACTGCCCAGCAATACAGTATTTAGCAGTGGGTAATAAATTAGGAACACTGCTGAGAATAACGTTGGTTGCTATTTCATCGACGAGCGATGCTGCTCCGCCAATATGGTCATTATCACCATGGCTAATAATTAAGCTATCGATCTGCTGGATACCTTGTTGTTTTAAAAAAGGGCTCACCACGGCCGATCCGGTATCAAAACTATCACTAAATTTAGGGCCGGTATCAAATACTAAGGTATGATTTTTAGTTTGGATTACAGCAGATAAACCTTGCCCCACATCAAGTAAGGTAAACCAAAATTCATCTTTGGCGGGTTTCTCGGGGGTGTAGAGCACTAAAGGCATTAAAGCGACAAGCCCCAATCCTTTAGCGGGAAATTTTCTAGGTGTTAATAAAAGTACGGTACCAATTAAAATTGATAGCCAATAATAGTTTGGCAAAGTAGGGCCAGACCACTGTGCAAAAGGCAATGCAGCTAGAAATGACAATAAAGGCCAAAGCAAATTCAGGATAAAATCGGCACAGTGAAATAAAATAATTCCCAGTGGTTCAAATAACCATAAAGCAATACTTGCGAGCAATAATAATGGCACCACTAAAAGGCTAACAACCGGCACYGCAATAAAGTTTGCAACAGGTGCTATCACAGATGTTTGCATAAAAAAGAGTAATAACAAAGGTGTTAGGCCAAAGGCAATTAAGGTATGTGTTTTTGCCCATTGCCATTTAGCTGTTGGAAAGCGATGCTGAGAAATAAATAAAATAATCGCTACGGCTGAAAAAGATAAGTAGAAACCAACCGATAATATTACCAATGGATCAAGCAATAAAATAACAAATAAACTCATCGCTAAAATAGAACTCATGGCAGCAGGTCTACGAATGATCAAAGTCAGCATAACGGTGGCCACCATAATTAATGCACGTTGACTGGGTATAGAAAACCCAGCCATGGCAGCATAAAATAATGCAGTTATAAAACCACCTATAGCGCCTGCATTCTTGCTGGGTAATAACAATAAATTGTGAGCACGGCGCGACCAAAGCCATTTAAAACAAAAGAAACCAATTGCAGCAGCCAAACCAATATGCAGGCCAGAAATAGCCAACAAATGACTTGTGCCTGATAGGCGAAGAACACGCCATTGATTATCGCTAATATTATGGCGAAGCCCAGTYGTAAGCCCTTGGAGGAGWCCTATRTTWKTGCTATCAGCAAAATGAAACTCAATGCGCTCAATAAGTGATTGACGAAGCGAATTAATAGAATAGATGGGAGCAGGGCTAATACGTTTATTGTTTGAATCGGTGCGAATATAACCGGTGCCGCCAATATTACGTTGAAATAACCAACCCTCATAATCAAATGTCCCAGGGTTCATCATGCCTCGCGCTTGTTTCAGTCGCACGGTAAGCTGCCACGTTTCGTCGGCATTAATGTTCTTTGGAAAAGGTCGATACCAATTTAAGCGCAATTTTGACGGTAAAGCGATAGCAGAATGCGTGTCAGGTGAAAACTCAAAGGATATACGTCTATCACCGTGTTCAGGAATGCTAATAATAGTACCCGTTATGACGATGTCTTGGCCTATCAATTCAGTTGATAAACGGTCATTAATCACATTGTGAGCATGAAACAAAGCCCATAATRCACCTAAAATAACAACAGATAATAAGCGTGTTTTTCGATGCAGTAATAATAAAAAAGCAGGCAATATCACCCAGAACCATTGCGTAGAAGGTATACTAGGCAATTGTAGTAATAAGTAGCACCCAAGTGCGAATGAAATAGCCGTTTTAATCATATATCCCTATAATGACGACAAACTTAATAATCAAGATTACAGTGAATGCCGCGTAAGTTCCTAAAACGTATCATGCCCGATCATAAAACGATGCGAGAACATCCGCATTTAAAAAAGTTTGGCAAATATATTACTGAACCCAAATTATGGCATTTAAATAAGCATTCTGTTGCAAGCGGTTTAGCATTAGGGCTCTTCCTTGGCTTTATGCCTATTGTTGGCCAAATGGCCATTGCTGCAACATTAGCCATCATACTACGTGTTAATTTGCCTGTCGCGATAATGGGCTGTTGGGTGAGCAATCCTATAACCTTTGCGCCTATCTTCTATTTAACTTACACGCTAGGTGCTTGGATATTACAGATCCCCGTTGGACAACATTCTATTGATATTTCATGGCAATGGCTTACCCATGAATTTCTACTCATTTGGCAGCCATTACTGCTAGGTAGCTTTATTTGTGGTCTTGTTGCGGCATTGYTGGGTGTATTTTTTGTACACTTTATTTGGCGRCAAATGGTGATYCATAATTGGCAAAAACGAAAAGAAAAAAAGCGGGAACAACACGAAAAATAACCATTACCGCTAACGCTCCGTTTTAATCACTTTATGCAATATTCAGAATAAAGTCGATAGCATGATGTCATTTCTATGACTGTTGGTTTAATGCACCCAGCAGTTCATCCGTGGATGCYACATTGGCATAYGCAAAATCAAGYGCAGCCATRAAAGCAGCATGTACATGMTTTGCAGGAACCGTAATRCCATTAAAYTCCAGYYCTAATGTTGCACAAGCATCATGTGCAACGGCACAATCATAACCAAAATCATGCGCAGCRCGRGTGAYAGCATCAATRCACATATGRCTCATCGCACCACAAATTAATACACTATCAATRTCTAARSMAGCTAAAAYTTCTTTTAAATTAGTGTCTTTAAAGGCATTGATTTGYTGTTTMAYTACAACGGGCTCMGCYTCGWTCTCYTGTACSGATGGATGTACTTTTRCACCSTCTGAATTCGGTACAAAGAACGGGGCATCAGCGGTGGGGAATTCATGGCGGATATGTACTACAGGACATTTTTTTGCTCTAAAACCAGCAAGTAATGCCGCCGCTTTTTTCGTTGCCGCTTCCGTACCTTCTAGTTCCCATTTACCACCTTGGAAATAATCATTTTGTAAATCGACAATAATTAATGCTGTCTTAGACATAAGGTATCCTCTCTTTAGTTATAAGTGTTGGCTTTAAGATCATCATACTCCAAATTTAACAGGATTTATTATCCTTAATAAAAATAGGGTATATCATTGATTTATCACAAGCCTGTTATGGGATGAGCCTCGAAATCTATCTACCCACATACTTTTGGGGTCATCAATATTGAAAGAATCATACAATTCTCGGCCTAATTTCTCTTTTAGCTACTTTTTGAAGTAATAATTCGGTAATGGCTGCTAAAGAGACAAAGCCAAYAAGAACACTGACAACATGACTTGATTCCAAAGCAACATAAATAAGTGCAAGCACCATGGCACTAAAACTWAAAAAAACRGCTAGAAAAACTAAAATTCGTGATGCACCTGTTTTTGAAATTATTTTTAAATGCCCAATATGSGTTACGGTATGTACGAATAAAATTGATATTGAGCCAATCGCTGCGATTTCAGATAAATCAAACAAAAGCGATAAAAGGATAATTAAAGCACCACTAATAACCAATCCTTCTCTACTGTGTGCAATAGGTTTTCCAAATACAGAGGGAAGCTCTCCGTCCTTAGCTAATTGATAGGTTACATTGGTGACGGCATATAAATTCGCGTTAATAGCCGATGCGGTAGCAATTAATGCTGTAATGGCTACAACAGTAAAACCAAACTGACCAAATAAGGGTAATGCAGCTTCTGCTAATGCAAAATCTTTAGCCGCAATTACTTTATCAACGGGTAAATTACCAAAAACTGCAAACGCAATACCAATATAAAGCGCCATAACCAATAAAATTGAAATCATCATTGCTCGAGGGAGTGTTTTGGCTGGATTGGGCATATCTTCCGCGGTATTTGTAATGACGCGAAAACCTTCAAAAGCGAAAAAAGTAATGGCGATACTGAAAAAAATATTTTTACTGGGTGGGTAATGCTGAGGAGATAATAAAGCAGGGTCTAAATACATAATACCGGTGATAGATAAGCCAGTTAAAACAGCAAATTTAATCCCAACAGTTACCTTTTCCCAGGCAGCAACATCTTTTGCTCCTTTTAGATTAATTAATACAAATAGAATAATGATCCCACTTGAAAATACATGATGCCATAAAATAGAGGGGTCATTAATGGGTAAGAATGTTATTGCATAATTGCTAAATGCTTTAGCGATTAGACTTAAAGAAATAATAGCCGAAAAGTAAAGTATGACGCCCATAGTGCCTGTAAAAAAACCAACACCATAAGCTTGAGATAAATATTCTATTATTCCTCCAGAAGAAGGATAACGAGCGCCTAATTTCCCTAATGAATAGCCACTGAACAAGGCAATAATGCCGCCGATAATGAATGAAATATAAACGGCACTTCCTGAAATAGCGCTTGCTTCACCGAGCAGAGCAAAAATGCCTGCACCGACCATCGCCCCGATCCCCATTGAAACGGCTGACCAGAGACCTATTGGTTTTTTTGATGTGTGCATAGAACCTTATTAATATSTAGGTTAATACCCTTGTGAAAAGGCTAAGWTTGTATGAAGAAAAAGYTCATTTTGAACGGGTTGTTATACATCATATTTCAAACAGTGCTGTACGCTTTTTGTGCATTMTAATGATTTTATTTTTTATACAAAAGCCTTACATTATTATTTGTTAATGTAAGCAGGCTGATGAGCATGGATAAAAGAAGAACRGGACCCAGCCACTCATACGGGTAAGAAAAAGAGCCATTGTCTAACTGCATTTTAAAAACCATGAGCAGGCCCAAAAGCCAAGCCGAAAAGGTGAGACACATAAACCATAAAGATATACGTGGCAATGACAAAAGCAATACGATACCTATAARGCTTAGTARACCACGAGACAAGTCTTCAATATTATTRCTCCAGAGCATAGAGGCRCTGCTGGCATTGAAGTAAATGGATTGTATGGCGGTAACAAATATAACGATATAAGTAAAAATCACGCTATATTTATGTAATTTTAGAATCATATTTTATCTACTCTTTAACATGTAATACTTTGCTCAGTGGGACAATTTCCGTTGGCAGTTTTGCTATAGGRTATTTGTCTAGAAATTTGATTCTAGCATAATGATAAACCGCGCTTAATCTTTCCTTATAACTGAGGCCCAGCGGCACGAATTGCATCAGAAACATCATATTTAGCAAAGTTATCAATAAACTGTTTAGCAAGATCTGCTGCTACTGCATCATACTTCGCTTGATCAGCCCAAGCATTGCGAGGGTTAAGCAATGCACGATCAACGCCTTCAACCGATTTAGGTACTTTCAAGCCAAATAAAGCAATGGTATCGGTATCTGCGTCACGTAATGCACCAGACTGAATCGCTGCGATTACTGCACGCGTTGTCGGAATAGAAAAACGCTCACCACCAGCACCGTTAGGTCCGCCGGTCCAACCGGTGTTAACAAGGTAAACTTGTGAATCATATTCTGTCACACGCTTCATTAATAGCTCAGCGTACACACCTGCTGGACGCGGAAAGAAGGGCGCACCAAAACAGGTAGAGAATGTAGACTTAAGCCCTTTACCTCCCCCCATTTCAGTAGAACCCACCAAAGCTGTATAACCTGATAAGAAATGGTAAGCGGCTTGCTCTTTAGACAAAATAGAAACAGGAGGAAGTACACCTGTCATATCACAGGTTAAAAAGATAACCGCTTTGGGTTCGCCGGCATGGTTTTCAATAATGCGTTTTTCAATGTGTTCTAAAGGATAAGCACAACGGCCATTTTCAGTGAGGCTTACATCGTTATAATTAGCTTTACGGGTTTTGTCATCAATCACAACATTTTCAACAATTGCGCCGAATTTTATAGCATCCCAAATAACAGGCTCATTCTTTTGAGAGAGGTTGATCGTTTTTGCATAGCAACCGCCTTCAATATTAAATACCGTACCTTTGCCCCAACCATGTTCGTCATCACCAATTAAATAACGATCTTGGTCAGCAGATAAGGTGGTTTTACCGGTACCAGACAAACCGAAGAATAGGCATGTATCGCCATCTTCGCCTACGTTGGCAGAACAATGCATGGATAGCACGTCTTTTGCTGGTAATAAGAAGTTTTGCACAGAAAACATGGCTTTTTTCATTTCGCCCGCATAACGCATGCCGGCTAATAACACCTTACGAGCAGCAAAGTTAATCAGCACACAGCCATCAGAGTGTGTACCGTCGCGTTCAGGCTCACATTCAAACTCTGCTGCGTTTAGAATTTGCCACTCATCTTTATCAGAAGGATTGTAGTTTTCTGGCCGAATAAATAAATTGCGACCGAACAAGTTATGCCAAGCAGTCTGAGTGGTCATTTTAGCGGGAAGATAATGATTCGAATCGGCACCGACATGAACGTCAGATACGAATTTATCATGTTGATCTAAATACGCTTCCACACGATCCCAAAGTGCGTCAAATTTATCAGCATCGAAAGGACGATTGACCTTACCCCAATCAATGGCATCAGCCGTCGTTGGTTCTTGCACAATAAAGCGATCCATTGGAGAACGCCCTGTACGATTTCCTGTTGTTACAACAAAAGCGCCGTTGTCTTGCATACGGCCTTCGCCGCGCTCAAGCGCTTTTTCTACCAATTCAGTAGAGGAAAGTTCGGTGTAAATGGTGGTCATAATTATCCTATCCATCAGCTAGATTGCCCAGCTTTTGGTCGGCAACTAGAAACATTAATGGCTAACGTTAGCAATGCACGTTAACGCATTTGAAAATTTAATCGACAATTATGCCAGAAAACCTATGTAGTCGAATAGCCATAACTAAAAAGAAAGTATTAGAAACATTAGGATTGATATCTCATTTGAACCTGATAGTGATATGAAGATTCTATAACGCTGTAGTAATAGGATATAAAAATGCGTAGCATTTTTGCATCATAGTGAGTAATACGAACGATTTGACGGCCTTGTTACCTATACTTAAACGGGATTCAAGCCAACAATAGTAGGCAAAAAGTGAAACCTGATAGTATTGTTTATAGCGACTATATTTATACACTGCTTAAAACTGGGAGATTATTCTCTAATGATGTAACATATCGTAAGATTAAGTTTATATGTCAAACAGTCATTACAACTTCATTTCAAAACTTAAGTTGAGATAATGATTGATTCTTAGCAGGTTTAATTAGCCGTTGACATCAAACTATATAACGAACAGCCAAAAAGGCACCTTTAATGTCACCAACTAACACTAAACTTAAAAAAATTATTGCTAAAGCTGAAAATAGTTGCCTGAAATCAGGTGGGAAATTGACGCCAAAACGTAAAAGCATACTCACCATGCTACTTATGGCTGAGGTGCCTCTGTCTGCCTATGAAATTGCTGAGCATTATAAGGATGCTTTAAAGGAGGCAATTCCAGTAATGTCAGTATATCGAATGCTAAAATTCCTCATAGAAGAAAATTTAGTTCATAAATTGTCACTAACAAATAAATATATTGCATGCTCACACATTRCCTGTGARCATACACATGAGATACCCCAGTTTCTTATTTGTGATGAATGTCATAACGTGCGAGAAGTGGGCATTAAAAAAGATATTATTGATGCTTTACAGAGTAGTGTTAAAGAGGCTAATTTTTACCTTAATAGCCCGCAGCTTGAGCTACACGGTACATGCAAAAACTGCCAAGCGAGCTAAGATTGACTCAATTTTGGCCGAGAAATTCAAGTCGACAAAGCTAATCTAGCTGCGTTGTTTTCATGTTTCCACATATCCACTAGTGTATTAACATTAAAATTGTAACGACAGAATAATCCGCGAATAACTTCACTTTTCACACACAAATATGATACGATATATCATCTCTAGTGATTGAGCGTAATTTGAATAGAAATCCTCTGATTTCTCGTGAAGCCGAACCTCAGCTGCTTTTCACTTAATAATTAATATGATCTGATATATCATATCGTAAAGGCGTTTTTAGAATGATTAATTTAACTAATAAAACAAAACTAACTATGGCATTATTGCCCACACTGGCATTTTTACCCATCATGGCTGTTCATGCTAGTACGGAAGTCCTAGATACGCTAGTGGTTACGGCAAGTACGCGAGAAGGTGAGCTAAAAACTGCTCCAGCGACAATGTCTGTAATAACGAAAGAGGAATTAGCATTACGTGATGCAGATGATCTTATAGATGCTTTATCTGCCGAACCCGGTATAAATATCACCTCTGTAGGGCTAACACGACAAGGAATTAGCATTAGAGGAATGCCTGTAGAGCATACTTTGTACCTTATTGATGGCAAGAGAGTTAGCTCAAGTAATGGTGTTGTTGCACATTCAGATTTTGAGTTGAGCTGGCTTCCGGCATCAGCAATTGAACGAATAGAAGTTGTTCGTGGGCCGATGTCATCTCTCTATGGTTCTGATGCTTTGGGTKKMRWKRWWRRTATMWTWRCYAAARWMYYTRRTGMMRAACTRWCTGGYGAGYTKTCAACTAGCTGGAGAACATTGGGAGAGGGTAGCGATGGMAGTGTAACAAAAAACAGTCTATATCTCAGTGGGCCATTAGTAGAKGACAAATTAGCGTTTACGMTTWCAGGCCRACTGTATGAYCGTAATGCAATGCCATTAAAAGAAGAYCCATTMGTTTCAGAAGTAGAATCTAGAGAGTCATCTTCAGGACGAGGATCTTTAATTTGGACTCCAGTAGAAGGGCAACGAATTGATCTTACTTATAGTCGAAGCCAAGATGAAAGAAGTCGGGATGCGGCATCACGATCAGGCTATTACAGCTCAGATGATGATATTGATAGAAGACAGTACTCCTTAAATTATAAAGGGCAATGGGATTGGGGCCATAGTAATTTAAATATTTATCAATCCTCCGTAGCTCGAGAAAATACACGTTCAGCTAATTCAACCGCAACTCGACCACAAAAAGTAAAAGATAATATTATTGATGGCCATATTGGACTAGCTATCGCTGATAGGCATTTTGTCACAGTGGGTGGACAATTACGAAAAGAAACGCTCTATGATGATATCGCTGCTGTGGGCGATCATGTTTCTGCCAATCAAAAATCAATTTTTATCCAAGATGAAATCGAGTTATTGGATAACTTGCAGTTAATYGCAGGCGCACGTATCGATGATAATGAAGATTTTGGCGTAGAGACTAGTCCTAGATTATATGCYGTTTATGAGGCAACACCCAATTTAGTMATTAAAGGTGGCTATGCTCAGGGATTCAGRGCGCCAACACTCACTGAGCGTTCGGATGACTTCTCCGTTTTAGCAGCTGGAGGCAGATTCTGGGTTAAAGGAAATTCAAATTTAAAACCTGAACTTTCAGAAACATATGAAATTGGACTGGAATACGATCAACTAAATTGGTCAGCTTCTGCACAGATTTTTCAAAATAACCTCGATAACTTGGTACAAACTGAGTGTGTTAGTTCGTGTGGGATTAGGGGACGTGAAGTTAGGTATTACCAGAATGTTGCCTCATCAGAAATTAGAGGTTTAGAGCTCTCATTTATGCGTCAAATAGTTGAAAAYCTAAGCTTAAACTTAAATTAYACCTAYCTACATACGAAAGATTTAAGTACAGGAGAGTCACTTGAAAACCGTCCTGAGCACTCAGGTAATCTCTCTGTTAATTGGGCGTTTAGCTCTAATTCAAATTTAAGATGGCGATCTGARTTYATTGGTAAACAATATGCCGGTRATAATGATTTTGCACCTTCTTATGATTTGCATCATATTGATTTATCTTATTCGATGTCAGAGAAAATTAACATTAATGCCGGTATTGAAAACYTATTTGATCAACGTCTACGCGAAAAATCTGAATTACTTTCTTTAGCTGAACCSGGTCGTGCCTTCAGAATTGGCTTAACGGTAAGGTATTAAAAATGAAATACAGTAAATTGAATATTTTTCTCGCTATGTTTGTATTTATGAACCTAAGTATTATGCCGTCATATTCTTGGGCAACAGACCCCGTAGTACGTGTTAGCGTGGTCACTAATAAGTTTATTATGGCATCTAAGCTTACTCATCTAAGTGAATGGGCTAGGCAAGAAAACATATCATTAAAAGGCTATTACGTTGAAAAYCTAAACGAAGATGACACGCAATGGCTAGAAAGTGATCTTATTATTGTCGATAGCGTTAGAGGTAATGATCGGGCTGAGATATTAGCGGTTATTGAAGACAAATTAAAATCAACACAGGTGCCTTGGATAATTGTSGGAGGAGGGCCACCTAAGTCGGCTTACATTCCACCTCCGATTATGCATCAATTGATGGCTTATTATAGTTCGGGTGGCGAAAGTAACTTCACTAATATGATGCGCTATATTAATGCCTGGTATAAGCAACAACCATTAGACCTTATTACTCCACCTAAGATTTTACCTAAGGTAGGTTTTTATCATAAAGATGCCGACCAGTTTTTCACTAACTGGCAAGAYTACCTTGCCTGGGGGGCTGAACGTTGGTCTAAAAACGCTCCGGTACTGGCTATCGCTAGCTCTTCAACCTTCATCTCTAATGACCAGACTAGATTATATGACACGCTTATCGAAGAGATAGARTTAGCAGGGGGCATCCCGCTTATATTTTGGTTTGAACGACAAAATCCTACTGGAATTCAAGATCTAATTAAAGCTGCCTCTCCTGCCATGCTGGTYAATACTACGCATATGGTCTCAGGAAARTTAAGGAAAAATGAGTTTTCTCAATTAAACATTCCSGTAACAATTGGACTCACAATAAGAGATAAAAATAGTGAAGACTGGCGCCAAAGTGARCAAGGAATACCAGCACGAACATCGGCCACAATGATTTCTATTCCTGAAAGCTTAGGCATGAGTGATCCATTGGTATTAGCAGCCGTTGAGCAAGGTGAACCTGTAGCCATTCCTGAACAGATTAATTTACTTATAGGTCGTTTTATAGCTATAGCGGCGTTACAACAAAATACACCGGCTAATACCAAAGTAGCATTAATGTTTTGGAACAGCCCATCGGGTGAAAAAAATCTGTCCGCTTCTAACCTTAATGTTCCTAAAAGCATCGAAAATATTACCACATCATTAATTAATGAAGGCTATCGTTTTGAAGCGCTAGATGAAAAGTCAATTATTACGCAAGCTCAATCGATGCTATCTGGTTTTTATCGACCAGAGGAAACGCTCGAGAAATTGTTGCTCAATGGACACGCTCAAACGGTGTCATTGAAAAGCTATCAGAATTGGTTARCAACGTTACCGGTGRCAATTCAAAATAAAYTAAATGAAACGTGGGGTGATGCTAAAGATCATTGGGCTATTCGTAAAATTGAGGGCGAATTACAATTTATTATTCCTGCAATAGAATCGGGAAATTTACTGTGGTTACCTCAACCTCCACGTGCMGATAAATTAGGARAAAGTACCCATGACYTGAAACAAGCTCCGGGGCATTATTATCTAGCWACYTAYCTTYTAGTGCGTGAACAATATAAAGCCAAYGCGCTTATTCAYCTAGGAACACATGGAACTCAAGAGTGGACACTCGGTAAAGACCGYGGCTTATGGGCTTATGATTACCCTAATATAGCRGTGGGTAATATGCCTGTTTTTTACCCTTATATTCAAGATAAYATTGGTGAAGCATTGCAAGCTAAGCGACGTGGACGTGCCATTACGATTAGYCACCAGACGCCGCCTTATTCWCCTTCTGGTTTATATGATGAACTTCGTGATATTCATGATCTAATGCATGAATACCAACAGCTTGAAGAAGGGGCTGTACGCAGAAAAACAAAAGATGCAATGTTAAAAAAGGTGATTGAATTTAATATTCACACTGATCTYAATTGGAGTGAAACTGATATTAGGCAATCAATAGATAGGTTTATTCCTATTTTGCACGATCATCTTCATTTGCTAGCACAAACAGTAACCCCCATTGGTTTACATGTTTTTGGCAAGCCAGCGGAAAGTAATTTACGTATTGCCACCGTAATGCAACAACTTGGCAAGCCATACTATAAAGCACTTAATCTAGATGAAAAGGAATTGTTTGCTAAACCATTTGAAGAACTATTTAAGCAAGATGCATTTACTTTTCTTATTCCCTTTATTAAGGGTGAAAAATCATTAGATTCTATTAAAGATGAAGCCTTATTAGCTGAAGTTAAACAGGCAATMGTKAGTGAGAAAAAATTACATCAAGATAATGAAATTGAAGCTTTATTAAAAGGATTGAAAGGGGRCTTTATTGAACCTGGAGTAGGAGGCGATCCTGTTCGCAGTCCAGAAACAACCAGTGGTACTAATTTATTCTCCTTTGACCCWGAAAAAATACCATCCAAAGCAGCCTATGAAGCAGCAGATGAATTATATAAATCATTGATAAGTAATTATCAGCAAGARCATMAAGGYCAATCACCTGACAAACTAGYCTTTAGCTTATGGTCATCAGAAACAATACGTACTTATGGATTGATTGAGGCACAAATCTTACGAGCTCTAGGAGCCGAACCTGAATGGGACTCTGGCGGTCGAGTGATAGGTTTTAACATTATACCTAACGATCAATTATCAGYTCCTAGGGTTGATGTAGTGATACAAGCAACCAGTGTTTATCGAGATCAGTTTGATGGTCTGATGATAAAGTTAGCTAAAGTAATAGAAGCGTTATCAGAAGAAGATCCAAGTAATAATATTATCGCCAGTAATAGTCAGAGATTACGARAGCAACTTGAAAAATCAGGCATAGGATTTAATGATGCTAAACGATTTTCTTCAGCGCGTATATTCAGTAATACGCCKGGTGATTATGGTAGTGGTGTTACCGATGTCGCAATGGATTCAACTAGTTGGGATGATGATCAGGTACTGGCAGATACCTTTATTAGAAGTCAGTCGCATATTTATACSACTCAGGATTGGGGYACATCTGTTGAGAGTTTGAATTTATTACAATCCCARCTTCAAGGCACAGATGCCGTGGTGTTATCACGMTCTAGTAATYTACATGGTTTATTGTCTACAGAYCATCCYTTTGAATACTTAGGSGGKTTATCGGCAGTAATAAAAAGTATCGATGGTAGCAATCCATCGCTTTATATCTCGGACAGTCGCAACCGAACGCCTTCTATGACAAGTGCAAGTCAATTTATTAGCAATGAATTACGCACCCGCTACCAGAATCCACAATGGATCCAAGGTATGCAAAAAGAAGGATATGCMGGWACRGTTGAGATYCTAAAAATCGTAAACAATGTATTTGGTTGGCARGTTATGGWTCCMAATATGATTCGAGATGACCAATGGCAGTCYTTRCATGARACGTATGTAATGGATCAACGTGARYTWGGTTTGAACGARTGGTTYACAGARCAYAACGCYACAGCACAAGCTCAATTAATAGARCGAATGATGGAAGCKGTKCGAAAAGACTATTGGCAAGCCAGTGAACAAACGCAAAAAGAAATGATTGCGCGTTGGCAAACACTTGTTAATGAAARTMAGGCAGATAARGGSGCTGAAAAGACGGTTGCATTYATTGAACAGCAAGCAACAAAATTCGGCTTAAACCTTGAGCAAAGTGCTGATATTACCGACGCTTCATCAACAGCAACATCTACACCTGAATCTCAAACTAATAGTGAGCAAGTAAAAGGGCAAATACTTGAGCCACAAGATATTACTGAAAGCAAAGATAACGATTTATCACACTGGTGGATATATCTTCTACTCAGCTTTTTCATTATTTCAGGTTCGMTATATCGCATTAAACAACAAAAATATACACTTAACTTTAAAGGTAAAAAATGATGTCATTTACAGTTGATACACTATTGTATCAAGTTGCYAATATTTTTCTATGGCCCGCTATTACTCTGATTTTAGCAGCACTGTTCTTTTCACTGTTTAGTCTAGGCAGTATTCTAATTGAAATTTTTTATCGAAGSCGGGGGCAGTATCAAACAGAGYTAACTSATTATGCTAATCAATCAGGMATTGCTCTTGATGATCTAGAGCTTTGGATAATACACCGACTTGAATTATTTCGATTAACCTCTCGTGTAGCCCCGCTTCTTGGAATGGTGGCCACTTTAATACCCTTAGGTCCTGCATTATTAGCATTATCTGAAAATGATACTGCATCTATTGGACAGAATATGGTTATTGCTTTCTCTGGCGTGACATTAGCACTCATTGCAGCCAGTATTAGCTTTGTTATTCTTAATATTCGTCGTCGATGGCTGTTTGAAGAATTACGTACGATTGAAAAATCGGCYAGTTTTAATGGAGAGCTARCATAATGAAAACGCGTTTTATCTCAGATGAAGATGACGACCCCATTTTATCAATCGTCAAYTTAATTGATGTGTTTYTMGTSATTWCRATYATCTTGYTKATGATTTTRGTAAAAAACCCATTAAACCCRTTYAAYKCCRAWAAYGTAATTGTTATCGAAAAYCCAAGTGARGAYRATATGGTTATTACYATTAAARAKGGTAARGAATTAACACGSTATAAAAKTAGTGGTGAAATTGGTGAGGGGCAKGSYWYWRAAKCASRSWTKAYMYMWWWGSYRCYWAAWGSASWWYYMGKKYMTGKAMMTSAGTWRWATTGCTTAATGATCCACGTTTTCTGGGCAGGCTGCATCTTGCTCAAGTCATGCTTTAGCACTGCCTCATCGGAAGGTGTAACCCCGCTGTCCATACAGATGTAATGCCCTGGTTCATGTAGCGCGGAGTGAAAATCAAGTTGGCTGACCCCTTGATTTCCTTGACCCCTTGATTTCCTTGATTTACCTTTCATCACAGCTTTCAATCAATGTCATCATTCTTTCTTCTACTATTTTGTCTGTTTTTTTAATACGGCCAAGACTGGTTTGATTAAATCCTCTCGCTCACGTCGCTCTTTGTAATAACTCGCTCTTGACATTTCGTTAGCTTCCAAACATAATCGTATGGATGCTAACGAATTAAAGGTGCTGCTCAATGAAAGAGGAACAAAACCAGCCAACGAACGAATCGATAGGTGCATGGGCTAAGCGATGCTACTTCGCTGGGCGAGCACTAATGGATTCGACGCTTCGTCCCTTCGATCTCGGTTCAACTGAGTGGTACGCACTTTGGCACTTGATGAACGATGGAGTGACGGTTCAGCGCGATTTGGCGCGCATACTATGTATCGAAAGAGCGACCTTAAGCGGGGTGATTGCAAGGCTCGTACGMAARGGCCTCATMTCTCAGGTTCCCGACYATKCGGATCAGCGTCAGCGRCTCCTRCAATTGACSWCTTCTGGCAAGAAGCTRTGGRACRAACTGCCCGATCTAACCTTTATCCAYAAGGTCGCGTTCGATGGCATCGACGACGATGCTATCGCGACCGCCATCATGGTACTYAAGACCGCYACCGAGCRSMTCGATAATTTTTCACAGGAAGGARTTAAAAAATGACGATTCTTATAACSGGTGCGACAGGYCTTGTAGGAWCTCGRCTTCTACCYCGCCTTWTGGARGCAGGTATAGATTGTCGCGCACTAATACGCAATGGGAAAGASGTTTCAGCCGGAGTGACTACCGTGGAAGGCGACCTCTTTGATACCGCCTCGCTCGCAMAGGCAGTCGWGGGTGTCTCGGCGATCATCCATCTCGCCGCAGTTTTCCGCACWCCCGACACTGACCTGATCTGGAAGTGTAATCTCGAAGGTACGCGTAATCTTATCGCTGCCGCAAAGCTTAATGCTCCCGAAGCACGCTTTATTATGGCAAGCACTAGCAATATTTACGACATAAACAGCCCCCGTCCAGGACGCGAAGATGATGTAGTTGACCCGCAACACGCTTATCCAGCAAGCAAACTTGCGGCCGAGAACGAGCTACGAAATAGCGGACTGAATTGGTCCATTCTAAGATTAGGTTTCGTCTATGGTGATCAGGATGGTCATTTGGAATCTCTACCTAAGCATATGCTCAATGCCAAATGGCATCCCGCCCATAAAATGAGCATGATTCATCATCGMGATATTGCCACTGCAATACACCTTTCCATGTCCGGCGCGATGGATRGGCACATCGTCAATATCGCYGATGAGGCGCCGACCTCAATTTATGARCTCGTCGAATTAGTTGGCGAGACGATGGAGCTATCTTCTAAACCGTTAGAAAACCCTTGGCATTTGCATGTCGATGGCTCTATTGCCCGTGGTCTCGGCTTCCAACCGACAGTACGGACTGTCTATCAAGCTGTGCAGGAARAGCTAATGTAGAGATGTTAAATTCCACTCAAAAGTAACCCGGTAATTGCATTGAATTTCACCGACCAAATATACTATAGAACTATGTAAATATTACATTTTAGTGTTTCARTTGCTAACTGTAATTTATTTCAAAAGTGGATCATATTTGAATGCAATTCAACACTTATATCCCTTAAGCAGATAAGCCTGCCACATTTCGTGCTAAATACTGAATTATTTCAGGAGCTTGTTAGCTACTTACTACCTTTAGTGAGCGTCAGCAAGCACTCTGTAAAGTTAGTTTTTTCCCTCAGACATCTATCTCCCTTTCTTCCCAGAAAAATATAGTTTGATTGACATTGAGTTAATTCTTCACTTGTTTAGCATTTATCAGTATTGCGTTAGCAATCACTTTGAATAGATGCTCAGAGCGCGATTCATGTGACGGCTGATCACGTAGCCAAGCTAGTGCGGCTATAAGGTCAAACAAAATCAAGTTGGCTGACCCCTTGATTACGTGGCAGCTTTTGATGGATAGTCAGACCATTTATAGGCATAAGAACTATCTATATTGATTTTTTCTCGTTCTTTTTTCAAATTAATACCTGCGTTTTCACGGAGCCACCTTTTTCACATAATGCTTACAGAAGGTGCGCGCTTTTCAACGTCGCCTTGCTGTACTTGTTAAAGGTTTTGCTAATTCAAAATAGAGCATATTNTAACCACAAAAAGAGAAATAATACCTATTGCAAAACTCCATATTTGCCACCAAAGCAAAGTCCATGTGAAATCACCAAAATTAGTAGATTTATCTCTTAGTGCTTGGAGTTCAATGCCTGATTCTCCATTTTCTCTTTTTCTGGCTATTTTGGCGGTTAACCTGAAATTTCGCAGCCGAGTTATAACGCACCATAGCGCGACACAGGCTGATAGCGATAGAGCTAAAAGCGATATGACTAGCAAACTTTCTTGCCAGCAAGTGCGCTCTATTTCTTTATTTAAGATTAGTGTAGTTTCATACCCAATGCCGGCAATGGCTAAACCAAGTATTAAATTTGAGGCGTAGCCAAACTGCTCTATAGTACGGCCTTGCCAGCGAATAGAACTTTTTCTATTAGATTTATTGGGCTGAGTCATTGAGTACCTTTAACGGCGAGTTAAGCGTCACGCTCTGAGGTGATTGAATTATGTAATGATAATTTCATAATTGAATCATATCAGAAGGCGTTCAGCTTTGTGTGCAAAGTGTACGCTTGAACGATTTGTTCTCATCCCCAGTGGGGGTGAGCCAGATTGTTCAAGTAGGTTAACTCACCGTTCCCACCGCCGCTGGCGGTGGGAACGCCGCATTAAGCGGACTAAAATTGTGGGTTATACTGTGGAGCGAAGCGGAACGTAACCCACTGTTTTAGTTCCATTTAAATGCCTTGTTAGCAGTGTTTATGGGAAGTTTTTGATTAATTTGTACGTAATACTGCTGTTATTAGCTTCGATAATCTCAAGGACAGCCCCCTTATAACCAATTGTTTTTGATGATGATAAATCATATTCAACATCATTGTTAAACGCTGGTCTAGCATTATTATTACTAAATTCCCTGTACCCAATGTTAATTTTGTCTCCAACTCGTCCGCTGTAAATTAAAGTTTGCTGAAAACTATCACCTCTTTCAGATAATTGTTTTTTTCGTTCATAATCTCCCGCATAACATTCTTTAGCACCTAGCGTTGTCACAACACATAGCTGTGAATTTTTAGTTTTACCCAATGACAATGCTTGAATAGGATCGGCTAAAATACCACGAGAAACACCTTGAGATGAGTAGAAATCGTCCTTATTATCAAAACCAATCTGTTTGTATTTTTGCGGAGGAATATCATAGAGTACGCCGTCAATCATTTGATTTACTACCAAGACATCTTCTTCTGTAATTGTACCTTTCTGAACTAAGTGATCTCCAACATAAGCTGTAATAACTTTGTTTAGCTCAGGATAATCAACTTGGTTAACATATGTCTCAGTCCCATTGTATTTAACTGTTGTGCAGGCACTTAAAAGGGATACTAAAAATAGTGATGCAAATTTTTTCATTTAAATCTCCGAAAATTAAAAGATACTGCTAACGCCGCCATAATTTGCCGCTTGGAGCGTAGCGTAAAGCGGTCAAATTGATGGCTTTGTTATGCATTGCCATTGACCGGTAGCCAGCCCAATTTGTTTTCCAACTCATTTCTAAATTCGGTACGTACTTGAACTGGTGTTTTGCGAACATACTCCTCTGCCACGCATTTTTTCTCTGGCGACAGCCCGTTCAGATGTTCTATAACTCCGGCCAATGTGGGCAATTTTCCTCGAGCGGATTGAAATCCATATTTCAGGTTTGTCCAAACCACACCATCCAATTCTTTTTCCAATGCCCACCTAGATATTTCTTCCGAGCATGTTCCATGTGACATACCTGAATTAGACTCCCAATACCCAATAGAATATTTTATATTATTTTCAGATACACCTTCACGCTTAGCTAAATCAGCCTTAGCTATTTCGATGTCCGTTGCGCTTAATATCGCCCACAGCGCAGTTGATTGTTTGGCATCATCAAGCAATACCAATGTCATTCGACCATCAGCAGATTCGCGAGCAAATTCTATCGGCAGGTTCGGTCCATCGCTGTTCCAACCAGATGAAAGCGGTAAATTATCTTGGTTCCATATTAAAGAACCCCACCCTAAACATGCTATCTGCATTGTCAGTCCTTAATTTGCATAACGGTGAGTTAAGCGTCACGTTCTGATGTGGTTGAATTATGTAATGCTAATTTCATAATTTAACTATATCAGAAGGCGTTCAGCTTTGTATTGCAAAGTGTACGCTTGAACGATTTGTTCTCATCCCCAGCGGGGGTGAGCACAGGTTGTTCAAGTAGGTTAACTCGCCATTCCCACCGCCGCTGGCGGTGGGAACAATTATTATACACCTCCTAAAGGTGTATAAAACGTGAGTGGAAGGTGTATAAAAAAGATAAATCAAGCCTTATGCTAATAAAACAATGGTTCATGATTAAAATAAACACCTTTATATAAAAGAAAGTACACCTTGTGAAATTACGGGGTCAAATTCGTTCAAAATGTCATTAATAGCATTCTAGCATGGGTGCAAAAAAAGTTACATTGGCTGGGTGTGACGGTGTATTTTATTTTAAAATAAAAGATTTGAGTGAAAGGGGGGGGATAAGCGCTGGAGTTATTCTTATTAATTTAGCCTAAATTGCCATGTGGGTTGTTGCAAAATATCGATAATATTATGCTGGATTAGCCACGCTTCTGCATCTTCTGCATCTTGCTCAAACCAAGCTTGAGCGCTGCCTAGTCGAAAGGTATAACCCCAACTATCCATATCGACCATCATGCGTTCTTTTCCCATATTAGGAATATGATCGGCGAGTAAAATTTGCAAATAACAGACACCATTTTCTTCGTCATAATCGCCTTCGGCATCGGTATCTAGCTTAGCTCGGCGAGCGGGATCCATACAGATATAGTGGCCTGACTCGTGTAGTGCGGAGTGGATTGGCGTGTCATGCCGTAAATACAGTTTGCTGCCGATTAAACCGGCTTCGCGTTCACCAAAAAAACTGCCTGGTATGGTTTCATCGTCAGCAATGTAGTTAATCTCAATCCCATAAGGCTTTAATAAGGTACTGAGTTGTTGTTGGCGCTGTGGGCTGCAATTTAAAACATTGGTGGGATCTTCAGACACGGCGCGCATCACCAATAATATGGTTGGTGACCATACCAGCCAGTGTTAAACCAAAAATAGAAGGCATATAACTCATTGTGCCATTCACCGCACGTGGTCGACCACGCGCTACTGCTTCGGGGGGTAAGGAGGGCAGAGGCGCTTCGATAGAATAAACGGCTTGGATACCTCGGCCAACACCATGCTTGCGTAGATGATTACGTACTTGTTTCGCCAGTTTGCACATGGAGGTGTCCATGATGTCACCAGTGCGAACTTGCGAAGGATCGAGCTTGCCACCTGCACCCATGCTGGCAAAAATAGGCATTTTATTTCGCCATGCCGTTTCGATTAACAGTGTTTTACTGCTCATGCTATCAATGGCATCAACCACAACATCAAAGCCTTGTGCCAGCACATCAGGAATACTCGTTGGTGTGAGGAACTCGGTATCAATGTTCACTTTGCAATCTGGGTTAATGTCTTTAATTCGCTGTGCCATTACTTCTACTTTGAGTTGACCAACGGTTGAATTAAGGGCAATAAGCTGTCGGTTAATATTGGATGCAGAGACCACATCGTGATCCACTAATGTGAGTTGGCCGACGCCCATTCTGGCTAATGCTTCGGCAGTGAATGAGCCGACGCCGCCCAAACCTGCAAGAAAGACATGGCTTGCTTGCAGGCGTTCAATGCCTTGGTCGCCAATTAAAATATGGGTGCGTTCAAACAGTGGATTTGTATTTGTCATAGCTTATTTTAACGTATGACAAAATTAGTTGAAAGCTGAACCTTTAATCTGGCTAAGCTAGCTGATGCTTTTATTCTTGCTTTGATGCACAGGGCACACACATAGTTGATGCCGGATCAATGTCTAGTCGCTGAGGATTTATTTCATTATCACATACGCTGCAATAGCCATAATCGCCTGATGTAATGAGTGYCAAAGCGGTGGMTATCTTTCTAAGGTGTTGCTGGCGTAACCGTGTGGTTTCAACCGCCATTGATTGTGACTGCATGGCATCCATTCTTGACACGCGACCGACACTGGCTTGATCGAGTTCAACCGTTTGRGTGGCGCTTTGTGCCATTTTTTGTGCGGCCATTAATTCATCACGTTGGGATTCTAGTAGCTGTTTAAATTTTTGAATGTCGTCATCATTCATGATTGTGTGTGGCGGTCACCACCTCAAAAGGCAGATTAATTATATGGCTGATAAATGACATTATAAGTGGCGTCCTTATTTCATTATGCGGTTTAGCTTTAATATGCGCAGGCAGTTTTCCGTTGTCGCTGTTGCAATTTCACTTTTACTTTCAGGCCGAATTTCAGTCAATGACTCTAATATTACAGCAATATTCTCAGGTGTGTTGCGAGGTTGATCTYGGKRCAACGGCATATCAGGYGCATCGGTTTCTAGTGCAATGCTTGATAAGGGGAKTTGRCTRACCATCGCYCTTAAYCGTGTTGCACGTKSRTGYGTCATYGCACCACCCACYCCCAAYAAAAAGCCGAGTTSGTGATACTGYKTTGCTTGTTGYAAGCTRCCACTAAACGCATGAACGATGCCGCCCGTAACAGGAAATTGTCGGAGTAATTTTATGGTTTGGTCATGTGCTTTTCTGACATGCAATAGCACAGGCARYTTTGCSTGTTGGGCAATYTTTAATTGTTCAGARAATAATTYTATTTGTGCTGCTTTATCATGATCGGTGACATAAAAATCAAGACCAATTTCACCAATAGCGATAACGGGATGCTTAGTAATTAATGTGTGTAGTGTTATGAGCTGTTCAGCTTGATGTGCTTGCATAAACATWGGGTGYAAYCCCARCGCCGGATGTAGCATCGTTGAMGRTTSGCAAACGGATAAYAGTGTATTCCAACTGTCAGCTGTCACACCGGGCACAATAATGTCTTGGATCCCTARTTGTTGGCAGGATGAAAGTATCTGCTCRCGATCCAGATCAAATTGTTTAAAATCAAGGTGGCAATGGCTATCAATTAAGTACATAATAAAATACTGATATAGTTAATGCGTAAGCGACGGGATAACATGATGAAGACGGAACAAAGYCGTGCAAGTTTTGCACATGAACTGCTGATGATGAACTTGTCTTTCTTTCATTTATTRGTGCCTGTTGTCATCTTAAGTAGTGGCCATATASTGGTGTTTCTCACCTTAGCATTAATTTGTTCTGYTGTAATAATAATTTGGATAGCACAAAAAGCTAAGCAAACAAGCGATAGTGAGTTGGTGAAAGCGCATTGGCAATTAGCATGGCGGCGCTGTAGATTATTATTGATAGSTTATGCTGTTTCAGCCGTCATTATGCTGTTGGGATGGGGCTTAGGAACAATGCAAACCGATGCTAAAATGTCGGGTATTTTATTGGTCGTATTTAGTCGAATTGCAGTTGTACCYACGATGATTATAGTATTAATTATMTTTATATTATCGACGTCATCAYTGTCTCAAGCTAGACAAGGTGAAATACCTACGAAATAATAAAACCCATCAGGATAAAGAGTAGAAAACCGAGACTGCTTATAAAACCAGAAAGGGGCACCCAGCTAGGGAAACGGATACTATCTTGTGTTTTTGGATTACGTTTTTTTATTTTAAGTAAGGCTAARTTAATTAACGAAAATACACATAACATGATCAGAGAWGTTATTTCAGCCAAAATTGAAAGATGACCCACTAACGCTAAAATAAGCACGACTAATGTTGCAATAAAGGTGGCTATCAGCGGTGTTTGACGTTTGGGATGGATTGTACTYAATATTTTAGGAAGCTGACCMCGYGAACCCAAACCATACATAACGCGTGATGCCATAATCAGTTGAATTAAAGCGCCATTAATAATGGCAAGCAAACCGATAATACTGATCAATGTTGAGTCGTTACCGGTRAAATGTTGGTATAAATAAGCAAGAGGCGCTTCGGTTTGAGCTAATGTCTCAGGTGGTATAGCGAGCACGGCTGTTGTCATTATGAGCACATATAAAACCGTAGTGATGGCGAGGGTGAGTAAAATCGCTAATGGTAAATTGYGTTTTACATCTTTCACTTCTTCGGCGACATCAACCATATCTTCAAAACCAATGAAGGCATAAAATGCGAGTAAAGTGCCRGCAAAAATGACTGACCATTGACTGAAATCAGCACTGGGAATAAGCGGGGCTAATGTTTCTAAATTGAGKGTTGTYGCTGAGCTACTGACGGCAATGATGAGCAGTAATCCACCTATTTCAATAACAGTGATGGTAGCCGCTATTGAGACCGAGGCCGAAATTCCCCATGCCGCTATTCCGCCCAAYAGGCCTGTTATAAGGATAATGATTACAATTCTATCGAGGGTAATAAATTGATGTAGATACCCTACAAAGCCATTGATTAATGCCGCTGCTGAAACAAGCCCAGCAAGAATAACCAGTATGCCGGTAGTGGTTGATAAGCGTTGKGATGAAAAGCCTTCTTTAAYATATATAGCYGCGCCTGCAGCGTAGGGATAACGACCCGATAGTTCTGCAAATGACATCGCGGTGAGCGTTGCTATAATCGATGCGATAAGAAACGAAATGGGGGCGAAATAACCTGAAATGGCTGCAAGCTCACCGACCAGCGCATAAATGCCTGCACCAATGGTTGTGCCTAAGCCATACARCACCATTTGAGTTAAAGATAAACTTCTTTTTARGCTGTTTTTATTGGACAAGGCTGAGTCCTTCTCCTCGGGGATCGCTGGCAGCGGTCAGTGTTCGAGGTGTATCTGATTGGATGATGACTTGCATATTGCCATATTGGCGCTTTAGTAATTTAATGTCGTGACCGTACTGTTCYAAGGCGTTTATTTCTTGTTGGCTAAAACCARTAGATTCTAACTGAACTTTATTCGGTAAATATTGATGATGGAACCGGGGCTGTGAAACRATAATATCYGCCTCTTTTCCATCTATAAARTCTAAAATACCRAGRAGWACCATGGTGATAATACGGCTGCCRCCRGGTGTGCCAATAATCATTAATCGATCATCGTTTTCAATGAAGGTCGGTGTCATGCTCGATAAAGGGCGTTTATTGGCTTCAATAGCGTTGGCATTATTACCAGTGAGGCCATAAGCATTGGCTGAACCTGTCTGGGCTGAAAAATCATCCATCTCATCGTTCAGTAATACGCCGGTGCCCTTGGCCACAAAAGCAGAACCGAAAGGGTAATTAATACTTAATGTGGCTGCAACACGATTGCCTTCTTTATCAATGATTGAAAAGTGGGTRGTATCTTCACCCTCTGCGGCGTTGATAGCTGCGAGTTGCGAGTTGGGTGTGGCSGCGTTTACATCAATGCTGGCAGYGAGGCYTYGGGCATAAGATTTAGARGYGAGACGTGTTGAAGGGACATCGATAAARTCAGCATCKCCCATATATTGGCTGCGATCAAARTAGGCACGGCGCATWGCTTCAATAATAAGATGCTTGCGTTGAGCACTATCGGCATCATCGAGGGGGAGCAGTTCAAGTTGGTTAAGTATTGATGTGAGCACAATACCGCCYGATGAAGGCAGTGCTGCCGAGGTGATTTTATAGCCTTTRTAGCGACCTATAACAGGCRARCGTTCTTTTATTTGRTAATGTTTTAAATCGTSTAATGTCCAWATTCCACCTGMTTYTTGCACGCTATKGACCAGTTTTTGTGCAACACTGCCTTGATAGAARCCGGCRCGGCCTTTTTGGGCAAGCTGTTCAAGTGTGTACGCTAAATCAGTTTGAATAATAGTTGTGCCCAGCTCTGGAACGAGGCCGTTTCGTAAAAATAGTGCCCTAGATTCTGCTGATGCATTTAACTCACTAAGTCGAAACGCAGCAAGTTTTTGATAGCGACTCGAAATTTCAAACCCTTGTTTTGCATAACGAATAGCAGGTGCAAGTGTTTGCTGAAGTGRYAAWCGKCCATAKTGYWGGCTMAGATGATCGAGTGCAGCAGGTACGCCCGGRATAGCAGCWGCCAATGCACCATTGAGCGATAATTTKGGGTCAACCTTTCCTGTTTGATCRAGGTACATATYTTTATGGGCGGCGCCAGGTGCTACTTCACGGCCGTCAATCATSACTTGAAAGTCATCGCTGGCTCGGTGCAATAACCAAAAACCACCTCCGCCTAAGCCCGAACTAGAAGGTTCAACGACGGCCARYACGGCRCTYACGGCAATAGCCGCATCAAAGGCRTTKCCMCCTTGGTTTAATATTTCAAACCCTGCTTTAGTGGCTAAAGGGTGGGCGCTAGCAATAGCGGCCTGATTATCTTCGCTGGCAACAACGTGATAACTAACAACACTAAGCAGTAAGATAAAAAGTATTTTCATAATCAACGATGTTGCTTTTGTAGTGATGCTTGTCGTTGATTTTCTTTATGCTGCTGCTTTTCTGCACGATGGGCCGCGATAGTTTTTGCYGAATCAGCACCAAGGTGTGCTTCACCTCGTTGTTCGGCTAACTTTATTTGTTTTTCGCGTTCGGTGAAGCGTGCTTTTTGCGCTACCGTTGTTTTATCAAAACAATGGGGGCAACTTACACCATGAATATAGTGTTCAGACTGCTGATCTTGTTGGTTAATAGGCATACGACAGGCATTACATTGCTCATATTTGCCTTTTTCTAATTGATGATCAACCGTAACACGCTCATCAAATACAAAACATTCGCCTTCCCATAATGTATCTTCTTCTGGCACTTCTTCTAGATATTTAAGAATGCCACCTTCTAAATGATAGACTTCTTCAAATCCTTGTTCCTTCATATAAGCGGTCGATTTCTCACAGCGAATGCCGCCGGTACAATACATCGCGATTTTTTTATGCTTTGCAGGATCAAAATGTTGTTTCACATAATCAGGGAATTCTCTAAAACTGTCTGTTTTTGGATTAATAGCATTTTTAAATGTGCCCACCTGAACTTCATAATCATTTCGGGTATCAATTAATAAAACTTCTGGGTCGCTAATTAAAGCATTCCAATCCTTGGGTTTAACGTAAGTGCCAACAATATGTTTGGGATCGATGCCATCTACACCCATGGTAACAATTTCTTTTTTCAATTTAACGCGGGTGCGTAAAAACGGCATTTCTTCGGTGAAGGATTCTTTGTAGCTAATGCCTTCAAATCTCGAATCACGTTGTAAATAGGATAATAAATTATCAATTTCAGCACGTGAGCCTGCAACCGTGCCATTAATCCCTTCTTTCGCCAATAATAATGTGCCGCGAATAGTGTGTTGCAGCATGAACTTGAGTAAAGCCGGCTTTATTTCTTGGTAATTGTCTAAGGTGACAAATTTATAGAGCGCACAGATAACGATTTGTGGCATTGCTGAAGGTCCTTTAATCTATGATAGTGTCTATTTTACGTTTATTTTTAAGGGCTGTCTGTGTTTTTGTAATGTGTATTATTGSAACGCGTTATTAAAGCGTATTATGAAGATCTTATCTAAATTTAGGGAGGTAATTATGGATAAGGATAAAATAAGTAAAGCATTACCGCTTTGGTGGCATCAAGATCATCAAAAGTGGATTGAGGAAGTAGGGCAGTGGCAGCACGAATCAGATCGTCTAGTGGCATTGTTATCACAACTAGAATATGCCTTGCCAGAACATACTGCKACACTCAATAAACAYGTAGAAAATATTCAGCAGCACGAAGCATATCTTTTGCGSTATGAAAGTGGGATGGTGGAGTTTGACTCACGAAAAAAACAGCAAAAGTATCATTTAGACTGGACGCAGTCACATGAAAAAATGAATCAAGATCATCGAGATTTGAAAAAATCGTATGCGGAAGAAATGGAGAAGTTTAAGTCTTTGCTGACCAAGTTGTTAAATGAATGTGCTTAASWWMMYARMNNCNNNGTTCTAAACGCCCCATTGGCGGACTGAACCRGTATCAATATGAATAAARTYAGATTTTGAATATTTTCCTACGCCACCTATTTTTAAATCAACGGCTGCTTKATGTAAAGAAGYAAGCTGGCACTTAGGCAAACGAATRTCGATAGCCATRCCTTTCATATGGAAGCTTTTCTTTGCTACGCCATTGCTATTTTGACGTAATGCAGCATTCGATTTCGGAGAACGGTAGCCCGAAATGACATGGAAAGCTTGATTGCTATCTACTTTAGAATGAAGAAGATTTAATAGCTCAATAAGGTTTTGATCAATCGCTTCGATATCACCTGTGCGRTGGTCACGCAAAACACGATTAATAGCGGTGAGTTCATTGGTCAGATATTCACCTTCTGCCCAATAGGTCGTGTTAATGCTTTCACCAGTATGTAAATTAAGCAGAGATAATGTTCGGTCAGGCTGTTTGAGTGTGTTTGCAAAGGCACTGGGTGTTGCGGCAAGGCTTGCGGTTAAACCTAAACCAAATTGCAAAAAACGACGTCGYGATGTCGGAATGTTTACCRTTGGTTCTTGTTGTAGATTGGTTCTAAACGTCATTACTTCACCTTATTCGGATTTAGCCTTGCTTTGACATAAGCGTCGAATTATAAATAGTTTTGATTGCAAATTACAAGCTCTTTGCCATTCGTTCATCACGTTGATAAACGTCCGGAGAGAAGTGTACTTCATTGTCTCCCATCCAAACAGTGAAGTAGACCGCATAAACGGATAATGCTTTTGTTACTTTTCGACCACGGTTCTCTTTGCTTTCAATCAGTTCTAATATTGTTTTAGGCTCATATCTATCGGCTAGACTAAAGTTGGCTAAAGCAATGGGGTCTTCAACGCGAATACAGCCTGAACTYAGCGAACGCACGGTTTTATTGAAGAGTTGTTTATGATTGGTATCGTGTAAGTAGATGGCCCAGTCATTGGGGAACAAGAATTTTATCTGACCTAAGGCATTATATTCTCCAGGATCTTGTCTTAATAGATAAGGAAAATTATCTTCATTGAGAGCATGCCAATCTATTAGGTATGGGTCCTGTTCTATTTTTTGACCATTTTCATGTGTAAAGACACGAATGTCATGYGTGTAAAAGTAATTAAAATCGTGTTGCYGTTTAGGTAAGAGATCTTGAACGGCWAGYTTTCTAGGAACATTCCAATATGGATTCACAACGATATGATTCATTTGACTTGAGAAACTAGGTGTTTGTCGCTTTTTTTGACCGACAACAACGCGCATCTTTAATTTTTCATTACCTGCTTCTACAGCCCGTAGCGTGTAGTTGGCTAAATTAATAAACAAATGCTGGTGGCCTAAATTGTCAGGCATCCAACGGCGGCGTTCTAATGCGATTTTTAATTGTTGAACACGGGCGWGYGCYGATATATTCATTGTCTCAACCGTGCTTTTACCAATAATGCCATCCACATCTAATCCATGTGTTGTTTGAAAATGGCGTATAGCAAGTTCTGTTTGAGCATCATATTTTAATGACTCAGAATGGACTGAAAGTGGAATATGATTATCTTCAAAAGCCAACCGAGCTCGAATAGCGGGAAGSTGTTGATGGTTTTCACCTAGGCGTATAGAACGTGTTTGTGGAATTTGAGACCAGCCGCCACGCGCAACATAGCTTTGATATCGGGCTAATGTTTGGATTARKGTTATATATTCRGTKGATGTTGGRATAAGTGAATYTAATTCTTCTCTAAACTGCTTAGCAAGTAACGCTTCTTGYAARAAAAYGGGTGCATTAAACTCAGCTTGAGGAATAAACCARTCAGGATCRGCCTCGTTTGCTTTAAGCCGRCCTACACTCAGATCATGAATAAGATTGAGCAGGCCATCAGTGAGTAAAAYATCAAATTTTTGAGCGCTAAGTTGRCYCTCTGAGGGATCTAATTGCTTTAAAGTAGCGTAGTGATAATCGTTAGGATCTAAACCGTGTTTGGCAGAACGCGCAATAAAATCAATAGCATCATAAGCGTGATTGGATGGATGAAGATTTTTAAGCCAGAGAGAGCTATATTCATCGCTATAAAAATGAGATAAAGAAATGATATCAACAGCGTAAGTGTTTTGGTGTTGGGCCAACCATTTAGGCGCCATAGCATTGGCTGATAAGCTTATACATAACAATAGAACGCTTATTACTGCGGTCGTTTGTTTAAKARTTTGCATAGCTATTCCTTAGCATATTGATTTATAGAATGTAACGACTAAATTCTAGCTTTAATGAGTAACCATATRAAAAAAGGCCCACCTAATAATGTTGTAATRACACCGACAGGTATTTCRGCWGGGGCGATAATCAGTCTKGCGATGGTGTCACAGAGAATCAGAAAACCACCACCAAACAGTAGTGTAGCAGGGATTAACCAGCGATGATCATKRCCAATTAACARSCGGCAGATATGCGGYACCATCATGCCAACAAAGCCGATAGGTCCACAKACGGCAACAATGGCACCCACACAGAGTGAACTGACAAAGAAAAGTGCATAACGTATGCCTTGCACATTTACACCGCGGCTAAGCGCTATTTCATCGCCKGTCATTAACAGRTTYARTTCACGGCTTAACCATAATACAACGGCGACACAGATGGTAACAAAAGGTAATAGCTGCAAAATATCGTGATAACCCACAATGCTTAAGCTTCCCATCAACCAACGTAAAATGCGAAAAGAGTCGGTAATATTGCTTAAATATTGAATAAACAGAATTAAGCTAGARAAGAAAAAGCTRATRGCGACACCYGTTAGCAGCAAMGTTTCAGTTGAAAARTKRCTGCGRAAACGRCTGAGATAATARACAAARCTGATGGAAATCAATGCACCTGAAAAAGCGGCGAATGAGGTACCGTCGATGCCTATAAATGAGAAGCTTAAGCCAAGATAAACATAGAGTGCGGCACCGAGTGAAGCACCGCTGGCCACCCCTAAGGTAAAAGGCGTTGCTAGCGGGTTGCGAAACATGGCTTGAAAGACCATGCCGCACAGCGCTAAGCCTGTGCCAGCAATAAAGGCAAACAGCATTCTTGGCAGGCGAATTTCCGTTAAAATTTGTTGTTGTATTTCAGCAGTCGTTGTATGTGACATGCCTAAAAAAGGACTGACAATCACAATAATAAGCGTGGCAAGTGCAATGAATAGCAATGTAGATCGTTGAGATGATTTCATGAAGCCTCACTGACCAGCGCAATCTTTGCGCCTGTTTGTGGGTGTGTCGTAAATACAAACTGTTGTTCATAAAGGGTATGCACATGCCCTGTTTCTAAAAATTCAGATGACGCGCCAAACCACATTTTTTTACCTTGTTTTAAGGCTAGAATGGATGAGCTATGTTGGGCGGCGTGATTCAAATCGTGGCTGACTTCAATGATGCTTATCTTATGGTGTTGATTAAGGTGACGAATGAGTTGATGTACTTCGGCTTGATAATGTGGGTCAAGAAAGCTGGTGGGTTCATCGAGCAAAAGCAAAGAAGCACGTTGGCATAAGGCRGCAGCGATCATAATGCGTTGTCGTTCACCGCCACTCAATGTTTGCATTTGACGCTGTAAAAAAGATTCTGTATCGGTGATTGCTATGGCTTGTTCAAATGCAGCTTGATCATCGGTAGCCCAATCAGATAATGCCGTATGGTAGGCATAGCGACTCATTTTAATAAAATCGATAACCGTAAAATCTAATTGCAGGCCATGTGCTTGTGGAACATAGCTTATTTTTTGAGCACATTGTTTTTGACTCAGTTGCGATATGGCTTGTTGCCCAATAGTGATATCACCCGCTGTGGGTTTGATAATGCCAAGCAGTGCTTTTAATAAGGTGCTTTTGCCGGCACCATTAGGCCCTAGCACACACAGATAATCTCCCGCATTAAGGTGAAAACTAACAGCGGATAATAGCGTGGTGTTAGCGATTTTTACGGTGAGGTTTTCTACTGCTAGCAGTGTGGTCATGGTGCTACGCTATCCCACTGTATTTCAGGATGAATGAGCCGTGCAAATTTCTCAAGTAATAAGATAATGCGCGGACCAGGAATAGTGGCATAACTTTCTTCGACAATATAAATTCGATTGTTTTTCACAGCATTAATGTGTTTGAGTGATTGCCAGCGTTGTAGCACCTGTTGGAGATCGGCATTGTGATCATCATCTTCTGGATAAATATCAATAATAATATCAGGATTAAGTTGAATAATACCTTCAACGGATAAAGAAGGCACATTAAGCCGCGTATCTTTATAGGCATTAGTGCCACCGGCGAGTGTGATTAAGTCATTATAAAAATCATTTTGACCGGCAATATAAACBGTATTRATKYGTTCGTTACTGGTGCTATTTCCAAGTGAAATCATCACKGTTGGACGTGAYAATGRTTTTATTTYCTYAGCKATAAARTTTATTTTWTTMTCTAAAGTGTTCAATAWKGTTYTAGCTTGCTGTTGGYGTGCYGTGCTGCGCCCAATYGCGGTAATMGTTTCTTTTATATCYRATAAGGTGGTGTTGTGGACAGCGAGGGTGGGGATTTTTAAATGTTGTAGTTGCTTAATTGTGCGATGTTGTTTGGCTGATAGAATGACCAAATCCGCTTGCTGAGCAATAATGGCTTCTAAATTAGGGTTCATCAGTCCGCCTACTTTTGGCAAAATATTCACTGCCGCGGGAAAATCGCAGTAGTCACTGACCGCAACTACTTTGTCAGCTAAGCCCAAGGCAAATAAGGTTTCAGTAATATTCGGGGCAAGCGAAATAATGCGCTGAGGGTCGACTACTTTTTCTACAGAAGGTGYYRWYKCYGWKWTTRMCGWRWRCRWGWTYWTSATMRNNAAATGRWKWWAWRSMGRKMMAGYKKMYRGAAACGGCGCATTAGTTTTATCCTTAAAGCAGATTAAAAGGTTTATTATAATGACTTTATTCTCCAGACGCACAAAACCAATGAAGCAATTACACGCTATCTTCGATTCGGCAGACTTACTTTATTCTTTGGAGGATATTAATAATGCACTAGAGCGGATGGCAGTTGAAATAACCGCTCGCTTTGCTGATTTGAATCCTATTTTTTTGTGTGTAATGAACGGTTCAGTTGTGGTTACCGGAAATTTATTACCTAAATTAAATTTTCCATTAGAACTCGATTACATTCATGCCAGCCGCTATGGTGATAAAACAGTGGGTAGTGGGTTAACGTGGTTACATAAACCCGCTACAACATTAGCCGATCGAACAGTTGTATTAGTGGAAGATATTTTTGATGAAGGTGTGACAATGCTAGCCTTGAGAGAATACTGTCAACAAGCCGGTGCTCAATCAGTAAGCTGTATTAGCTTAATTAATAAGCTAAATGTTAATAAAGTAGGTGAGTTGCCCGAATTTATTGGCTTAACCGTCCCCAACCGTTATGTGTTTGGCTTTGGCATGGATTATAAAGGTTATTGGCGAAACGCCCCGGGGATCTATGCCGTAAAGGATGAAAATTAATGACAACAATAGCTATTATTGGTGGAACCGGACTAACAGCATTAGATGGCTTAGTYATTMATGAAGAGAAAYGSGTTGAAACKCCGTTTGGCRCGCCATCAAGCCCATTGTTGATRGGTGAATAYAAGGGTAAAGAARTMATATTTCTATCYCGTCATGGACMAAAACATACYATTGCTCCTCATAAGGTGAATTATCGCGCTAATATCTGGGCATTGTATGCTTTRGGAGTGGARGARATYATTGCCGTTGCAGCCGTGGGCGCMATTGATMAAAATATGRTGCCRGGYACGCTTGCCGTGCCAGACCAAATTATTGATTATACCTATGGACGCGAACAAAGCTTTTACAGTGATGAATTYACKGCYGATAGGCATATTGAYTTTACGCATCCCTATAGTKCMKCGCTGCGTAAGGTCGTTYTGGCAGCAGCAATGAGACAAAAAATAACRATAGTCGATGGYGGCGTTTATGGGGCAACACAAGGYCCACGATTRGAGACGGCGGCAGAGATYAARCGTTTRGCRCAAGATGGCTGTGCAATGGTYGGAATGACSGGKATGCCAGARGCYTATTTAGCACGTGAATTAGGAATGKCTTATGCGACCTGTGCYGTAATGGCAAAYTGGGCGGCAGGCATTGCYGAKGGTGAAATTCAAATGGCYGATATAGAGYAWGTGTTAAAYCAGGGTATGACGCAGGTAARACAGTTATTAGCAGAARTTATTCGRCTGCAATAATCCCAACTATAGCGGTGTRATTTGCAATAATGCGCCTAATTTAGGGTGATCATAAAAATAGAGTTTTTTACTACGAATACGGCGAGACTCAATTAATCGGGGTGATTGTGCACCTTGCATAAGCTGTAAATCTAGATTCGCATGTAAATAGGTTGATTTAAAAAATCGGACAGACCCATTGATTGAACCATCGGCTGATTGTATTCTGACACCTTGAGAACTGGCCTTCCTCATAATCGGTTGTTGCCATGATTTATGATATAAAACACGGTAATTAGGGGACTTATTTAAGCGCGCGGCACTTTGAATCAAGGTGCTATTTTTAGCGGGATGAATGCGCTCTCCTGATACTGAAGGACTAAGGGGMGCTGTCATGTTGAAGTCGGTTTCAGGCCATGCYTCATCGGTATAGCTATTAAGTTGTTCAAACACAATTAAYTCGACGTGATACCACTGCTGTGCATGAGCAGATGTGCTYAAAGACCAAAGYAAAATAAGGCTGAAAAAGTGTAAGAAACGTGTTGTTTTCATCGGATATATGACGATATAAAAATTAGATTAATGCTATTGTCTAATGTTGTTCGTTAAATGTCCAAATTTTTATTGGGTATAATAGGTTCAGACTTGTAATTTATTAAGGAGAAAACTTATGTTTGAAGGATTATCAGTATTTGCTGTGATTTTTGTTGTATTAGCGCTTGTTATATTATTTAAAGGTGTACAGTCCGTTCGACAGGGKTATGAATTGACCGTTGAACGTTGGGGGCGATATACAAAGACATTACGTCCTGGCCTACATTGGATCGTGCCTTTTATGGATAGTATTGGCGCTAAGATTAATATGATGGAACAAGTTTTAGATGTYCAATCACAAGAAATTATTACCAAAGATAATGCGATGGTACGAGTAGATGGTGTGGTGTTTTTTCAGGTCGTTGATGCACCGAAGTCAGCATATGAAGTTAATAATTTRCAACATGCTATCTTAAATTTRACKCAAACTAATATTCGTACGGTTATGGGCTCAATGGATTTAGATGAAMTKYTRTCTAARCGTGATKMRATTAATGCSCGWMTWTTAGGTRTKGTTGATGATGCCACTACGCCTTGGGGTGTAAAAGTAACACGTATTGAAATTAAAGATATTGAACCCCCCAAAGATTTGGTTGAAGCGATGGGGCGTCAAATGAAAGCTGAGCGTGAAAAACGTGCCAATATTCTAGAGGCAGAAGGTTTACGTCAAGCTGAAATTTTGCGTGCAGAAGGCGAGAAAGCGGCCATAATGCTTGAAGCGGAGGGACGTAGAGAAGCGGCATTTCGTGATGCAGAAGCACGTGAACGTGAAGCTGAAGCCGAAGCGCGTGCAACCTTTGTGGTATCAGAAGCCATTGCTAAAGGTGATATTCAAGCAATCAATTATTTTGTGGCATTAAAATATGTGGAATCATTGAAAGATATGGCCTCAGCAGATAATCATAAAGTTATCTTTATGCCACTTGAAGCAAGCAGTGTCATTGGCTCACTAGGTGGTATTGCCGAGCTGGCAAAAGACACCTTTAAAGGGAAATAATATGGAATTTGCACCTACTTTCTGGCATTGGTGGATATTTGCAGCAGTATTAATAATATTTGAGGTCTTACTGCCTACTTTTTATCTATTATGGACAGGGATTGCAGCATTCATCGTTGGCCTTTTAGTGTGGTTAGTACCYTCATTAGCATGGGAGATTCAGGTTGTTAGCTTTGCTRTTTTGGCCGTGCTAAGCCTYGTGGTATGGCGTAATTATGCTCAAAAAAACCCCGTGGTATCAGATGAACCKTTACTGAATCGGCGTGGCGAACAGTATGTTGGACGCGTTGTTACWCTCAAAGCGCCCATAGTGGATGGCCATGGTAAAGTTCAGCTTGATGATTCGACGTGGAAAGTTGAAGGTGAAGACTGTGACGCTGGCACTAAAATAAAAATTGTAGGTGTCAAYAATGTTGTTTTCCACGTTGAAAAAGTAAGTTAATTATTTGTGACAGATTTTTTTAATACGGGGCTGACACAGCAGCAATTTTTAGATCAATATTGGCAAAAAAAGCCCTTATTAATCCGGCAGGCCTTTGTTGATTTTGAAAGCCCCATTACACCCGATGAGTTGGCAGGTTTAGCCTGTGAGCCTGAAATTGAGTCACGCTTAATTGAAGARRATGGTCAGGGCGGSGCATGGCAAGTCACAACTGGGCCGTTATCAGAAGCTGATTTTGAACGCTTGCCAGCAACGCATTGGACGATGTTAGTTCAAGATGTCGATAAACATTTACCCGATTTGCAGTATTTACTGGATCCTTTTCGTTTTATTCCCGACTGGCGTCGTGATGATTTAATGATTAGCTATGCACCTGAGCATGGCACGGTTGGGCCGCATACTGATGGCTATGATGTRTTTTTATTGCAAGCAATGGGCTCGCGGCGCTGGCAAATAGGCAATGAGCCTATTACTGAAGCTAAATTAATTGATGGCTTAGAATTACAAATATTGTCTGAATTCACTGCTGATCAAACATGGGATCTTGAGCCCGGTGATATGCTGTATTTACCACCATATTTTGCYCATCATGGCGTGGCATTAAATGATTGCATGACGTTTTCATTTGGTTTTAGAGCACCAAGCCGTGTTGATATGCTAGATACCATGACCAATAGYTTGATCGAAAATACACTCGGTTCAAGCCGATATCAAGATGCGGGCTTACTCGCCAGTCAAAATAGCAGTGAAATTGATGCGAAGGCGGTTCAACGATTAAAGCAGTTATTGCATGATGTGATTGATGAAGCTRMCCCCATTTTGGCGGGCRTCTTAGGTAAATTTGTGACTGAAACGAAATCAACGTTGGCAACATTGGCATCAGAAASCATYAGTGATTTAGCTACRMTGGATGAAATAAATACATTATTTAAACAAGGTAATGTTTTGCAACGTAGTCATTACCATCGCTTTGCATGGACAAAAACARCAAGCGAAGCTCAGCTATTTATGGCCGGCGAAGTCTATTCTACTGATGCAGCTAATATAGATAATATTATTATGCTGGCAGAGCATACATCACTTGAGAGTGATGATTGGCAGTTACTTAAAAAGGATAGAAAATCTGCCGATATCCTTTGCCAACTAATTGCTGAAGGTGGCTGGTTCTGGACATAATTTGTCCAGAGATTAACTTTTTACTTGCGCTGAGTACGTATAAATACCGTTTTATGACATTTAGGACAAGGTGGAATACGGCCTGTTTTCTTAAAATGGATTAAGTTCTCACAGTTTTTACAAGCGAGTGTACCAATACTTGTTATTTCACCAGTATGGTATTCAGTAGCTTGTTTTGCTTGTGCCGCAAGTTGCGCTAATTCAGTGCTAGTTTTGTCTGCCACTTTCGAAAAAATCTCTAGCAATCGGTCTTCTACCAACTCAAGATCAAAGTGAAGCCAAGTCGATAATTCTTTGCCAGATTGGCTAAGATAGTGTGCAGCATCATGTAAATCACGCGCTAAGTAGGCCGCTAGCTTTTCTGCTTCTTCAGCAGTAATTTCTTTTAATTCAACGGCTTGATTCTTTGCCTGTTCAATGTTACTTTGCAATATAGGCAAGGCTTGATGCTCAGCTTTATCAAGAAGTAAATTGACGCGCTCCATCATTGTGTCATAGGCAGYACTCAGTTTTTTTTCTAATTCTTGTTCATTCATGATGGAATCCTTATATACCATTGCTTATTTAAGGTAATTTAGTTCATCATACACCTAAATAGTTTGTTTTTGGAGAACAGCATGGCTTCACCTCGTAGTTTGTTTTTAATTGGGTTTTTATTTTGTGCTTCAATGTTAGCAGCAGCTGCTTATTTCCAGTTTATGGAACATTTAGAACCTTGCCCATTATGCATTTTGCAACGTGTTTTTGTGTTATTGGTCGGGATTATTTTACTCTTTGCTGTAYTGCATAACCCGCGTAATTGGGGCGTTAAAGTCTATGGGTTTTTGGCTGGAGTATTAGCTCTAATTGGGGCTGCMATWTCTGCWTGGCATTTAAGATTACAAAATTTACCGGAAGATCAAGTACCGAGCTGTGGCCCCGGCTTAAATTTTATGCTCGATAATTTTTCACTTAATGAAACTTTTGGAATGGTGTTACGAGGATCSGGAGAATGYGCTGAAGTATTATGGACRTTTATGGGSTTGAGTATTCCCGCGTGGACATTAATCGCTTTTATGGCTTTGGCGCTAATGGCATTAGCTCAATTATTTCGTAAGACGGATAACAATCGTTTAGGCTTTATTCACTATCGCTAATAGGATTGTTCGAAAGTAGTTGATTTCACTAYCTTATTTCCGTAGCTGGCGTGCTTGTGACACGATTATCCAATTGAACCCAGCTCGCACAGTCGAGCTATATGGCTGCGCAATATTATGCGCGGCCAATGCTATATTAAAATATAGAAATTCCAGCTACTATTTGATTGGTTTTACTTGGGATGAAAATATTGCTTACTATTCCTTGTAAGCATTACTATCGCAGGATGACTAGATTAGGTCATTGAGATTTAACGTGCACGATACGTGATACGCCCTTTGCTTAAATCATAAGGTGTGAGTTGTACTGTAACGGTATCTCCAGTCAAAATACGAATATAATTTTTACGCATTTTTCCAGAAATATGTGCTGTTACAACGTGACCATTTTCTAATTCGACACGAAAGGTGGTATTAGGCATAGTATCTATAACGGTGCCTTCAAATTCAATATGTTCTTCTTTTGCCATAAACGTTTGTTACTTTCCAGATGTAGTTAAACGACCATTTTGCCGTAAAACTGCTGATTTTACAAAGTTTTTCATCTTTTTAACGGTTGCCATTGCTGATCAATATAGGCTTCTAGTGCCGAAAAAGTACTTTTATACTCCATTTTTTGGCAATTTTCGATCCAATAACCAAGGTATAAAAATGATAAATTTTCTGTATTGGCTTGAACGATTTGTTGCAAAATAGCATACGTCCCTAAACTTTGTTTGCTTAATTYGGGGTCAAAAWAAGTATAAAATGCAGATAAAGAATCATCTACAAAGTCAGTCACAGCAACCGCTACCAGCTGTGATTGATCTCGAAATTCGATAAAGCGTGTGTCGCTCCATTTGCCAATAAGAAAATCACGGTAGCTTTGTTCCGTGGGATTATCCATGCCGCCATTACTATGCCGTGCTGCTAAATATCGGCAATATAGGTCATAATGCTCGGCGTTAAATTCTGCCGGGAGTGCTATGGTTGTAAGATGTTGATTACGTTGTGAACAACGGCGCTGACTGCGACTCATTTTAAACTGTTTGAGATTAATGCGGACGGRGATRCARGCTTGGCAATCTGRGCAATGAGGGCGGTAAGCATGATTTCCACTGCGGCGAAAGCCATGCTGAATTAAYTGTGAATAAAGTGCMTTTGACATCACCACATTAGGATCAGGATAGATATTTTGAGTTTGTTGTTCGCTTAARTAAGCGCAATCGTGGGGACTGTCTCGATAAAATTTAAGTGTATTGATCATGAYCGAATGGAGTCCAATTGCCAGTGAGTATTGAGCAYTGTTTGTGGGCAATATTCGTCTAAGTAAGYAATAAATTGYTTACGTTTKATTTCAATGGCACCCATRCTGGCAAGATGMTTYGAATRAAYTTGGCAATCAATYAGYGGRAATCCCCAATSTTTAAGTTGCTGACAGAGGGTCACTAGCGCTATTTTTGAACTATCGCGTAGGGTACTAAACATGGATTCCCCGAAAAATATATGACCAATAGCAATACCGTATAATCCACCAACGAGCACGTCATCTTGCCAGCATTCTATACTATGRGCTATTCCTTGCTGATGTAATATTGAATAGGCTTCAATCATATCAGGGTGGATCCATGTGCCACTTTCTATYTCACCATGAGTGTTCTTACGGGGTGCGGCRCAGGCTGCCATAACATCGGTRAAGGCCGTGTCCATCGTTATTGATAAACGTTTTTTATTAATCGTTTTTTGTAAGCTTTTTGATACTTTTATTTGATCGGTGAAAAGTACCATTCTAGGATCGGGAGCCCACCATAAAATAGGAKCGTGYTCGTTAAACCAAGGGAAAATCCCATTACGRTAGGCATTCAGTAGKCGCTGARATGATAAGTCACCRCCCACGGCGAGCAAGCCATCATCAAGTGCCTGTTCAAGCNGGGGGAAANGGGCTGTTTGATGRTGCMGCTAGCCAAGTGAGTGGCATTGTGAACCGTCTTTATAYTTGGCTGTTAAGYTCTTTAGCCCAATTAATGGCATCTAAGTAAGCCTGTGATAATGTTTCGATGGRGRTGGAAGAATTATCAARCGCRGCCCAGTTRCCTTTTTCATAATTTAAGACATCATTGAGTGCTTGCCCGGCAATACCAGAATGATGCAGTAGGGCATCAGATAATTCAGGAGAGAGGGGCAGTTTATCTAGAATTTCTGATAGCGGTTTGTCGATTAGCGCATCGAGAGCAGAGAATAAACCAGCGGCGAAAAACAGTTCTGCAGTACCGTTATAAGCTTTGCTTAATAACTCACACATTCTTGCTCKAGCCATGGCGACTACACGTAATTCGACAGGTTTATCATCAACACCRGATAGGCATAATAARCTGGCCCATGTTTTAATTTTTTTATCACCTAACATCACAATAGCTTGCTTGATATTACTGACTTCACGAGGCAAACCAAAAAAGGCAGAGTTGATTAAGCGCAGTAATTTATAGCTTAATGTAATGTCTTGATTGATCGTGCTCGCGAGATTTTCTGGTTCAATTTGTGGGTCTTGTAGTTTTACTAATAATTCCATTAAGATCTGTTGAGAAGGCAAAATCTTAGCCGTTTCTTTTGCTGATGGAAGCGTATAAAACTGGCCTTGTAAAAGATCTAATATATAGCTTTTGCAAAGAGTGTAGGCCTCAATATCATTTACATTAGTGGCACAGAGATGTTGGTGGTTCTTACGCCAAGAAGGTAATTGTTTTTGTAAACTATTTAGATCGTATTGTTGAATATCAATCAACAAGGTATCTGCAGGTGGAATTTCTTTTTTGGGTATTGCGTGATTGGCAAAATAAACATGTGCATGGTTTGAATCCGATAAATCATGTCCATTAAGATCTAAAGTAAGATCAAATGATAATTCTGACGAATTGTATATTGCCTCAAGCCATGATTCAGGCATTGAAAGAAGCGCTTTTTTGCGGTCACTAATAGTCGGYAATAGGTCGGCTATATGCTYAATGAAAACAGGKATTTCTGAATCATCATTTAATTTCTCACCATGTTGATTCAGAAAGGTCAGATGATAACTATCAACATCCAAATGATCGGCTAAAAATATTGGCTGACGATGGATTATTCCAGGGAAAGCTTTTAACGATTCAAATGGTGTTTGCTCTGCCATGATGCCCTTTTTATTTTAGATTGATTCGCGACTGGAAAATGCATGCGATAGTGTACCACTATCAATATATTCTAGTTCACTCCCCATAGGAATACCGTGGGCAAGTCGTGTAACGGGAATATTGCGAGCATGGGCCAATTGACTAATATAATGCGCGGTGGCTTCACCTTCTACGGTTGGATTGGTAGCAAGAATGACTTCTTCAATTGTTTTCTGGTCAAATAACTCTACGAGCTGGGGCAGGCCTAATGCTTCAGGGCCAATGCCATCGAGAGGTGATAAATGGCCGTTTAACACAAAAAACTGGCCTTTATAATGTGTTGCTTGCTCGATGGCTAATACATCACTAGGCAGCTCAACAATGCAGAGCTGATCGTGTCGACGTTGGCTATCACTACAGCGGTTACACAGTTCAGTTTCGCTCAATATTCTACAGCGTTGGCAGTGGTGAACATATTCCAAAGCATGGCTAAGGGCTTTCGCTAGGCGCTCCCCTCCATCGCGATTGTGCTCAAGCAAATGAAATGTCATTCGTTGAGCAGATTTTGGCCCTACGCCAGGTAGACAGCGTAAGGCTTCAATCAACTGTTCTATACTAGGTCCGAGACGAGCCATAATCTAGAAGGGTAATTTCATGCCAGCAGGCATGAGCCCAGACATACGTTCTTGGCTTGTTTTTTCAACTTGGCGCACGGCATCGTTGACAGCAGCAGCAATTAAATCTTCAAGCATTTCTTTATCATCTTCAAATAAAGCATCTTCAATATTAATGCGTTTTACATCATGCTTACCGGTCATAACAACTTTAACCATGCCGCCACCTGATTCACCGGTAACTTCCATATTGGCGAGCTCTTGCTGGGCTTTTTCCATATTAGCCTGCATTTGCTGCGCTTGTTTCATTAGGTTGCCCATTCCACCTTTCATTGGCGATTCCTCATTTTAAATTAGATTGTTGGAGATTATCTCCACGATAYGTATTTTTTATTATAGCAAAGCAAAAAAACAGTTGYTGTAAACGAGATCACTTAAATTTAAATTGGTTTAATGGTGCTTTCAATGATCTCGGCATTAAAGGCACTTTTAAGCGCGGCAACGGTAGGATCATTATGAATAGAATCCTTAGCATTTTGTTGGCTGAGTTTACTTTKTTCTGCTCGCTCTGTCGCGAGAGTGGGTGATAATTGCTGTGTTTCATCGTGTTCAACACGCAATTTAACGTCATAGTGTAATGCAGTGCTCAGTGCTGATTGAAAACGACCAATGGCTTTGTCATTAGCAAGGTGTGCAAATTCGGGTGCGATGGCAAGTGAGATGGTTTTATCGTTATGGGCTACAAATGAGGCATTATCAGCAAGTTGTCGTGAAAAAGCTGTGAGTTTCAAACTTGCGGTGATATCAAGCCAATTAGCACGATTGATTTGTGTGCTGTTATTACTTACGGCTACGGTTTCAGTTGCAACATTTACGGGCTTAGGAGTAGGCGCAGGCGTTTCTTCAGCAATTTTGGGCGCGTGTTCGGATTCTGGTTTTATATAAGGAGCTGATTTCTCGGCGATTTTTGACGGCGTGCTCTTGAGGGATACTTGRGGTGTTACTRGTGATGGAGTAACAGGRGYAGGCGTTTCCTCAGCAATTTTATGCGYGTGTTCGGCTTCTGGTTTTATATAAGGAGCCGATTGCTCAGTGATTTTTGACGGCGTGCTTATGGGTGTTGCTTGTGCCGGAGCAACAGTCGTATTCTCGGTATCAATGTGCATAGGTTGAAAGCTCAACATTCTAAGCAATGTCATATCAAAACCACTTTTCGGATCAGCGGCATAAGGTAGGTCACGTTTGCCATGCAGAGCAATTTGATACAGCAATTGAATGGTTTCAGCCGGAATAGATTGGCTTAGCAGTGTGAGCTGTTCATGATTGGCACTATTACTGGCACTGTCACTTTCTTCAAGTTCMGGCACAAGTTGTAAAGTAGCAATACGCTGTAAGATGAGCAATAACTCATCTAGCGCTTTCTTAAAGTCACGGCCTTGTGCGGACAGTTCGTCAGATTGTTGTAATGCCGCCTGGCCATCTTGATTGAATAAKGCCGCCACAAGATTATGCAATTGTTGCTGACTAATGCTACCYAACATTTCATGGATCTGTTCAGTGGTGACCGAACCGGCACCAAAGGAGATGGCTTGATCTAATAAACTCAATGCATCACGCATGCTGCCATCAGCGGCACGTGCGATTTCAATTAAGGCATCGTCTTCAAATTCAATTTTTTCTTGTTGTAAAATGGTGGCTAAATGACCTGAAATTTGATCGACATCAAGCCTGCGTAAATTGAACTGCAAACAGCGCGATAAAATGGTAACAGGTAATTTTTGTGGATCGGTAGTGGCAAATAAAAACTTAACGTGGGGTGGTGGCTCTTCTAATGTTTTTAATAAGGCATTAAAACTGCTTGTTGASAGCATATGCACTTCATCAATYAGATATACTTTATAGCGGCCACGGCTAGGTGCATATTGCACATTATCGAGTAGCTCACGGGTATCATCTACTTTAGTACGTGATGCKGCATCCACTTCGATTAGATCGACAAAACGGCCACTGTCTACTTCTTGACAGCTTTGGCATTCGCCACAAGGTGTTGAGCTCACGCCTTTTTCGCAGTTGAGTGATTTTGCCAGAATGCGGGCGAGGGTGGTTTTACCTACACCGCGTGTGCCAGCAAATAAAAAGGCATGGTGCAGTCGGTCTTGATCAAGGCCATTGATGAGCGCGCGCAAGACATGTTGTTGCCCGATAACTTCAGAGAATGTTTTAGGTCGCCATTTTCTAGCAAGAACCAAATAACTCATGCGATAGCTCATTAAAAAGTGTTTGGGTGATGTCCCACACTAGCCCAATCTCGGCGCACGAGTCCGAAGGCTCCGCTGCTTCCTTCCGGATCTGACGGGCTGACCAACATTTCGTCGCGAGGAGACCAGTGCAGGCCACCATAGTTCATCACATCTAAAACAAGCTGTGAGTAATGTGTGATTTTAGTTGTTTTTGAGTGCTTTTACTAGAATAGATTTCAGCAAAATGCTACTTAAAYTGAAAAAGCTAACAATTACAGTCACTATGAAACAACTTCATGGGTGAGAGGAGTATTCAAAGCAATGTCTTGTTGTTGAGCATGCGCATAYGCTGCGCGATTAATAGCAAATTCAGCATCAAACAAACCATAYACATTTTTAACCCAATATACTAAACGCCAAACCACTGCATGGTCACCATTTTCGATAATCATTATTTTGGCCTGTTTTTCAGAATTAAGTGACTTTTCATTGTCACARGCCTGCTGCCAAACCTCGGTGAGRAAGGCATCAATACGTTCTGTAGGAAGACCATAACTAATTTTAAAATCGGTATAACGCATTAAGCCGGAAGCCGAGCTTTTGCTTAATACCTCAATTTTAGTATTTCGAACTTTGGCATTCGGTAACACAATAATATGGCGTGAACGCAAATCACGAAAACGTGTTTGAGTCAGGGTGGTTTCAATGGTCACGGCAAGCAGATCGTATTCATCAATTTGAATGACGCTACCCGGTTCGACATCACCATTATAAAGTAAYATTAARCCGTTAATATTATCGGGAGCCCAATAGTCTTTAGTAGAAAATAGAATGATTAACAGGCCACCTAAAACACTGGTTGTTTTGAACCAATCAGTCATTCCCCAAATATTTATTATAATGATAAATACAATAATAAATGCCGATAGCACAACGAGCAGGTTTAAAATTTCAGATTGATAGGTTTCAACACGGTATTCGATTTCATCAATTTCTTTAACGCGGCCGTATTTTCTGATGATGACAATTTGTAGAAAGCTCACCAATAGATAAGCGATTAATAAAGTAATACCGGTTTGTGAAAGCTGTGCTGTCCAACCGCCAATAAAAAATTCTAGCAAATAAACACCAAAAAGAAGAATATTGATAAAGCGTAATGTCCACACTTTGGTGTTAATCGAAGAGGAGTCTTTACTAGGCCGAAAAGCGGTGACAATCTTTCGTGTAAATATAAAAAGCAAGGCATTGACCGCGCATGCAATAAGRTCAAAGGGTAATAAATTACCAAAAACAGGGAGTTCAGACATAAGCAATAAAAGGCTTTAATTTAAAACACATCATGTTGCCCTAATATGAGGTATCTCGCAATAGTCTTAACCGATGGATAATGACAAAATTCGACTGATTTGAGCATTTCCTAAGCCGGACTCATCACGCCATATGTTATAGGCTTGTTGCACTAATTTTAAATCACGTTTGCTGGTGGGGTGCCTGCTAATAATCTCAGCACGGATCAATGCTGCAACGCCATCCCCTGCGAGAACGAAGCCATCTTTACCGATAAAACGTAGAAAATATTGRCAGGTCTGTGGGCCTAATCGCGAACCCTTTTTGTGTAATAAGTCTAGCAAGCCGATAAAATCATCATCAGGCCATTCGGCAATGAAGCGAGCGAAAGAACCATATTGCTCAGAGAGTTCTAATATCATCGCCGCATTTCGCTGCACAGTATCAATTTTCTGAGCATTTCTAATAATGCGCGTGTCTTGATASAGTGATTCAAGATCGTCAGGGCTYATCATATTGCAACGGGCGATATTAAACGCCCAGAAGGCTTCTTCAAAGCCTGCCCATTTATGGTCGATAATCTTCCAAATAAAACCGGCTTTAAATACAGCGCGCGTCATTTCAGCTAAAGCGCGATCATCGGGGATTGAGGCTAATTCACGGGTTGTTTTTATACCTGNTAHGDAAAAGGDWGNTGAGTTGCTCCTCACCGCCTTTTCGTTCTAATGCGCGTTGGTATATATCTGAKAATTTCTGCATGACGTTCTAATCCATTCCAAGATCACGWATGAAATGAGAATCWGGCAAAACCTGTTCAGCTTGAACRCCTAATTGTTCAACRAYAAGCATTTTTACGCGGTTATAGACTTGATCKCGTTKCCAAACCTTAGTGTCAAGCGTGCCTAYGATACGCGTTARRTCWTGAACAGTAAGAAAGTTTTTGGGGARTTCAGTTTTAAATGAGAGTGCYGCGACATTAAGAATAATAGAGTTAAAACAGGCCACAAAGAAAGCTAAAAAGGCACTTTCTGCTATAAAAAAACAAAGAGCAAAGATTATTAAGCTAGAAAGTAGTATCGCTATTTTTATCCAACGTGGTTTTTCAAGTGGGGCATAAATTGTTTGTCCATTCGACAATGAAGCGATTAGCTTGTCCCAAATGACGATACGATTGGTTTTACTTAGAAGGTCTGTCAATTTTGTTTCTGGTCTTATTCGTTCCCTAGCAATATTGAATTGYTCCCTCAGTATTTTTCTCACAATATAAAARCCATGCATCGAAGGGCAKGSATCRGATTCAGATTTTCTTAGCTTTGAATAAACCAAATCCGTTAGTAAATTGGGTGTTTCACATTTGAATGCTTCTTCATCAGATAGTGCAATTTGAAATTCATCTTCAATCACAATGACAAGCTCAACAGAATCTAATCCCACAAGTTACTCTCCTTTAATTGGAGTCATGATACTCCATAAGGTTGATGGATTATCTGATGTACGCATTATTGGCTGTTATGCTTTAAAATCYAATTTCAGAAAATAACTATTTTTAGTCATAGATGTTGTTATCGTGRTGTTTTCTTTTTTAGCTAGTTGGCTAATTAGCTCTATCCCTTGAGACTCTTTTGCGTCACTATTTTCAGCCATTGATGGGGCAATATTATTTTCAAATGTAATTGATTGTTCTAATAACGTAATAATTGCTGTCGATTTACCATGAACAAATCTATTACGAAT
>NVVK01000028.1 GCA_002733335.1 Methylophaga sp.
AATTTGAACAGTAAGTCTGTATTTCTTTATTGTTAGTTGAGGCAAAAATGTTTGGACGAAAAAAAGCTCCTCTTGTTGGTGTTGATATTAGCTCTTCAGTAGTTAAGATATTAGAGCTAAATCAAAAAGGCGACAAATATTCGGTTGAGGCTTATGCTGTTGAGCCGTTGCCTCTCAATGCTGTTGTGGAAGGCAAAATAGTAAACAAAGATGAGGTGGCTGGCGCGATCAAGCGAGCAGTTAAGCGTTCAGGAACGAAAGCCAAACATATTGCTGTTGCTGTTTCGGCAAACTCAGCAATTACCAAAACAATCTCTTATCCTGCTGATTTATCCGAAAGAGCTATCGAAGAACAAATCATGATAGAGGCAGAAAGCCTCATCCCCTATCCTTTGGAAGAGGTGCGATTAGATTTTGAGGTGTTAGGACCTTCGGACTCAGATGTGGATGCTGTTGATGTATTACTGGCTGCATCAAGAAGTGAAAATGTAGACACACGAATTGAAGTTGTTGAAAAAGCAGGATTGGAAGCTAAGCTCGTTGATGTAGAAGCCTATACCATGGAAAATGCATTTAGCTTAATATCTAGACAGTTGACCAATCATGGACAAGGTTTAACGGTTGCTGTTGTTGATATTGGTGCAACAGTAACGACACTGTATGTATTGGTGGATGGGAAAATAGTGTTTACGCGAGAACAAACGTTCGGCGGAAATATGTTGACGGAAGATATTRMRYGGYMTWWTGRYWKRTMYTRYSWWGAWGCTGNGMMGARMMAWWRWARWRCRYWWSTTACCTGATGATTATGGCTTGAAAGTATTAGAACCCTTCAAGCAAGCYATGACTACAACGGTAACACGCGCATTACAATTTTTCTTCTCAGCATCAACGCAGTATCAATCAATAGACCATGTTGTTTTGGCAGGAGGCTGTGCCTCAATTCAAGGTGTTGACGCTATGATTGCTGAAGAGATAGGAACGACCACATCTGTTGCAAACCCGTTTGCAGATATGACAGTGAATCAACAAAAAGTAAAAGTTCAAGCACTGAGTAATGATAGTCCTTCCATGCTAATTGCATGTGGATTAGCGCTAAGGAGTTTTGATTAATGCCACATATAAATCTACTGCCTTGGCGTGAAGAGCGTAGGCAAGAACGGCAACAGCAATTTTTCACAGCCGTTATTTCAGGTGTTATTGTTGCAGCCGTTATAGCCTACGGAGTCATTAGTTTTGTTAATGGACTTATGGATGAGCAAAATAACCGAAACGCTTTTTTAAAGAAAGAAATTGCCTTGCTTGATCGGCAAATTAAAGAAATTTCTACTTTAGAAGCTGAGCGAGCAAAATTATTAGCTCGAATTCAGGTTATTCAACAATTACAAGCCAGTCGACCTAAAGTTGTAAAAGTATTAGATGCGATTGTTCGARCCGTGCCTGATGGTGTCCATTTGAACTCTGCAAAACGTACAGGTAATTCACTTGTTTTTAATGGTGTTGCTCAGTCAAATGCACGCGTTTCTGTTTTTATGCGGCAGTTAGATGAAAATGCAGAATTCACAGATGATGCTGTTTTGAATATTGTTAAACGAAGCTCTACAAATGATAATGCCATAAGGACATTTACCTTAGGTGTAAAAGAGTCYGCTCTCAAYRTTGGCGATGGAGAAAGCTAATGGAACTGTCATCGTTAAATGAATTAGATTTTAATGAAAGTGGAGAATGGCCACTTCCGATCAAAATTATCTCAATATTAATTTTATGTGCAGTAGTTTGGGGTGCAAGTTATTGGTTTATTATCAAAGAGAAACAAGAAGCATTAGTCGTTTTAGAACAAAAAGAAAGTCAGCTTAAAAATACATTTGAAGCCAAACAAGTGAAGGCGAGTAATTTAGAAGCTTATAAGATACAAATGAAAGAGATAAAAACCAGTTTTTCTTCGATGCTTCAGCAATTGCCACGCAAAAATGAGGTGGCGGATTTACTGATTGATATTTCTCGGACAGGATTAATAAACGGTTTAGAGTTTCAATTATTTAAACCAGGTGGTGAGCGGCCCGTTGATTTTTATGCAGAACTGCCTATTTCGATGATGGTGACAGGTACTTATCATCAATTAGGGGAATTTGCTAGTGGAATTGCTGCRCTSCCTAGAATTGTAACATTACATGATTTTTCGATGAAACCACTCACAACAAACGGTGGTGAAGAGCAAATGACAATGACGGTAACTGCAAAAACGTATCGATACTTTGATGAAGAAGAATAACGGGTATTTGATGGGATGAAAATGGAAAATTTAGGAAGTGAAATAAGATGGTAAAGTTATTAAAAATATTAATGCCTATCTTAATTTTGTCGATAACTGCTTGTCAGCAGGAAAAAGATGATCTTAATGCTTATGTTGCTAAAATTAAGGCGAGACCGCCGTCAACTATTGCRCCTATTCCYGTGCTGAAGCCTTATGARAARTTTGAATATGCGGCGTCAGATTTACATAATCCTTTTTTACCTGTCGTTGTTGATTTACCTGATGCARTMGTTGAAGAAAGAGTYATTACAGATAATGGCATTCGMCCYGATASMAATCGTTTAAAAGAAGCACTAGAAGAATATAGTTTGGGAGAACTTTCTCTTGTTGGAACATTGGAACAAGAAAAGATGTGGGCATTAATTCGATCGCCAGARGGTGTTATTCATAGAGTTCAAGTGGGTAAYTATATTGGAAAACATTATGGTCAGATTTTGACGATTTCGGATGTGGAAGTAGCATTYAAGGAAACGGTACCTGATGGGAATGGTGGTTATATTCATCGTAGCAACACCCTATCTGTTCGCGAATAAAAGAATAAGGCAGAGAATATGACTAATAATGGCGACAGAGCAAGAATGCTTGATAAAAGTATMATAAAAAATAAAAATAGAGTAATTACTATGAAAAAAGCTTTGAAGATAATATTTACTAGTTGTTTGATGATGTTTGGTATCAATGCACTTGCAGCCGATCTTCAATCACTGGCTTATTCATCATTACCTGGAGAGAAAGCCCAGTTGGTGCTGACATTTTCGGAACCTATCGGCAAACCCAATAGYTTTTCTATTGATGAYCCTGCACGGGTAGTATTAGATTTTGCSGGCGTTTCTAATCAGCTAGATAAAAAAACTCAGCAGATAAATGTAGGCGCAACACGAAGTGTTTCTACCGTTGARTCTGGCGAYAGAACACGAATGGTTATTAATCTGTTACAAAAAGTTTCTTATACAATYGAGCAAGATGGAAATATYGTTATTGTCACTATCGATGGTGGCAATCAAAAAGTAGCGACGAGAAATATAAATTAYCAAGTGGAAGATATTAATTTTCGACGCGGTGAAACAGGTGARGCTCGCTTGACGATAGAGCTAAATAAGGCTGGAGTCTCTGTTGATGTTCATCAAGAACGGGATACGATTGTAGTTGATTTGATGGGRGTATCACTTCCRGACAAATTACACAGAAGACTAGATGTTATTGATTTTGSAACACCAGTACATATTATTGATAGTGTTCAAAAAGGGCAAAATACACGKTTAACCTTRTCAACGAAAGGTAARTTTGAGCATTTAGCRTATCAATCWGAKCACAAATTAGTGATTGAAGTRAGAGARGTAATAGAAGAAWCTGTGGCTACGGGTGAAGATAAATTCGGCTATAGTGGTGAAAAACTATCGCTGAATTTCCAACAAATTGAAGTGCGAGCCGTATTGCAATTATTAGCTGATTTCACAGGAATGAACTTGGTTACCAGTGATACCGTGCAAGGTAACTTAACCCTAAGACTTAAAAATGTCCCTTGGGATCAAGCCTTAGACATTATTTTGAAAACAAAAGGCTTAGCAATGCGGCAGAATGGAAATGTTATGTTGATTGCGCCGGCTTCTGAGATTGCTGCTCGTGAGAAACAAGAGTTAGCGGCTAAAAACCAACTTATTCAATTAGAGCCTTTGTATTCAGAAATTATCGAGGTTAATTTTGCAAAAGCAGCTGAATTAGCAACTTTACTCCAAAGTGGACAAAGTCAATCTGGTGCTAGTGCAGGTGCAGGCGTGACTGGGTTTTTATCCACCCGAGGAACTGTAACCGTTGATCAGCGTACAAATTCTCTTTTRTTACGRGATACAGCAGAGCAATTGGTTCAAATYCGTAARYTAATTGATAGATTGGATGTRGCTATTCGTCAAGTATTGATAGAATCTCGKATTGTKATWGCCACSAATGAYTTTACYAAGGAATTAGGYGTTCGGTTTGGTGTAACAACAGGAACGACAGACAGTGGTAATAATCTTTTTAATCAGCAAATCGTTTCAGGAACACTTAATGCGACAGATCAAATAAATAATGGTGATGATCTTGAGCAAAATGATAGATTAAATGTGGATTTAGGTCTTGCGAATCCAGCGGGTACCTTTGCGATAGCATTAGCTAAGCTGCCGTTTGGAACGTTATTGGAATTAGAATTGCAGGCACTGCAAGCAGAAGGGAAAGGCGAAGTGGTTTCAAGTCCTCGCGTAATTACGTCCAATCAATCAACAGCGATTATTGAACAAGGTACTGAAATACCGTATCAAGAAGCAAGTTCAAGTGGTGCGACTTCGGTATCGTTCAAAAAAGCGGTATTAAAATTAGAAGTAACACCGCAGATTACGCCGGATGATAAGATTATTATGGACTTAAAAGTTAATAAAGATCAGGCTGTATTTGACGCACGATTTACAGTGCCTAGTATTGATACTAAGAAAGTTGAAACTCAAGTATTAGTTGATAATGGTGAAACAGTTGTTCTTGGTGGAGTGTATGAACAGACAAAATCTCAAGCTTCTTCGAGAGTACCTTTTTTTGGTGACTTACCGTATGTAGGATTTTTATTCAAAACGACACAAAATGTGGATAATAAGCAAGAATTGTTAATTTTTGTAACACCTAAAATTATTAAAGATAGCCTTCAGTTCTAGAAAAGAGTAAATTTAAGTATAATAAGCTGGATCATTCATGATCCAGCTTTTTTTATGGGTAATAGTTTTTAAGATGATAAATACGTGATTTCAGGGAATATATTTTTAGTGGGTCCGATGGGGGCTGGAAAATCAACTGTTGGCAGGCAGCTTGCGAGATCGCTTGGCCGTGATTTCTATGATAGTGATAAGGAGATTGAAAAACGAACTGGCGTATCTATTTCATGGATTTTTGAAATGGAAGGCGAGTCGGGTTTCAGAAGCCGTGAACAAAAGGTGTTAGATGACTTAACTGGCTTGAAAGATATTGTATTAGCAACAGGTGGTGGAGCAATCTTATCAGAAGAAAATAGACGTCATTTGCGTTCTCGCGGGCAAGTCATCTATTTGTCTGCATCGGTAGAACAATTGTTTCGCCGAACTGCGAAAGATAAAAATAGGCCACTTTTACAAACAGATGATCCGGAGCGCCAGATCACAGAACTTTTAGCACTACGCGATCCATTGTATCGTGATGTAGCCGATATAGAATTACGTACAGGTGAACAATCGATTCAGCATGTTGTATCAGGTCTCATTAAGAAACTAGAAGAAATAGGGCAATAAAAACAATGATGAAGACGCTTCACGTCGCACTGGATGAACGGAGTTACCCAATATATATAGGCGATGATTTATTATCACAGCCTGAGTTATTAACGCAGCATATTCACGGCAAAGAAGTGCTTGTTGTGAGCAATGAAACGGTTGCGCCTTTGTACTTAGAGAAAGTATTGCAAGCACTGACAGGTTATCGTTGTGAATCAGTTATATTGCCTGATGGGGAAGAATTCAAAACGTTAACGGTTCTTAATGAGATATTTGATAAAACTTTAGCATCACAATTTTCAAGACACACTACATTTATAGCATTAGGTGGTGGAGTTATTGGCGATATGACAGGTTTTGCAGCGGCCTGCTATCAGCGCGGAGTGCCCTTTATTCAAATTCCGACAACACTTTTATCACAGGTTGATTCATCGGTAGGTGGAAAAACAGCCGTTAATCATGCTTTAGGTAAAAATATGATTGGGGCATTTTATCAGCCAAAGTGCGTAATAGCAGATACTTCAACATTGAATACCTTGGATGATCGGCAATTATCATCTGGCCTGGCAGAAGTTATAAAATATGGATTGATCAATGATGCTCAGTTTTTTGGCTGGTTGGAACARAATATGCCAGCATTACGCGATCGGAATCAGGAAATTTTAGCTGAAGCGATAGAGCGATCTTGTCGAGATAAAGCCGAGCTGGTAGCACAAGATGAGTTAGAGCAAGGCGTACGTGCTTTATTGAATTTAGGTCACACCTTTGGTCACGCAATAGAAACCGGTATGGGTTATGGAACAGTACTTCATGGTGAAGGCGTTGCGATAGGGGTGGCTATGGCTGCAGAACTGTCATTGACTATGGGCTGGATTAAAGATCATGATGTTGATCGAATAAAGAAACTATTGTTAGCGGCTGGACTGCCTATTGTCCCGCCTAAAGAACTGAGMATAGAGAAATTTATGAGTTTAATGTCAGTAGATAAAAAAGTACAAAATGGTAAGATTAGATTAATTTTATTGAAAGCTATTGGTCAAGCCGTCATAAGTGATGATTACCCATCGGATAAATTGATAGGACTATTGGGCTAGTATTTATACTGATGAAGTGATGTAATATTGAAGTAAGCAAAACCTCTTTTTGCAGTAACAGTAGGATCTTTAAATGAATGAATTTGTTACGTCCACAGCCGAACCTAATTATCTAATACCGTTAGCATTAACTACAGCTCCCTTCAATACGACAGAGGATCCAGATTTTTTCTTCAAAAGTGAGCAAATAGAACAACGTCTGAATTTGCTGCAACACTTGATTCAAGCGAGCGATAAAGTTGCATTATTATTTGCTGAAAAAGGTGTRGGTAAAAGYGCYCTGCTAATKCAATTATCGCTAACAATGAATGARGATRTGCGTGTTTGCCATATTGATGGTGCATCACCTCTAGACTCTAACGCACTAATATTGCATTGTTTACGAGCATTGGGTGTTGATGAGAGTGAAATACGGTTAAGCTCAGATCATTTAGATTTGTTACAGCAACGCTGTTTTAGCCTACAAAATTTGAATATTAAACCTCTGCTATTAATTGATGATGCCGATCAGTTATCAGAAGATAATCTTGCCACAATATTGGACTGCTTAGCTTGGCAAGGGAAAGACCAGTTTTTATTACAGGCGGTATTAACTGCAAACAATTCAATGCTAGCATTGAATACGATTCATGGGCGCATTCAACGTATTGATTTACCTCTTTTTACTGAAGCAGAACTTCATGCGTATCTTGCTCATAGATTAGCGGCAGCAGCTTATCAAGGTGAACTACCTTTTAAAGCTAAATTTTTGAAACAGATTTTCAAGAAATCTGCAGGWAAYGCTCAATCWATCAATCAATTAGCACATCAGGAATTATTGGGGATTAAACCRGTAGYAGSTTCTAAAATATTTAAGATTATCACGTGGTTTAAATGGCTTGGACTGGGACTATTCGTTATCTTAGTTATAGTCGTATTAGTTTTTCAAGATAAAATTAATACACTTTTTRCACCGAAAGAAGAAATCAGTGAATTTGATCAGTTATCGGAAGTGGTGGCTGAATCATCGATAGCAACGGTGATTGCTGACTCTGAGCTGGACATGAGCAAGATGAAGCCATTCGAAAAATCGCTCCAAACAGGAACAGACATTGTTGAAAAAGAAAAGCTAGACTTTAATGCTGAGGAGCAAGGCCGTGAAGAGCTTGAAGCTTTGATTGCTGAACTTCCWACGGTAGAAYCTGATGAGSTCACAAGCCAAGAAAAAACTGAAAAANTTGTTARTGMAAAACATGAAGAAACTTCAGATGAAGTACTTACTTCTCCTAAATCAATAGAAATAACTAAAGCTAACTATTCGCAGGAATGGATATTAAAACAGGATAGCAATGATTATACATTTCAGATGATGGGCTCATGGGATGAAGAAAAGGTGATTGACTTCATTGCAAAATATGGGTTAACAGGGGATGTTGCCATCTTTAAAAGTAAACGGAGTGGTCGTATTTGGTATGCCCTAATTTATGGTGTATTTAAAAATAAAGAGATCGCACTACAAGCGAGTAATACTTGGCCGGAAACACTGAAGACCCTGCCAAAATGGTTGCGCCGATTTGATAGCGTACATGACCAAATTCAGAAGTAGTCTTTAAGTGCGCTTAAAAGTGTCTCCGCCTGTGTTTTATCACTGGCAAACACAGCGCGATATACCTGTTGTTCATTGAGCGTCACCTTTGAGAATAAACCTCGTTGAATAAGCGCTGATAAATCGCAATAACTAGGCGGCTGAAAAC
>NVVK01000019.1:0-24358 GCA_002733335.1 Methylophaga sp.
TACACAAGGGATAAACCCCCATACACCTAGTTGACATCGTTTAGGGCGTGGACTACCAGGGTATCTAATCCTGTTTGCTACCCACGCTTTCGCACCTCAGCGTCAGTAATGGCCCAGTGAGTCGCCTTCGCCACTGATGTTCCTTCAGATCTCTACGCATTTCACCGCTACACCTGAAATTCCACTCACCTCTACCATACTCTAGATATCCAGTTTCAAATGCAGTTCCTAGGTTGAGCCCAGGGATTTCACATCTGACTTAAATATCCGCCTACGCGCGCTTTACGCCCAGTAATTCCGATTAACGCTCGGACCCTCCGTATTACCGCGGCTGCTGGCACGGAGTTAGCCGGTCCTTCTTCTATAGGTAACGTCAGGGTTAGCAGTTATTAACTACTAACTTTTCCTCCCTATTGAAAGTGCTTTACAACCCTAAGGCCTTCTTCACACACGCGGCATTGCTGCATCAGAGTTTCCTCCATTGTGCAATATTCCCCACTGCTGCCTCCCGTAGGAGTCTGGGCCGTGTCTCAGTCCCAGTGTGGCTGATCATCCTCTCAAACCAGCTATGGATCGTCGCCTTTGTGAGCCATTACCTCACCAACTAGCTAATCCAATATAGGCCTATCCAATAGCGCAAGGTCCGAAGATCCCCTGCTTTGCTCCGTAGAGATTATGCGGTATTAGCTTACGTTTCCATAAGTTGTCCCCCACTACTGGGCAAGTTCCTATACATTACTCACCCGTCCGCCACTCGACGCCTGCTAGCAAGCTAGCATCGTTTCCGTTCGACTTGCATGTGTTAGGCATGCCGCCAGCGTTCAATCTGAGCCATGATCAAACTCTTCAGTTTAATTACTCTTTCTTTTGCACCCTTTTAAAGAGGATGCGAACTCATTTTGACGTTGTCGTATTACTTAAACATTTACATGTTTTGTGTAAGTACTCAAACATCTGTTTCTTCACTTGGATGAAACTGTTCCGATGCAAGTACCCACACACATTACTTGATATTATTTTTTTAAAGAGCGTTTGTTTCACAAWTGTTTCYGTGTAACAAAGAAGCGAGAATTATACAGGCTCTCACCATCCTGTCAAACTTTATTTTTCAACTTCCTGCCGACTAAATTGCTGGAAGACCTCAAGAAAAACGAGCATTCTACAGACTATTTCAGWRTCGTCAACAGGAAGTTTTTCCCGATAAGTAATGCTATTATCTAAACCGTTGTTACCTTTGCAAATTTTCTTTTTCCAACTTGGATAATATGTTCGTTTCCTGGTGCAATGACACAGTTTCTGTCTTCCATCTTCTGACTATCTATCTTCACTGCGCCTTGCTTTATCATTCTCARCGCCTCAGATGTGCTTGTTGTTAAGCCTATTTCTTTTAATACATTGGCAATTGCGAGTCCTTCGGYACCTACTGTTAATGTAATTTCAGCAATGTCATCCGGAATTTGMCCYTTCTTAAATTGATTAGCAAAGCCCTCKCGCGCTATCAGCCCTTCWTCTTTACTATGGAATCGAGCCACAATCTCYTCAGCAAAGGTCTTTTTAATCTCAATCGGRTTCGTTCCWSCGGCTACATCATCACGCCATTGTTGAATATCATCTAAGCTTCTAAAGCTTAGTAATTCAATATAACGCCACATCAGAWCATCTGAAATAGACATWAGCTTGCCGAATATATCTTTAGGGCTATCATTTATACCTATATAGTTACCTAATGATTTCGACATTTTCTGAACGCCATCTAATCCTTCTAATATAGGCATGGTTAAAATTGATTGCTGGGCYTTGCCATAGGCTTTCTGCATTTCRCGCCCCATYAGCARRTTGAATTTCTGATCTGTRCCGCCTAATTCAACATCGGCTTCTAATTCAACTGAATCGTAACCTTGTATTAAAGGATACAAAAATTCRTGAATGGCGATTGGCTGACCACCTTTATAACGTTTATCAAAGTCATCRCGTTCTAACATTCKGGCAACAGTATGATGCGATGCTAAACGAATCATGTCAGCCGAAGACATTTTATCCATCCAATGCGAATTGAAAACAACGGTTGTCTTTTCAGGATCTAGAATTTTGAACACTTGTTGTTGGTAAGATTTAGCATTTTCTTGCACTTGTTCAGGTGTTAACGGCTTACGCGTTACATTTTTACCSGTCGGATCACCAATCATGCCTGTGAAATCACCAATCAAAAATAAGATGTCATGRCCTAAATCTTGAAATTGCTTCAGYTTATTTAAAAGTACCGTATGGCCAAGGTGAAGATCAGGTGCCGTGGGATCAAACCCTGCTTTAATGCGTAATGGGCGRCCCGTTTCAAGCTTCTCAATTAGYTCGCTTTCAACCAGTATTTCCTCTGCRCCACGTCGTATTATTGCTAGTGATTCTTTTACCGACTGCATTTTTCTCTCCACTTGAATTTTTAATTGCGCGAATATTATCACAAAATAGGTCAACAAAGGCTTCCATTCTTATGAAAATACTGCGAAAATATATTATTAACTGTTTAATAGTTGAGTTTATACATGAAACGAAACAGACTGATACGCCCCTCTAATCAGACCAATATATTTTCTGATACGGCTAAGAAATTTAGCATGGGCCGTAAGCTACTCGCATTATCTCTGCTGGTCTTTGCGGGTATTTCTGTTGCATCACTGGTGCTAGCAACTAAAAAACCTGTTGTGAGCGCTACTCAATCTCAATTTCTTGCCTTACCGGGCTTGGCAGCCGAACATCAGATCATATCAAACACGACTTCTAAACATAGTATTACATCTACTATTTCTATTGCCAAACAGGATATTGCCGCTGCCAGCAGCGCCCCTGTTACTCTTACAAGTTTATCTGAACTCGCTATTGATGAATCCTCTGCTATCGATAAAGAACAGATTGCTTATGAAGCTGAACTAGCCGCATTAGAACAGCATAAAATGGCAGCGCCTGAGATTATCGAAGCACAATCAGTCCAATCAACAGTTGATTGGCAAGAAGTCACTGTAAAATCAGGCGATAATTTATCCCTTATTTTTCCAAAAGTTGGGCTGTCTGCACGTGATGTATATAATGTTGCTCAATTAGGAAAAGAGGTTAAGCCGTTRCTAAACCTTAAACCAGGTCAGATTTTACGTTTCGCACTTAAATCGACAGAAGAAGAAACAATCTTAGATAAATTGGAACTTGAACTGTCAGCACTTCAAACCTTATCTATCACATCAACTGTTGATGGCTATCAAGCATCSATGGATACACGTGTTGTTGATTCACGCCAAACACAGGCATCMGGTCACATTGAAAACTCGCTATTTGAAGCRGGAATTGACGCAGGTCTATCCGATAAAACCGTTATGGAATTGGCTTATATATTTGGTTGGGATATTGACTTTGCACTTGATTTACGTAAAAACGATAGTTTCATGGTTATTTATTCTGAAGATTATCTAGAKGGTGAGAAAGTTGCCGATGGTGCTATTTTAGCTGCTGAGTTTACTAATCGAGGCAAAACATTCCGTGCTGTTCGTTACACCGATGAATCAGGAGCAACACGCTACTACGCACCTAACGGTGATAGCATGCGCAAAACGTTTAGCCGTAGCCCTGTTCATTTCTCTCGCATTAGTTCTAGATTYAATCCTAATCGTAAACATCCGGTATTAAAAACTAGCCGACCACACAGGGGYGTTGATTATGCTGCGGCAAGAGGCACACCTATCACGGCTACAGGTGATGGTAAGGTAAGCTTTGTCGGAACAAAAGGTGGCTATGGCCGCACAGTTGTTTTGTCRCACGGCGGYAAATACACAACACTYTATGCTCATATGTCGAATTACAAAAAAGGCTTAAGGGCAGGTAAACGAGTRCAACAAGGTGATGTTATTGGCTATATTGGCAGTAGTGGTTTAGCAACAGGACCACATCTTCACTATGAATTTCGTGTAAATGGTGTACACCGCAACCCATTAACCGTTGCTYTACCTAAAGCAGAACCACTTGAGAAAAAATACCTTGTTGATTTTAAGAAAAAATCTGCCGCTTTATTAGCACAACTTGATAGCATTAGTGAAACCATGCTGGCATTAAACAGTCACTAGCGGTAGCGGATCTATTTCGTGAGTTATTATATTGGTGTAATGTCCGGCACTAGCCTCGATGGTATTGATGTGGCAATCACTACCTTTGATGCATCGGGTGAATTTCAGTTTATTACGGCACAAACCTTTCCATTCCCTGAGCARCTTGCTCAAAAGCTACAGCAATTAATCACCCATCCTCACTGCAGCCTACAACAATTCGGTGAAATTGATATTGCCTTAGGCCGGCTTATCGGCACATCAATTAATGAACTATGCCTTTCACAGCAATTGTCGGCACAGGATATTGTTGCCATTGGTAGCCATGGTCAAACATTATTCCACTCACCTAACGGTAATTTACCTTTTAGCTTACARATTGGTAACGCGAATGTTATTGCTGAGATTACAGGCATCACCACGGTGGCAGATTTYCGTCAACGTGATMTYGCTGCCGGTGGCCAAGGTGCACCRCTTGTACCGGCATTTCATCAGGCTTTATTCAGYRATACAAASCAAGATAGAGTYATCGTCAATATTGGYGGGATAAGCAATATTACCCTRTTGCCAGCATCGTCATCTGAASYAGTAACGGGCTTTGATACYGGGCCCGGCAATGCCTTACTAGATTATTGGACTCAATTACACTTAGATAAAGCCTATGATGAAAGTGGTCAATGGGCTCAGTCTGGCCAATGTAATGAAACATTGCTATCCATTTTCCTAAATGATGCCTATTTCAAAAAATCCATTCCTAAAAGTACGGGGCGAGAATTATTCAATAAAGTTTGGCTTGATAAAAATCTTGCTGAATATGCTCAAATGATTGAGCCTGCTGATGTGCAGGCAACATTAGTTGAGTTAACCGCATTGACACTTGCAGAAGATATTGAAGCCTACGCAAATTCAAATAGTCATGTCTTTGTTTGTGGTGGTGGTGTGCACAATAGCTATTTGCTAAGTCGCTTACAATCATTACTTGATCATAAGAAGGTATCCTCAACGGAAACACTAGGTTTAGATGCTGATTGGGTTGAGGGCTGTGCCTTTGCATGGTTAGCCTATAGAACCATTAATCAACAAACAGGTAACTTAACCGCTGTAACAGGGGCCAAACACCCTGCCATCTTAGGTGCTATTTATTSYGCWTMWGCCGMNNAMTCNATYYMATKASGNATTYSTAMTCYNNTMAGNTGMYMAYMMKCCYKMYAWRKCTGMGCTATTATCAGCTTCAAATTTAAACAACCAGCCTTCGCYAAACGAATCTTCATTAATCAACTCAGGTGAATCTTCTAGTGCTGTATTGACGGCTGAGATCACACCATTCACGGGCATATAAATATCAGATGCCGCTTTCACAGACTCTAATAACATGACTTCTTCTTTGGCTGAAAAACGCTGYCCTACTTCTGGCAAYTCAGCAAAAACTAAGTCACCTAACAAATCTTGTGCATGATCGGTAATACCAACCGTTATTTCACCAGAATCATTYGRTTTTACCCATTCATGCGTTTCAGCATATTTYAAMTCAGTTGGATTTTCCATTAATGACGCCCATACAAATTATTTAAATTTTTCATTCTAGATGCACAATGTTCGTCCACCATATCCCATTCAAAACGCCAGCTCCAATTACCCTCAATGGTGCCTGGYACATTCATTCTATGRCTAGAACCTAAACCCAATAAATCTTGCATGGGTATAACGGCAAGTCGTGAAGCACTGGCTAATGAAGCACGAATAAGCAACCACGGCATTTCTTCAGTTACTTCGCCAAAGTACTGATACACCCGTGCTTTACCATTATCATCTAATGCTTCAAACCAGCCCATGGTGGTATCGTTGTCATGTGTTCCAGTATAAGAAACACTATCGGGCGTATGTTGATGTGGTAAATAAGGATTACTGGCATCATCACCAAATGCAAAYTGYAATATTTTCATTCCAGGCATGGCATACTTTTCACGAAGCGCGGTCACTTCATCGGTAATAATACCCAAATCTTCTGCGACCAAGGGTAGCTCACCAAAGGTATCGACTAGCTTACTAAATAAGGCATCACCWGGTGCTGAAACCCACTCACCATCAATGGCWGTTTCACARCTGGCAGGAATTTCCCAACATGCTTCAAACCCTCTGAAATGGTCAATTCGAATYAAATCAAATTGCCCTAACTGCGTTTGCATACGTTGYTGCCACCACATGAAATYTGTAGCTTCATGTTTATCCCAACGATAGAGAGGATTACCCCATCGCTGCCCTGTTTCAGAGAAATAATCAGGTGGTACACCTGCTACTTTCTCCGGCTGGCCCTCTTTATCTAGGGTAAATAACTCAGGATTAGCCCAAACATCAGCACTATCGTGTGCCACAAARATGGGCATATCACCAAATAATAAAACACCACGTTCATTGGCATAGYTTTTTAATGCATGCCATTGTTCAAAGAATAAAAACTGACTAAAACGGCGTATATTTAATGATTCTTCRCGTTCTTTACGTATTCTGGCCATTGCTTTCGATTGRCGATCTCGTAACGCTTCAGGCCAATGGAACCATGCGGTAGTATGTTGCAARTGGCGAATTTCACTGTAGAGAATATAGTCTTCMAGCCAATAGTCATTCTTTTCACAAAACTCATCAAAAGCTGATTTTTCAAATGACGTRCCATTTCGCATAAATTGRCGGTAGGCATGCACCAACATGATTAAAAAGCGTTCGCCTTTTAAGGTTTCACCGTTTGCCCAAGACAATTGTTGAACTGCTTCCATACAAATAAGCGTGGCATTACCCGCATGAGCAGATAAACACTGGTAAGGTGAACCATCACTGTGTGTCGGCCCTAAGGGTAGCATTTGCCAAACAGATACGCCCGATGCCTGTAGAAAATCTACAAAACGATAGGCATCTTCACCTAAATTAGCTGAAGGTAAACTCGTGATATGTAGCAGTACACCTGTGCGACGCTGTTGAAAAACGTGAGCTTGTTTCATTTCAAATAAATCTCTTAGTATTTATTAACCGCCGCGGCGCATTGTTCCACCTTGCTCAATGCCTCCACCACCTTGCGATACACTATCAGAAAGTTCTTGTGGCACTTCTTCACCTAACATTTGATATAAGTTAGATAAATGCAAACGAAATAATCGTTCAAAATCACTCACACTACTCGCAGAATTATAATCACCAAACCACCAAAACCAATCTGAGCCTTCACAAATAGCTAGCTGTCTGAGTAATGCGTGTTCTGTTTCAGCATCAAAATCACGTTTTTTCATTACTTCGTCAAAGGTTTGTTTTGCCTGACTTAATAAATCCCAGCCACGGTTTTTGTCCGGATCGCCAATCCACGTTGAAAATGAACCGTAAACCCAGCTACCTGCTATGAGTTTAGGCAATGTCGCCGGTGTGACGTTGTCTTTAAGACAATCTGARAATGTCGTTAAATCAAGCTCTGGGTGTTCTGATAATCGTTGATAAAGTGCTTGTAAGAAATAATAGCCATTATATGAGTAATATTCCCACGCATTTTCACCATCAAGAATGACWGAAACAACACTATCTTTGTCTCCATCTGTCGATGCTTTTATCGTCAACAAATGATTAATAAAATCATTCACAGCATCATCTGCACCCCATTTAGTGTAGGTAAAGCCAATCAAGTCTGATAAGCCATCATCACGGAAAAAACAGGCCGGGCTTGCGCCGGGTAATTTATACGGTTTATAAATACTAGCATCTTGCATATCAGATGCAGCGAAGCTATTACGTAATACATTCTCGCCACTGGCTGTCCATGTAAARCCATGACGWGCAATAACTYTYATTGTTTCCTCWGATACCGCACCTTCAGAAGGCCAGCACCCTTTAGGTCGAAAACCAAAATAAGATTCAAATACACGTAGGCCTTCTTCCATATGCCAATGCGCGCGTTCTTCCCCACCCGGATAATCAGTGATTTCAGGCAAAGCAGAATCAGGCATGGCTTCGTGGGTTGTCTTGATATCAAGTAATAAAGGTACGATTGGATGTGCATACGGTGTAACGGACAATTCAACTCGGCCTGTTTCTGCTAAACGACGGTATCGAGGAATAAGATCTGCTAATAACTCACCAATCACTGACATTAACTGACGACGGTCATGAAATGTAAATAAYTTYGCCTTTTTCATTAACGCTTGAATACGMACATCAGTACGYCTGACCGACTCCCCRATCCATGCCAAGTGATACCACACCACTAAATCAACCATAAACTGATCATTRATATAATTTAAGCCATCTGGATTTTCTAATAAATCACGTGCCATTGATGCTAGTTTTGCAAAATGCGGGAACGGTGCAATGAGCTTTTCTTCGTTTGCACGCAAGCAATCACTCAGTAATTTACTGCGTTCTTCTGCTTTCGCTGGCTGCATCGGYGARTCTAAAGCCATTAAYAAAGGATCTTTTAGTCTTCCTGTGCCCTTAAASCGTGAATTGACTTGYTCATCATAGTCAGCAATTTGTTCAATTAATGTCGGGGCGAAATTYACCACCGCTTTTGCACCTGGCACATTTTCTAAATGCCACGCCATATCAACATAATCTTTAATAGCATGTAGATAGGTCCATGGCAATTGGTACATTCCACTCATGGGTTCACTRTATTGCGGTTGGTGCATATGCCAACACAAAACGACTTTTAACTTATTAGGCATGTTTTGAACAACTCTTAATTTATCTTTTTTGAAGGATTTATCTTTTTTGGATGTATTTTTTGTAGTCACGGTGCTTACCTTTCTACAGTAGTTTATCTAACATAACGRTAATTTTGGCCGAGCATTTCTGGCGTAACCAATACGACGCCTGCTGAAGACACTTCATATTTTTCAGCATCAGCAAYAGGATCTTCACCAATTACTGTACCTTCTGGCACAATACAGCCTTTRTCAAATACTACTTTYTTCAATCGGCAATTACGGCCAATCGTRACTTCTGGCAAAATCACACAATCTTCAATAACGGAATAACTATTTACTTGCACTTTTGAAAACAATACTGAATGTCGAACGGTAGAACCCGAGATRATACAACCACCTGACACCATTGAATCAACGGCCATACCACGACGTTCATCATCATCAAATACAAATTTTGCGGGTGGTAATTGTGCTTGATAAGTCCAAATAGGCCAGTCATCATCATACAAATTCAATTCTGGTGTTACACCAATTAATTCTAAGTTGGCAGACCAAAATGCATCTATCGTACCTACATCACGCCAATAGCCAGGATCATTTCCTTGTACATCTTTATAAGGATGTGCCACTACTTTATARTTTTTAATCAAMGAGGGAATAATRTCATGACCAAAATCATGCGTTGACCCCTGAGTATCTGCATCTTTAATCAATTGTTCATATAAAAATGACGCATTAAACACGTAGATACCCATCGATGCTAATGCCATATCATCACTACCCGGCATGGGGTTTGGGTTTGCTGGCTTTTCATCGAATTCCACAATTCGGTAGTCATCATCAACTGACATAACACCAAATTCTGTTGCTTCTTTCAATGAAACAGTCAAACAACCAATCGTCATGTCTGCGTCTTTCGCCACATGTTCCGCTATCATTGTTCCATAATCCATTTTGTAGATATGGTCACCCGCCAAAATAACAATATATTTAGCACCATGATTTCGTAAAATATCAATATTTTGATAAACAGCATCGGCCGTCCCTGCATACCAACCTTGTTCAGTACGCTGTGATGCTGGTAGCAACTCTACAAACTCACCCATTTCACCACGCATATAACCCCAACCTTGTTGGATATGACGCATTAAAGAATGTGCTTTATATTGCGTTAAAATACCTATTCGCCTAATGCCTGARTTAACACAGTTTGATAATGGAAAATCGATAATTCTAAACTTCCCACCAAAGGCTACAGCTGGCTTAGCACGCCAATCTGTTAGCTGTTTTAATCTYGAACCACGCCCACCGGCTAAAATTAAGGCTAACGAATCTTTAGTAAGACGACTGACAAAACGCGTGCTATCATTATCTGGCATTGAGATTTCTCCGACTGAGTAATTGTTACTTAGAAACTTCGGTATATCATATCGTAAAACTCGGATATTTTCAGCTTAGACCTTTAGCTTAGGAACGTAAAATGAGTACTAACCAACTGTTATCTGAAGACATAATAAAAATTATTGAAGCACGTCATCATGACCCCTTTTCGATTCTTGGCGCGCATCAATATGGCACTGAAACAACCGTTACCGTCTTCTTGCCTGACACGCACAAAGCATGGCTTGATAATGATTTAATATTAAAACGTATTGACGGCACAGATATTTTTCAATGGACAGGCCCAAGTAACGAACTTAATACACCTTATGTTGTTCATCGCTTAGCTGGAAATGGCTCCCCTATTAGCCGACATGATCCGTATTGTTTTTTACCCCAATTATCAGACTTTGATTTACATCTTTTTTCCGAAGGAAAACATTGGCATGCCTACCGAATTTTAGGTGCACATCAGCATACGGTTGAGGGTATTGAAGGTATCTTATTTTCTACTTGGGCACCCAGTGCTCAACGCGTGAGTGTTGTTGGTGATTTTAATCAATGGGATGGCCGTCAAAATCCTATGCGTGTTCGTGGTGATAGTGGCGTATGGGAATTATTTATTCCMGGTATTGAAGCTAAAGAAATCTATAAATACGAGATTAAAAATAATGACGGTTCATTRCATTCAAAAATGGATCCTTATGGACAGCAAGCAGAATTACGACCCGCGACAGGGTCAATTGTAGCCGCTAAAAGCGAACATGACTGGCAAGATGAAGAATGGATGTCAAAACGTGAAAAAGCAGATTGGTTACATACTCCTCACTCCGTTTATGAAGTGCATATGGGCTCATGGCGTCGAAATGATTCAGGAGACTTTCTGACTTATCGTGAAATGGCCGAYCAAATGGTGCCATACGTTAAAGARTTAGGCTTCACTCATATCGAATTATTACCWRTWACKGAACACCCTCTCGATATTTCTTGGGGTTACCAAACAACRGGGTATTTTGCCCCAACTAGCCGCTTCGGTASKCCCGATGATTTTAGATATTTTATCGATCAATGTCATCAAAATGATATCGGTATTATTCTTGATTGGGTCCCTGGACATTTCCCGAAAGATGCACATGGTTTAGCMCGTTTTGATGGTAGCGCRCTTTATGAACATGCTGAYCCACGTCAAGGTGAACACCAAGACTGGGGCACATACATCTTCAAYTACGGTCGAAGTGAAGTRACTAACTTCTTGTTATCAAGTGCTTTTTACTGGTTRGARGAATTYCATATTGATGGRCTRCGTGTTGATGCCGTTGCATCAATGCTCTATTTAGATTACTCACGYGAAGAAGGCCAATGGRTTCCAAATCAACACGGTGGTCGTGAAAACTTAGAAGTGATTGAATTCTTAAAACACATGAATTCGGTACTTCATCAAGAACATCCTGGTTGCTTAATCGCTGCTGAAGAATCAACGTCCTACCCAATGGTTTCACGCCCCGCTTCGATGGGTGGCTTAGGCTTCTCAATGAAATGGAATATGGGCTGGATGCACGATATTCTCGAATATATGCAACAAGATACTATTCATCGTAAACATCATCATGATTCGCTCACTTTTGGCTTATTGTATGCTTTCACTGAGAATTTTGTATTGCCGTTTTCACATGATGAAGTGGTGCATGGCAAAAAATCAATGGTTAATAAAATGCCAGGGGATGAATGGCAACGCTTTGCAAACCTAAGATTACTTTACACCTTGATGTTCACATACCCGGGTAAAAAGTTATTATTCATGGGCTGTGAGTTTGCCCAAGGCACAGAATGGAATTGTGAAAAAACCTTAGATTGGTATGTACTCGATTATCCAATGCATGCAGGTATGAAAACGCTGGTCAGTGATTTAAATAAACTTTATACCAACACACCTGCACTTTATCGCCATGAATTTGAGCCACAAGGCTTTGAGTGGTTGGATTGTAATGACCGAGAACAGTCTGTGCTGAGTTATATCCGTAAAGATGGTGCGGAATACGTTATTTCRGTATTTAACTTTACCCCTGTACCGCGTGAAAATTACCGAATTGGTGTACCTGAACTAGGTAATTATAAGGTACTACTCAACTCTGATTCTGARTTCTATGCGGGTAGTAATATAGGYAATGATGCTGAACTGACCGCACAAGATGTGYCCTGGTCAGACAAACCGTWTTCAATTGAAATGAACTTACCTMCWTKAGSKKSYSNTTNRWKYTASAMAWWGKRKRMTKKYWKTMCYCAYTCAATTWATMAGKTCTARAKAATAKAAACAAAAAAGGCGGATGAATATTCATCCGCCTCTCRTTATCTCRAYYKTTTRAMTKANGTTTAGTCSTRTCTTAGCTCTCTTATCATTTTAATTAAATTTGTAGTAGAGCTATCATGCACACCAATTTCAGCATCATCTTCTAATAAGTCAGGCAGAATCATTTTTGCAAGTTGTTTCCCTAACTCGACRCCCCATTGGTCAAATGAATTAATATTCCACACCACGCCCTGCACAAATACTTTGTGTTCATAGAGTGCCACTAACTTACCTAACATTTCAGGTGTTAATTTAGGAAAAATCAGGGTGTTGCTAGGTCGGTTACCTGGGAACACTTTATGTGGTAATAGTGATTCTAGTGCTTCACCTTCAAAGCCTTCTTTAACCAATTCCGCACGGACTTCTTCAGCATTTTTACCTTTCATCAAGGCCTCTGATTGTGCCAGTCCATTCGCCAATAAAATTGATTGATGATCACTTTCTGGATAATGGCTATTTACCGGTAAGACAAAATCAACCGGAATAAGCTGTGTGCCTTGATGTATCAACTGGAAATAAGCATGCTGGCCATTGGTTCCAGGTGTACCCCAAATAACAGGACCCGTTTTATAGCTAATACGTTGCCCTTCACGATTGGTGACTTTACCATTACTTTCCATATCTAGTTGCTGCATATGATTTGGAARTCGAGCCAAAGAGTGATCATAAGGCACAATGGCATGTGTTTGCGACCCAAAGAAATTAACATACCACACACCCAACATGCCCATTATTACAGGCATATTTTTCTCTAAAGGTTGATTGCGGAAATGATTATCCATCGCATGGCCACCATCGAGCAAACGTTCAAAATTTTCCATGCCCGTATAAAGTGCTATAGGTAAACCAATCGCACTCCATAACGAATAACGACCGCCGACCCAGTCCCAAATTTCAAACATATTATCGGTATCAATACCAAATTCAGCAACTGCTTTAGCATTCGTTGAAACAGCTACAAAATGTTTGGCTACATCTTGCTGAGAGGCTACTTTTAAAAACCAAGATCGTGCCGATTCAGCATTTGTTAAGGTTTCTTGTGTAGTGAACGTTTTCGATGCCACTATAAATAAAGTGGTTTCTGGATTTAATTTTTCTAGKGTGGTGCTTAAATCTGTGCCRTCAACATTCGATACAAAATGAACGCTCATKCCGTCAACTGCATACGGTTCTAATGCATCACAGATCATMGCTGGACCTAGATCTGAACCGCCGATGCCAACRTTTACAACRTCTGTRATTTTTTTACCGCTAAAGCCTAACCATTCACCGCTATGAATTTGATCACAGAAGCGTTTCATCTCAGCTAAAACCGAGTTTACCGCTGGCATTACGTCTTTGCCATCCACCAGAATCGGTGTGTTACTTCGATTTCTCAATGCAATATGTAAAACGGCACGATCTTCGGTATTATTGATCGACTCCCCAGTAAACATSCGCTCTATCCAATTAGACATATCAACTGATTTAGCCAGTTTGATTAATTTATCAATTGTCTCTTTTGTAATTCGGTTTTTTGAATAATCCAGTAACAGCCCATCACTTTCAATGGTAAAACGCTTAAATCGTCCAGAATCTAAAGCAAACTCTTCACGCATTGACGTATATTTAAGATCTGCATAGTGCCGGAGCAGTGATTGCCATTCAGGTATATTAATGGGTGTCATAAAATTCTTCTATTGTCTCAAATAATTAGCTAATGCATCCCAAGCGATCGTTTCCTGCTCACCGGTTGCCATTGTTTTTACACCAACAACACGTTGGTCTATTTCATCATCACCAAGAATCAGTGCCCAACGTGCACCACTACGATCAGCACGTTTAAATTGATTCTTAAAACTACCACCMCCGCAATGTGTAATCAACTTCAAATTTGGAATATCGTCWCGTAATTGCTCRGCTAACAGTAGTGACTGCTTCGCAGCTTGCTCACCAACCACGACCATATAGGCATCAGCACTACTTATCTTAGGTAATGAATCCATTTCTTCAAGCAATGCTATCAATCGTTCTAAGCCTATGGCAAAACCAATGGCTGTGGCTGCTCGYCCACCTAGTTGCGCAACCAAACCATCGTATCGCCCRCCGGCACAAACTGTACCYTGCGAGCCRAGATGATCTGTTACCCATTCAAATACCGTTTTGCTGTAGTARTCTAARCCTCGCACTAATCGTGGATTAATTTCATAGGCAATGCCGGCATCATCTAGGGTTTTGCAAAGTGATTCAAAATCTTGTTTTGATTCATCATCAAGATAATCTAAAAGTTTAGGCGCAGCATCATTAAGTGTTTGCATAGCAGGGTTTTTACTATCTAATATACGCAGTGGATTACTATGTAGTCGTCGCTGACTATCCTCATCTAACTCATTTTGATGTGCTTCAAAATAATTGATTAATACATCACGATAAGCTGAACGCGCTTCAGTAGAACCTAATGAATTGATTTGCAAGCTTAAGCCTGTCAAACCAAGCTGTTTCCATAATCGCGCAGTCATCAAAATCATTTCAGCATCAATGTCAGGTCCGCTAAAACCATAGGCTTCTACACCTAACTGATGAAACTGCCGATAACGTCCTTTTTGTGGACGTTCATGCCTAAACATGGGGCCCATATACCATAATCGTTGTGTTTGATTGAGCATGCCATTTTGCATTGCTGCACGCAAACAGCCTGCCGTACCTTCAGGYCGCAAAGCCAAGCTATCCCCGTTACGATCATCAAAAGCATACATTTCTTTTTCAACRATATCYGTAACTTCACCGATTGAACGGCAAAATAATTCTGTTTTTTCAACRATAGGAAARCGAATTTCCTGATAGCCATARCCAGAAAGYACATTYTTTAATGTYTTTTCTACTGMCTGCCAATAGGGTGTTACATCCGGAAGAATGTCGTTCATTCCCCGAATTGATCGAATGATCTCTGCCACGATTAACTAATATCCTTTATAGGTATAATTTTTTCTGGATGCTTTACTGCTTGCTGCCGTTTGATTCGCGCCCTAACTTGCCGCTCTATTTCATCAACTATTCCCTTGTTATCTATTTTATGGCTCGGTTTACCATCAACAAATACAAGGTTAGGCTCACCACCCGTCAAACCAATTCCTGCTACTTTTGCTTCACCTGGCCCATTCACAACACAGCCTATTACGGCTACATCCATGGGTTCTAAAATATCTTCAAAACGTGACTCTAATTCGTTCACCGTTGAAATCACATCAAATTGTTGACGTGAGCAGGATGGGCAAGCAATTAAATTAATGCCTTTATTTCGTATTCTTAGACTTTTTAAAATATCAAAGCCCACCCGGATTTCTTCAACAGGATCGGCTGCTAACGACACCCTAATGGTGTCCCCAATACCCTCAGCTAACAACATACCCAAGCCAATAGCTGATTTTACAGATCCTGAACGTAAACCTCCGGCTTCCGTAATACCTAGATGTAAGGGTTGTTCTATTTGCGTCGCTAATTGTCGAKMGRSAWRMAMKKKCWKAMACACATCTGATGCCTTCAAACTCACTTTAAAATCAGGGAAATTTAAGCGATCCAGATGATCAATATTACGCATTGCTGATTCAACTAACGCTTCAGCTGTAGGTTCTCCATATTTCTTTTGTAGGTCTTTTTCCAATGATCCCGCATTAACACCAATTCGGATTGGAATACCATGATCACGTGCACTTTCTACCACTGCCCGAACACGATCTTCACGCCCAATATTACCAGGATTTATCCGAAGACAATCAACCCCTAATTCAGCAACACGTAGGGCAATTTTATAATCAAAATGAATATCAGCAATCAGTGGAATATTAACTTGTTTTTTAATTTCACCAAACGCTTCTGCCGCATCCATACTCGGTACTGAAACACGTACAATATCAGCGCCCACATCTTGTAATGCTGTTATTTGAGCAACGGTTGCTTTTACATCACAGGTTTCGGTRTTGGTCATGCTTTGAACTGCAATCGGCGCATCGCCGCCTACAGCAACATCRCCCACCATTATTTGACGTGACTTTCTTCTCTTTATAGGTGATGTACTCACTCTGTCGCCTCTCCCACTGAGAATCGTGCTACATTTGCACGCACATAAGATGCAATATCAAATTCGGCATTATTATAACGTGCTGTCACCGCCGCAGCATTACCCAATAAAACGTCTAATGGCCACTCACCCGTTATATCTATTGTTTCCCCTGCTAATGCCATTCTATGAAGCAATTTTTTACTATTTCGGTCAGTTATTTCTACCCAACAATCTTTAGAAAAGGCCATAACAAACATTTTAGTTTCAGCAACTATCTCTTGCTCACCAATAATTAAAGCAATCTCATCATCACCTTCTAACACGTTTTGTTGTTCAGACTGAACCGATGATTCCTCTTCTGTAAGCAATGTATCCACGCCTGATGATGTATCGAGTGATGCGTATCTTTCTATTGCTTCATCAGCTTCTACATTCGTTATTTGCTCACCTTCTATAATAGGAAGAGCTTCTACACTACTTGRACTAAAGCTATCGYCAAAARYTTGYYCATTTTCAATTGAATCARCCGTAACATCGGCCTGCTGTGRTTGCTCCTGTATTCCWASCCAATACTGATAGCCGAACCAAACAGCAGCAGCGAGTACGATAATAAGTAGTAAAGATTTGAACCAGCCTGCACTTCCCGTTTGAGCATTCACTTCAGAACGTCTAAAGCCATCAATAGAAGGTTCTGTGGAGCTATATTCTAAATTAAATAATGCCAACATTTCGGCATGAGGCAAGCCGAGAAAATTAACATAATTTGAAAAATAACCTCGCGCATAAGGACGACCATGCAGTTTATCCCACTGATCCGATTCAAGATAAACAATATTGTCTTTTGTCAGCCTTAATTGTGCGACGACTTCTGCAATAGAKATTTTTTTAGTTTCACGCGCAAGACGTAATCTTTCCCCTACTGTTGGAGAATAGCCGCTACTTGTATGCGTATTTTCATTAGAAGTTTCTGTCATMTCAATATTGCCCTTGTTTCACTTCGAGTGTTTCATCTGAATCAGGGAACTGCCCTTTTAACAATAAAATATAACTAGCCACCTTATCTTTATCGCCCAATTTATGTTCTATTTTAATGGCCATCAATAATGTTTTRGCTGTCCAATAAGCCACTTTACGATACCGTTCGACATAAGATTTCGCAGTCACRTAATCGATATTTTGATAACTTAAATCGGCCATTTTCAATAATGATTTTTTTAAATGAGGATTAAGCTTTAAGGCTGATCGGAAATATTTTTCAGCTAAGGTCGTATCGGGGATTTTATCCACACATAAGCCCGCATTTTCATATGCTTTTGCTGGATTTGAATATAAAGGGTCAGAAATTGCTTTTAGAAATTGTTGTTCAGCATCAGAATATCGACCTTGCTCACACAATAGAACACCATAATTATTATGTGCCTCTGAATAATCAGGAGCTCGTCCTATTGCTTGTTTAAAGTGATATTCAGCTTTATCCATTTTCGCTAAYAGCTGATAAAGAACGGCTATTATATTATGCGCTTCAGCCAAGTTAGGATCTTGGAGCAATGCTTTTTCTAATTTCTCTAAGGCAAATTTATACTCGCCTAACTTGATATATTCTGCCCCCGCCGCCGCATTAATCGCTGCTGCTTTGGGATTGGGWGCCACGTGTTGTGTAGGACGTGTCGTAGTGTTTGTTGACTGACATCCCACCATCATAATCAATACTAGAATTATATAGATTTGTTTCATTGTACTGCCCGAGCCTCCGATTGAGCTAATCGTTGTGTTCGACGTGTCCGGTCTTGCACTTCACCTGCTAATTGTCCGCAAGCTGCCACAATATCATCTCCCCGCGTTTTACGCACGGTTGCCACTAAACCGGCATCCAATAATTGCTGTTGAAAACGAACGATTACATTTCGTGATGAACATTTATAGTCAGTATTAGGAAAAGGGTTAAACGGGATTAAATTTATTTTTGTCGGCAAGCCTTTTAAGATCCTAATTAAATCTTTAGCATCTTGTGCTGAATCATTAATACCYTCAAGCATCACATATTCAACCGTAATATGTCGACGTTGTGGCACATCAACATAGCGCTTACACGCTGCCAATAGCTCTGCAATGGGATATTTATTATTCAACGGAATTATTTCACTGCGTAGCTTATCATTGGCTGCATGCAATGATATTGCCAAGCTAACATGACAATCTTCACGTAATTTATCAATTAAGGGCACCATGCCTGACGTACTCAATGTTACCCGTCGCCATGAAATGCCATACGCTAAATCATCACGCATCAGATTCATTGCYGTCACAACATTATCATAATTTGCTAACGGCTCTCCCATCCCCATCATGACAACATTGGTAACCATTCGTTTACCTTTAGGATCTTTACCTAAATATTCATTTGCTAACCATAATTGACCAATAATTTCACTGGCCTTTAGATTACGATTAAAACCTTGTTGCCCTGTTGAACAAAATGTACAYGCTARCGTACAGCCCACTTGCGATGAAACACACAGAGTGCCACGCCCTTTTTCAGGAATATAGACTGTTTCAATCGAATTACCACACGATAGACGAATAATCCATTTGCGCGTACCGTCTTTGGAAATATGTTCTTCTAATACTTCTGGCAGCAGAATCTCTGCTGYTTCTTCTAATTTTTGTCGTAAGACTTTGCTCAAATTCGTCATCTCAGCAAAATCCACCACTCTATATTGATGGATCCATTGTGCTAGCTGGCGCGCCCGAAAGCTTTTCTCACCTATTTCAGCAAAAAAAGCTTCCAGACCTTTAAGATCTAAACCTGCAAGATTAATACGCGCCACTATGATTACCTAACTATGTTTAACGTGTACGAACACATACTTGATCTTCAGTGAAGAAGTATGCAATTTCACGTGCCGCACTGTCAGTAGAATCTGAACCATGGACTGCATTTTCATCAATGCTAGAAGCAAAATCAGCACGAATAGTGCCTGCATCAGCATCAGCAGGGTTAGTAGCACCCATTAGATTGCGGTTCGTTAACACTGCATTTTCACCTTCTAAAACTTGAACCATTACTGGACCAGAAGTCATGAAGCTAACAAGTGCACCAAAAAATGGACGTTCGCTATGCTCGGCATAAAAGCCTTCAGCTTGTTGCTGTGATAAGTGAATCATGCGTGCAGCAATAATTTTTAGTCCTGCCTTTTCAAAGCGTGAATAAATATCACCCACTACATTTTTTGCTACTGCATCCGGTTTAATAATAGAAATAGTACGTTCGATCGCCATTGTTCATCCTCAAAATTATAAAAAGTTAAATACAAAACGGGTCATTTTACCATATATAGCTACCGTATTAGAACTATTAGGATATTAATGATTGCTTAATCCTTTGCATAAATCAAAGTACCCGTTAGAATGCATAAAATGTTCTTAATATATCGGCAGGCTAATAGCAAATCATGAGTCCCACTTTTAAACGAATCGGCCTATTTATCCGTAAAGACGATCCTGTTATGGAAAATGCAGTGGTACGTGTTTCCGATTTTCTACGCACCTGTTCACTYAGCATGGTCATCAACGAGCCGATGTCCTTTTTACCAGAAATAGATGTCGTTTCAATTAATGATTTTCCTCAACACTGTGATCTCACCATTGCCATAGGGGGAGATGGCACATTATTATCGGCTTCACGCGCACTATCAGGCTCCAATTTACCTTTAGTCGGTATCAATGTGGGTCGTCTTGGYTTTTTAGCCGATGTAACSCTTTCTAAACTTGAACAACAACTTACCGARATTCTTGATGGTAATTACCGTGAAGATACCCGTTTTTTAATGTATGCCACCATTAACAATGCTAAAGAACCAGTAGGAAAAGCAATGAATGATGTTGTYGTTCATGCCCATCAAAGYCTACATATGATCGAGTTTGAAACCTATATCAATGGTCGRTTTTTAAATAGCCAACGTGCCGATGGACTCGTCATTGCAACCCCGACAGGTTCGACGGCCTATGCCATGTCAGCAGGCGGGCCTATTCTTGATGTGGACTTAGATGCACTTGTGCTCGCCTCTGTTTGCCCGCATTCACTGAGTAATCGCCCATTGGTTATTGCTGCAAATAGTGTAATTGATATTATTCTAAGTGAAAATAATACCAATACGGCTATGGCAACCTGTGATGGTCGTCCTGGTCATATTATGCAACCTGGCGATGCTATTCGTATTCAACGTCATACCAGCACAATCCAACTACTTCATCAAGAAGATCATGATCATTATTCTATTCTCCGAGCAAAATTAGAATGGGGTAAAAAACTAACATGATTAAAGCCCTCAGCATTCGCAACTTAGCGGTCGTTGAAGATATCGAAGTCACTTTTGGTGAAGGAATGACATCACTAACAGGTGAAACAGGTGCCGGTAAATCAATGTTAGTGGATGCACTTAGCTTGGTTTTAGGTGACCGAGCAGATTCAAAAATGGTACGGCATGGTAGCGAACGAGCAGAAATAGCCGCTAGTTTTGATATTGAAAATAACCCACCTCTGCAACAGTGGTTATGTGAACAAGAGCTTGATGATGACGGGCAATGTGAATTACGTAGAACAATCAATAAAGAAGGCCGTTCACGTGCCTATATTAATGGCCGAACAGTCCCATTAGCACAACTCCGTGAAATCAGTATTCGTACCATTGATATTCACGGGCAACATGCTCACCAGTCACTGATACGCACCTCAACCCAACGCGAGCTATTAGATACCGTTGCAGGTACACATTCTTTATTAGCCGAGCTCGCCATACAATATCAACAATTAAAAGCCACACAGCAACAGTTAGACTCGATCAAGCAACAATCTCAAGATCAAACAGCGCGTCGTGACTTATTAGATTATCAAATCACTGAATTACAAACACTCAATCTCAGTCAAAACTATATAGAACAGCTTATTAAAGAGCACCAACACCGCAATAATGCATCACAGTTAATTGAAGCCGCACAATCAGCACAGTATCAGTTATTTGAACAAGAGCAAGATGCCGTCTATTCTGTTCTCTCTCAAACGTTGAATAAGATCACGCACTACCAAGAGATTGAACCCCAATTTCACAATATTATTGAAACATTAAACTCGACGGTTATTCAACTCGATGAAGTATCAAATGAATTACGTCATTATTTGGATCATAGCGATAATGATCCGCAGCGCTTGCAACTCGTTGAAGTAGAATTAGCCACCTTGCATGAACAAGCACGTAAACACCAAATTGAAATYGAACAATTACCCGAGCATTTTGAACAACTTCAACAAGAATTGGCGTCATTAGCGAATATCGAAGTACACACTAAAGACTTACAGCAACAACTGAGTCAACACATGACGGCTTGTCATAAACTGTGTAAAGAAATNAGTAAAAAGCGGCAACAAACCGCTCAACCTTTATCTAAAAAAATAACACAATCTATTCAAGATTTAGCCATGCCAACAGGCCAAGTGGAGTTTGTTATTTCACCGATGGAAAATGAGCGCTTCAATGAAACGGGTGCAGATAATATTCAGCTATTAGTCACGACCAATCCCGGCCAACCTGCTGGTGAATTAGGTAAGGTTGCCTCGGGTGGCGAATTAGCTCGCATTAGCCTTGCTATTCAAGTAGTAACCGCCAGCAGTCGTAGCGTGCCGACCTTAGTATTTGACGAAGTTGATGTAGGCATTGGTGGTGGCATTGCAGAAATTGTTGGCAATCATTTACGTAAACTTGCCAAAAACCGACAAGTTATTTGCATTACCCATTTACCACAAGTCGCTGCCCAAGCTCATCAGCAGTTACAAGTGAGTAAAACCAACTTAAAAGACAGTGCACATATTGAAATCATAACACTGAGCCACGAACAACGAATTGAAGAAATTGCTAGGATGTTAGGCGGGGTAACGATAACAGAGAAAACGCGCCTTCATGCTGAAGAAATGCTTAACCAGCARCATTTATAATCCCATCTAAGATGGCGTCAGTATAACTAANGATAATGCTAAAATTACTTTTGACACTTTCCACAAATACCATAGATATATAAACTATGATCGGTCATTTCAAAACCTTTATCTTTAGCGATGGCTTTTTGGCGTTCTTCAATCACTTCATCAACAAACTCTTCAATACTATTACAGCGCACACATAATAAATGATCGTGATGCGTACCGTCTTCTAATTCAAATACCGCATGACCACCGTCAATGGTTAATCGTGAAACTAAACCGGCACCTTCAAATTGTGTTAAAACGCGATAGACCGTAGCAAGACCAATCTCTTCCCCCATCTCTAACATGGCTTTATAAACATCTTCAGCGCTTAAATGTCGCTGCTCTGCTGTTTCAAGGATTTCTAATACTTTCAGTCTTGGCAACGTGACTTTTAAACCAGCTTTTCTTAAATCTTGACTTTCCATTACACAATACTCTCTCGAAACTAAGGGCTATTAACGAATAACTTGCAAATGCAGGTTTCAAGTTATTTGGCTATAGCGTATCATTTCAGTTTGGAAATTAATATAGATATTGAATATAAATGAAAATTTTTCTTCTTTGCATCATTGCAAGCTTCACGCTCTTCACCAGTGCCTGTAACAAAGATAAGATTCCTGGGGTTTATCGCATTGATATCCAACAAGGTAACGACGTCACTCAAGAGATGATTAACCAGCTCAAGCCTAATATGACCAAGAGCCAAGTCACCTACGTGATGGGAACACCACTTTTAATTGACACTTTTCATCCCAACCGTTGGGATTATATCTATAGCTTTCATCCTGGTAATGGCAACCGTGAACAACGCCAAATCACATTATTCTTTGAGAACGACCTATTAGCGTATGTTAAAGGTGATACCCATACGGTAGCGCGCGAAGATTTACCTCAAACAGATAAGAAAAGCGCCAATATCGTTGTACCCCTAGCTGAAAAAGAGACCGGCTTCTTTCAAGGTTTWKKWAATACCATTGGTCTAGGTRATGAAGAAACAGATGTAATCATTGATGATATTGARAAARAATCACCAGCGACAATCTCTGACACTGATGAAATTGTTGAATAAAAMAGAGCCCTCACTCGATAAAGAACGTTAACTTACTGCTTCAAACGCGCCATTTTGTGGATTAAAGCACAATAGTTCACCTGCAGGAATATCAAAATACCAAGCATGTAAACTCAACGTRCCTTGTTCTACTCGTTCGCGGATCCAATCAAATGCCATTAAATTAGATAATGATTCTAATATTGCCCGTTGTTCACATGCTTTAATCTTTTCTTCGGGCGATGCGTCAGATAAATTAGTCATCACCCAATCTTTTGCTGGTTTAGCAATAGAAACCCATTTATGAATAAACTGAGACTGAGCAGCGTCATTATCATTACTATCGTCCGTCCATAACGCCTTRATACCACCACAGTTCGAATGTCCCATGATAATAATATTTTCTACCTCTAGACCATTAACAGCAAATTCTAAGGCAGCACTCGTTCCATGATGATTACTATCATGTTCACAAGGGGGAACTAAATTTGCCACATTACGTACAACAAATAAATCACCTGGGTCACAATCCGTCACAATGGCAGGATCAACCCGTGAATCACAACAGGCTATCATCATTGTTTTTGCTGGTTGACCTGAAATCATGCTGTCATAAAGWCGTCTATCATCGCCAAAATATTGCTGTTGAAAACGTTTAAAGCCATCAGTTAGTTTTTGCGTGCTTGCCATGTTATCTCAAAANTTGTAAAAAARGATTGCTGGWGTGGAGAGTTCTTGTGCCAACGTTGTAATNAACC